>CABMIH010000020.1 GCA_902386205.1 uncultured archaeon | reverse complement strand
ATCAAAAAGGTTAAAAAAGCGGCAGAGACGAAAGGACCAACATATGTTCATGTGCATGCCCCATGCTGTACCGGCTGGAAGTTCGAAGGTTCAAAGACCATAGAAGTAGGAAGGCTCGCGGTGGAGACTGCTATGTGGCCGCTGTATGAGATGGAAAATGGTGAGGTCACAGGTGTGCGCAAACTCAAGAAGAGGAAGCCTGTTGAGGAGTATCTCAAAGTCCAGGGACGCTTCAAGCATCTATTTACCATGGAAGGGGGGACAGAGGAGATCAAGAAGATCCAGGCCATTGCTGACTGGAATGCAAAACATTTCGGGCTTGAGTAATTCCTGGTATTTCAGCTTCTGGTCAAGTTTGATTGGAAGATTGCTAAATACAAATGTTTATTTACTATAGAAATACAAATGTTTTGTTGGAACTATGGACTTACAGAAAATCGAAAAAATATTGAAAAAAAAGCCTGATGATGCAGCAGAAGAATTATTGAAGGAAGTGGAGAAAGCATACGGTGAAATCCCGTATATTCTTAATTTTATGAAGGATTCACCTTCGTTGCTGGCAGCCAAGATTATTTATGAAAATGAGATAATCCGTGAATTCAGGCGCCTTGACCAGAAAACAATAGAGTTGATCTCGATTGGCGTCTCTGCAGCCCTCAAGTGCGAGCACTGTCTTAAACTACATATCCGGGTTGCTCAAAGGCATGGGGCAACAAAGGAAGAGATATTCGATGCAATATTGATTGCTGGTTCCCTGTCCAATGCCGCCGTCCTTGCAGAGGGAACAAGAGCCATGGATTCTGAAATGCGGAAGCCTTCAGATAAAGATAAATGCGACGTATGTGGAATTCCTGAAGAAAAATTAAAAAACAGTTAATAGGTTTATTTAGTTAATTCTTTAAGGCGCTTGATGCTTGCCATCATAGCCTGCGATTCTTTTTTCTTCTGGTTTTCAAGATATTCGATGATAGCTTCTATGCCCGTCTGGAGTTGGTATATCTTATAGGGGCGGCCTTTTCCTGGTTTTTTCTCTTCCCTTTCCCCTATCCAGCCAAGTTCTTCCAGTTCACGCATGGCAATACTGACTTCGGGCTGTCTCAAATCCGAGCCCATTTCAAGGTCTCTTGAAGTAACTTCTTTAACATTCTTCAGGTAAGTGAGAACTTTTGCAACATTTCTCTTTAATCCTAATTCAATAAGGGTATCAGCGAATTCTTCGTCTGCCTTGTCGAGAACATTAACTGATAGACTTTTCATAATATTTCACCCTTGGGCTAAAATGTATTCATGTAATATAAATCTTGCGTTTTAATATAATAGTAAAAAGAAAAGTTATATAATCAAAACCGACCCCTCTACTGATTCTTAATTTGAGCCCTGATTCCTGCCTGGAAGAGCTTGAGTTGCTATTTTTGGCAATCAAAACGCATATATCCCATGTTTTCCTTATGGGACTGGGATCTTCATGGATTTATTAGTTTATTTCAACGGAAAATTTGTGCCAAAACATGAGGCAAGAACCTCAATATACGATCACGGCTTCTTATATGGGGACGGCGTTTTTGAGGGAATCAGGGCTTATAACGGGCGTGTATTCAGGCTTGATGAGCACCTGGACAGGATGTACGATTCTGCAAAAGCGATAGACCTGCAAATTCCCCTTTCAAAAGAGGATATGAAAAAGGCAATTGTAGAGACCTTAAAGAAGAACAAGTTGAGCGATGCATATATACGCCCCATAGTTACACGCGGGGATGGGGACCTTGGGCTTGATCCAAGAAAATGTCCAAAACCGAATGTATTCATCATCACGCAGGAATGGGGCGCCATGTATGGCGACCTGTATGAAAAAGGTCTGACAGCCGTTACGGTAGGCATCAGGAGAAACGCCCCCGAATCCCTCCCCCCGAACATAAAGTCATTGAATTATCTTAACAACATCCTGGCCAAGATCGAAGCAAATGTGAAGGGAGGCGACGAAGCTATAATTTTCGATGTGCATGGGAATATCTCAGAAGGTTCTGGTGATAATATTTTTGTCATAAAAAATGGCAGGATCATCACGCCCCCGACCCTTAATAACCTTCGCGGGATAACAAGGGCGGCTGCTATTGAACTGGCTGTAAAGGAAGGAATTGCCGTAACAGAGACTAATATGGGCCTGTTCGACATTTACACGGCAGATGAGGTTTTCGTTACCGGTACGGCTGCCGAAATAGCCCCGATCACGAAAATCGACGGGCGGTCAATAGGAGACGGAAAGCCCGGAAATGTAACTAAAAAGTTAATGGCTGCTTTTAAGGATTTGACACGGAAAGAAGGGACGCTCATCGCCTGAGCTATGGAATCTCGCGGATATTTATTCAATCCGATAACTTTTTAGTTTCTGAAATATATATTGTTACTACCTATATTTCAGAGGGTATTGAATATGAATGGGTTGAACGCAACAACAGAACTTAAACTCAAAGCCAGAATGACAAATGTGGATGAACTGAATTATACTATCCAGGTGTATCCCTTAAATATCGAATGGAAGTATGCAGACCCGGAATATATAATCAATGAACATAGATTTAAAAACGATTCTGTCAGGCAGATAATTCGAAATGTAGTATTAAAATACAAGGATTTCATGTATGGAACCATAAAAGTAGGTTCAAAAGACTATCTTTTTGAAGTCCAGGTCCCAAAAGGATTTGATACCGGGAATCTCAAAGAGATAATCACACAGATCGGGACTGAAATAAAAGATGAAATTATGAAAAATGAAAACGAAATCGAAACTTTCAGGAAATTCCTGGAAGAAACCGAATTTTGAACCCGGTTCTTCCTCACTTTGAATTATATTTCCCTTACTATATGAATATTCGAGAACGGTATATAGTGTTTCTTTCCTGCATGTTCTCCTTCAAGCGGGTAAAATACTAAATACTGTTCATTGTGTTTTACTTCTATCACATTTGCATTTGTGACCCAGGTATCGTATGTCGTTTTCCCATCTTCACCGATATATCTTCTGGACTCGATTATGTATTTTCTATCTGTCATAGTTTCTCATGTAGATTTGTAGATAATGGTATTTCAATTTTATTGCTTACTCATAACCGAGAGTATCTTCGATCCTGGTGATTTCAGGACCTGTAGTGTCTTCTCCGGTTACGTAGCCTTTACTATTGGCAAGAATACCTGAACCCACAAGCGGGGATCCGAAATTGACAGTTCCGATATCAACAGGAAGATTGAACACCTCTTCCAGTGTGGCAATCTCATTTGATGTAGCCTTTGGATGAACAAGTATCCCTTTGTTCGTTGCGATTCCTGCCATTCCCACAGTTTTTAAACCCCCGATAGTCCCTTTTTTCACGTCAACGCCAAGGGTTCTTTTGATAACACCGATAGATCTGTCAGACAGGTCTGGATGAACCAGTGCCGCACTATCGTTGGCAAGTATCAAATTCCCTGCGGCATTTAATTCGCCTGACAATCTTGCAGCTTTCATGTGTTTCCTGATGGTCCTCATCTCCTTATCAAGAATGAAACCTGCAACTATTGCCCCATTTGAATTTCCACAGAGGAGCGAACCGATAATAAAACTTCCGCCCACCGACGACCGGACGGCCTTTACACCAAGTGATTCTTCCAGATCTTGAATGGTCTCATCCGAAACATCGTAAGGGACAAAAACAAATTCCTCGGTACAGGTCGCAAAAACGCCCAGTACCGGGCTCCCGGATATGTTTATCTTGCGCTTCAAATCAAACTCTTAAAAAAGATTATTCCTGGGCAAGTTCAGCCTGCACGCCGCCAGCCTCGAACTTGACCGCCCTGACCCGGACTTTTAACGGCGGTTTCATGGAACCTCTTTCCCATATCTTTTCATTTATGGTTTTATCGATCTTAACTTCTTCAGGGTCTGTCTTCAGATGTTTCGCAATAAATGCTCTTACCTTTCTCACTGCGCTTTCTGCCCTCTTCCAACGAGGGACTTTCCTTGCATCTGAAAGCGGGATTGTATAAATTCTTTCAATGTCTGCCATATTATTTCACCTTAAACTTCCAGGGTGCTGCGTCTCCAGTGCCTTCTCTGCGGATGGGTCATTACTTTCCTTTTTGTCTTGACGATAACCCATGCCGGAACACGCTGGTTCTGGTTATGCGCTTTTGCCAATCGTTTCTTCTTTCCTTTTGTCTTTTGGGTCATAAAAGCCACCGAGTAATCTTAATTGAGATTATCCTTAACGTATGGGTTTATTGATAAAGCTTTTGGGTGTATCATGTTTTTCCAGCATAATGTTTAAAATAATTGAGATCATCTAACATCCACATACTATGAGAAGCGATAACATCAAAAAAGGACTTGAGCGCGCCCCGCACAGGTCTTTGTTAAAATCAGTCGGGCTGACAGATGAAGAAATGTCCCTGCCGTTCATAGGAGTGGTTAATTCATGGAACGAGGTCATCCCGGGCCATATTCATCTTGATAAGCTTGCAGAAGCTGTAAAAGCGGGTATCAGGATGGCAGGAGGCGTCCCGTTCGAATTTAACACAATCGGGATATGCGACGGCATCGCAATGGGCCATACTGGAATGAAAAATTCACTGCCGAGCAGGGAAATCATAGCCGACAGCGTCGAACTCATGGTCGAGGCGAACCAGTTTGACGGCATGGTCATGATACCTACCTGCGACAAGATAGTGCCTGGCCACCTGATGGCTGCGGGGAGGCTTGACATCCCTGCTATCGTAGTTACAGGAGGACCGATGATGCCAGGTATCGTGGGTGATGAGCCAAGGGATTTGATATCACTTTTCGAAGCCGTGGGACAGCGCCAGGGCGGTAAACTTTCAGACCGGGATTTAAAGAACCTTGAGGACTACGCATGCTGCGGCGCAGGTTCGTGCGCAGGCCTCTTCACGGCAAATACCATGGCCTGTGTCACAGAAGCGCTGGGCTTGAGTCTTCCTGGCTGCGCAACTGCACATGCGGTAGATGCAAAAAAGATAAGGATCGCAAAGCATTCAGGCATGAAGATACTTGAACTTGTGAAAAAAGGAACGACAGCACGCCAGATCGTAACAGACGAATCCCTGGATAATGCAATACGTGTTGACATGGCCATCGGCGGCAGCACGAATACTGCGCTGCATCTGCCCGCGATAGCACAGGAATTCGGGCTTGGCCTGCCGCCACTTTCCAGATTCGATGAAATAAGCAGGGAAACGCCGCATCTTATCAACCTGAGGCCTGGGGGGGACAGGTACCTTATTGATTTTGAACGGGCAGGGGGCGTTCCTGCTATCATGCAGCGCCTCCATGACAGGCTCCATCTTGATGTAAGTACCGTTTCAGGAAAGACCTTAAAAGAGAACCTCGAAGATTTCATAATAATAAATCCGCGTGCCAATAAGGAGATAATCGCCACACTGGATTCCCCCGTACACGCAGAAGGCGGGATCGCAGTACTGCTGGGAAGCCTGGCCCCCCTTGGCTCCGTGATAAAACAGAGTGCTGTAAACCGGAAAATGCTGAAACATTCGGGACCTGCGCGGGTTTTTGACAGCGAAGAACTTGCCATGAAAGCCATAATGGAAAAGAAGATCAATCCGGGCGACTGTATAATAATACGCTACGAGGGGCCAAAAGGCGGCCCCGGGATGCGAGAGATGCTTTCTCCCACTGCCGCAATAGCAGGAATGGGATTGATAGATTCGGTCGCGCTTATTACCGATGGGCGGTTCTCAGGCGGGACAAGGGGGCCATGCATAGGGCACGTATCACCTGAAGCAGCTGTTGGCGGGCCTATCGCTCTTGTGCGGGATGGGGATATTATTGAGATGGACATACCAGGGCGGGTTCTGGATCTCAAGGTATCACAGGAAGAGATGGAAAAAAGGAAAAAAATGTGGAAAGCACCATCTCCAAAGGTCACAAAAGGCTATCTTGCCAGATACGAGAAACAGGTAAGTTCATCTGATAAGGGTGCAGTCTTCTTATAATACCTATCTGGCGGCTATGCCAGGAGCACTGATATTATCCCTGTGAGGAATATGCCGTCAAATGTACCCGCCCCGCCGATTGAAGCTACAGGAGTACCAAGTTCAGGGATTTTTTTCAGGTTAAGGAGGTCTGCTCCAATGAGGCTGCCCAGGGTTCCGGAAATATAAGCTATAATGGGGGCCTCACCCGGAGATATGAGGAGCGCTAATGCAGCAGCAGCAACAGGAGGGATCAATGCTGGAACTGCTATCCCAAGACCTTTCACCGGCCGGGCTATCAGATGGATAAGAATTGTCATGGCCGAAACTCCGATAAGTATGTCGCTAACGTTTACGAGTGTAGCCAGGAACACAGATATCGTTACCGGGATAACTGCACCTCCAATGTTGACGGCTATAATGGTCCGCCGTTCTACTTCAAGAGGCGGGACCACGTACCTGAACCTGTAAAATTCAATGATACGGCCTGAAACTATAGGTTCCCGCGATGTGATCTCACTGACAGGGATGTTCACGTAACTGCCAAGCAAAGATAAAAAAAGAAGGAGTACGGAATATTCCGGCGGGAACCCCAGCTTCCTGAAAGCCAGGCCGATAAGGTCAATGCTCACAAGAAAAAAAAGGGCTGCAAGCGCCATTAATAACAGGACGATAAACGTCGCTGTAATCCTCGGATAAATCAGGCGGGACAATCAAACCTCCTTAAGTGAATTATTAAAGCAAGGCAATTTAAGCTTTTTGATGAAACGTAAAAAAGATAAATATGGGAGGAAGATTAACGTGTCAAATCGCAGTCTCGATTGAGGAGGATTTATGAAACTGACCCAACTCAGGTCCAACCATAAAGAGAAATTCAGGCAGAAGTTCATAGCAGCGCTGGCAAAGGCGAATAAGATAACCATAGAGCAGGCCGTGATAGAGTATAAAGATTCTATCGAACAATATATTGCTGACAAATATGAACCTGTTGAAAAACTTATCGACAGGATAAATGCCGCCCAACACCCTGTGCTTCTTAATATCAGGCGCGACAGGACACGGGACGATAAGTGCAAGCTCTGCGAAGGAAACCAGGACAATGTCGATGAGATCGCAAGAAAATACTGGGACAGGATCGAAGTCATCGAAGTAGCAGAAGATAAGCCTGAAGGTGGAGCGCTTTACAACATAATCTTTCATGAAGAGGAAAAAGAAAAGAAACTGCCTCTCACGGCTATCATACACAGGGGAGAAGTAATAAGATTCTGGGCAGGGAAATCTGTCGAGCCCGTAGCGTATGAGATTTATATTAAGAAAGTATTATCTTAGAATAAAAATAATATATTAGCCTCCGCTTCCCACATATATCAATGCGATCACAAGCGTGACGAGTATATAGAGCAGGTATAAGTGTATGCTTCCTGTCTGTATGATTCTCATTAATCTTGAGATAGTAAGCGCAAGCCATGTGACGGGGCTGTAGAGATATTTCTCGAATATGGGTTCTATCTGAGTGTCGAAAATAAATCTATCCTTGAAAAAGGGCGAGCCTCCGTAAGTTGTTTGTATTTCCCTGTGCGACCTGTAGATATTGCCAAACCACATACGTATCGGTTTTGAGAATGCTGTGGCAGTGTACTCATTCCTTCCTGTCACAGAGGGCTGTCCGCATCCCCATGTCTCATACTTTCGTGCCGATGTCCTTCCACCTATCACAAGCGCCAGGAGGAAAGGAAAGGGAAGAATAATGAATAAAAGCAGGAACAGCCACATAGTTGAAATGTTTCCTGCCAGCGGGAACATTGTCGCAGGCGATATATTATATATAGGCTTAATGGCGACTGCCCCGACAAGCGGGGCTGCGATCGTATCAAGAACAGGTATGAAATATAACGCAAATATCCCGAGGATTATGCACAGGAGCGAAAGGATCCCCATCCCGAAGAGCATAGTTCCCGGTACTTCCCTGGCATGTTCTGCATGTGGGCTTCGCGGGATGGCAAGGAAGCTTATCCCGAAAGCCTTTACAAAGCATGCCGCTGCAAGGGCGCTTGTCAGTGCAAGCGCAGCGCTGCTTGAAAGCACAGCGATCTTAAGGATATTGTCCGTCAGGTTGATGCCCAGGAGCTGGGCCTGGAAGGTCAGCCATTCGCTTACAAAACCGTTAAACGGCGGAAGGGCGGAGATCGATATCGAGCCGATGAGGAAAAAAAGGCCTGTCCAGGGCATCCTTTTTAAAAGTCCGCCCATCTCCTCGATGTTCCTGGTATGCGTTGAATATATCAGCGAACCCGCTCCCATGAAAAGCAGGGATTTGAATACTGCGTGGTTTATCGTATGATAGAGCCCGGCAATCAATCCGAATATTGCAAGTTCCGGATGCCCGGAAGCAACGAATATCATGGATACACCCACACCTATAAGGATGATACCTATGTTCTCAACGCTGTGATAAGCCAGAAGCCGCTTCATGTCGTGCTCCATCAACGCATACATTACGCCAAGAAGCGCGGAAGCGGACGCTACTATCAGCAGCAGTATCCCCCACCACAGGACATCAGCCCCAAGGAAATCAAAGGATATGCGGATCAGCATATATATTGCTGTTTTTATCATAACACCCGACATGAGGGCCGATACATTGCTTGGAGCCGCGGGATGAGCGTATGGAAGCCAGATATGAAGGGGAACTATACCTGCTTTTGCCCCGAAACCGATAAGTGCGAACAGGAATGCCAGGTCTTTTAAGTGAGGCGGCATTGCGGAACCTGACGAGTGGAAGGCGGCGAAACTGAAACTTCCGCTTGAACTTGCAAGGATCAGCAGCGACAGGATGATGAAACCAGTCCCCATGTGTGTCATCACAATGTAAATGAAGCCTGCTTTCCTGATTTCCGCTTTTTCATGCTCGAATATCACAAGGAAATAAGACGCTATTGACATCAATTCCCATACTATCAGGAACATGACGACGTTATTTGAAGATACGACAAGGACCATTGAAAGAATAAAAATGTTGTAGAGGAAACCAAGATACCCGATATTCTTCTTCCCGAAATATTCTTTCGCGTACCCGATCGAATAGATTGAAACCGCAAAAGCAGCTATGGATATCACGAGAATGAAAAATGCAGACAATTTGTCCACAAAAATATCAAATGCAAGGATCGACGAGCCTGGCATGACAAATGTGAAATTTTCACCCATGAGCACGGACAATGAGAAAATAATCCCTGAAATGGATGCGATGGACGAGCTGATGAAAGATGCATAGGTACTGGGACGGTCTTTTTTATTTAATATGATCGATGTGACCGCCCCGGCCAGATAAATGATGACCAGTCCAAAAAACAAATATGCATAAGTCATATTCACCACCAGTTTTTAATTTTTTTTTCTGAGGAACAACAAGGCCTTTCATTAGTTACGTTTTTATATTTAAGATTAACCGGAAGGCTCGATATGATTCAAGCATAGCTGCATAATTCCGTAACGGTTAATAAATAAATTACCGTTACGGAAAATGTAGTAATAAACCCGTTACGCAATTTCTTCGACTTTACATGAAGCGTAAACTATATATGTTCATTCGTCTATATACGAACTATAGTGGGCAGAACAAAACTTTTTTTGATACCACCATAATCCCCTCTGCCCACTACCCTCCTATGCCATGAATATCCGTTACGGGTTATAGGTCGAAAATACCGTTACGGAATTACGATATGTCCTCAAGTATTGAATCGTCTGAATAATTTAATTTTACAAGAAACGTAAACTATAAATACCATAGTTCGTATATATACGAATCATAGTGGGCAGAAAAAACTCCTCTTTTTTCATACCACCACCATAATCCCCTCTGCCCACTTGACTCTTATTCAAATCCAATTCTTATTTTTCTAATTTTAAGCAAAAAAACACGTATTTTCAATGGAAATTATAGGCTGAGGTGCCGATTCGATAGGATAACAGGATATATGGGATAATTGATCTCATCCTATCAATCTCGTAAATCCTGTTTGAAAATCATAAATCGTATCATATTAATTTGTGGCGCCGCTGCAAAACCTAATGCGTCGCTGTATTACTTTTGTGTGCCAGCAATATGATGAGATTTGACAACAAACTTACAGCGAACTCGATACGAACTCACACCGATCTGAGTTAGTATCGTTCGTTGTTGATTTTTAATGTATTATAATGAGTTTGCTTCAGGCTCATATTGTTTCAACACCGTTACGGCATTTATTTGAGAAAATACCGTTACGGGAAATATGCAGAAATATTGCGTTACGGATTTTGTTTATAAAAATACGCAAATTACTTCAGAGCATATCCAGCGGGCTCTTTATCTTCTTGATCTCTTCGCTAGACACCTGCGTGTATATCTGCGTGGTCTGTAAATTCGAATGTCCCAGGAGTTTCTGTATCTTCCTTATGTCTACGCCGTTCTCAAGCAGATGTGTGGCGAACGAATGCCTGAGAGTGTGGACATGGACGGGTTTTTCAATACCTGAGCGCTTTGCTGAAACTTTTATTGCATGCTGTATGCCACGGTATGTCATTTTTTTACCATTCACCAAAAATATGTACCCTTTCCCGTCAGATTCATTCTTTTCATGGTAATCGAGAAGATCTTTCTTGAATGTATCAGAAATAATAAAAATCCTGTCCTTAGAACCTTTTCCCATTCGAACCCAGCCTACACCATCATTTAAATCAAGGTCAGAGTATTTCAGATTGATACATTCTGAAAGTCGCAAACCTGTAGAGTAGAGTAGTTCAATTATGAGCTTATGTTTGATGTTTTCTGTTTTTTCGATCAAGTTTTTTATTTCAGTCCGGCTGAGGACTATTGGAAGTTTTTTTGACATTTTTGGAGTTTTTATCTGAGAGATATTTTTTCCAAGAATGTCAGTATAAAAAAATTTTAAAGCTGCTTTTATAAGCGCAATCGTGCTAGTCGAAAGCGAATCGTCTGACAGTTTGTATGCAAGAAAATCCTTTATGTCATCTTCTGTGATGTCTATTGGTTCTTTTTTTATATGATCAAGTAACTTCTGGTTATAAAACAAATACATTTTTGCCGTCTGTGGTGAGAAACCCCTCAACTTCATCTCAATTGTAAGCTTCCTAAGACGTTCATCAAATATCATAAACAACTTTTCTATTATTTTTGTTCAAAGTATATAAAATCTCTTTTAAAGAAATGATTAATTTATGACATTTGCATTATTTTAGAATCAATTTTTTTATTTCTTCACTAAAATCTCTATGATGAATCATAGCATGGTGGTTCGGACACAAGCCAACTAAGTTATTCGTAGAGTTATTTTCATGTTTTTCATCAATATGATGAAGTTCAACTATTGAATCAAAACCACATATACAGCATTTTTCAGTTAATTTCTGGTATAAATCATAAGAAATATTATGGTATGTTTCAGCATTATGTTTTTTAATTTGATTTATTCGGTTTACCGACATATAACATCCACTGCATAAACCGTGTGCATGATGGAGTCTTTTTCTTCCACACCTGCTACAGATTATATAGTTTTTTCTTATGTACTTTTTGTTATTCATGTCTTATTTTAAATATCGCTAACATCACATAGAGATTGCGATTTATCAATCGGATTCAAATAAACCAAAGGAAAAACTGTATATAATATTTGTTATATACAGTTTTTCCTACAATCTTTTGATACTCTTATGTTACGCCCACGTATAATCTCATTCATAAGCTATCCTATAGTTAAATCAAGGCAATCATAGAAGTATCGCTATAAATTAAAATAAAAGGTTCGAATAAAAATAATACAGTAATATCCGTAACGGTAAATATTAGAAAAAATTGCGTAACGGGAATTAGTGAGTTTTCTCAGGTCATTCCATAGTCTCCCTGCCAAGACCTGCACTTAAGACCTGGTATGCGTTTAAAATGATCAAGATTCCTGGTCACAAGCTCTTCGTTATTTACTATGCAAATCCCCGCTATTAGAACATCTTCGAGCTCCAAAGTGGATCCCGAGTTTTTCAGTCTCGTATGAATCTCAGCAGCTTTCTGTGCAGTAACTGCGTCAACCTCAAGTATGCCTAATGACTTCAATAGGGAGTTGATTTCTATAATATTTTCTTTTGGTTTTGATGAATTCCAGGCTCCGTAATATAGTTCAAAGGCATTTATGGCAGTTGTTTTGGGATGTTCAAAAGAATCAGCTATATGCGATATTCCCGGTTCATCATTAAGAAGATCCACCAAGAAATTCGTATCAAACACTGTCACAGTTTCGACCTCTTCAATCTGCTTGAATGGTGTCTTACTTCCAATGCTGCTTTTGCAAATTTTTCATCTTTTATCATCCCCGCAAACTCGCTGAGTTTTTTCTTCCGCAAAGGTGCAGTGATGCGATTTATGAGTTCAGTGAAACTTTCCCCTTCTTTTTTAAGCCCGGCAAGTGCTTCATATGCTTCTTCCGATATTGTGAGTGTTTTGTGTGCCATATACTTAAGTGTATTCATACGTGTATTTATAATTTAACATTTCCTTGTGAACTTCAAGCAGTTCCGTATTTAGCAATAATATGGCGTTCATTTTGGTCCATACCGCCCTCCCGCAAGCTCCCTTATCCTGCCCGCGATCTTCGCCCCGACGCGCTCCACTTCCATGAGTTCCTCCAGCGGCGCAGTCATGACCTTCTCCACGCTGCCAAAGTGCTGCAGCAGATTCCTTGCCGCCACATGCCCGATACCTGGAATTGATGACACAAGGTACTCTTTCGCCCCGTCCTGTGAGAGGCGGCTTCGCTTCCCGTGCGGATTGAATGCGTTCCTTCCATCCTGCTCTTTTTCGGCTATCATGCCGATGACCTGCGCAGTCTCAGCCTCGTTGAGCGTGTAGAGTGTGGGGATGTGCATGAGGGCGATCGTATTGAGGAAGCCCTGCACCGCCGCCGGATGCACCCTGCGGCCTGAAAAGAAGAATGGATCTTCGCCCTCGATTATCAGGATGGGCCGTTTGTACGACCTCCCCAGGTCCATAAGCTGTGAGAACAATTCCCTGCGCTCGATCATGGTTGCAAAGAGATCATTCACGGTCTTTCTTTCGAATGCCACTCGATTGCTTACAACATAATCGCCGACCGCAAGAGTGGTGATTTCAATATCTGCACCGAGCTTACGAAGCGCCTCTGCCACTCTGGAGCGCATTTCCCTGCGGTCAATGACTATTCTCATTCCCCGTACCTCAAATGACAGGGCATTCAAACCACTCCGAACTCCTTCCTTACCATCTCGATCAGCCTCTTTTTTCCCCTGTTTTCAGCAGCAAACCTCCTTATGAACTCAGTCCATTTTGCCTTATTTCCCTTTGCTTCATATATGTCCCTGATCACTCCAAGCAGCAAGACCGCTTTGTCGTAATGGACATGTGAACGGAGAATATCCTTGTTTATTCTGAGTCTGCACAGGGAAACACCTTCTTCAGGGGCTTTCCGGGCTACCTCACCCGCCACCTTAATAACAAGCTCCACTGGCATTGCGTTTATGAAGTTCCTTGCAAGCATGCCAGAAAGTTCGGGTGCTTTCTTCATAAAGCGAGGAATAAGCAGGATTGCGGTTCCAGAGCTTCCTTTTTTCGAAATATGCTTGCACAATTCCTCAAGAGTGCCGGTGTCCGAAGCCTTTACCATCGAATTGAGAAGCTCTTTCACAGGTGGCCTGTCGTCGGCCCATCCGCGCTCAAGAACCATCCTTGTAAGAAGGGCGGATTCCCCTATCATGTTCTTTTCCATGGCAGCCCTGGCGACATCGATTATAAGCCGTGAAGAAATCCCCGGCTCAGTGCGTACCATATCTATCGCAGACTTCAACTCTCCGTCGTGCAGGAGCGCGCGCATGGCGCTATCCCTGTTCTTCAGGTCCTTTCGCATGGCCGATTTGTACTCTTCCAGTCCGCCAATGCCTGAAAAGACCTTTTTTACTATTTCATATTCCTCTTTATCGAACTCCCTTGAGAACATTTCAAGGGCCACACTAAGTGAGGTCTTAAAATCTACAAGATCGGGTTTCTTCTGTATCAATCTCTCTGCAAGTGTAAAGTACAGCTCATTTAATTCAGATAACGTTTCTCCTGAAAGCATTAATCCTTTTTTGACCGTATCGAAGGCCTCCTCAATTTTATTTTCCTCAAGCAGCACATTTGCAAGTCTTGCGTAGTCCTCTTTTTCCGTAAGCTCATATCTGGCAAGGCGCAGCTTCTCTCCAGGCTTTCCCAGTTTTCCGTACAACCCGATCAGCAGTTCTAAAGTGTCTTCTTTTTTATATGTATAACTGAAATCAGAAGCGGATTTTCTTTTTTCCTTCAATTTTTCCAGCAGATATTCTTCTATCCGCCGGATATTCTCATCAGTTACGATACCGTAAAGCATTTCCTCTGTCTCAAGACCGTAATCTTCCTCCTCGACTATACCCAGTATCCTTTCCAAGAGCCTGTTCTTATATGAGACGTCGTCTATTTTTTCCATGCACTCATTGAAGTCGGTCACGCACTGGATCACAAGATCCCCAAGACCGCCATCAGAATCGTCCGCTCCCTCTTCATATGCTGTCATTCCTCCTTTCACCAGTGCTAAATATATATCAGCTGCATTCTTACACGAACCCTTTTCTTTGAGCCTGTCTGCTATGCTTTTTATTTCTTCAAGGCTCCCGATAGCATCATCGATGCTGTAATAGTCTAGTTCCCCATGCACTATCCACCCTATCTTTTCCGAGATTGCATCTATGTTTATCTCAGGCTTTTCCTCCTTCTCTATGTAGAATTCATTGATCAGGGAAGGATTCTGCTTTATTATTTTTTCTATAATGCCGATTATTTCACTTTTGCTCATTTTTTCAAGCGACAGCAGGAATTTATCGGCATCAATAAAAGATGAAGGCTCATGTATCCATTTCAGGAGGAGAGCAACGCCGTGCTTGCACATCGATCCTACAGGACAGGAGCATTCTGTGTGCATCTCGTTGATAGATGCTGTGACCTCGTATGGTTTTGCAGAACTTCCCAGCACCTGGGCGTAAAGAGCGCTGCCTATCCTGACCGTATCAAGAACACGTTTACCGTCATAGTAATCAAGTCCTTTGTAAAAGGTTTTGTCGCCAAAGGTTTCTTTTATTGTACCTTCAGTTAATTCTGTCATAATATTCTTTTCCGCAATTGCTGCAGTTCACGATCTTATCGAAATACTTCTTGTTCCCCATCGATATCACTGCAAATCTGAATTACCGCTTCGTATTAAAAATTTGTGTTTAGCTTGCTTCGAAATCTTATCCTGACATCCCCAACTCGCAGCCTGCACCCTGTCCGATACCCTCATCCACCCTGACATGTATTTTCTTGATATTATCTGCGCCATTTGCTCTTAGCTCCTTTGCTATCCCGGCGCTAAAATATTTACACAGGTCTTCGGCGCTTACGGATTTCGTGGGAAGGAACACGATATCTTCTGCCGGCAGTACATATCTTTTTTTGCTTTCAATGATCTCGATGGACACACCCTCTTTTTTTTCTATCCTGAGTCGCGGGTCTTTTTCTGCGATCATGACTTTATGGTCAAGCCTGTCGCATATACCATTCACGATCCCTTTCACGGTTTCAAAATCGATTATGAACTCTCCTTTCTGTTCCCCTTCTATCCGCACGCTGATAGCATAGGTATGGCCATGAAGGCAGCCGCATTTCGGGTGGTTGGGTATGAAATGACACGCAGAAAACCTGAGTTTTGCCATCCAGCCGTCGATTTCAATGAACATGAGAGAGGCTTAATAACTCCGGAGGGTTTAATCCTTTTGCCGGGACTTACTTTCACCACGCTTGCATTTATTTTATATCCCTTTATATCATCTATTCATACATGGAAAGTCCGGATTCGCTATTCAGCGGCGGAGGCGACGCCCTTTGTATCTTATGCCGGGGGGCAAAGTTATTATGCGGGAAACAGAGGTGCCCTGTTCTTGTTAAATTCTATTCCAGGGTTAAAGTCAGGCCGCTCACCGATAGCCTTAATATAGACGGCTCTTCCCCGCCCGGAGTATTCATAGGCAGGATAGGCTACCCCTATGTATATGTCGGGCCACTCATCCCGCCATCGCATGGAGATACAAGCCTCCTTGACACCCCTGAAATGTGGATCGGGAAAAGTATAGATGATATCGTGGATTTTCGCTCACAGCTTGTCAGGGGAAAGCACCTTGTGCATATAAGGGACCTTGAAAGCAGCCGCATCATAGAAGTCACACGAGAGATGGCGCTGTGTGCATCTCCTATCGATGTAGAAGCCGAGTTCTTAAAAAAACCAAGTGCAAGACTTGTACTTGATGACGAGGTACAGCCTTTCGGGCCGACTGCGCCTCTAAAAAAAATTGACATCGGCAACACCAAATTCGACCAGAGGATGGAAAAAGCGTATAATGATACCGACCTCAAGGCAAAGGACGCAGTGCTTGATCTTTATAAAAAAGACACTCTTGTATCAAGTATCCAGAAAGCATTTTCAGTTGGTTCTTTCGGTGAGGGCAAAGCGCGGCGTTTCGTTCCTACGCGGTGGAGCATCACAGCGGTTGATAGCATGATAGGTGCCCATCTGATGGAGAAAATGAAGGATTTCCCTTTGATCAACGATTATCTTGTTTTTGAATCGTGGCAGCTTGATAACAGGTTCCTGGTCCTCATGATGCCGCGCGCCTGGAGCTACGAACTTATAGAGGCATGGTATCCCAATACTGTCTGGAACCCATTCGGCAAGGACGTAGCGATAATGGCATCCTCCGAGGGTTATGAAGGGAGGACGACGTATGCGGAAATAGGGGGCTGCTATTATGCTGCGCGGCTTGCTGTGAATGAATATCTCGTCAGGGAAAAAAGACAGGCACGCGTGGTGATACTCCGGGAAGCGCACCCTGGCTACATCATGCCTGTCGGGGTGTGGAACGTGAGGGAGAACGTGAGAGCGGCGCTTCGGATGCCACCCCGGAAATTCAGTTCGCTGGATGAGTCTTTTGAATATATTTCCACGAGGCTTGTTATCCCGAAGGCGCGATGGATAAAAGAGAGCACGGTTTTGAAAGATACGTTATCCCAGCTCGGACTTGAGGACTTTTTCAGGATTTAAATCCTAACTTCGCCTAATTTTATTTATCATATCCTAAAATTTTTTTCCTCCCCCGTCTGCAGTGCAGCACGGGGTTTGGCCTTTTAGCGGATTATAAGAAGTGCATGCAGGCCTGCCGTTGCATTCGGAATACCCGATTGATTCGCAGCAGACTGACTGCTTATCGGGATAGCTTCCGGGGCATCCGCTTGAGCAGACGCTAAAAGTTGACGACCACCACGCACAGCCGCCTGCAGACCCGCCGCAGTCCCCTGATGATGTGTAGCATGATGTCGAGCTGGCACAGCTGTTGCCTGCGCCGCAGTACGATGAAGATGCTTTGACGCAATTTCCTGCGCTGTTGCAGACGTTTTTATTCAGAGTGCAGCCTCCGGTACAGTCATCAGGGCATGCAGCGTCGTCCTGTACTGGGTCGTTTTTGAAAGTGCATTCGGATGGTGGTGGTGCACATGATACATCGGTGTAAAGTGAACATATACCACCCACATCAAGGCATTTCTTTCCTATATTTGCAGGGACAGTTGAACACGCGTCTTTGGGTGTGCCGTCTTCAGTACAGACAGTGCATATTGGAGTTTCGCAAGTATTCGTCTCTAAATTACACTTTGGTTTACTGAGGGAGCAATCTGCATCACTCAAACATTCAACGCAGTTCCCATTATAACATATCTTATTGACAGGATCTGTAAGACAATCTTTGTAGGTATAACGAACACCTACCTGAATATGGTTGCCTTTATCAATTAATACACATGTACTAAGTGGTATGGCGGGATAGCACTGGCTAATAACCTTTATTTTGATTTTACTGCCTTCACATCCTTCGGTCCAGGCACCGCAACTACTATCACAAATAGAGTCAGTACTTCCAATACAATCAAAGATGGATACTTGATCCTGTAAGGGACCGGGTGGATAGGCGTATAGGCACTCAGCAGTGGCATTTTGTGAGCTTAAATAAAAAACCGCGATAATAGAGAACACAAAAAGAAGATGTTTTAATTTCATCAGCCTTACCAATAGTATTATGGGTGGTCTAATATATAAACATGACTAATCAAAAGAGTCAAAAAGTTCGTTTTTTCACGGAAAGTTAACCTTGGACCTTACTAAGTTATCCGTATGTTGTCATTGCATTTTTAAACTTTTGTTCTTTTACTTCGGGCGTCCATTTAAACTTTATTGCCCTCCAGTCAATTTGTACATGTGTTGCAAACTCTTCTCGTTTATACTTCCATCTTGCAGAATCTTTATTTTTATTGCTAACCGTATCTGCATATTTTGTATCAAGACCGCTTTCATGTATTGCAAGATGAATCAGAGTAGATGGCTCGACATTCGGAAAATATATGATTCCGGGTTTATGAAGCCCGTCTGGACCGCTTCCTTCAGGACCTTCGTGCATCTCATCCAAATACATTGTAACAAAATCATAAACCGGCATTCCGCCAACACGGAAGTCAGGCGTTTTTTTGAGTTCGTTTAATGCATTTTGCCATTCTTCTTCATAAGTCTGATTATATGCACTCCAATTCTTCCGAAATTCTTTATGAAAGCTTGTATTTCCGAAAACTTTTGCATCCGGCGTAAACTGGTGTGTATAGTTGTAGCCTTTTTTTCTTAGTTCCTTCCTAATTTTTTCAGGATCTGAATTCAAGATAAGGTAATATGCTTCTTCCTCAGACAGGGGTTTTGTAACGCTCGCATTCGCCGCGATTTTGGAATCATTGGCCGCTGCAGGCAGAGGGTTCACTGGCGGATCCATTACAACTACAGGTGCGCTGCCGAAAATCATGGCTTTAGCTTTTGCTATGCCTGAATCAACGTCATCTGCGAATTTCTTATTATTGCGGTATTCGTTTGCAGCAACGCCGCCGAAAAGCAAGCCAATCATGCCCAAACCAACCGCTCTTTTATGTTCTCCAGCCCAGCCGAGCAGCCTGTTAACATAGCCCATTTCCTTATCCAGAGTTATTTCTTTTCTCTTAACACCTTCGCCTTCAGTGCTTCGCGGCTTGCCAAGAGGGTTGAAATCTGCATTATCATTGTACATGAAATCCGCCAGTATCTTTCCCCCGTATTTTCTATGTTCCGGCGGCACAAGCATATTCATTGCATCTACTGTAACCTCTTCTGTTTCTTTAAGCAGCGAATCGCCTCTGCTGTCCATATGAAAAGAAAGAGGGTCAAGTCCGGATTTATTTCCAAATAGCTCACCGCAAAGTCGGCTATGAACTGTGGCTCATAGATGACGATGAAATGTCTTTCATACCAGAGCGCAAAGTTCATGAAAATCGTTCTTTGCGTACTTTGCGCCCCTTGCGGTGAACGTAAAGTATGCAGAGTTAGTTTAAATTCAATCACTGATATAAATTTAAAAATTCTCCTGTAGGCGCATGTGCCCGAGAACATGGTGATAATGCGCCGGAGGCATCAGCGACTGGAACGCCCTCTGCACGACCTCGCTTAGAGCGGGATGAATATGAATTCCCTGGATAACAGGGGTTGCACTCCCATCCTGGGTGTACATGAGATTTATGATCTCATGTATAAGTATCGAGGCATAGGGGCCGATTATATGCGCGCCAAGGATTACTTTTGTGCCTTTTTCCACAATTACCTTTACAAAATAATCTTTCACGTCCATTGCCTCACCTTTTGCGGTATCCTCGTATTTCTCAAAACCTATTAGCACGTTCTCCTCCCCGTACATCTCTATTGCTTCGCCTTCCTTCATTCCGACACCCGCTATTTCAGGATATGAAAAAACAGCATGAGGTACTGCATGGTAGTCCGCCTTTATTTTTTTGTTCATGAATGCATTATAAAAAACAACTGTGGATTCATGATTTGCAACATGCTTGAAGAGGTATTTCCCGTCAGCGTCTCCGAAAGCCCACACTTTAGGACTGGAAGTTTCCATATATTCGTTCACATCGATCCATCCAGTGCTATCGGTTTTTATCCCTCCTTTTTCAGGGAGCAGTTCGGTATTCGGTCCCCTTCCTGAAGCTACGAGTATTTCATCGGCCTCTATAGCTACTTCTTTCCCGCTGCTTTTATCCTGTGCAATAACTTTTTTCTTCCCATTGCCGCCCTTTTGAACCCCGGTAACCTCATGACCGGTGATGATATTCATGTATTTTGACATATCCCTTTTTGCCAGCGCTGATATCTCAGGCTCTTCGTCCGGAAGGAACTGCGGATTTCTCCCGATGACTGTTATCTCAGACCCCATCGCAGAGAAGAAATGACCGTACTCTGCGGCAATGTATCCCCCTCCAATAATGGCGATGATGCCAGGAAGCTGCGTCATTTCAAGTACAGTGTCGCTCGTGAGATAACCGGTTTCATCCAATCCCTTTATATCCGGTATCAAGGGTTTTGAACCAGTGCAGAGGAATATCATTTTTCCTTTAATAGTCTCCCCGCCTGCGGTCATCGTATATGGGGACAGGAACTCTGCAGTCGCGTTATAATAATCTATATTCGGGTTGCCTGATAGTCCTTTTCGTATCATGTCGATATCATTCGATATCAACCTTCGCATCCTTTCCATTACAAATTTGAAATCGATGTTCTTTAATTCCACATCTATGCCGAATCTCCCCGCAGTCCCAATTGTCCTTATAAGTTCTGCAGGATAAAGAAGGAGCTTGGAAGGTATGCATCCGCGCGTGAGACATATTCCACCGGGTTCATCCTTATCGATAACAGCAATTTTGAAATCAGGATTCATATCTATAATTGCATTAATATAGTTCATGGCTGAGCCGGTGCCTACAATTATCAGGTCATATTCTTTCATTTAAACCCCGATTAGAGATAGTATTTTATTTTATATATTGTTAACTCATTGACAGAATGAGTGAATATTTAAGAACACCATAAACAAGTATTTGTATTATGATCAACGAAATAAAAGTCAAATCCGCACTCTCACCCTCAAAACTGCCGGGACTGGATTATGCCCTCAATCCTTACAGGGGCTGCGGGCATGCCTGCGCCTATTGCTATGCCCCCTGCGTTGTCCACTGGGATAAGGGAAAATGGGGTGAAGTGGTGGAAGTAAAGGTAAACCTGCCCCGAATCCTTTCAAAGGAGCTAAGGACAAAGAAAAAAGGAGTTGTGGGGCTTGGGACTGTAACAGACCCCTACCAGCCTGTTGAGAAAAAATATGAGATAACGCGAAGATGCCTTGAACTCCTGCTGATGCACGATTTCCCGGTATGCATACAGACAAAATCTTCTCTTGTGCTGAGAGATATGGATTTATTGAAGAGATTCTCAAATATCGAAGTAGGCCTTACACTTACTTCGCTGGATGAAGAAGTGAGAGAAAAACTCGAGCCCGGGGCATCAAGTGCAGAGGAGAGGCTGAGAGCGCTTTCTGAGCTTTCAAAAAACGGTGTCAGCACATGGGTTTTCCTGGGGCCTGTGATGCCTTATATTACAGATGCGCAGGCGCTGGTAGATGCCATATCAGCATTGGGGCCGAAATATGTTCTTGTTGACAGGCTAAGGATAAAAGACGGGGTCTGGGATGGTGTAAAAGAGTTTATCAGGGTGTTTGATCCGGGATTGTTACCTGCGTATGAGAGACTATTTTTGGGTGGGGATGTTGCGTACTATAATGAGATTTTCGGGAGGATTACGAAGATATGTAAAGAAAGGGGATTAAGATGTGAGATTAACAGGCTCTGAGTTTTTCTGATGGTGCAGTAAAAAACAGCAAATCTGACTTAAAATTCCCAATTGCAATGATTCGCAGCGTAGTGAAAATTAATGCCCTGAGTTTATGCATGATATCCTTCTTTGGATATTTCAGTCTCTTTTCTGCTGAGTTCTTGAATCCGCTTTTCAGCATCAATTATAATTTCTATACAGGTTTTATGTCCAGGAATATAGAATTTCCTATAAAAATAAAACCACGCAACGTATATCAGAAAAAGTCCCATAATCGTTTGGTATATTGAAACTAAATCATCCATTTTAAATCTCGAAATTAATCCCATGCCCCCCGCGAGCCCAAAAATTATTGCAGACATAATAGGGGAAAACTCAGATTTTTCAATCTCGGCGCATTTTTGTTGAAATTTGCATTGATATATGTCTTTAGAACTGAAATCGATACTACCAGCATCATTCTTCTCTATTGCATTATCAACTTCATCCTTTAACTTTTTCCAATCAATATCTGATGATACCATATTTTCGACCCACATATTAATTAACGAAATAATATATAAAAATATCGGAAAATAGTTTTATCTCTTGTTTTTTGTAGCGGGTTTTTAGCTAGCAAAAATATATGTGCACTGGGTTTATCGTGTTATATGATATCCATAAAACCATTTTAACACGTTTAAACGCATTCGATTTATCGAATTTGAGTTTTACAAGCATGCTAAACATTTTTACAAACAATATAAAACCATGCAATTATAAGTATTTATATCATAAAAACATGAAACCATGCCTATGGAAACCAAGAACGGTCTCACAAAAGGCCAGGTACTGGCTATGGCAGGTGGAATAATTTCGATCATCGGCGTCTTTCTCCCCTGGTACTCAGCAAGCATGAGCGCCTCATCAATAGGTTTCGCATCCGGTATATCCGTAAACGGCCTGGGGTGGAAAAGCGGGGAAGGCGTGCTCCTGGGACTGATAAGCGGCGACATTAACTGGCAATTCCAGGGAATAGGCGTCCTTGCGCTGGGTATTGCTGGTATCGTTGTTTCTGTGATCCTGAAGGAAAGGATACAGAGCATCGCGATGCTTGCATGCGGGCTCCTGGTTGTAGGGGGAGGCGTGGTCAACCTCCAGGGCATAGGCTCATTATCGGGGAAAATCCTGGGGGCGACCATGCAGTCAGGCGCAGGATACGGGCTCTATGTAGTGGTGCTCGGAGGGGCGGCTGCTGCTGCCGGAGGGCTTATTGCGTGGAGGGAACTGGAGGCAAGACAGGTTTGATATTCTCATCGACGGCTGGCAACCAGGGTTGAACCGCCATAAGGCATCACGATTATCTTTGCAGGCCCGCTGCATTTCCCGGCTGCCATGTTCAGCGCATTTTCCAGGGATGCCGGGATAAAATACGCTTTCCTTGAAATTTCATCAGGCAGGGACGATATAAGGTACAGGTCAACTTTTTTTGTCAGCGCCGCGATCAGGGCTGCCTTGTGGCCCCCCATTACGAATCCTGATCTAAATCTGTTTATAGCTTCATCACGATCGAATTTTAGCCACTCTTCAAACACACGGTTGCCGTAACCTTCCTTGCACTCTGCCACAAGAAGGATCGATCCTCCTTCCTTCACCGCGTTCCTGGCATGTTCAAGCGCCTTATGCGACTGGAATATGTCGATATCTTTTGGCCACCCGCCAGGTGAAACTATTATGATATCGGCAGGCTCGACCTTGATTTTTGACATCTTATCAAGAAAAGCCGCGCATTTCCTGTGCGCCTCTATGTGGTCACCTGCTGCGGCAAAGATTATCTCCTTTCTTTCGTTTAAGACCACGTTCAGGATAAAATCGATGCCAAGTATCGCGCCTGCCTCTTCGATATCCTTCCGTACAGGACCATCGAGCCTTCCTGCTGCGGATTTAGGGTCTAACATGAAGGCATGGTTTGCATATATGCTCCTTTTTGATGACACAGCGGGAAGTATGGACTTGGCACCGCCTGAGTATCCTGCATAATAATGGAATTCGACAGTCCCCGTGCATACCACGATATCGGCTTCTGCAACGCATTTTAAAACCTCGACAGGTGTGCCTCTTGATGTTGTGCCAAGATTCACGCAATCATCGATATTGTGCTCGACGCTTATTACTTTACCATACAGGTCGCCCAGTATGGAGCATTTTTCCTCTTCTGTCTGTTTCCTGTGAATCCCGAGACCGAATATGATCGTAACATCTTTAAGGCCGCCGGATTTTAATTCGGAAATGAGGGGAGGAAGCAGTTTAGCAGTGGGAGTGGGTCTGGTAATATCATTGACGATTATCACTGCTTTTTTGCCGCTGCCTGCTATCTCTGAAAGGCGCCTGCTTTTTATGGAATTTTTGAGTGCCCTTTCGATCTCTTTTGATTCATCTTGAACCGCCGCCGTATCCATTGGTTTTATGACTTTTACCTGATGCCGGCTGTGAATATCGACCGGGACTTGCGTTTTACCGTATGGCAGATTGTACAACACATCATCCTGAATGAGTAAAAACAGCTTATAGGTTTTGTTCAGGGAGATTTGACCTGAAAATTATTATCTCTTATGCGGCTGATGACTTATTTCTCCCCAAGCCCGGCCCTAATTACCTTCATCATGCCGTGGTCTCCCATCCAGCAGTTCTTCGTCTCAAGCAGGTTAATTCTTTTCTTATAATAAGGCGCATCAAGCACCAGGGTCTCGTACTCTCCGCCCTCACCCATAATATGGATCCTGTACTTCCTGTGCAGTCCTTTCAGGTCTTCTACCAGTTTCCCATCAAAGCGCCGCCCCAGCCATGATTCATCAAGTCCGGCTGCTGCCACCTTGACCATCCTGATGTCCATGCGATCGATCATCTCCCTGAGCAACGGTTCCGGCTCTTTATGCCACAGGGGGGCATACATCATGAGCCTGAGTTCATCGCATATGCGCTGCACACGAGAAGCCTGGTATTCAGATTCAATGGCCCCGGCAATAACACCATCCACCTTCACAAGTCTCAGGGCAGTTTTCAGGTCATGGAGTTCTATTTCTTTTTCCCCCGATGAAACCACGGATGTCAGCGGAATCCCGCATGCCTCGGAGATAAGTCCTGTAATATGGATGTTTGCAGAATGGAACATGTAGGAATTTTCATTTTTCGGGATTATTGTAACAAGGTCAGAAACTTCATGGCCTTCCTTCAAGGCCAGGAATAATGCGAAAGATGAATCCTTCCCGCCCGATACCAGAGCTGCCAGCTTCATTTTTCTTTTGGCTTTTTCCCGCCTTCGAATTCTTCAATATCAACGACATCAAGCGGGACGTTTTTCAAAGCCTTGCCTATGGTGGATTTCGCGATCCTCGCAGCATGTTCTTCGCTTTCTGCGTCATAGACTTTCATTTCGAGCATGATACCTACAAGGGCGGTGCCAGCAGCCATGAAAACGCTATCAAAAGCCTCACCGCACGCAGGACAGCTTGTAGCACCAACTTCAATCTCAACGAAATTCAGATCCGGGTTGAGCTGTTTGCCAACCTCGGATATCGCTATATTCATTGCATCTTCAACGCTTTCTACACTTTTCACAAGCCAGGCGGCTTCAAGTGTGACCAGATAGTTTGCCATTAGTTGTTGCTCTTTTAAATAGTAAACAGATTTCCATCAGTTGCTTTGAATACACCAAGTCTCACTCCCGCATCCAGCCATGCATGCCCGTAACTGAAACAGGCGAGGGCGTTTACAGGATCCCCTCCCTTCATGAACTTCAGGCCGTCCTCATAATAAGACCTTGCCATTATGGAGAAATCATCCGAAACTTTTTTTAAGTGGGAGTTCTCCTGCGGTGCGACCTCATAAGCTGATAGCGCTTTGCGTAGCAGGCTTTCATATCTCTTTACTTTCTCTTCAAGGACTGCGGGCTTGTTCATCCAGCCTTATAATAATGGCAAAGATATGTAAAGGTTGTTGTAATGAACTTTATTTTTTGGCAAATCAGGGCCGCGAATCATTCCTGGTTTACCTCAAGATAGTCTGTTCCTTTTGACGACCAGCTTGTATATTCAGCCTTCCTGTGAATGAGTACGAACTTGTACTCTCCCTCAGGGAAAAATATTTCCATTTGCGGGCTGACAGAAGTGTCTATACTTAATTGGTTATCCAGTTCCAGCCTCATTTTTCCTGTCTCTTTTCTATCCCGCGACAGGAAATTAACGGGAAGCTTGAGTTCTTGCGCCAGTTTATTCCCGTTCGACAGCTCAATATCAATTCGCCCCGCAGGAGCGCCATTTTTAATATCATTGGATAAAATGATCTTTGAATTCGCCGGGAGTTTTACAGGCACGATCTGTTTTGAGCCGACCGGTCCGTCCAAAACGATTTTTGTACCTGAAACTATGTCGTTGAACGGTTTTTCGCCGAAGTCATTTTCACCAGAACCCTGCATGGCATAGTTCAGGACGCTGAAACCAGCGGCTGCAAGGGCGACAAGAAGTATCACAACAACGATGAGCTTTATATTCATTCGATCCGTTGCCTCCTTGACGCTCTTTGAAGCTTATCGCTTTGATATTAAAAGTCTGTCATTATCCTGTACTGGTCTATCTCAGGCTGCTTGAGTTCTTCCAGGAACTGTTCAGTCATGGATCGCACGTCCTTGGCCTTTGTGATCGCTCTTCCGACGACGATTATATCAGCGCCGGATTTGAGAGCCTCTTTGACCGTATCCACCCTGATGCCTCCTGCTACTGCAACCAGCAATCTCTCTGATAATTTCTTCATGGCCGGGATGTCTCCCCATGCATGTTCAGCTTTATTTTCAGTATCGATCGCTCTGTGGAGTTCTACAACATCAGGCTTGATAGAGAGTTGTTTTAAAACTGACACCGGCTTATCAACATTCAGCATATCTATGACTGCGTAAATACCTGTTTTCTTTGCCTCTTTTATAGCTTTCTCGATCGTTGAGACAGGCGCAAGTCCGGATATTACAACTGCATCGGCAGTTGCATCTGCCACCATGCGCGCTTCAAGATTGCCTGTATCCAGTGTCTTCAGGTCAGCCACGACAAATGCATTCGGGCGCGCTTCTCTTATGGACTGGACTACATTCACGCCATATCTTTTGATGAGCGGCGTTCCTGCTTCGATGATAAGGTGATCGCTCTGGGGTATCTGTTTTAAGATACTCTTGACAGCATCAATGTCCGGCATATCAATGGCAACCTGGAGGTAAGGCGGGTTCCATAACCTGACGACCTTGAATCCCATTATGGGGTGCATGGTGCGGTCTTTCTCGTACATGAGGGTCTTGTTATCCGGGAATCCCTGCATTGCCCTCTCGATCGCAAGTTTAGTAGCGCCGTAATTATAGCGATATATCTTATTGTAGTCTTTGGCTTCAGGATGAATAAAAACGCTTACGATGATCGTGAGGTCTTCAAGTTGGTTTTCAGGAATTACTCCTTCCTGCACCGAATCAGCTACTGCCCTTGCGACCGCGGTCTGGGCTGGTCCGAATATTTGTGCCGCCTGAGGCATATTTTTTACAGTAACTTTGGGCACTATGAGCGTAGCAGGTTTTGCAAGAAGGTTTGGCCTTATGACTGAAAGAAGGGGGGTATGCCCCATGGACAACTGCGTAAAACCGTTCGCAAAAGCCTGCCCTACGGGTCCTGTTTTTTCTCCGATGATCAAATCAATATGAGCCAGTTCCGGTTCCTCACCGATTAGTGCTTCGCCTACTAAAAACAATGTGATACCTCTGGGCTTATCATATGTACTTTAGTATATATAGGTATTTCTAATAGTCATATGCTATGAGTAAGCTTTATTAATGAGTTTGTTTATATCAGATTTTTAGTGAAATACTTGTTCATTTTAAATAAAGCATTTTCAGGGGATTCAGGCTTATAATGAATAAATTACTTTTGGAGGATAAAACTTGAAGTATTGTGTTGATTGCAGATACTTCTCAACAAAAATAAGAGGAAGCAATAGGGAACAATACGATGGTTCATGCACATTGATCAAGAAAAATGTGTATGAAACCAACCGTGGATGCAAAGAATTCAGGGAAGAACGCCTATAGGCAGAATTGACCCTGATTCTGGCTGTTACTGTTTTTGTATTTACTTATGTACTCATAGTAGCAAAGCCGAAGGGCATCAATGAAGCCCATGCCGCTTTGATCGGGGCCTTCCTTACTGTCTTTTTCCTGCTCAAACCGCATCATGTAGCAGAGGCTCTCGGTATTTCGACGCCTGAAATGCCGGTACCTCTTGTGACTACATGGAATGTCGTCATTATCCTTGCGACTTTGATGATAATCTCAAGTCTTCTTGAGGATTACGGGTTCTTTGAGTACTGCGCATCACGCGCGCTTTACGCATCAAAAAACAGCGGGAAGCTTCTTTTCTTATATACTTTTCTTGTGGTATCGGGTATATCGCTTTTTGCAGGGAACGACGTGGTTATCCTGACGACCACTCCCGTAATACTTATTTTCTGCAATAAGGCGAAAATTAACCCCAAACCCTATATGTATGCGGCTTTTTTTGCTGCCAATACATTTTCTATGCCGCTGTATATTGGTAATCTCACGAATATCCTTATAGGCGACAGTTTCGGCCTTGATTATTTCGGTTTCACGGGATACATGCTCCTTCCGACCCTTGTGGCGGCTTTTTTAAATTATCATCTGATAAAATACATTTTCCGAAAGCAGATACCGGATCATGTCGATATGCCGGAAAACGTTGTCATCCGGCTCAAAGATAAATTTCTCGTGACCCTGGGGCTCATTGTGCTCCTCTCGGTAATCATGCTTGGGGGTGTTGCAAATTATTTTAATATCCCTCTTTCAGTCGTGACCCTTGGAGGCGCGGTGATACTGATGCTGTCCGAGCGCCGCGTCATCCACAGGCTTAAAAGGATATCATGGAACGTCGTCATTTTCGTTGTCGGGCTATTTATCGTGGTAAAGGGTCTTGAAGTGAGCGATGTCGCAGGCCACGCAGGAAATGCCCTGTTCGCAGGCTTCGGGGATAATATTATTGCAGCAACCCTTTCGGTCTCGCTTTTGTCTGCTTTGATGTGCAATCTCGTGAACAACATACCAATGACCGCAATGATGCTCCCGATAATCCAGCATGCATCGCTTGACGGGGGTATGAATACTGCAATGGCGTATTCGCTGGTTATCGGTTCAAACCTCGGAGCCAATTTTACTACATTCGGGGCTCTTGCCGGGATTCTCTGGCTTGAGAGCGCACGAAGATATGGATGGAGCACAAAAATGACAGATTTCCTGAAAATCGGGTTATTCGTTACCCCAATAGCGATACTTGGTTCAAGTATTGTGCTCGCACTTGAGTTTTCATTGCGGTAGGTTTACACTGGTTAATCTCAAGTTTCTTTGGACTTAATTCTTGAACGCCTGTTTAACCCTTCTATCAGCACATCATACCTCTGGCATATCCTCCTGATAACATCCAGCTCCGCATTCTTGTGCGTCGGGATCAGGATATCAGCACCGCTCCCTATCTCTTTTCCTTCACCTGACGTGCCGTAATCAGGAGCTATCTTCACGCCGTCTGATGATATCCCAAGCCGCAGTTCATTGACCATGCGGGATACCATTTCTGTCTGCGGCGCAGCTTTTACCGTTATTGGGAAAGTTTTCTCGATGTATTCATCCTTCAATCCCTGGATTTTTTCAATACTCTCTTTTACCCTGTTTTTACTTCCGTACTCGGTGAGGATATTTACAGAATTTACCAGGTCCTCAAACGTGACAGCAGTGACTTCGATTACCCTGCCGTCAAAATAGCCGCCCACCCTGTCCGCATATCCCCTGGATACCACAAGCACTCCCAGGTCCTGCACACGGTCGCGCTCCTCATCAGAGGGATTATAAGGGTTCACAACCGCATATTCCTGGATCCCGCAAAGCGCCATTAATGATTCATACATGGGCGTCACACCTATCCCCTGCTTGCCCAGCCACTTGTCAAGCCCCATATTCTGTTCCCTGGCAAGCTCGATTATTTTACGTTTTATCGCTTCAGGGTCCGCAGAATCAAGGTTGAAATACTCGGCAAAACGGGTCGTGGTCTTAAGAAGTCTTGTCCTCCCTTGCGGGACTGTTGATATAAGGTCACGTTCCTCAAGTTCCCTGACATGATCATATGCGGCAGCACCTCTCCTGTCAACAAGCTCGGACTGGATAATAGGCTGGTGATAAGCTATCATGGACAGGGTTCGAAGAACTGGAGAGCGGAGTTCTTTTGGTGCCATCCGTCTTACTTTTTCTGCATATTCGGTCTTGACCTGCATGACATACCTTCCTTCTATCTCTTTTATCTCAAGCCCGGAACTTCGCATGGCATATTCCTCCATAAGCTGCTGGAGCAATCACCTTACATCCCTGCCTTTCAGGATACTGCCAAGCTGGCCGATATCCAGAGGTTCACCTGATACGAAAAGGGCTGCTTCCAGGATATCCTTATCAGTGCTCATTCCGCTTCCTGCCTCCTTATGAACAGCTCGCCAAATAGTTCTTCCTGCTCAAGCCATATCTCCTTTTTCGTAGCAAGATAGAGAAGAGCAAGATAGGCCATTACAATTCCCGACCTGTCAAGAGGATAAGCGATCTGTGAGAATTTGATGTTTTCCTGTTTGCCGAACATGTCGTTCAATAAAGCTCTCATCTTTCCGACCCTGCTTTCAATGTCTTCATCATGAGCGATAGAAAGAACTTCCTCCACTGTTGTGCGTATCTCATCGATTTTGTTCTCAACACGCAAGATCCTCCGTTTTTCGACCAATTCCGCCTTCTTCAGTTCAGATAACAGCTCCTCAAGCGTCACGGGACGCCTGGAAGAACGGCGAAGCGGGAGCGCAGGCACAGGATAATCGCTGATCTCAAAATCCAAAAAATCGTCTTCGATCATTTCTTCCGGCTCTTCCACTTCCACAAGCGCGTTGGATTTCATGCGAAGAAGTATGGCCGCATACAATAACGTCCTCCCTGAAACCCGCAGATCCATCTTCTCCATCTCTTCCACCTGGCGCAGGAACTTGTCCGTGACTTCGACTATATCTATGTTCCACGGGTCTATCTCACCGTTCTTTGCAAGGTTCACAAGGATCTCTATCGGTTCTTCCAGTACAGTTGTTATCGCCTCTACCTCTCCTTCAGCACCTTCGGTCATATTCTATTTATATAAGTATATATAAGCACATAAGGGTTTTGTTAAACAATATTACTTTTTGTCCCATCTTTTGAAAGTAGAACCACACGGCTTGCTTCTGATGTATCCGCTATGCTATAATCCAGGGATTTTGCAATTTTTTTGGAAAAATCCAGCACTTCCCCGTATAAAGGCATACATTCCCTTGAAAGCCGTTTTCTTGAAAAACCAAGGTGCATATAGGCTTTTAATTCGACATAATCCGGTTCTGCGATCCTTATCAGGTCCGAATAACCCTCGGAAGCCTTCATGTTGACACCTCTTGTGAGGGTCATCCTTACAGCAGTCCGGGTTTTTGAATTTTTCAATAATCCAAGAGACGTTCTTATGTTTTCCCAGGTATCCCCGATTGGGGCGCATGCCTTTTCGTAAGTTTCCTTATCAGGCGCGTTCAGGCTCATATATAGTTGCGTCGGCTTGATCTTTGGGATCATCTCCGGGTTTGTCCCGTTCGTGACAACAAACGTCGTCATTCCTTTTTTATGGAATTCATCTATAAGTTCAGGTAAATAAGGGTATAGCGTGGGTTCACCTGCAAGCGAGATCGCAACGTGCCTGGGCGCGAAAGCTTCTTTCCACTTTGTTTTATCCATGGTTTCCGAGCCGCCGAAACCTGAAACCAGGCGGCGGTGTTCGATAAGGCAACTGTCAACTATTGTTCCTGGAGGGTCCCATACCTGTGGGATACCTGTTTCCAGCTCAACCGCGCGCCAGCAGTGAAGACACCTGTGGTTGCATGCAAGGGTAGGCGTCATCTGGATACAGCGGTGCGAGGACATACCATAGAACAGTGATTTGTAGCAGGCACCATCATTTCGCATGCTTTTATTAAGCCAGAGGCACGTTTTTACTGCGCCATGAGTACCTGCAAGGTGATATCCGTGCTTATTCAGTATTTCTTTTGTGGATTCCGTGATTGAAGCCTTCATTTAGTTCACCACATGTATCTCTTCACCACAACCAGGGCACTTCCCATCCTTTATACTGATAGTGCCCACCCTGAACCCCATGCGGTCAATCAATAAAGCATTGCATTTCGGGCAATAGGTATTTTCATACCTGTGACCCGGGACATTGCCTGTATAAACGAACCTCATCCCTTCCTCCTTTGCAATATCATGCGCCATCTCAAGTGTTCCTGTTGGTGTCGCACTGATGTCGCTCATCTTATACATGGGATGGAATGCCGTGAAATGCATAGGCGTGTCCACACCGAGGTTGTCACGCACCCATCCCGCGATCTGCGTGATCTCCTCTTTCGAGTCGTTCTTTGTGGGAATTATGAGCGTTATCGTCTCAACATGCATGCCCAGTTCTTTTGCAAGCCTTGTGGATTCAAGTACCGGTGCAAGCCTTGCCCCGCATATTTTTTTATAGAAATCATCTGAAAAGGATTTTATATCCACGCGGAAAGCATCAAGGTACGGCGCGATGCGCCGCAGCGCCTCAGGTGTAATGTAGCCATTGGTCACATATATGGTCTTAAGTCCCGCCTTTTTTGCAAGCACGGCGCTGTCGTAGGTATATTCATGCCAGATGGCAGGTTCGTTATAAGTCCATGAGATTGATCTGCATCCTGCTTCAAGGGCGCGATCGACTGCCACCTGCGGGGTGATCTCCCTTGTATATGCCTCCTCAAGAGCGACCTGTGAAATATTCCAGTTCTGGCAGTGCATGCACCTGAAATTGCATCCGATAGTGCCGAGTGAATAAGAAAGGGTGCCTGGAAGGAAATGATAAAGCGGTTTTTTCTCGATAGGGTCAACTGCTTCGCTTGATACTGTATTGTATATGAGGGTATAAATTTTCCCGCCAATGTTCTTCCTGGTACCGCATATCCCGATCTTGCTTTCCTTTATGGTGCACCTGTGGGAACACACATGGCACCTGGCTTTCCTGTCGGTGAGCGGTTCAAAAAGAACACCTTCTTTGATCATACATATATTCCGGGTCTTGTCTCTATCTGTTTTGAGCGTTTCTTTCGCAACTCATCTTTTATTTTTTCGTAATACCCCATAATATCTGACGTGACCGAGGGGCCGGTCTCTTCCACAGCGGCCAGGAAATGCGCATGCCTGACCTTTTCCGCATTAATGTTCTCCCTCATGGCGAAGCGTCCCGCTTTCTTGCAAACTGCCGCGATATCAGCCCCCGTGAAATCTTCAGTGATCTCAACAAGTTTCTTAATATCAACGTCGCTGCCAACCGCCATTTTCTTTGTATGTACCTTGAATACCTCAAGTCTTGTCTTTTCATCAGGGACCGGCACAAGTATCATTTCATCAAACCTGCCAGGGCGCAGCAGTGCAGGATCGATAATGTCGGGCCTGTTGGTGGCTGCTACTACAATGACCCCGCGCAGTTCCTCCAGACCATCAAGCTCGGAAAGCAGTTGATTGACGATACGCTCTGTCACATGGGGCTCACCCTCGGCAGATCCCCTGACAGGAGCAAGCGCATCAAGCTCATCAAGGAAAATGATGGTAGGTGCCACCTGGCGCGCCTTTTTGAAGACTTCTGCTATATGCTTTTCAGATTCGCCATACCATTTTGATAAAACGTCGCTGCCCTTAACAGTTATGAAATTGGCCTCGCTTTCATTGGCAATGGCTTTTGCAAGAAGGGTCTTGCCAGTGCCTGGGGGGCCGTACAGGAGTACGCCTTTGGGGGCTTCAACACCTATCCGCTTGAAAGATTCACCGTATCTTAACGGCCATTCCACGGCCTCGGATAGAAGGGATTTTACATCATCAAGCCCTCCGATATCTTCCCATGTCACGTTCGGGACTTCAAACAATATTTCCCGAAGAGCCGATGGCTGCACTTCTTTCATGACCTCTTCAAAGTCTGAACCTTTGATAACGAGTTTATCCAGCGTCTCTTTCGGTATCACCTTTTGTTCAAGATCTATCTCAGGGAGAACCCGGCGGAGCGATGTCATTGCAGCCTCGCGGCACATGGCTGCTATATCTGCGCCCACGAATCCGTATGTGCGGTCTGCCAGCGCATCCAGGCTCACATCTTCGGCAAGCGGCATCCCGCGGGTATGTATCTGGAATATCTCCCGCCTGCCGTCGCGGTCAGGTACCCTGAGTTCTATCTCGCGGTCAAACCTGCCGGGCCGGCGAAGCGCCATGTCCAGGGCCTCAGGCCGGTTCGTCGCCCCTATCACTATCACATTCTTCCTGGATTTTAATCCGTCCATGAGGGAGAGAAGCTGTGCTACCACTCTCCGCTCCACTTCACCTGTGACCTCGGCCCTTTTCGGGGCAATGCTATCTATCTCATCGATGAATATTATGGCCGGGGTATTTTTCTCGGCCTCATCGAAGGCCTCCCGCAGCTTGTGTTCGCTCTCCCCGTAATATTTTGACATGATCTCAGGGCCGTTTATAGTAATGAAATATGCATCGCTTTCATTAGCCACAGCCTTTGCGAGCATCGTTTTCCCTGTACCCGGGGCCCCGTGAAGGAGCACTCCTTTTGGCGCATCGATACCAAGGCGGTTGAAGAGTTCAGGATGTTTTAAAGGCAGCTCTATTATCTCCCTGATCTTGGTTATAGCGGGTTTTATACCGCCGAGATCCTCATACATGACCTCCGGTATTTCCTGTTCCATAGCTACAGCTTCAGGCAGGAGTTCCATTTCAGTTATGTCAGTTATCTTGACTATTCCTGCCGGTGAAGTGGAGACGACCTGGAGCTTTATCTCTCCAAGACCGAATGACGGGAACATTCCTTCGAAAACATGCTCGAACATAACATCGGAACCCATTGATTCCCTTGGTTTGCGGACGCTCGTGGTTGAGATTATATCCCCCTTCGTGACAGTCCTGTTATGAAAAATCGCACGCAGGCTTTCGCTGGGCGCATAGATATGGATGTTGGCTATCACCGGTGCAAGGGTGACCTTTTTTGCTTCTTTCCACTCTGCCTTTTTGACTTCCACTGATTCCCCGATGCTTGTTTTTGCATTCATTCGGAGGAGGCCGTCCATTCTTATGACATCAAATCCTTCATCCTGGGGATATGATCTTCCCACCATGGCAGAAGCTGAACGTTCACCTGTTATTTCAACAATATCAAATATGTTGACTCCGATAGCATTCCTGTATTTCTCATCTATCCGGACTATTCCTTTCCCGACATCTCTCTGGTCCGCTTCGGCCACTTTCAGTCTAACGCTTTTTTCCATAATTCTTCCTTTAGTTAGAGTTCTATCTTATTTTGATGATACTGATGATTAATAAATTCCTCTATGAAGAAAAGATTAACGGTTTGAATCAGACAACAATCAAAACGTGTCCATCTATGTATTTTGGAATTCTATTTTTTAGATATATTCGAAGAATGACAGGCAGGGCACTCAATTTTATCTACTGGCAGCCCTTTGAACTTATTTCCACAATCTCTACATACACATTCGAATAGTCCTACGTCTCTCAAAAGATTTATTTTAAATTCATCCCTGGCACTACACATATTTATATTCACTCGTTTCGTATCTCTTTTTTTAGAGACATACAAAGAATGACAGGAGGACATTTAAGGTTACCTGTTGTCCATCCTTTAATTCTCAGTAAATGTCCTTACGAAAACAGGTTTACAATTAAACCAACAATAATAGCAATAGTAAAACTGAGCAAGGTCCCGATTAAAACATACTCTCCAGCTTTGCGGGATTCACTGAATCTGAAAATCGATTTCGCAGCCACCAAAAAACCTATCGCTGCATATTGCTGTAAAAGAACAAATGTGAGAATCAGGAAACGTTCCAGTATGCCTATCCATCTTCCTGCTTTCTCTAAACTTCTGCTGCTGTCTTCTTTTTCAAATATATCCTCCCTCCATTTGTCTGTTATTTTGCTGATAAGCACACTACCTGGCCAGATTATTACAAAGTATGCGCCGATTATCACCCATATTTTTATTCCGGGCAGGAAGAACTGCTTTAAAACTTCCAGATCTTCGGTTTTTGGATTGATTATCAATAGCCATACACCCAGAAGGATTATAAAATGCGCGAACTGGTCTGCCAGGAAAGACTGGAGATTATCTTCATGTTTTATTTTTATACCATCGATTATGATATGGGTGAAGCCAACTGCAACAGGGATCCAGGTATAGCTCCACAATCCTGAGAAAAAATATGCCAGCACTCCTCCGATTATTCCATGCACATAAAGATGTTTTGAAAACCAGCCGTTATTGAACCGCTGCTTCACCCACGAATCGCTTTGAAATAAGAAATCAGTAACCAGGTGTGATATTATTAACCTGATAAGCAATGATGTTTCCATTTGTGTAATCATTATAAGCCCTTCACCTTATTTTGCATTAATATTATTCAATAGCCTTATACTGTATGATGGTTTTAAAACGCTCTAAAAATATCTGGACCGCCCGGTAACTTCCGGATTTCAGGCGCTGGAATACTGCCGGCTGGCTGATACCAAGAATTCCGGCTATTTCCTCTTGTTTTGATCCCAGGATATGATATACGATCGCTTCAGCCTGTTCTTTTGTCCATCTCTGGATCAGCGCATCAAATAGTGCACATTCTGTCCGTAATTCATCATTTATATCCTGCCACGGCGTCTTTACGATCAATTTCTGTTCTTCTTTTTTCATCCTGTCAAGTTCCATGCCTGAGTTCCTGAAAGCTTCACCATCCCCCTCTCCTACCTGTTTTTTGGGTAAATAATCAATAGTTCCCAGACCAATGGCGATCCTTGCATCCAGGCGGACCCCTTTCCCCTTGAACATGGATAATAGATTTGCCCGGAGAATTATTGCGGTTCGAAGCGCCTCTTCAGGTTTTGATATTACTCCCTGGAAGCTGTCTCCCCTGTAAATCACAAATGGCGATGCGATAATATCGGGTGATCCGATCTTTTTGAACGAATCTTTAAGGGTTAATAAAACTTCCTCCCGCTGTCTTCCTATCTTGAATCTGGATGAACCAACCAGATCTCCTGTAATAACTGCATAGATTTTCTTATTTTTCATACCGGACACCGATTGAGCATAATATAACGATATAACGTTATATTACTAATTTATAAGTCTTTGTACTTATATTAACCTGCCGGGATGCAGGTAAGTTTAAATCCCCAATACCTAATAGAAATAAGAGGTATCAAAAAGGACTGAAGGTGATATAAATGGCAGAAGATTTACTAACTACCGTTATGGCCTTTATCTATACGATAGGGCACTGGATAAGTGAAAAGATAGTCGGGTTGGTCCAATCGATTTCAGGGGTTTTAATCCCGCAGACCATAGTCGATGCCATCGGGATGCTTGTTATACTGACAATCTTCCTTGCAATAGCAGAAGTCGCAAAAAAAGCGATATGGATAGTTGTGGCCGTGGGTTGGGTGTTGATAATTATTAGAATATTAATATTGATGATAGGATAAAAAAATCAATGGGCCAACGTCATCAGCCCATTGATATATCCTGCTTTCTGTACCACTACATTTATAGTTCCGCTACCTGCCGCATTTAGCAGCATCGTTGCCTGGCCTGCCGAATTTGTCATCCCGTCTGCGCTTACGCCTCCGCCCGACACGCTCACGGTCGCGCCGCTGATGGCAGAGCCGCCGCTTGTTACTGTGAATACCACATAAGTAGGTACCCCATTAGTTACATTGGGTGGGCTTGCACTCACTCCAAGGGTAGGCTGCCCGACGGCGGCGAATGTGAGGCTTGAGCTTGAATAACCCGGCTTGCTTGCAGATGCGGTTATTGTACCCGTACCTGTTGCATTGACCTGCAGTATCACACGGCCATTCTGGTTTGTTATCCCATTCCCGCCCGCAGCACCGGAAAGTGTGATATTTACTTCACCTATGGCGTTATTGCCGCTCATTGATGTGAATTCCACATAAGCCGGTACTCCTGCAGTAACTGTTGTGGGATTTACAGCAAGGGATAATGATTGTGTATTTGACGAAGTTATGGTGGTAGAACTGCCTGCATAACCTGTAGCATTTGCTGTAGCCGTTATCGTACCTGTGGCCTGGGGTGTCACCAGTATGATGGCCTTGCCGTCCTGGTTGGTAATGCCGCTGCCAGTCACTGCACCGCTCAAAGTTATCCTGGCGTTGTTAACGCCTGAGCCGCCGGCCGTCACAAGGAACGTAACATAGACCGGAACATTAACGGTCAGTGTCGAATGACTTGATGAAATACTCAATATTTGCTGGGCTGTTGAGACAATTGTTGCAGAACCATCGGCATATCCTGCCTTCCTGACACTTGCCGTAATCGGGCCTGTATTAGAGGCGTTTACAGATATTACAATCTGGCCATTTGATGTGGTGACGCCATCGATAGCTACGCCGGCGCCTGAAAGATTCACTGATGCGACATCAACAGGTGCGCCAACGCTGTATGCCGACAATGTAACAAATGTCGCTGTTCCTGAAGTTATGGATGAAGGCGAGACGCTGATATCAAGGCCGGGTGTGGTCCTGATCACTGAAGTTGCGTTCCTGTAGCCTGATTTTTCCCCTACTACATTTATGCTCCCATTTGATGTGACATTGGCTGAGAGCACGAGCATCCCATTCCTGTCGGTCTTCCCACGTGTAGAAGCCGCGCCGTCAAGCGTTATATTCACATCACCTACTGTCCCGCTGTTATTGTATGTAACGAAGGTTACATTTGTAATTTTGCCGACACCAATATTATTGGGTATGTTCATGACATATAAACTCGAAGATTCAGGCCAGATAGCGCCTTTTACCACATTGTCAAGTGCGACTCCGCCTATTATTCCTCCGATCAGTGCAATCAAAATGAAGTTCCTTATTTTCCTATCGTCATCGTATCCGCGAATAGTACCATCCTCCGAATAATTCTGGTACAAATTACAAGGTAGATAGATATAAAGATTCCGCGGTGGGTCTGCGACTTTATCCAGGACAGAGCAAATTTAAATATGATTAATTATTTCATTCGCAGATATACGAACCAAAACCTTTAATATGTTATACATCATCAAATTGTATAAAAGAAGGAGAATTGAATGGAAAACGCTGCATCAATAGACAAACCCATCCAGATAAGAGTATCTCCCCAGCGGTTGTTACAACCTGAGACCGCTGAAAAAATCCTAAACGAGATCGACAGGGTAGATGGTGTAATAAGAATGCTGATAAGCGGGAAAAACCTGCCAAGAAAGGTGACATGCGGACCAGGAACAGGCACGGATGTAAACCATCCCGGCATGAGAGTTATCAATGTCGGGGATTGCGCATTCGAATTGCACGTCATAGTGGGAGAAATAATTGTCGAAGTTGAGGATGAAAATGTCATGGAGGAAGTGAGGAACGCATGTGAGCGGGCACTTCCCTTTTCCTTTGAATTAAAGCGCGGCCACTTCATAAAGAGAAAACCCACACTGACGGATTACGGTAAGTACGGGTTCAAAGGCAAGGATGATGAAAGGATAAATCTTGAAGACGAGCGGATACTCGGCCTGGTCGATCCCCATTCGAAAGCAGAAAAAAATATCTGTGTCTTTAGAAAAGATGATGGAAAGGAATAATACATGACACGATGCGCCAGAAGAAAAACAACCGACAAACTGCATTGCACCTTTAGTGCGATAATAGATATCTTTGAGATGGAAAACAACAGGGAACCGACTGGTCAGGAAATTAACAACATAATAGTGACGATAGGAGACCGCGCGGCGATAGCCAGGTAACATTTATAATTAGTGTCTGTTATTTTGAATGACCGATCAAAATAACCAGATTTATGTATCAGGAATATCAAACCTGCTTCCGGCGATTTGAATATGGTAAGCGTAAACGAAACCGGGCTCTGTGCATTCAATGAGATGCTTGACAGAGCAGATAAGATAAATGTTGAGATACATGAATATAAAAACGGGGCCACGGTTGTGGATGCTGGAGTGAACGTCGAGGGCGGATACGATGCAGGTATGTACCTGTCAAGGATATGCCTTGCAGACCTTGCGGATATCAAGTATGTCTCTTTCGAACTGGATGGGAATATGGTCCCTGCGATCAGGGTTAATACCGATCATCCGGTGATTGCATGCATGGCTTCGCAATACGCAGGATGGCGTATCAGTGTGGGGAAATACTTTGCAATGGGTTCAGGTCCTGCCCGCGCCATTTCCCTTAATCCAAAGAAGCTGTATGCAGAGATCAACTACAAGGACTCATGCGACCATGCAGTGCTCGTCCTGGAATCCGACAAACTTCCTCCTGAAGAGGTGACGGATAAGATCGCAAAGGACTGCAGCGTAGAGCCGGGAAATCTTCGAATCGTGGTGGCCCCCACTGCTTCCATTGCCGGTTCTGTGCAGATATCGGCCAGGATCGTTGAGACAGGCATCCATAAAATGGAATCCATAGGTTTTGACATCAACACCATAAAAAGCGGATACGGTATCGCTCCTATTTCCCCAATCGTAGGAGACAGCACAAAATGCATGGGCTCGACCAACGATTGCATCATATATTGCGGAAAAACGTATTACAACGTGAAGTACGATGCGGAGAAGGTAAAGGAACTGATAACAAAGGTGCCTTCCGGGACTTCCTCCTCATATGGCAAGCCCTTCTACACCACTTTCAAGGAGGCTGGTTTTGATTTCTTCAAGGTTGATGCCGGTGTTTTTGCTCCTGCAGAGGTAACGATTAATGAGTTGAAAAGCGCCAAGAGCTTTACAAGCGGCAGGATAAACCCGGATGTACTTATGAAATCTTTCGGGATATCGAGGGTGTAGGAAAAGGTTTGGGCGGTCGATTGGCAGCAGGGATATAGTTGAACAAGGGGTTACTAAAAATAATCCCTTTGGCAAAAAAGAAAAAATACCCTTCCTGCGAGTATTTTTCAAGATCAAGCAGACTAACTTTTTCGATCTTGTGACCTAACCCCTTAAAGAAGTTCAGGCATTTTGATACTGAAAAATAGGGTGTTTCGATTATGTATTTCCCGAATTGAACCCCAGAATGTCACTCTATTCGTTAAGTATTCCACTTTTCTTTCGTGAGTTTTAAGTAGTAATACTGTAATTATATGTTAAAGACGATAATTCAAAGATTCTTTTAGCAATAAAATCATAAATTGAAAAACACATTATTTATATATTTATGAATTTAGTGGTACTAAGAGCCTAGTATGAAAAAGTCTGCTACCACTGCTTTTTCATGTTGCATCTATGACTAAAATTCATAGCCAGCCATCTGGAAAATACTATAACATTTATAATAGTCAACACATATTATAGACAATGTATATTCAAATATTATAACCTGCACTTACAATATATCATTAGTTGATTTTTTGGGTAAATACTAAACCTTATATTCATAGAGAAAGAATATTTATATTTAAAGTAAAAAAAAAGATTTGTATATGAATCCAGAAAAAAAAGCACGGAGTATCCTCAAAAATATTGAGGCTGGAAGGGCAAATGAAGCTAATATCATCTCTCTTGTAGAACTACTCGATAAGCAACCCTCTATAGTATCAAAAGTTATAGGGACGCTCAATGGCATATTACAGAAAAGCGATATAAAAGCCCAAAATTCAGCTATTTTTGGTTTAAATAAACTGGCTGAAGATTACATCGGCTTGGCAGATTACTCTGTAGATGCTATCGTAGGCTTCATGCAGAAAAGAAAAGAAGACCTTCGTGAAGATGATATGCTAAAGATTCTTGAAATTCTGTTCAAAATAACTCAAAAATATCCAGAGCGAATGGGCGTTGCTGTGCCTGAACTACTAACGAGTCTCGAAAATACAAGCAAAAAAGTCAGAGAGAAGGCTTATTTCATGCTCGCTCTCCTCGCAATAACACATTATGAGTTTTTCAGAGTTCACTCAAAAAAGATGACTCGAATGTTAAATGGTCTTAACTTGGATGAGAGGACTTATACATGCAGGTTAATAATGAAAATTGCAGAGAAAGACCGGACAATCGTAGCAGATATATACGATGTTTTGGAGGATTTACGCCTCAACCATCCTGATAGTAATTTGCGTTCAGAGGCTGCATATGCGATGGATAATCTAAAAGAAACTGTCAGACAGAGACTTTCGGAAACAAAAGCACAACCCGTAAAGGCAACGCAAAAATCGGGGCTTGTCCCTCTTATTAAGGATGAACCAGGAATTTCTGATGGATTCTTTTCTGAACTAGCTGACCTCATGGCACCGAACGAAGAAGATTTAAAGAATGTACTTGATGAAATGGGCTTTAGACATCTGATTGTTAATAGAGACAACGTTAAAAAATGAGAATCTCTTTTCTGCGTTTTGATTCAAACACCTGCGCGTACTTTTCCATTTCCATGACCAAGAATTCATTACCAATGAGCACAAAAGCAGTATTATCGATTAGTTTGAGAAGTAGTCGCAGTGACGCAGTTTCCTTTTTCGGATTCTTAATGGCAGCGATGAACAGATTTTCATTAACCAGGAACCGACGGATGCTTTTTCCTGATTTTTTCTTTAACGTCACTTCGCACCTTGCCAACTATGCTATCGATATCGATGTTTTTAAAGTCTTTCTCAAGCTGTTCCGCCAGTTCTTCGATGTTTATTTTTTTGATGATCAAAAGGTCGTTTTTGACATCTGCAATTAGCAGCTTGGAGCTTTCGTTCAGCTTCAGCTTCTTGCGCAGGGCGCCAGGAATAACAATTCTGCCGGCTTTATCAATGTTCACGATTTCCATATTATACCATTATGGTATTTTGGAATAATAATCCTTTGGATAGGAAGCCCTTCACAGTCTTTTGTTTTTTCGCTGCCCAATTCATATGCGACCCGAATTATTTCTTTGATCGCGCTCACGTATGACGAAATTCAATTCAAGACCATCCCTGCTTTTCCAGTATTGGATATCGTGCTGCTGCGTTCGTTCCAGTTCCAGGAAGACCGCGTTCTCTTGCCAGAGTCTCTCCTGCCGCTCATGGAGTACCCATATCGCCCGGATATGCTTTTATAAGGCATTTCGACCTGTGAGCCCCTGCTTCAGGTTTCTCATTCAAAAAAGAAGACTAATATACTATGAGTTCTAATAATATTTTTATATGAATGCAGATGTTAATATTGTCAGGCTCCCAGCAAAGGATTCCTCCCTGATAGACCACTTTATAAAAGCAGGCGAGTTCAAAAACAAAAGTGAATTCATCACTTATGCCGTAAAGAAAACCATAAACGATGTTATTCTAAGGGAATTGGAAGAAAAAAGCCGTGCAGCGCCGCCAATGGCTGAAAAAGATGTTGATAAACTTTTAACTGAAATAAAGGATATACGAAAAAGGCTATGGGAAGGGTACGCCCAGCGCGTATTTTGATACCTTTGAAGATTTCGGTATATGACCTTTCTCCTGTTGTTTCAGGCTTTGATGAATCCAAAGTTTTTTGTTCATTAAAACGGATTCATCAGACTTGGCGTTAAGGTTGACCTTGTAATGAAAGATACACTGAAACCACGCATAAAGGATATAATATTATACTTTACCTGTGAAAAAGGAAAGAGACATCAGGAAAAGCAGATAAACGAACAAAACAATAAATCAACAAGGAAAAAATACATGGATAAAGAAGAGTGGTATAGGCAAGCTGATTATGACGTGGATACGGCAGAATTCATGTTCAGTGGAGAGAGATATTTTTATTCTGTATTCATGTGCCATTTATCCATCGAAAAGGCTCTCAAAGGACTATATATCGAGAAATTCGGGGATGCTCCACCAAAAACCCACATTCTGTTATATCTGCTTGAAATTATTGAAATGGAAATTCCGGAAGATATGTATGATTTCGTTTTCACCCTAAACAGGGTAAGTGTTCTAACCCGATACCCCGCTGACCTGCAGAAAATGTTGGAAGACTATGACAGAGAAAAAACAAAAGAAATACTTGACAAAAGTAAGGAGTTATTGAGATGGTTAAAGAAAAAGTAACTAAGGCAATCAGATTCTTTGAAAAATGTTTGAAAGAAAAAGGATTGAAAGTTTCAAAAATAATTTTATTTGGATCACAGGTCAAAGGAAAAATCACTGAGGAGAGCGATGTTGATATTCTAATTATTTCAGAAGATTTTCGTGGCAAAAACATTTTTGAACGGGCGAGGTTAACTAAAGACGCTGAAATAATGACTCTTAAAAAATTCATGATGCCTCTTGATATTGTTACCCTGACCTCGGAAGAGTTTGAGAAAGGAACATCCCTCGTTGTTGAATATGCAAGAAAGGGGAAAGTAATGCATGCTGCATAATTGTGTGGAAAGCATGAAATTTATCTTTATTCCACCAACGATTTCGACTTTCCCAAAATCCTTTGTAATTATCAGGCCGTGATCCAAACCTGATTCCCCGGCACATGCCACATGCCCGCGAATTTCACTGTCTTTTGTTTTCTCGCTGTCCAATTTTTCTTTGACCGCGTTCTCCTGACAGAGTCTCTCCTGCCGCTCATGGAGTACCCGCCCGGATATGCTTTTCTGCGTGCGGTCTTTTATTGCATGGCTGGCAAAAAAGAAATGATACCCTTCCTGCGAGTGGTTTTCAAGATCAAGCGGACTTTCTTTTCCGATCTTGTGACCCAACCCCTTAAAAAAGTCTAGGCATTTTGATGCTGAAAAAGCCCTAATTCCTGAAGTCCGTAGGGAGTTCCCGCCCGGCCACCCGGAAATCCCGCCGCATGCAGGCAACTTTTTTCCGTTTCCCAATCCTTGTCATTGTTATCAAGAATTTACTCATTTTTCTCCAACGCTCTCCAGCAGTGCTGTTATCAGCCCCTCTTCAATGTAGAATGACACATTTTTCATTTCCTTTAAAACATCTCCAGCAGATTCTATCAATCCTTGTTTTTTTGCCATTTTGACCAAACCCAGACAGCCGATAAATTTCAGGTTTAGCAGCTCAGCATGCTTCCTTCCCTGTGCATCATCAATAAGCAGCCTGCTTCTACATTCCTTTGCAAGGATTATAGCCTCTGCTTCTCCCTTTCCAATAATTTTTGAAAGGTATTCCGCAAAATCTTTATCCTTGATTTCTTTAATTTTAATCCAGTCATTTTTAACAATCTCCTCTCCTTTTTTGCCTCTTGTTACTTCTTCAAATACGGCTTTTGGAATATAGACCTCACCAAATATCTCCTGTAACAGCGAAAGCCTGTTAATCTTCGAAAATACGATTAAGGGGCTGGAATTGGATACTATCATCTATATGCTTTCCAGTTCTTTTTTAAGTTCCTCAGCAGGATAATTGAAAACACTTACATTATGCTTACCAAGTTCGTAAATAAAATCTTCTATGCAAAGACCTGCCATCTTTGCAGCCCTCTCAAGTGATAGCTCAGCCTCGCGATACAGCATTATCGCAAGATAAAGCCTGAATTTCTTTTCAAGGGCTCCAACCGGCTCTTTAAACGCCTGCAATACATCTGAAGGAAGAGAGAAAGCAACCTGTTTATGTATCATAATATATTATTGGTTCCATTGATACTTAATTATTGCGTACTTATCTCCACCGCAGAGATTTCGGCTCTTTTTCCAAGTGCCTTCATGAATAACTCCCAGGCACAGCTCCAGTATCTTTTTAAGGTTCCCCTGAAGCCCGTCGGGAGTTCCTGTCCAGGCGTCCGGAATTCCCGTCGCGCACAGGCTGGTTTCCAGATCTTTTCGATATTTGGTGTCAGCACAGGTATTTTGGAACCTCTGTAATTTTCAAGCGGGTCATAGCTATTGATGATTAACTGACAGCCTGTGATAAAACATTTATAAATAATCAGGATCATATAATAAAAGTGGTGACGAGATGAATGAAAATGCGAAAAGCATAATGAATGAGATTATGCGATTATCTTTAAGAGAAAAGACCGAAATAATCGGGTGGTTGGCAAAATCTATAGAAAAAGAAAGTTTGAAACTGCGGAAAAAAGATATTCTCGGATACAGCGGAATATTAAAAGGGAAACCGGATGCTTTGAAATTTGAAAGAGATATTAGAAATGAATGGGAAAGACAGGTATTTAATTGATACGAATATCCTGATATATTTCCTGCAGGGAGAGAGGGTAGCTGTATCCTTTTTTAAAAAAATAATTGAGGATGAACTTTGTATTTCTTTGATCAATAAGATCGAAGTTTTATCTTTTCCAGATCTTTCGAAAGAAGAAGAAAAAGGTATTAATCAATTCTTATTGAATTTTGTAACTCTTAATGTTGATGATCTGATCGCGGAGGAAACCATACGAATAAGGAAAAAGTACAGATTGAAATTGGGGGATGCGCTTATTTGCGCAACATCCATAATGCATGATACTATACTGGTTTCCAGAAATGAGAAGGATTTTATCAAAGTTAAAGGGCTTAAATTTTTGAATCCTTATAAAATTAAATAACTTCCAGCACCTCTTCAGTATTTTCTTAAATTTTCCCCGAAGCCCGCCGTGAGTTCCTGCCCCGGGCGCCCTGGATTACCGCGCATGGAGTAGGTTTTATGGTTCTTCTTCGTTGTATGCGGTCAGTACAGGCATGGAATCCCTGTAATTTTCGATCGAGTTACAGGTATTGTTTATTTTAATTCAATCGCTGGCTGGCTATAGATTTTATCCTCGACCCCAAATTATCCGAAAGCACAATAAGGATGCTCAGGTTTTTGGAAATCAGTTCGGATAACCAGATTTTAGATTATCAATTCAGGCGCAGATTTCGCTATGCAATGTTGCCGATAAAATAAAGTGCAGTGTAAGCTTATGCAGTTGCTTTGGAAATTATTATCTTTTTATCCTGTACAGAGAAGTTTACTTCGGTTCCTTCACGTATGGAAAGGGCATCGGCAATTTCCTTGGGAATTCTGACTGCAATACTGCCTCCAAGGTTGAAGGTCTTGCGCCTGAACAGGTCTACAAGCCTGTCGTGTTCTTTTTCATCTATCCATTCATCTTTGCAATGAGGACAGACCTCAACAACAGCCCATACGCCTTTTTCTATCTCCTTACGTTCTTTTCTCATCTTTGTCTCGCACAGGAGGCATTTTGTCATAATCCCGATCTCTCCATCTTTGTTTGTCTTTTTTATCTGTTTACCTGTTTTCAGGTAATGCCGCACTTCATCAGTTTTCATCTGGAAACGTTCTTTTAATCGATTGGGGCATGTATCTTGTATTTTATGGGAGCCTTATGAAAATCGATCAATGATTATCAGTATTACTTAGATACTGATAGTATATTAATTTATCCCAAGGGTCAGCGCTAAGGCGAGTATTCGCGCCAGGGCTTTTGAATTTCTAGAAGAGTTGTTGAGTTTTGTTTTCAGGCACAATTATTAGTTCAATGCCAACTAATTTTTTACAGGTCAAATACTGTTATTACTCCATTATCGAGGATCTTTTTACTCAACTTTGATAATCTCTTTTAAAATTTTTCTCTCTATTTCAATGACCATTGATGCTAATTTTTCAGTTCGATGTGATGAAGGATCTTTAAATTTGAACTTATTTTTGAATTTCTTAATGTCGGGTATTTTATCTCTTCTAAGTTTGATATAATCCTCAACACCAATTTTTCCATGTCCATCTACGTTTAAAGAATTTAAATAAAGTTTAAGTTTTTTTAAAACTTTAGCGATTTCTTCTAATTTATCACTATCAATAGAATTTACAAATCTCTGCCGACTTTCACAAAAATCATATAGGGTTATAATGAAATTTATATAATTATACACTCCGTCAGAGCGGGGATTATTGTCTTGAATTCGATAATTGAAATTGACTTCTATAATCGGTCGCTCACCTATATTAACACCTACGTTAATTCTATCAACCATCAGTATATACAAAAATTTATTAAAATTTCTTATATGCTTATTTGCTTTCCTTTCTTGGTTATTTAGCAAATGATTTACTGCCATTTTCAAATGATATTCAAGTAGTAGTTGCCAATCTCCTTCGATTAATTCATTGCTATCAATTCTCTCCCATAGAGTTTCTGCTTTTTCAGTATATTCTGCCCAAATAAAATGTCTAATGATAGAACTCCAATTTGCTTTTCCTCCTTGTAGCTCAGCTTTATGTTGAACTGTCTCGCTTTTTAGACCTACTTTTAGATTTATTAAATAATAGTTTTTAAGATAAGAAAATACCCCCTCAAAATTATAGGGCAGACAGACGACTTTTCCGTAAAGAGAGGATGGGATTTTATTAGCAACGTCATAATATTTAAGTTTTTCAAAATAAATCTGATGCGCTTTTGGATCTATCAATATTAGATGAAGTTCTTTATTTTTCCTTGCTGCATCCCATAAAATTCTTCTAATATGTTCATCTCTAAAAGAATAACCAACAACAATTAAAAATTTACATGCCTCAGATTCAAGAAAATGTTTTATTTCTACTAACAATTCTAAAAGTGGCTCTGCAAAGTCCCATTTTTGCATCGGGTAAAGCATTAGATTCTCGGCTGTATCACCTGTAATGAGTTTAACTCTACTTGTTTCTGTCATAACGGGAAGTTTAATATAACCACCTCGACTGCTTTGATACCACATCACTGATCCATGCAGTTTGTAATGCCGAACATCAGTGTGCTCGGCAGTAAAAGTTTTTGGATTCCAGTAGACATAAAAACCATCTTGATACGATAATTTATGAGTATTACAGAATTGTTCAATGCAAGTATCATAATTTAGTGAAATAATATCCAAGGGTCTAAAATCCTCTACAAAACCCAAGAAAGATTGAAGATACAGGATTTTCTGGTCCGATACGGGGAGTGTAACCGTTTTTGCTGAAACTTCAAATACAAGAGACACTATAGGAGTTTCGCAAAAATGGCACAACTATTAACAAAACAGCAAATAAGGACATGGCTTAGGGAGAATAATCTGAAAACT
>CABMIH010000019.1 GCA_902386205.1 uncultured archaeon | reverse complement strand
GTATATAATAAGAAACGGGTTCATTCATCTATCGGATATGTCACTCCTGAAGAATTTGAAAAGTCAGAGGAGGTTTTAAGTAGGATAGTTTCTTAACTGGTTGTACACTTTTTGGGGTTCACTCCAGACCTTTTATTCCCGAATATACCTTTAGTGGTCAAAGTATTAGCGTATCTCTCTGAAATAGCTATAGTCCTTCATTTTGCCAAGAATAGCTTCTAATGAAAAAAGCCCCAAAACAGCCGTTTTCAAAACCGCTATGTTCAGAAGTATATTCTAAAATATAGTTTATTATATAAATAAGTTCAGAATTCATTATTCAAATCGATAACATCAAATTTTCGTTTGATAGGTTCGATATGGTCTTTTCCGCAGATAATTAGAATGTTATTATAAAGACCACCATTTTTTGTTTCTTTTATTTTCTCATGGAAAAATTCATCCCTGAATTTTTGGACTCTAAGTAAAAAATAACACAAATAAATGACTATAACTAAGATAAATAATAATATTAAGTCTATTAAATTTTGGGAACCTTTAAAAAACAGCAGTAGAAATACGAGATATATTGTATTATTATATGGTTTATGAAAATAATCTATTATCTCATTTAGAGATTTGTCCATATTAATTACTGGAATGTTGTGCCTATTTGCAATAGTATTGATTAATGTAAATTCGGAACCTAATCTGTTTAAGAACCAGAACCATGTCAGAATAATACAAACTATAATAGGTTCTTTCCGAAAGGAACATGATTTATCATCAATACCTTCTGTTAAAATTGCATCAAATATATGGCGAGTAAATATGTTTTTCAACACATCTTTCGATTTTTTACTACTGTGAAAAGTCCCTACCAAGTATAATGTTGTCTTTTTCATTTATTTCAAGATTAATACATATCTGTGGCTGTATTCAATGGTCCCTATAATTCTCATCGTCTTGTTTCATTTCATTAACAAGCGGGTCAAACATCATTCTCATCACGTCCTCACCAAATAGATGTAACATTTCCGTAAGTTGAATACTATAATTCATAATAGGTAATATAATATCTAATTCGGAAACGTTAAAAATCTGAACAATCACAGGCTCAAGATTCTTGAGAGATATCCCATCTAAAAAAGGTAATTCTTTTACATCATTGCCAAGAGTATAATTAAAAACCGGAATTTTTACATCCATTTTTTGTTCGGTAACAACAATCGGATAAACCGTTAATGTTATATTTGGACAGTCAATTTCTTTAATAGCATCAGTTAATACCTTCAAAGAGCTTGCTACTATTTTTCGAACGTCATCGTTAACATAATCCTTACTAAACTCAAATTTATTTGTTTCTTTATTCTTCGTATAGAATTTACACTCCGTATATGAGGTTTCTTTATCAAAAGGCATTTCTTTGTTGTTATTTGAAGTAAATCTCAGTTCCCCATCCTCATATACTGCCAATATTGGACTTGGAGTTCCAATTATCCGTTTATTGGGTCTAAGCTCTACCCAGTTTTTAGACAACCTTGCAAATTCGAATACGAAAAAATCTCTATAGACGATATCTGGAGATACACTATCCTTATAATAATAAAAATCGATATCAGTATACTCACTACCATCCCTTCTTCTGACAAATTCACGCTTTGACTGAACGACACAACCTTCAGGGATGTGCTTTTTTATTATATCAATACATTTATTAGAAAAATCTTGATTCATGGCATATTTGTGCTCCAGCTAAATTTCAATAAGGCTAAATTAACCTCGAAGCCAAATTCATTTTTGAATTTTTTAACATTCTCTATAATTTTTATTCCTTTGGGCAATAATCCTCTCACTTCAAAATTTTCAGTAATATCTAAACTCGAACCTACCCCTATGCCAAGAGAACTTTTAAACAAGTTCAAATCATTAGATAGGTATATGCCATTTTTACCCTATGTATATCCCATTTTGTTGCTTCCAATACATCCTTAGTTCTTACTGGAATTTTTTCATGTTTGAACTCATCATAAAAGAAAAGAAGTAATTCACCTGCATCCTTTTGTATGCCCATAGTATCACGGGGACAGATATACATAGTAAAAATATATATAGTTATAGTCCTCTTGAATTCTATTCGATGGTATATGAAAGAAAGAATTAAACTATTTGCGCCAAAGATAACAAAAAGAAAAAGACTTGAAAGAGAAGCGATTTTGATTTCGATCAATGAAGATATATACGTCAAAGAATGGATGGATGGGTTATTGGATGGTAAGAATGAAACATATGACACTAAAAGAATAAAAGACGCATACAAGGGGATGCCTGTATTCTTCCATTATTACGGTGAAGGCATTAGATGGAGAGGAAAAATTATAGATCCTAATGATGGTTTTCCTGTTATTGGAAATGTAGACGAAACTGAAAGAATAATAACAATTGAAGAAATGAGAACTATAGGGATAATAAAAAGAAATCCCCCTCAAAAAACTCAATATCTTAATACCAGAAGACTCCAAATTCTTAATAAACTGACGAAATAATTAATCCTGCGCCGGATTCGGCGCAGTAAGCTTTGATATTTATATGGCGATAGACTTATTAAGTATGGAAAGCGACTGTTATAACGAATACAGGTTGTGATCAATTGTTCAGGAGATTTCTTGATTCATATATCGATGTCTGCAATAACATCGTGACCGAATCTGCCAATTCCGTGTTGATGTTCGAGGCCGGGGAGCAGGCTGCCATGGACCTTAAAACCTCAAAAATCGAAGATATATCTGCGGAATTTGAAAAAGATGGCATCAAGGTAACAGTGGAAGTGGCAGAAAAAAAAGTGACGTTCAGGGTCAAAGGAGTGCCGTTTGGCGGGAAAAAATGCAAATACTGTGATCTCCTAAGGGGATTTTACGGTGGGATCGCCCGCAAACACCTTGATACAAGATATTATTGTAAAAAAGGTGCGGAATGTGCCATTGAGGGTTCAGATGAATGCGTTTTCGTAGCTGAGATGATATAATAGATATGCCAAAAGATCTGATAGTTACCCTCAGCGACCTGGAATATGAGATTTTTAAAAAGATGAAGGTAGTGGAGGGAGAGGATGGCGATAAATTAAGAAATCTTTTCAGGCTTTATGTATCTACCATACCTGAACTTAAATCGTCGGAATATGCCCTGAAAAGAGTTGAAAACAAAGACTTTATAGAAGAGATCCTCCGCGATGTCTGGGCCGAATATGAGGTCACGGATAATCCCACTGAACACTGGAAAGAAGATAGGATCAATAAATTGATGAGCGACCTTGTAGAGGTCAATGTTCTTATAAAGACCGGGGAAAAACAATTCATGCCGACCAATAAATTCAGGAGCATCTTCAAAATGCTACTCCATGATATCGCAACCGAATCCAAAGATATGGATGAATATTCGGCGGCCTGCGTTGCCTCGATCCAGTTGCTGATGGAATTCGGGGGAGGGGGCCTCGATAAAGAAACAATAAGGGACGGGACGATTCTTGTCAATGAAGGGTGGATGTTCGTGTATGCGACTGCGATGAAAAGAGCAAGGGAGTTCATGAAAACAAAAAAGATATTCCCGGAAATCGCGGCTCCTATTCCCGAATCGTCATAGGAACGCCGAATGAATGGCACATAAGAGGGTCAGGCGCTAATATCCCTTTATGTTGTTTTGCCCTGAAGCGGCATCCACCCCTGCATTCCCGGATATGCGAACAATCATGGCATTCAAGCTTATCCAGCGTCCACAGGTAATTTTTACATACCCTTGCCCATGCTGATCCCAGGTCATTGACATCCCCAACGGGTTCATCCCCGAAAAAACCGCATCTACTGACTTTGCCGTCCGGTGAGACCGAGCACAGGTGGGAGCCACAGGTATAATCACCTGTACTTTCATGGGCTCCGGCCCCAAAGCCGTATCTCAAAAACTTCGAGGCTTCTCTGGCTTCAAGAATGTAATCAGGATTGGCTTTCAGGTTTCCTGTAACGCATGGCACGTCAACGCTCCATGAAAGGATGTCATAGCGGGAAAACAGTTCCTGCATCTTTTCGAATTCATGCATGTTGTACCTGTGCACCATGGTTGCAACAGAAACCGGTATGTTATAATGCCTGAGTGCACAGATCCCGCACCTTACTTTATCATAGGAACCTTTTCCCCTCAAAAGATCATGCCCGCTGATACCGTCGATACTGACCTGCACCTCGTTCACATATCCTGAGAGTTTACTTGCTTCCTTTTTGCCTATCAGTGTACCGTTTGAAAGAAGAATTACCCTGAGTTTAAAGGACTGCAGAAGCTCCATAATGTCCCAGAATTTTGAGTGCAGGAGCGGCTCTCCCCCTGAGATCATGAGTTTCAGGCCCCCCATTTCTTCAAATTGTGAAACGGCTTTTTCAAACAGACCGATATCAATATCATTTGTTCCCTGTCTTCCAAGATAGCAGTGTTTGCATGCAAGATTGCACCTGTCCGTGATATTCAGCAGGAGATAACGGAGGGACGGGATAGGCGATTGCTTCGCTTCTTTTTTTCCTGGAAAAGGAGTTTTATACATCTTGATCATTCTTTCTTCTATCATATATTCGATAGATTCCTGGCTGCCCTCACCCGCATCATGAATGAGTTCTGAATAGGGATGCTTACCGTCGCATTTTTTCAGGAATTCAAATGCTTCATCATCCAGTTCATACAACTGGTCATCTGATATGTTATAGGCAAAAGGGGTCTCAAGCTTTCGCAACACATAACCCGGCGCAAGCACAGGAAATAATTTACTTGAAGGCATTTTTTATCTCTTCAGGTGTGACTATACCTTTCTGGAGCATGCTTTTTAAGATCTTGAATGCAGCGCATTCAAGCTCGATATCGTCTTCCTTGAAGAATTCGCAATGTGTGCAGATAAGTGTAACGTATGAGTTGTTTGTTTTTGTCAAAGGATCACGCAAGTAAGTAAGATAGTTATGGTTTTATAAGCTTTTTCTATACATTCCATTACAGTGGACAATAGGCCTTGATAGACCTACAACCTATTGGAGCGTATTATTAACATTTTCGTTTAACATCAGCTTTATGGCGCCGAATACCATTGAAAAGTCGCGTTAACCCATCTGCGATGATCGGTATACCTCGATCAAGCGCTGTTCGGAATTTTGCCTTCGCAGAATTATCATCTCTCAGACTGGCTTCATATTCAGTTTTAAGCACGTAACCATCACTCAATTCCCCGAAAACTCTAAAGCCTTCCCTAACTTCAGCATCAGATATCCACCCAAAAACCCAGCAATTGGCTCTTCCCATTTTTCATAAGCTCCAGCCGACGTAGAGAAAGATGCGCACTTGGCCCTCAGCATTCCAGTGAAACACAATCATAGTTAGTCGTTCTGGCAGCATCCCAAGAGTAAACAAGAACTGGTTGATTTTTCACGAGATTCGGACTCGGTGCCAAAAAGAATCTGAAGGCCACTTATCGAGCCTGATGGAACCGCGGCCCTGAAGCTTTTCAGCTCAAGGCTCAGAAGACTATAAGTTCCAAGCTGTTTTTCATCATAAGTGGCGACGCTTCCTGCAAGTGTAATTCAACCATTTCCTTCAATGAGTACATCAAATCCTTTCAATTCCGATTTTTCTCTCATATCCGAACCTCGCTTCTTTAAAAAATGGATACTAATGTTCCGTGCATAAAAAAGATGTGAAAATAGTGTGAATTAACCTTAATACCATGTCAATAAAATAAAACATAAAATAAAAAATTATGAGTAATTATACACTTGGTATTAAAGAACTTGATAATTTGATAGGCGGTATAAAAAAAGGTTCAAATCTCATGCTGATCGGGCCGCCTATGTCTGGAAAGGAGTTGATCCTGTACAACATAATGTATCATGGAGCCTCAAAAAATGAAAATGCAGTAATATTGGTAAACAACCGCGAACCTGCAAAATACGTTTTAGAATGGTTCGAAGAGAACAAATTAGAACTTCCGCTATCAAGAATTGGAATAGTTGATTGCGTCACGAGAACTCACAATGGAGGGCAGGTTGAGAGTGAAACAATCAAAATAGCAAGCGGTCCTATTGATTTGAGTTGTATAGGAGTAAAGATCAGCCAATTTTTTGACAATTTTTTTATGAAAAAAAATATCCGAGAAATTCAGCTTCATATTAATTCGCTTTCTACAATGTTGATGTACTCAAATATTCAAACTGTTTTCAGGTTTACGCATGTTTTTGCAGGTCGTATCAAAGCCGCAGGAGCGCTTGGCATATACATGGTTGAGAGCGGTATGACCGATGAACAAACAATCGCGGCTTTTAAACAGTTATTCAATGGGATGATCGAGATTAAATCTGAGAATGATAAAAATTTCATAAGAGTTGTGGTTGAGTTCCAATCAAAACCCACTCCATGGTTTGAATATGAGATCGAAAAAGGTAGCGTGAGAATAGTGGGGTGAAGATATCATGATCGAAACCGGTATACCAAAGCTTGATGAATTCCTGGAAGGAGGGATACCCAGAGGAAATAACCTTCTCTATTATATACAACCGGGTGTAGATGGAGAAGTTTTCGGAATGCAAACTATTTATGCTGCGCTAAAAAACGGAGAAACTGGCGTTGTAATCGCATCAAGTAGCAGTCCGAATAATATACGGGACCAATTTCAGCAATTCGGATGGAATATTCGACTTTTTAAAGATAAATTGATCTTTGTTGATGCTTATAATTCGTTAATTGGAGCCCCTTCAAGTGAGAAATATGTTGTCTCAGATCCTGCCAGCATCAGCGATTTAGATAAAACAATAATAGATGCAATGAAAGAATTGCCGCCAAGCACCATAGTATTTGTTTCTCTCTCTACTATAATGGATCTATGTGGCGAGAAAGAGACCATTGAAGCGATTACGAGATGGAATAGATATGCTTGTCAATACAATCATGTTTCAGTTTTTAATTTCACTGCATGGCCGTATTCGCAGGATACTTTAGACTCATTAAAAAAAGATTTATTCAACGCAGTAATATCTATAGGAGGCATAGCCGACCGTGTCATCTTTGGTCAATACTTCTGGGTACTTAAATCTGACTGGATAAAAGAAACAAGAAGATTTATGCTGAAATCTGACTGGGCAAAAGAGATAAAAAGATCCATGCTTTTCAAGGTATTGCGCCCTGGAGGAGTAAGGTTATTCGTACCGAAGATACTAGTTACAGGCCCTTCTCAAGCCGGAAAATCCACTCTTGTGCGTGCTCTATCAGCACAGGCTGTAGCTGTTGACTGGCTTGGGACCACAGTAGCACTTGATCATGGTCATGTGGATTATAAAGGTTTCAATGCAGAAGTCTTCGGGACGCCGGATCAAGAGCGATTTGACCATATCATAAAACTGCTAAGCAGCGAAGCCATGGGAGTTTTTCTTGTTGTGGATTCAACAAATCCTCGTGATTTTGCGCGAGCAAACCAGATGCTCGATATCACAAAGTCATACGGACTGCCGTATATTGTCATAGCTAATAAACAGGACTTAGATGGAGCTTTAAGCCCTGAAGAAATAAGAAAAATGTTTAATTTGCCTAAAGATATTCCTGTAATCCCTTCGGTGGCAAAAGACAAAAGCGGAGTATTTGAAGCTTTTGAAGTATTGATAGATAAAATTACGGGGGGGCTCTGATGTGATTATTAATTTTTTGAAGATTTCCATTTAACTTTTGAGGTAATTAAAACCGCAAAATCGTTTAATATAGGTGTCAGAGAGCTTGCATAGATGTGAGTCCAGAGAGAGGGGTAATTCCATAAAAATAGTCTGGTTTAAAACCCAATAAGTATAAAACCACAAAAAATAATCAGAGCCGGGATGATAATATTCGATGATATTGGAAGCTACCCGCTTCCCCAGGGCGTGGGGAGGGACTGGGTGGCGCAGGCCGTAAGAAATAAAGATCCTAAATTCCTCAATATCCTAAAAGGTGCAATGCGGCAGAAGATCGAGGCGGGGGTGGAAGTTCCCAATTATCCGCAGTTCCAGGACATGAACCGGCAGTTCCTGGATATAATCAATGATGAGTCAAAGACAGAGGAGCCTCTTGTAGTCAGGAAAGAAAACGCCGGTATCATGGAGCTTTCAGCCATAGAGGAAGTCGGGGCAGAATATTATAAGAAATATGGAAAAAAACTGAATATAAGGGTATGCGTTACGGGTCCTGTCGAGTTGTATTTGAAACAGTTCGGGGGCACTGCCTACACTGATATACTCGAATCATTTGCCGCCAGCGTGGACAGGTTCGTGGGCAATTCGATCGATAATGCAAAAAACCTGAAGGTTTCCACGATCTCTATCGATGAGCCAAGCATCGGGATAAACCCGCAGATTATGTTCAACGACAGCGACATCATCAGGGCCCTGGAAAAAGCCGCAAGAACGGCAGCTTCCCATAAGATTGATACTGAAATACATCTCCATTCACCATTACACTATAAACTTGTGTGTAATGTATCGTCTATAGGGGTGATCGGCGTTGAATCTGCCGCAAATCCCTCATACCTTGACCTCATCGACAAAAAGGATCTTCTGGAGTATGATAAATTCCTGAGGATAGGCGTGGCGCGTACGGATATCTTCAACATGGCCTCGGTGCTTAACGAAAAATACGGAACCAACGTCTGGAAAGAGCCTTCAAGGCTTAATGAGATTGTCACTGATATGGAAACGCCAGGGATCATAGGGAAGCGGCTTGGGAAAGCGTATTCCATATTCGGGGACAGGATAAAATATGCAGGCCCTGACTGCGGGCTGGGTTCATGGCCCTCGCAGGAAATGGCATCCATGCTTCTTGCAAATACAGGCAAGGGAATAAAAGAATTTTTAAAGCAATCATTTAATACATAACAGGCATTAATTGGCTTTATATGAAGGCAAAACAGCGGGTAAACAATAAAAAGAGCAAAAGATACGGTTCCCATGCAAAAGGGACCGGGGCTGTAAAGGTAGTGGTAAAACCTGCCGGCTATCCGTTAAAAGGCATGTTCCACGAATACCCGGAACCTTCGGAACTGGATGTTTTCGAGTTCTATGCACGTGAGCAGTGGAATGGATTTATAGTAAAAAAGGGCGATTACCTGTTTGACCGCAGGATGTTTCCGGATTTTGCGTTTAAGGTCATTGAAGCGGAGCCCGATAACTCAGAGATCGGGAAAAATACGCAATTCGTTGTAGAGGATTATGATACTGATTTCTTTACACAGGAAATAAAGAGCGACGTCACTTTCAAGCAGATCGTAGGACAGGAAAAGGCCAAGCAAAAATGCAAGATAATAAGACGTTATCTTTCCAACCCGTTGAAATTCGGGAAGTGGGCGCCGAAGAACATTTTGTTCCACGGGCCTTCAGGCACAGGAAAAACCATGATGGCAAAGGCGCTTGCAAATACCGCGCATGTACCTCTGCTTCCGATCAAGGGTACAAAACTGATCGGGGAATTCGTTGGCGACGGGGCGCGCCAGGTGCACCAGTTATACGAGAAGGCGCAGGAGCTTTCGCAATGCATAATATTCATAGATGAATTCGATGCTATTGCCCTTAACCGCGGTTTCCAGGAGATCAGGGGAGATGTATCCGAGATAGTCAATGCGCTGTTGACAGAGATGGACGGTATAGATGAACATGATGGGATTTGTACTATAGCGGCGACAAATATGCTCCTTACCCTTGACCCGGCAATCCGGAGCCGGTTCGAGGAAGAGATAGAGTTCACCCTCCCGACTTTGCAGGAGAGGTTGGAGATATTAAAATCTTATACAAAGACCTTCCCTGTAAAGCTTGCAAGGGATGTCGATCTTGAAGTATTCGCCAAACAGACCTTCAATTTTTCGGGAAGGGATATCGTGGAAAAATTGCTAAAAGGGGCACTCCATAAAGCTATCCTTTCAGGCGGGAAAGTGACAAAATCCCATTTTGAGAAAGCACTTGAGGAAGCGATAGGAAAGAAATCAGAGCCGCCCAAAGGGATGTTCGCATAATGGCTGTAAAAAGCATAAGGGCACTGATGGGTGAGATGAAGAAGTCATTTGATAAGAGCGACAGATCGGGCTGGAAAGTCCTCCAGGGCATGAACAGGGGATATTACGATGCTTTCCTGACCGGGGATGACCACCTGTGGCAGATCAAATCTGAAGAGGTCGGGCAGGGTGAAATGGTGGCAGTGGGGACAAAGATATCGCGCTCTGACGAGGATATCGAAAAAATTATGAGAAACGGCTCTCCAGTGCCTTTTGGCACCATGACGCCCATGAACCGGAATCTCTCGATAATTATGGCAGGGATGCAGACTTACTCTTCGGAATCCTCAAGCCTGTTGTGCAGGGAATACCTTTCCGGCAAGCAGGCGTCGCTTGAGCAGAAGCTCAGGGGCCAGGTGGATAAGATGATGGACGACCCTGTTTTCCGAAAGAGATACAGGGAGCATAAGAACAGGGTCGCAAGGGCGTATTTGTGATTTTGTAGTTAATTATCCGGTTTTTCGCGCCCTGTACAGCGATAATGTCCCGAATGCCGTCATGAACCTCGCCGTCTCTTCGACCTGTTCAAAACCTGTTTCACGTAACATCTCAGGTAAGAGGCCTTTGATATTATCCGAGGTTTCCTCAAGCCGGCTGAATATAAGGGATATCAAGAACATAAGGGCGTTATGCGGCTTCCCTAAGTCTGCGACATGCAATTCACCGCCAGGCCTCAGCACCCGGAGTATCTCTCCGAAAGTGCGCATTTTATTTGCACGGGTGAGATGATGGAAAACCAGGCTTGAGACCACACGGTCAAAAGAGCCGTCCTGATATGGAAGTTCAAATGCCATTCCCTGGTCAAGGGTAATATCCAGCTCCCCGACTTTTGAGCGTGCAATTTCAAGGATTTTCGGGTCGCCGTCAAGCCCTGTCACTTCTGCTTCAGGACAGGCTTTCTTGATTAGTATCGTGAGCGTTGCAGTGCCGCAGCCAAGGTCAAGTACACTGTGGCCTTTCTCTAATCCCATCTGCTCGAGCAGGCGGCGCTTGAAGATGAGCTCACGCATTGTCAGTTGCATGAAGAAGTCATATAGAGGGGTCAGGAGGCCGAATTTGAGGGCGGGGATGTATTTTGGGGGAGTTTGGGGCATAGCTCTCTAATTTTTAACAGGTTAAAAGCGACCACTTAATTGTTAATCAGTATCATCCGATCTTAAATGAAACTCTATTTCCTTTGTGAATTGCTGCCAAACCTCTGGAATATTATTCAGGTCATCCATAAATTCTTATGCCCTTTTCTTCCACGATGTCGTTAAATAATGATTTTTTAGAAAGATCAATGAGATGAACTGGTTTTGAGAGATGCTTAAATAATTCAGCATATAGTTTGAAGAACAGGCGAGGCTCGATCCCTTTTACGCCAAGGTCTATGTCATTGGCTTCTGTACCTTTTTCTAAAGACGAACCAAATAAGATAATGGAGGAAACATTGTATTTTTGAGCGGACTGTAAAATTATTTTTTTGTCTCTTTCTGTTATCATTTATTTCATACCTTGCGCATGACTTCAGATAATTTGTTATATTAATATTTAATATTTATTCTTTTCAAGCCAAGTATAAATTTTATCTTTGCCATTATAAATACCTCCAGCACGCGTTCCTTGACAAGTGATATCTTTTCCCCAACAATCAGAATGAATATAAACACATCCACTTTTGGGATATGCAAGTATAGCTGGTTTGCCATCACGTATACTCCGAGCTTTGACCAAGTACTTGGTACCCCTATTCGAAGTGATTCTAGCAGGTCCCCATTTTTTTATGAAATCGCCATCAATAGATATCTTTCCAAGCATTTGTTTCGTCCTTCGTTTAAACTAAACAATATTCATAGGGTTTACTTCCTCTCCCTCGCCCCCTTCAGCACCAATTGCATCTCCGTCCTCGCCACCATTTCCCTCACAACCTCGACAGCATCAATATTGGCAGAAATGCTGGTAATCCCGAGTTCCACCAGCCGCTTAGCCACCTTCGGATTGCTGCCTGCCTGCCCGCAAATGCTTGTCTTCACGCCTGTCTTGTTGCACTCGATTATGACATGCTCGATGAGCTTCATAATAGCGGGATGCAGTTCACTATAAAGGTGTGCCACATGCTCATTGTTCCTGTCCACTGCAAGCGTGTACAGCGTGAGGTCGTTCATGCCGAAGCTTGCGAAATCAAGCCCCTCTGCGTTGAACGATTAGAAATATTCCTAATATCACAACAATTGTTCCCTCTAAAAAATATTTTCATATGATCAGATTATTTAAACGGAATCGCTCCAAATTTACTTATAATAACATATATGGCTGCTATAAGAATAAATAACATTGCAATAAAATATGACAGCAATGGATATATTTGATAGGTTAAATCATTTGATAAATACGACATTTGATAAAAAGCGATAATCAGAAGCGCATTAGTCAATATAGTAAAAAACAAAGATCCAAACATCAATATGTCAATTTTTCTGGAATTATATTCTTTATGGACATATGATAATATTATAAAGAGTAATGAACCTGTAGCAGAAGATGCAATAACTAAACTGGATAAGAACGACGGAAAATCCATATTTACTCTTCTTTCGGCCTATATAGAATTTCTTTATCAAAAATTTTAAAGTATTCACTTAGCTGTTTTAATTTTTTATTATTTTTGATTATAATTATACTATTTACAGTAAGCATAATTAGAATGCAGATACTTAAAACTATATATAATTGTTCTATTGTCAAATTATTCACCTTTTCAATTAAACTTTATATTTATGCTTATTGCCATTGAGATCTAATAAAGCCTTTTGTTCATCATTATGAGCATCTCAATCAAAAAATTTACTAATGAATTGAACTTTCGAAGCCCATGTCACTTTCAATCATTTCTTATTTCTCCTGCTATCGATTCTATCTAATGCCTCTTTTTCCATGTTTTCTATCCTTTTCTTTTGCTCCAAAATAAATGCAAATTGTATCAACAAAATTGCTAACATCAAAATAAAAAACAAGGATGTGGGAGTTAGGACAATTTCAGCTATTTTTTCTATACTGATCTGATTTGCATTATTCACTAAAGAAATGGACAGCATCGAAATTGGAAAAGCCTTTGTTTGATTTTCAATTTTATTTCTTGCTGCTTTTAAAAGCAGTTGTTTCTCAGTCCTCGCCACCATCTCTCTCACAGCCTCAACAGCATCAATATTGGCAGAAATACTGGTAATCCCAAGCTCCACAAGCCTCTTTGCCACCTTCGGATTGCTTCCCGCCTGCCCGCAAATGCTTGTCTTCACGCCGGCTTTGTTGCACTCGATTATGACATGCTCGATTAGCTTCATGATTGCAGGATGCAGTTCGCTATAAAGGTGCGCCACATGCTCGTTGTTCCTGTCCACTGCAAGCGTGTACTGCGTGAGGTCGTTCGTGCCAAAGCTTGCGAAATCAAGCCCCTCTGCAATGAACTGGTCTATTATGAGAGCGGCAGCAGGAATTTCGACCATTATCCCGATATCTATCTTATCGATATCCAGGCCTTTTGCGCGCATGAACTCTTTTGCCCTTCGAAGTTCCGAAGGATGCTGTACAAGAGGTATCATGATACCCATATTACTATAGCCACGTTTTACAAGTTCCTTGAAAGCCCTTACTTCAAGCTCGAAGTGCTCAGTATCGATAAGGTCGCGCCTGATGCCCCTGTATCCAAGCATGGGATTTGGCTCGATGGGTTCGCCCTCCCCACCTTCCATCGCCCTGAACTCGTCAGTGGGGGCATCAAGAGTCCTCACCCATACGGGTTTTGGATAGAATGCGTCCACCACTGTCTGGATGCGCGAAACAAGCTCGGAGACATACTCATCAGCCTTTCCTTCCTTAATGTACTGTTTGGGATGCTTGGGAAGGCCAAGTATCATGTGCTCTATCCGCAGGAGACCAACTCCGTCGGCCTGAGTTTCAACCGCCCGCGCTGTGGCTTCGGGGATAGAGACGTTCACTTTTACTTCAGTTGCAGTGATGGGCTTTGACTTTGCAAAAGATACAGAAGCCTGAGACTGCGCGGCAACCGGTGCAGCAATTTCCTTTTTCCCATCGAATACAAGCCCTTTCTCACCGTCCACCGTTATTTTCATACCATCCGATAAAATCTCAGTTGCCTTCCGAGTTCCAACCACAGCGGGGCATCCAAGTTCCCTCGATACGATAGCAGCATGGCACGTGAGCCCCCCTTCATCAGTTACTATCGCAGCCGCCCGTTTCATGGCCGGAACCATATCAGGCGTGGTCATTACTGCCACAAGGATATCACCGTTCTTGACTTTGCCGAGTTCGCTTACATCAGAAACGAGCTTCGCTTCGCCATAAGCAGTCCCTGGTGAGGCGCCAAGCCCTTCGAGAATGGCAGAGGTGGCAATTTTTTCCTTTACGTCTTTTTTCTTCTTTATCGTGGTAATAGGCCTTGACTGGAGTATAAATATCTCTTTATTCTTTATTGCCCACTCCACATCCTGTGGAATGCCGTACAACTCTTCAAGAACTTCGCCAAAACCTACCAGTTTCAGGATTTCATCATCATCCAGGACTATTGCGTTTTTCTTATCATCAGGTACTGGAATATCGATGGTTTTCCCGGTTTTCGGGTCTTTCATATGCATGACGTTTTTAGTGGCAACCCTGCGCTCTGTAACTTTTTTTGTCCGCTTATCAACGACATAATAATCCGGGGAAACTGTTCCCGAAACTACAGTCTCACCAAGTCCCCACGCACCTTCAATTATCGTGAAAGGTTCCCCCGTTGAGGGGTGGGATGAGAACATGACACCGGCTTTTTCGGCATCTACCATCATCTGGACTACGGCGCACAGGTTTACCTTATGATGATCGAATCCCTGTTTCACGCGATAATAAATTGCCCGCGCGCCATAAAGAGATGCCCAGCATTTCTTGACCGCATCAAGTACATTCTGCTCGCCTTTAATATTCAGGAAGGTATCCTGCTGCCCGGCAAAACTTGCATCAGGGAGATCCTCGGCTGTTGCACTTGAACGGACTGCCACGAAAACCTCATGTTCTTCCCTTTTGCATAGTTCCTTATATTTGGACCTGATACTCTTTTCAATATCCACAGGCATTTTAGCTTCCATTATGAGCTTCTTTGCCGTTTTCTCTGCTCCCCTCAGGATATCCGCATTATCAACATCCACTTCAAGCCCCTTGAAAAGTTCTTCGCTGACGCCGTTCTCATCTATGAACCTGCGGAAAGCCTGTGCGGTCACGGCAAACCCTCCAGGAACCGGCAGTTCGGCGCGGATCATCTCTCCTAAACTCGCCCCTTTGCCGCCAACTATCGCTATGTCTTCTTTTCCAACCTCTTCAAGCCATACAACTGTATCATTTGCCATATTTTTTCTCCTTCAACGATTTTTGGATTTTAATGAGTTTTTTATCATAACTTTCTACTGCGATTTTCATCATAAAAGGCAGTTTTTCAAGGATTAAGCCGGATTCTTTCGCGAGATTTTCAAGAAAATATACCTCGATATCCTTATTCTGTGCCCTCTCAACCCTTATTGCTTCTATCATCGCCATAGTTTTAATGAACATCCTTACAAACTCAAAAGTGGGTGTCACACTGCCATTTTCTATACGCGAGATCGATTCACGCCGCAGATCCATTAATTCCCCGAGTTCTTCCTGGGACATTCCGTATCTCTTTCTGTATTCACGGATCACTTCTCCGGACCCGTCATACAGAAATATCTCTCCAGCAATATCTTTTTCAAATGATACAAGCCAGGGAGGTGTGTACAACAACGGCTTTGGTGTTAATTTCAAGCGAGTCTCCATACAAATGTTACATATAATGTCTCATACATTTGTATGAATTATAAGGATGACCATTTATTTAAATTTTTCTTAGCCACTCATATAAATAACATGATTTATCATGTCACTTTTTCCCCAGGCTTTTCCTGTCGGCCTTTCTTAACCTGGTGTTCTGGTCAAAGATGCCCATATAGATCTTATTCCTCATCAATTCTTTCTGGCATTCGCCAAGTTCCTGCTCAAGTTCTCTTATTCTTTCCTGAAGCCCGCCTATTTCAACATTTTTTTCTTCCAGTTCCTGCTCAAGATTATCGATAGTCACCTCACGGCGGTGTATCATGAACTCCATTTTCTTCTTTTCTACGGGGTGTACAGGCTGGAAATTTGCTTTAGGTTTAATTTCGACATTTATTGGTATATCGATCTTTGCCCTGCCGGGCTGGGAGACATTTAACAGGGTATCATCTACTTTATTTCCTTTTAGCTTCTCAATATAGAGCATGGATATCCTGTGCTCCTCGGCTGAAAGTGTCCAGGAAGTCCCCCTGTAACGTTTTTCCTGGTTGGAAAGTGCAAGCAGCCCGTCTCCCACTGAAGCGTTTATCCAGCCAATGGTCTTATAGTAATCAATAAGCCTCGAAAGGTTGTTATGGCCCACTCTTTCGAGGATGAACCTGAGCCAGTTGCGCTGTATTTCTATCGAATCGCCTGTAAGCTTTTCCAGCATCTATGTTGTATGCCAGAACTCCGCCGGCATATCCATTGCCAGCTTTAGTGCCCCATCGGCGCCGCCGAAAACAGGGTCCTTGTCCTTAAAGACTTTACCACCGTCTATCAGTTCAAGCTCGTGTTCGAGGATAACGTCAAAATTACGTATCAAACTACCTCCTCCAGCCAGCCAGATATTGGAGCGCAGATTTTCCTGGAAATCCGGGTCGTAGGTGGAAATAAGCTTGGATATCCCGCTTGTTATATCCGGTATGATAGATTCGCACGCAGCCTTGATCTCCTGTGTAATTGAAAGTTTAAGTACAGAAGAATCAACCGGGACTTCAACAGAGATCTCTTCTTTCGGTTCACCGACATAGGAATATTGTTCTTTCCATCGCTTTACCATTTCAGTCGTGAGCCTTACATTGGTGTACGAGTCCGATATAAGCTTCATCAGCTCCCTGTCTATATAGTCCCCGGCCTTTGTACTGCTTATCTGGTCATCAGGGTCTGGCAGTGTGCCATGCACCCTGCACAGGTCTGTGGTGCCTGCACCGATATCCACTATAAGTGAATGCTCCAGTTGTTTAAGATTGTATGCCACGCAGAAAGGTTCGCTTGCCACCAATATCCCGTCAAAAAAATCCTTCGCCATTTCAGTTATTATTTTTTTGCTGAGCACGCTTGCCTGGGCAGGTACCCCTATAATGGCATATTTCTTTACGTCCCTGTGCGCACCAACAGTGCGCATTACGTATTCAAGTAATCCGCGGGCCGCTTCGATATCTTCCCTCTGGTTCTTCAACACCCCGTTTTCGATAGGCCTGAACATGTTGAGAGCTACCCTGTGATCCAGGGCCTCTTCACCAAAGAGGCGCTCTTTCTTAAGGAACTTTGAGGCAATTGCGTCCCTTGGAGTCCCTACAAGGCTCAGGATACTGTTCTTCTTTCCATCGCTTGTTGTAATTGCCGTGTGGTCTGTACCCAGGTCAATTCCGATATACAAACTCTTTCCATCTTTGACCTTAGTTGCGGATGCTGCTGGTTTATTGATTTTACCTTTTTGAGGCATTCATATCCCTCATAATAATTATATTAATCATATAAAAAATGTTCTCCTTATATATATAGTTTATCCATAATTTCCTGGTTTATCATTAATTTTTCGATGAATTTAATAGCTGGCAGCAAAACTTAAAAGAGCTAAAAAGTCTATAAAAACAGAATTCATGTCCTCCCTTACCTTTCGTATCGTCCTCGCCGAACCTCTTTACAGCGGCAACGTGGGCTCTGTCGCCCGCGTGATGAAGAATTTCGGTTTCAATGAGCTTGTTCTCCTGAATCCCTGCGAGCTTGACAGGCAGGCACGTTTAATGTCCGTGCATGCGTATGATATCATAGAGAACGCCAGGATCGAATTTTACCTGAGAGATGCTATAAAAGGCTCAAATATCATTGTAGGAATGACCGGGCTTCCGGGAAAAACAGATAACAAACATATGAGGATGCCGTTCATCTCCCCTCATAAACTCAAGGAAAAACTGGCCGGCAAAAGCGGGGTGATCTCGTTGCTTTTCGGGAGGGAGGACGACGGCCTTCGGAATGAGGAGCTTGAAATATGTGATATAATAGTCAATATCCCCACAACCCCTGTATATCCAAGCATGAACCTTTCCCATGCTGTCGCGGTCGTGCTATACGAACTCAGCGACGTGAAAGGGGAAACAAATTATTTAGCCGACCATTTTGACATCGAGCTTTTATATGAACATATCGATGAGGTACTCAACGATATAGAGTATAAGGAACATAAAGAAGACAAGACAAGGCTAATGCTTCGAAGAATTTTAGGGCGGGCAGAACTGACAGGCCGCGAGGTCCAGACCCTTCGGGGTATTCTGCGCCGCATCCAATGGAAACTGAAAACCGGTGAATATGCAAAACTCGATTAAATTTGTGCTAAGCTGCTTCCTCGGACCAAAACCAAAAATAGCCGAGAGCCTCCCCATCCGTCCCGCTGAACTCAAAGGGGACCCAAGGATGGCCGAAGTCATCCAGTTCTTCATAGTGGCATCCATCGAAGTCGGGAACACCACCACAAAATGCATCCTCACTGCCACGAACATGAAAGACGGCCGCACCCGGCTCCTTAACAAGACCGTGAAAATGACACGCGACGTGAGGAAGCCAAAGCCTGATGAGAGGATATTCGGGACTACCCTGAGCGGTGTGTCGCTGACAAGGGAATCTATCGCTGAACTGGTCAGGGACACCTTACTGGAAGCGCATGAGGTAGTCAACCTTGATATTACGACCGACCTCGATTTTGCCGTGAGGTCAACAGGCGTTGTTGCAGGTTTCTCATCGCCCCATGAAGTCGGCGAGTTCATTAAAGCCCTTGCTGACGGCTGCCTCATTGCGGGCATCCCGCCAAAAAAGATGGTGCCTGCGATGTCCATTGAAAACGTCCCCGTGAGATTTAAAAACCATACGCTTATTGATAAAATAGTATTCACCGGGGCGGTGGGTGGCGTTCTTCCCCCAATAGGTTCAACGGGAGTGGAAATAGTCGCAAACGAGATGGAAGGCGAGCTTTCAACAGCCGGCATTAAAGAAGGTGCAAAATGGGCAGGCGTGGATTTCAGGAACCCTGTTTTTTCAATGGACTTTGGGACCACGCTCAAAGGAAGGATCACAAATAGCGATATACCTTATGCGAGAACCATAGCCAATCTCTGTGGTTATGCAGGAGCGATCCCCGATGCAGTCATAAAAGGCACGGGTCTTGTGGATAAGAGATATGGCGCTGCGCTTGATCTATATAATGACAATAGAGAACGCATGGTATGGCTCACAAAAGGCGGGGCAATTAAAAAATATGCCAACGCGATCAATTCGCTGATATCCGTTGAAATAGTTCCCGAAGGCAGGGACAGGTACGGGAGCGTGCCTGTTGATCCTGCGGCTGCAAGGGATATCGGCGTTACCCTTATAGGGTGCGATGTGGGCATGAACGGAAGCCTTATGCCTCAACTTGGCGACATAGGAGCGGAAATCTATTCAAAGCATGGCCTGAAAACAATGTTCGCCACTCTTGACCTCGTATCTGCCATGATGGTTACGCGCCTCGTGAAACTTGGTATTGACAGAGGACTCGTTACAGAGAAAACATCCATCGGGTTGACAGGAAGGGCATCCATAACCGGATGCAAACCGTACCTGATATTGAAAAGCATCGAAAAGCTGGGTATATATAAAGAACCCGTGGACATGGTAGTGTTCGTGGACGACGGGCTTGCAAGGGGCGCTGCCGTGATGGCGCGCTGCATGAACTCGATGGGTGTCCCGAAGAACCCGATAGGGGGAATACGGGGCGGAGGATGCGTGTTGAGCCAGCGTATCGAATATTATAAAAAATCAAAAGAGAGGAACCAGATTTGAAAGCGCTTTTAATGATGGGATGCCCTGAACTGCCTGTCCAGACAGCAGCGGGATTATATATCGCCAACAAATTGAACGATGAAGGATTTGATGTCACAATTGCAGGAAATAAAGCTGCTGTTAGCCTGCTTCTTAATTCCGACCCCCAGAGGCATTATATCAGGAAGGTCATGGACCTTGACCGATGTATCGGCGCTCTTGCCGAGAAGAAAATGGATTTTGACCTGTGCTTCGTGTTCATACACAGCGACAGCGGGATATCCTACCTGGCGACGGTAAAGTCGCTCTCAAAAGCAAAGACGGTCGCGGTCATTTTCGGGAAAGATATCGAGCCGCTCATCGAGGCGAGCGGGGATTCCGTTATCATAGCCGCAAAGGCCGTGCATAATCCGACGCCGCTTCGGGCGCAAATCGACGGGGTGAAGTCATGGGCTGCATTGACGAGATGAATTATGAGATTCTGCTGCCCAACAGCTCTTTTAAGGAGTGCGCGGATTTCATAAAGAAGAATTTTAAGGAGGTTTATTATGTGGAGGCGGGTTTTAAGATCTTTGATAATTATCTTGTGGGAGTTTCGCCTATTCCAATAGCTGTGGATGGCGAGGATGTTATTTTGCCTTATGTGAAGCCGTGCCACGGGTGTTTCGTGCTGAGGATTCCAGGGAAGGAGGAGGCGGAGAGGTTGAGGGCGGGAAAATACTGACTATTCGATAAACATCAACCTTGGCGTTGTGCTGTCGATATAATTTTAAACCTCAATTAAGTTTTTCCATTTAGAAAAATCTATATTGCAGCGTTAGAAGTCGTATAGATGCACCAAAATTATTTTTAACAACCTCATATATATATGACGTTGAATGTACTTATGTCTTGGAGACTAATAAATGGAACCAAAAGATATCTTTGAGGTTTCAGATATACGAGGATACATCAAGGATTTAGATGAAGACACGCTCATAGAAAACGTAATTATCCCACTCTATGAAAAAAGAAAATTTCTTCTCATACGTAAACCTTCGCATGGTCCGGGGGAACATGGCAAGGATGTCATTTTTAAGAAGACGGATAGTTTCCCCAGACCCATATATCATGCCATTCAGGCGAAAGCTGTAAAGATTGATGCAAATAACATCGGCAAAATAATTGATCAGGCAAAAGCTGCGTTCAACGTTTCGTTTATAGATTCATATTTAAAGGTCGAAACAAAAACCGACTTTGTGGAAGTTATAACTTCTGGTAAAGTCACCAGCGACGCCGAGAAGCGATTTCATGACGAGTTACCTGATAGGCGCCATATAATCCTAGTCGACGGCGACCAATTAATAGATTTGATTGTGCAAGCGAAAAGCGACCTTTGCAAAGTTGATGCATCACAGATTGCTGCAACCGTGTCCGCAGAAAAAATCCCATCAAATATTTCTTCTTCACCAGAATTCCAGGTTGAAAAAGCCAAGCAGTTATCATGGGAAGCAGCGGTAGAGGAAGATTTGAAAAAGCTGAAGGAAGGGATTAGAGAAGGTAAATTACCAGAAAATGATAAGGAAATTGTCAAAGTCGAAGAAAGCAAATTCTCAAAAACGATACCTTTAGAGACTGGAAAAGGTCAACTTCTCTATTATAGAGAGATTACTCAGAGAGATACAACCAGAATAAGTATTATTCCGGGAATGTCTTTTCAATCGGAATCTACAAGAGAAACAAGTCCTAAAGAAAAACCACTTCCATCATTGGAGTTATCTCGAAAATTAAAGGAAGCTCTGGAATCTCTTTCTGAACAAGAAAGAAAAGTAGTAAATATTCTGAATTATTGCAATGGGATTGATGAGAACACTCTAAAATGCATAATGGCTGTAGAAGGCTTATAGTCAAGTTCG
>CABMIH010000018.1 GCA_902386205.1 uncultured archaeon | reverse complement strand
AGCAGCACAATGGGACAGTGGACTGCACAAAGTGCCACCTGAACACGAATAAGAATATCCACCCTGTGCAATACCTTGAACAGGGCGGCACGACCTTTGCCACAACAAAGACGAACGCCGTCAACTGCACCAACTGCCACCAGACAACATTACCAGGATTCGGTAATGCACCAATCATCCCCGATCCGCTGAAACACAGTGCAAGTCTCTCCAACGGGACGTTATGGGGCACGTTCTGGACCTCTGAGTCCGGCTCATGCTTCTATTGCCACAGCGATACAAGGCATAACACCACGGCCCTTGGCAGGATAAACAACCTGCTCCTTGATCCGAGCAATACAAGAAACGGAGCAATTGCAAACACCCAATGGTGTTCAGATTGCCATTACAGCGATGCTGTAAACACAAATTACAGGGGGAACCAGTTAAGCCCGGTCCCGCCAACCATCACTGTAAATAATACAGGCGTTTCGGGCTGGGTAGACCATACAGGTTACCTTACTACAGGATACAAAGACAACGTTTGTGAAACATGCCATTCCCAGATGGGTACTTACTCAAAGACCTCACTGAACTACAGCCACAGCCTTAACGTAGGGGCAGCAGGAGGAGCAAATTGCATCGCCTGTCATGATGTCGGAGGTTCGGCACCCAAACTCATCAACGCTGCCAGTATCCAGAGCGGCATACATAAGAACCTGAATGGCGCGACAACAGATATTAATAAAGCCTGCTATGCATGTCATGGTGACGGCACGCCCCCGGCAAGCGGTCATCCGGCAAATTACAAGAATCCAAAAGCATGTACAGATTGTCATACAGATGGTAACTTCACAGCTCCGGCGATACTGAACCACAAGCCAGCAGGCATCAATATAAAAACATCAGCCTACTGCTCGACCTGTCATAACAATAGCGTCAATAATTTCGCATACACAATAAACGCAAGCGTGAGCCACTATGGCAACACTTCCCTTGTGAAACCAACAGTGAACCAGACACCTCTGCCAAAATACGGTTTCTTCACAAATGCGGAAGCTTCGGCATACAATGGACCCTGTAATAATTGCCACAATAACTATCCGCTTAATCTCAGCTATGGGAATGCAACAACGATAACATCGGCGCACACATCTACAGGAGCATGCAACCAGTGCCATGTGAATGGAAATGCAGACAACCTGCATAATGGTTCATTGGCCATGCCTGTGACTTTCAAATGCAAAAATTGTCACACAATATATGCAGATCTTTACAAGGCACCAAACCTGACAGGCACAAGACACAGCACTTATGACTGCACCACCAATTGTCACACTTTCCCTCTCAGCAATGTAAATGATTCATTCGATACCTTGAATGAACACAATTCTGTTATGTCAGTAAATGGAAATCCACCAACAACCGATATAGTATATTTGAACGGTGTTACTACCCTCTCCATACCGAAAGGGAGAATTGTTACAATAACATCAAGAATAAGTGATAAAAGTAATGGACTTGCAAGCAGAGTTCGCGGAGCTGAATATTATAATGATTCAGATCCAGGAATAGGGAACGGAATATCCATGGCTGCTGTTGACGGTCAGTATGATGCAGTCGATGGAGTCTGGGAAAATATCATTGGAACCATCGATACATCGAGCATGACTGTACGTACGCATACAGTGTATGTCCGGGGTATGGATATCGGGAAACAATGGAGCGCACCGGTATCTGCTACCTTAACAGTCACACAACCGGCTGGTTTCATCAATGGTACTGTGAAAGAAGGACTCAATGGAATCCCGGGAGCGACTGTAACAACCAATACTGGAAATTCCACGGGAACAGATAATTCGGGTTTCTATTCCCTGAGTCTTCCATCTGGCACTTATACATTGACCGCTTCAAAAGACCCGGAATTCAATGCCAACAATACAATACCGCCGGTAACAGTTACAGTAGATGCAACTAAAATCCAGGATATTGTATTGACCAGGAAATCCGTCTATGCATTGAGCGGAAGGGTTACCAACGCCACGTCAGGGCTTGGGATAAACGGCGCACTCGTAAAACTGGATGCCTATCCGCAGTATAACGCAACCACACTTTCAGGTGATTATTCGATGAACGTTCCTGCTGGTACGTACCAGGTAAGTGCAAGCGCTTCCGGGTATGCCACCAACGTTACGACAGTAGCGGTCAATTCCAATAAAAACCAGGACTTCACCCTTACTCCAAGTTCAGGTATATTCATCCCCTGGATAGCGTATTCCCAGACAGACTGGTATACTCCGATCCAGGTGCAAAATATCGGTGCTTCAGCATCGGACGTATCAGTTTCGATGTACGACCAGAATGGAAACCTGGTCGTAACGCAAACCGCTACGATACAACCCAACACAGCATCGGTCTTCTGGCCCCCTGTGGGCTCGACAGCAGGCGGTTCTGCGGTGATAACCTCGACCCAGAATGTTGTCGCTGTAGTGAACGAAATGCCAAAGAACAACCTTGATGGCATGAGTTATAGCGGGTTCACTCAGGGCTCAACGAAAGTATACATTCCCTGGATAGCGTATTCCCAGACAGACTGGTATACGCCCATCCAGGTCCAGAATATCGACAGCGCACCTGCCGACGTTTCGGTTGCCATGTACGACCAGACCGGCAATCTTGTGGCGACCCAGGCAGCTACCATCCAGCCCAAGACAGCTTCAGTGTTCTGGCCTCCGGCAGGTCCGACAGCAGGCGGTTCAGCCGTGATTACCTCAACACGGAATGTGATAGCCATAGTCAATGATATGGGTAAAATCACATAAAAGGCCATGAGCTATGAAGGATTTATTGCAGGGTCAAAGAAAGTCTATATTCCTTCCATAAACTTCTCCCAGACGAATACCTATACGCCGATCCAGGTTCAGAACATCGGTACTGCGAGTGCCACCGTGAACGTGAAAATTTACGATTCAAATGGCTTACTTGTCCAGACCCAGAGTGGAGTAATACCTCCGAACACTGCATCAGTGTTCTGGCCTCCCACAGCATCGACATCTTCAGGGTCTGCGGTTATCGAGTCCACCCAGGATGTTATAGCCATCGTCAACGCGATGATAAACAGTAATAATTGGGCAATGAGCTACGATGGTTTCGCAACCGGCTCGTCCCGGGTATTCATCCCGTGGATAGCGTATGGCAATTCAGGCTGGAATACCCCGGTGTATGTCCAGAATACAGGGACTGTGAGCACCAATGTTGCCGTATCGTTCTATGACCAGAACGGCGCACCTGTAGAGACCAGGAATGCAGTGATCCCTGCGAACACGTCACAGATATTCGTTCCAGCATCTACTGCGCCAACAACAGGTGGATCGGCTGTTGTTACTTCAGTGCAGCCTGTGGTAGCTGAGGTTAGTGAGATAAATGCAGCCTCAACAAATGCTATGGGTTATGGTGGTTATCTTGGATAACCACGTTATTTTTTTTAATGTAGGATCAATCGTAATGAAAGTACATGATTATCACAAAAATCGGTAAAATTACTGTAATAGTAATAGCTATACAAATTTTCGTATCAGTTACTGTAGCAGTTGGGGTAGAAGTCGATAACTCTGTAAAAATCAGCGATAAAACACCCTTGTTAATCGGATTTAAGAATAAACCTGAAAAAGCAGATAAAGACATGATACTTGGAAAGGGTGGAGAAATAAAACATTCATATAATCTTATTAATGCTGTTGCCGCAAAATTACCGCCACAAGAAATAGAAGCACTTAAGAAAAATCCAAATGTGGCATATATAGAAAATGATAGTGAAGTGCATGCATTTGGCGAAACACTTCCCTGGGGTGTTGACAGGATAGATGCGGAACTTGTGTATCAATATAATAAAGGAAATGGAATTAAAGTCGCAGTTATCGATACAGGAATAGAATATACTCATCCGGACCTTAATGGAAATTATAAGGGTGGGTATGATTTTGTGAATAACGATGCAGACCCGATGGACGACGCCGGGCATGGGACGCATGTAGCAGGAATAATCGCAGCCGAGAATAATAACTTTGGGGTTGTGGGCGTTGCCCCAGAGGCCTATTTGTATGGTGTTAAAGTTCTCGGCAGCGGTGGTACTGGTGTGACAAGTGACGCAATAGCAGGAATAGAATGGTCAATATCTAATGGAATGCAAGTCATCACGATGAGCTTTGGTTCAAGCTCATATTCAAAGGCATTTCAGGACATTATAGATCAAGCTTACAATCAGGGAATCGTTCTCGTGGCGGCAGCTGGTAATAATGCCGGTGCAATAAGCTATCCCGCCAAATACTCCTCAGTGATAGCAGTCACAGCTACAGATATTAATGATAACATAGCTTCCTTCAGCAACTTCGGGCCGGAAGCTGAGCTGGCAGCGCCAGGAGTAAATATATACTCTACCTATAAAGGCTCGACATATGCTACTTTAAGTGGTACAAGTATGGCCGCTCCCCATGTTACGGGTACTGTAGCACTTTTACTTAAAACTCCAATAACCAGGGAATATGATACCAATAATAACGGCAGATGGGACCCACCTGAAGTAAGGCAAAAGCTTCATGATACAGCATGGGATCTTGGAGCAAACGGATGGGATCAATATTATGGTTATGGTCTTGTCAATGCGAACAAAGCTGCGCCGGCCACAGGTTATTTAAATGGGACTATTCGGGATAGTAATACAAACCTACCAATTTCCGAAGCTATCATTGTTACAAACACCAGTGAGAACACAACGACAAATGTAAACGGGTCATATTCGTTGATTCTTACTAAAGGCACTTTTCTTCTTAATGTTACTAAAGACCCTGAATATAATTACAATAACACTGTGTCTGCTGTGGTCACTGTTGGCAGTGAAGTCATAACAGATATAAAGTTAACACCTAAACTGGTTTGGAACTTATCTGGCACTGTTGTAAATGAATCTGGATTTCCAGTTTCTAATGCATTGGTTAAACTTGTTGCATATCCGAATTACAATACTACCACCGATCAGTTGGGAAATTATTCAATGAGAGTTCCAACTGGCACATACCAGACAAGTGCGAGTGCTTCCGGTTATTTCACAAATGTAACAACAGTAGCAGTGAATGCAGATAAAAGACAAGACTTAGTTCTTACTATAAGTCCACCTATATTCATCACATGGATCGCATATTCCCAATCAGACTGGTACACACCAGTCCAGATACAGAATATTAACATCTTTCCTGCAGTTGTAAATTTATCAATGTACGACCAGAATGGAAATTTAGTAACGAGACAAACTGCTACTATCCAACCGAATACAGCCTCGGCCTTCTGGCCTCCGGCAGGTCCTACGGCAGGCGGTTCCGCAGTCATAACTTCGACACAGAATGTTGTCGCCATAGTGAACGAAATGCCAAAGAACGGCCGTGACGGCATGAGTTACAGCGGATTTACGCAGGGCTCAACGAAAGTTTACATTCCGTGGATAGCATATTCCCAGTCCGACTGGTATACACCTGTCCAGGTCCAGAATATCGACAGTGTTTCGGCAGGCGTATCAGTCTCAATGTACGACCAGAACGGAAATCTGGTAGCGACGCAAACTGGAACGATACAACCGAATACAGCTTCTGTTTTCTGGCCTCCAGCAGGTCCGACAGCAGGCGGTTCCGCAGTGATAACCTCGACCCGGAATGTGATCGCCGTGGTCAATGAGATGGGTAAAGTCACACCCCAAGCCATGAGCTATGAAGGATTTAATGCAGGGTCAAAGAAAGTCTATATTCCTGCCATAAACTTCTCCCAGACGAATACTTATACACCGATCCAGGTGCAAAACATCGGTACTGCAAGTGCCACAGTGAACGTGAACCTGTATGATTCAAATGGCTTACTTGTCCAGACACAGAGTGGAGTAATACCTCCGAACACTGCATCCGTGTTCTGGCCTCCCGCAGCATCGACAGCTTATGGGTCTGCGGTTATCGAGTCCACACAGGATGTCATAGCAATCGTCAACGCGATGATTAACAACAATAATTGGGCAATGAGCTACGACGGTTTCGCAGCCGGGTCGTCCCAGGTATTCATCCCCTGGATAGCATATGGCAATTCAGGCTGGAATACGCCGGTATATGTCCAGAATACCGGGACTGTGAACGCGAATGTTGCAGTATCGTTCTATGACCAGAACGGTGCTCTTGTAGAGACTAGGAATGCAGTAATACCTGCGAACACGTCACAGATATTCGTTCCGGCATCTACTGCGCCCACAACAGGTGGATCGGCTGTTGTTACTTCAAGCCAGCCTTTGGCGGTTGTGGTCAGCGAGATCAATGCAGCATCAACAGTGGCGATGGGTTATGGTGGTTCCATAGGATAACTTTTATATTTAATATTTTATATATTGTATTAACCGATAAATATAAATAGATTTGCCTCTAATTTTTAATCGGATAGGTTCTGAAAAAGTAAATTTATCGTACCTGGTAAAATTGATAGGATACTCAGGTAGGATAGTTCGGCAATAAAAGTAGCTACTAAAGAGATTTAGTGGAGGTAGCAATTATGGATAGGATAGGATATAAGAAAGGGTATATAAACAGATCAGATAGAGGCACAGATGTTAAACACAATTTTTTTGAATTAGCTTTGGTTATTTTCCTGTTGCTAATTTTCGTAGCTCCCTCTCAAGGAGCTCCAATAATTATGGCACATGGAAATCTAACTGAAAATGTAAGTAATTTAGAATGTAGTAACTGTCATTCTTCCCATCGGATTCTACCTTTTAATTCAGAATCCGCACAGGTCAAAAGCCTATCATATGCCCCTTCAGGACAATCAAATAATATGCAATCATTTGCATCATCGAATGTATTAGGCGATATAACGATTATCACCAGCCTCGGGCAGAACTGGTATCAGCAAGGAATTTACGGGCCTGGCCCCGAGACAGGATTAGATCAAAGCTGGGGCTGGACATTTTTTGATGAAAACTCCCCTGAATCACCTGTCAGCGGTTACATGACTCCATACGAAAACGTGACCCAGAGGAATAAAATATATGCCCTCCTGCTTGACAGCGGTAACAATAGCGCACCGATAAAGGGTGCTCTGGTAACAGCAAACATAACTTATTGGATATATAATGGCACAGAATACACAAACAAGACAATCCAGGTTCAACTTTCAGAAGATATTAACCGCAATGGTTTCTATAATGGTAGTTTCAATTTTTATGGAGGCACAAGTTATTACTCTTATAATATGATGTGGTGTGATGGCTGCCATCTATCCTACTACTACGGTGGAATAGACACGCTTCCAGGCTATTTCCCGGGAAACTATACTGCCCTTATCACGGCCGAAGCAGGCAGTAAAACTTCAACAGCGCAAATGAGCTTTGAAGTAACACCATGGGGATGTGAAGACTGCCATGGCAGCGGAAATCAGCATCGAAATAATAAGATTCAAAAAATCAACGTAGACATGGATTCAGCCTGCTATCTGTGTCATGGGATAAATCAGATAACTCATGATACGGTTGATGCGGGGAACGTGCATCAGAACACAGCACACAGACTTATCCCATGTACTGATTGCCATACCAATAGAAATCTTGATCCCCAGACATTTAACGGAGTAACCTTCACTCAGGGTGGGATTAATAATGCACCTTTACCACAATATAACTATGATTTAATACAACTCAACAGCGGCATGCATATAAATCTCACATGCCTGGATTGCCACAATGATCTTACACTACCTGATCCTCAGGGAGGCTTCAAACAGGACAACTATACAATTCGAAATACCGTCAACAACTTTACTCCAGATTTTACAAGCATACAACAATTCCAGGATTATTATGTCATAAATGTAATCCCTGGTGGGCCACTTAACGTGGCACTTGATTGGGAAGGGGCATCAAACATCGGATTCTATCTTTATCCACCCAATTTTAATCCGAGAAACAGAAGCGATCCCAAAATCCCTGACAAAGGAGATTATCCATACTACAATGGTTCAACCTTCACCAACAAACCGGAAACCTACACAAACATCACTCCCATACCTGGCCAATGGGTACTTACTGTGTACGGTTACGACCTGACAACAGATTGGATCGGGGTACTTCAATCCCCATTGAACTACACTATAAACTCCACTTACCCTATACAACAAAAACCACTTCCGGTAATACCTGAATGCAACAGTTGCCATAACTCAAACGGAGCAGGCAAAGAATTCACGACCGATCAAATCCCGAATTGGAACCCCGGCTTTGCCCACGTTGACACGAACAATGATGGCACCCCGGACATACAGTGCAGGATGTGCCATAATGCAATGCATGACATAGTGATAAAAAACTGCCAGAATTGCCATACCGCAGCACCAACCAGCCACCCGGTCCAGGAACCCACATTTTCCCAATATACACCAGCCCAGTGCCTTGGCTGTCATGGTGATCCACATAAAGTGACTTCAGCCGGAGGCACCGACTGCATCGCATGCCATGTCCCCAACGATGTGAACACCTCAAAATTCGCCCGCCATGCCAACATCAACACAAGTGACGGGACCGGTAATGTCACCAACAACGACTGCTGGACATGCCACTACCAGCAGGACATGAACCGGAGCCACGTTTACCTGTGCGATAGCTGTCACAAGAACAGCAGCGGAATAGTCCCCGTAACCGACCCGGCACTAATCATAAGTTCCCTGCTACACGGCTCAAATACCTGCAAGAGCTGTCATGCACCGGACACATATCACGTCCAGGGCACAGCGGGACCGGGAGGCAGGATCGAAAATCCAGGGTGGCAGCTTATCAGTTCGCAGGCAGGCTGTCATGACTGCCACACCACACACAACGGCCTGGATACCCCATTCCACGGCCCCGGCATCGCAGTTGAATCAGGCAGAAATCATATCCTGGGAAACAAGAACGCCACCGACCCCGGGAAATGTGGTACAAGCTGTCATAATTCCCCGTTAACGAATGTAACAACCCATAAAGTATCTGTAAAAACCCAGAACCAGAAACCTGTTGT
>CABMIH010000017.1 GCA_902386205.1 uncultured archaeon | reverse complement strand
TGAATTTAGCGGTATAAAGTGCTAATTTGGAAAATATTATTCGTTCTTTTTTAGATTAACTGAATAATTCTGCAAATATTGCCAGAATGATCTGTTTTTGATAATAATTGTCGGTCAGCCTCTGAAATCCGGGGCATCCCAACATGGATGCTCAAGTTTTGTATCAGTATTTGTTTCTTTGCATTCTTGGCTTTACTTCAGGCGCATTAATCTCTCTTGATATTCCGAAACGATATTTATTTCTAATGTAGAAATGCTTTCCAGTAGATGTTGATAAGTATGACATCGGACTAACCTTTCATTTCTTTTTCATAAAGTCTTCTTTCGTTAACAGGGAACAGGTTATAGCAATTAAATCATCTTTCCAATTATTACCCCAATAATTGTAAAAAATCCTCCCAAAAGAGCACCTATCAAATAATTAATATTTCCTTCATGCGCTACAATGACATCTTTTGAATAATCTATCAGAGAATGTATAGATTCAAAATCAATTCCACTGTATTGTATTTCTTTTTTAAATTTATCTATATAATTATTAAAAAATTGATTATTTGATATTTCCAATAAACATATATCTTTATCTGATGAATATATCTTTAATATATTTTGATAATTAGAGAAATTGATAAATTGATCAGCAATACTTCTCTTAATCTTTTTCTTTAATTTATGTTTTTCATAAAACTGATAAAATTTTAAGTTTTGCAGAAATAGGCAGTTCTCTGTAATTTCTACAAAAAGTTCATTTATATTTCTTTCTATTTTTTCTAATTCTTTGACATTTTTAAGAACCCGGAAATAGCTATAAAAATCTATGTACAGATTATGATAGAATTTTCTAAAGAAATTTTCAATTGAATATCCATTCGGCAATACTACTTCGACTTCATTATCACCAGTTTTATCTAGTTTTACATCTCGAATGCCTTTATCCGCAGAGAAACTTATGAAAAGTTCTTCTCTAAATGGTGTAGGCGGTATAGATACTGATTCATAATTTCCAGATTTTTCAATTAATTTTTCTAAAAGTTCTCTTATCTGCCAATCCCCTCTAAAATCTTTTTTTGTGGTATCTATTTTCCTATATATGATGTAAAGATAACCATTATACATAACATTAAATTCTGTCCCAAAATCTATATACTCTTTAGATAATAAGTGAAAGTCTGATTCTTCTATTTCTCTTTTTGGAATTTTGATCAATAGATTAATTGGTTCACTTAATTCCATAAAGGGGAGAATAAAATTGATTTTGTCTTGTTCTCCGATATTTATATCAAATATATGCTCTGATTTTTTAAAAATATTTACTACATCATTAATATTTAATTTTTTAACAACGTCTGATCTTTCTTTAATATTTTCTCCCGTGAGTCCCTTTACCTTCAATCCTAGGAGTCCCCATTTAACAATCCATTTACTCTCCTCCAAAAAATTCACCTCATTTTAACTTATTCGCTCTCCTTCAACGATTTTTATTAACCTATCTTATTTCATATGAACATATATATCTGTTGGTATATTGTTTTCATGCTTTAAAGTAATCGTTATATCTCTAAAAGCTTTAAATAAAAATCTTAGTAGCTCTAGTGGTCTAACATAAAATTAGACTAGGATTCATATCCATTTTATAAAGATATTATCTGCGCCTGATTCGGGTTTGAAGATGGTCGTTTTGGAATCGATCGTCTTCTGGGAGCATGAGGTCTTGCCTTCCGGCAGTCACTCCGGTATACCCCGTACGATGTACGAGGCCTGTATAAGCTGAATCAACCCCTATTATTCTCAATTTTCAACTACATAGTATTTGAAATGAACGGTTCTGAATGAAATCATTGAAACTATCAACAGCAATCTATTTCTCCCCATTCTCCCCTCCCTAAATCATCACTACCTCAACAAGCAAAACCTCCGCATCCTTTTCAGCTTCAAACCGCAGCCCTGCCTCCTCCTCAATCTTCGCCGCCCCCAGCCCCGGAATGTGAACGCCATTCACCTCCACAGGTCCGCCTTCCAGCACATAGAAGTATGCACCCCGGCCCGCCTCAAGCCTGTGATCTGCTTTTTTGCCCTTCTCAAGAAAACAGGAATAAACTGCGGCATCCGAGACTATGCGGAGGGCGCCCGGATGGGAATTTGATACGATAGGCAGGAATCAGAACATCAGAGTCGAAAACAAGCTTCAATAAAATTCACCTTTTACTCTGGTTTTTCTGATGTATTCAGTGGGTTCTATAGACTCTACAACTGCCTTTTTGGTTTTAGCGTGATATTTCCTGTAATCTTTTATTGTTACAAGCGGCTCCTTTTTAGAAATAGATGTTTTCTTATCTTCCATGCTTTGCCATATCCATGACCTGCTTGAGGGTTTTTATTTTGATCAGATTTTTAATGGGCCCGAAATGACGGGTATCATCAGTTAGAATATTTAATGCATTTCCAGCTATGCCGGTTGCGGCAATCAGCGAATCAGCAGTGGGAATATCATATTTCAAGCGCAACTCACCGGCTTGAATTGCGATTGTACGGTTTACATTCACAAAAACCAGTCTGGAAGATAATAGATCTTGCCTGATTTTACGCATTCGGTCTTCATCTCTCATACCCAATCGTTTGGTCAACTCTAAAAGGGAGATAACCGAGCATATTGCTTCAAGATCACCATCACTTATTGAACCGGCTAATTCGAGATAATTATCGTCCTGGATAAGTTTCCCGAGGTGCATCGTATCTATTAAAATCCGGTTCATCGTTTCTTCCTCAAGTTCTCCTGGACCGTCTTTTCTATTCGTCCCTCCCTTTCTCTTTCTATCTCGGCATCACGCTCTCGATCTTCTATTATTTCTTTTGTAAGAGCATCTGCGTCAAGATCGGGCCACGAGCCGCAGAGTGACCTCAAGTCCGTGGGAGGCAATATCTTGATACAGTTACGTTCTTCCATAAAAACAATCTTCCTCCCTTTTTTAAGCCCATACTTTTTCCTCAGTCTTGCAGGTATGATAACCTGCCCTTTTGTGCTCATTGTTGCCATTTCTATATCTTCAGTTTCTATTTCCATTTGTCTTACACCACTTACCAAGTAAAGCGTCAAGAAATAAATACTTATCTAAATCCTGATGGGCGCCCTGCGCCCTGAATTTTTCAAGTTTAAGTTCAATTGTCCACTCAGTGCGTGGACAATCTCACTGTCTGGAAAAACATCCGCAAAGCGGATCATATTGTTTCGTATCGCTTATGAAGGAAAGACAGCTCTTCTTTTATGTCAATGAAAAGGAACATAATCCTAATGTTTGTATTCCTAATTAAATAAGAGTTCGCATCCCGAACAGCCCTGTCTAATAAATCACAGAGAGCCGATGGCGAATTAAATGGTTTCTGGATTGCGGACTGTTATTATCAGGTCCAATCCTTCACTTTTCAAGATGTCTCCACTATCCGATTTTCTGCCACAGTCCAATTATATTACCTTCGGTATCTTTGAAATAGGCAGCATAACCCATGTCCCCTACCTGCATTTTTTCCCTGACCATTTTACCCCCCATTTTTTTCACATTCTTCATTGCGTCCTCAATATTCTCCACATTGATCGTAATGATAGGAGAATTAAAAGGGCTCTGGCGTTTCATCATGCCGCCGTTTATCGCACCCGGCTCTGCCGGCATGCCTTTTTCATCTACCGGGACAGTCCAGATGAGGATGTATTCCATTTCCGGCACGGCATCCATCTTCCAGCCAAAAACGCTCCTGTAGAATTTCTGGGCTCTCTCAAGGTCATCTGCAGGGATCTCAAAATGTACTACTTTATCCATAAAAAACCTCCACTGATTATAAGATTATCAAGCCGTATTGATAAATGCTTTGAAGAAATAAATTTTTGTAGTTTTCTAATGCAGCAAAATTCCCTTTCAGGGCATCGGGAAGCGCGCTTGCCATGGACAGGACCTACGGCTTTGTCAAGGTGGTGGCAGACAAAAAGAACGGGGAGATACTCGGGATGCAAATAGTCGGCGCGAACGCTTCCATGCTGATAAGCGAGGCGTCGCATTCAATAGAAATGGCGGCTTTTTTAGAGGATCTTGCAAGGAACCATGCATCCCGAAATGCTGGGGGAAGCTGCCGAGGCTGCGCTGGGGAAGGTAATTCATTTGTGAAATTCTTTTCTGGAATTTGGATAATGGAGTACTCGAAACCAATGATCCTTGATTCAGCAATGAGTGTATTTCAGAAGCGGGATAAGGAAAAGCATTTATAAAGTCCTATGCGTGAAAATTCAAGGCGCCGAGGAAGAGATTTGAACTCTTGCTGTGCGTAGCACAACTGGTTTTCAAGACCAGCGCCTTAGGCCGCTTGGCTACCTCGGCAGTATTTTTGTGCGAAATGGTCGGCATTGCTTATTAAGATTGCCTACATCAAAACATTTAAAACCCATAATAATAATTCATGGTTCAAATCGTATAAAAACCTCAGAGGTAAAAAAATGACAAGTTTATTGCTGGTCTTATCAAAAGACCCATATACAACAGAGACCCCGGATCTCGTACTGGATATAGGGCTCAAAGCAAAAGAAAAAGGAAATGATGTTGCACTATATTTAATAGAAGATGGAGTGACAGCAGCAAGAAAATCAGATTTCGGAAACAAGCTTGCTGTTGCGCATAAGAAAGGAATAAAGATATATGCGGACGATAAAGCGGTGCTCTCAAGGTCGCTGACAAATAAACTGGTCGGCCAGGTGGAAGTAAAAGAAATAGGCGCACTTCTTGATTCCATAATGGGATTTGACAGGGTAGCATGGTTTTAGGTGATAAGATGACAGGAAAAAAGCTTAATATAGTATCAATAAACGGCCCCTACAGGGATGAGGGCGTATTCACAATGATGAGACTTGCCCATGCGGCAAAAGAAAAAGGGATAACTGTTAATTTCTTCAATTATCTTGACGCCACTGTGATAGCCCACAGGGACCAGGCGCCAAAAGAATTCCCCCCCATAGAGACCATATTCGGCACTATCGTGAAAAAAGGCATAAAGGAACCCAAAGCAGATGCCATAGCATGCATAAAATGCACGGATGCCCGCGGGGTAACAAAGCAGCAGACAGAAGGCGTAATAATCGGCGGGCTTTACGACCTTGGCGAGTGGACGGCAGAATCTGATAAGACCATCCTCATGGGGTGAAAAAATGAGCAAGAAAGTAAATATTATAGTGACCCAGCCCCCTTACGGGAAAGAAGACGCGTACTCAGCAGTCCCGATGGCCGCATCCCAGGTGGCCGCAGGGAATGAAGCCTCGCTGATTTTTGCAAGCGGCGGCGTGCATTCCATCGTCAAGGGGCAGAAAACCGGATACGGTGACCTTGCCGTATGGTTCAAGGACGTGCCTTCAGTGGAAGCCGAGATAATAAAAAACATAGAACTCGTAAGCTTCTTCGCACTTGACAGGGATATTGCAAAACGCGGCATAAGCGACAGTGAGGTCATTGACGGGATCAAAAAGATATCACTTGACGAATTGACTGATAAAATACTTGAAGCAGACGTTAACATGGTATTCTGATGACAGAACCGATTCCCGACGAAACCCTGGATGTGCGCGGCGAATGCTGCCCGTATCCTCTCATCCTGACAAAGAAAAAGGTTGAACAGCTAAAAAGCGGTGAGATACTGGAGGTAATCGCCGATGACCCTGTAGCCCCGCAGAATATCGACTCATGGGCTAAAAAGTCGGGGAACAAACTGCTCTCTGTAAAGCAGGATGGTAAGATCTTTAAGATCCTTGTAAAGAGGACTTAGGCTTTACCTTTTGATTCTCCAAGAACCACGCCCGTAGCGATAAGATGCGCCACTCGAAGCGGTTCAGGGATATTGCTGTAAATTGAAGTCCTGCGGACGATAGTGATCGCGCTTTCCTTATCGAGCCCGCATAACTGGATAAAAACAGTTTTTTCAGGAGTGGATATATCATAGATCGTGCCTGCTCCCTGGATTATTTCCCATCTTTTTTCCGCGTCATCAAGATGTGAAAGTGCAAGTTTGATCTTTTCGAAATCCGGATATGAGCGCATAAAAACAATGATCGGGATATTAGTTTCATTAAAAATCCTGTTTATATCGACAGGATTAAAACCTGCATATGTAACCCCGTCAAGCATGATCACCCTTATCTGGCCGTAATATTTTGAGTTACTTACCATCCGGATTATAGTATCCGTCGCATCCATGCCGTCCTTTCCGATATTACTGCAAAGGATACCGTCAAGCTGCTGTGCCCCGCGGAAAAAAGTCCCGATTATCGTAACCCTTTCGTTTATCAAAGGAGAATCATCAATAGCGAGAATCCTTATCTGTTGTTTTATGTGCATTGTTTTTTTGTTAGTTAATGTATATTATATAGATTTCCGTAAATCTTAATACTGCGTAATATAATTATGATGCTTATGAAATTCGCCGAAAAATGCCCAAAATGCGGCGGCAATGTCCAGACAAAAATCATAAAAAAATCAATCGGGCTTGGATTTGTGGATATCCCGGTGGCCCAGTTCTGTTTAAATCCGGCATGCGACTGGTACCAGGATTTCTCAGAGCAAAAAAATCCCGGGGACATCAAGGAAGATGTCCTACAGGTCAAAATCCCATCCATCAAAAAATTACCCGGGATCAAAAAATCCCGTAACTATTCAATCGCACTTGGAGGTTTCATTTTCATTATTGTGATTTCTCTCATTTTTAATTCCCTGATCCAATCAAACCCCCAATCCCAAAAAGCCGGGGACCTCCCGGATACCGGAGCCCTGAACACATCCCGTGCAAATATGACACCGACGTTGAGGGCAGGGCAGGATCAGCCATCAGCCGAAACCGGGATGAAAGGATCAAAGAAATATTCAATAAAAATCGATGTTGCTCATGGTTTTAACCCGGAAGTCAGTACCATAAACATATCAGATATCATTATATGGAACAACGAAGAGAACCAGCGTACAAGGATCGTTCTTGTAAGTAAAGATAGTTTATTTGAAAATAAGATCCTGACATATTCTGATAAATACCAGCACCAGTTTAACCGGTCCGGCAATTTTATTTTTGTACTTGCGGAATATGATCCATTTAATCATACTTACAAAGAATATCCAAAATCAGGAAAAATAATTGTACATTAGAAACATCACGTTTATTCATTTAGAAAATGTTATATTCACCAAACCATATAGTAGGTAATGGGTGAATAAATGGCAGTAGGTTTTGTATTAATAAACGTGGCTCCTGGCTCTGAGAAAAAAGTTTTTGACACTATGATAAAATGGGATGAGATCCAGGAATTGCATCCGTTATTCGGGGATTATGACCTTATAGCAAAGATCCAGGCGCCTGATTATGAGGCCCTGAGCGATATAGTCGTAAATAAAATAAGATCGATAAAAGGAGTTACAGAAACTAAAACTCTTACAGGCGCAAAATTTTAATTTTTTTGATGGCGCTTAATTACTATTCAGTTTTATCCAGGTTCCACTATCGTTATTTTGACTGAAAAACTATCATTCATATTTTATTATATGCGCATGAGCACCATAAGCATAAGCTATATATAGGATAGTTACATAGCATGGGTTGATAGGAGGTTAAAAAATGAATCGAAGCAGGATAGACATCATTATTGATATTCTGGAAGTTGCAAGAGCAGGTACAAATAAGACAGGTATTGTTTACAAGACAAACCTGAATTTCAAGCTCGCGGAAAGATACCTTGATTTATTACAGAATCGCGGCCTTGTTGAGAACAGGATTGATAAATACATAACGACTGAAAAAGGAAAAATCCTCCTGGAAAGAGCCAGGGATGTGATATTGCAATTAACAGATCCCGAAGAGGAACAAAACAGGACATTGAGGATCAAAAGCCAGAATAAGGATTCATTAAAAATCCAGGTCAGGTACGCTTCCTTTTAAAAAAATCTGGAAGCAAGGGTGGTTCTTACATCACACATCCCGTTAAAACCGCAGTTCTTGCATGGGGCATTATCCGGTTTTTCAGGCATGGAACCGCTCTGAATTTTCTTGATTTTATCCAGTATCTGGAGGACTTGCCTGCGTTCAAGCCTTTTTATTGTTACTTCCCTGACCCTGCCCCAATTTGCATATTCAACGAACCCCCGTCCGACTACAGTACCGTACATTTCTTCAGCCAGCACGGAATAAGCGGTCAACTGTAACCTGTCACTTCGCCATACGCCGTTCTCCGGGATATTTCCCGTCTTTATAATAGATGGGAAGAATGCATCACCGACCTGTATCAGTTTATCAGGACTGCCTGCAAACCCGAATTTTTCAGAGCGCAGCAGGGGTTCGAACTGGACTGATCTATATCCATAAAAATCCCCGGTCGAAGAAAGATTTAAACATATTTCTTCAAGGCGCGACCTGACATTTGATACGGAAACTGCCATTTTGTCAGCATCGACCCCTGCCAGTTCTTCAGGGTAAATGACACGGATCTCATCCGATATCCTGTCAAGTTCGGCATTTAAGATCGCCAGTTTATCCTCTTTGTTATAAGCTGACCCATATGCCAGGGCCAGTTCTTTCAGCAGTATGCGCTCGGGAGTTACGGTTTTCGGGAGATCATGTCCTTTATATAAGAAATAACACATCCTCGGACATTTAAGATAAACTGTAATATCCGATACCCGTATCATAGGCCCGCATAAACCATTATCATTTAAAAATATTGCTTTTTGATCCGGATATAATTGAAGTCCTTGAAATTATCCCCAAAACCTATATGAATAATGGAGTTGTATGCGAAGGCAAATGGAGCAATAACATGGGAAATATTAGACCCAATTATATCAAATCATTATCAAGCCAGTTACTTGAAGAGCATGGCGATGTCTTCACAACGGATTTTGGACAGAACAAAGAGTATGTCACAAAATTCACAAACATCGAAAGCAAGGTTATCAGGAACCGCGTAGCGGGATATATAGTGCGACAATTAAGAGTTAAGGCGATCCGTAAGAAGTAGGGGGATTATGATCGACGGCGTTCTTCCTGCTTTAATAACTCCTTTCACAAAGGATAATAAAGTCGATGTGGAAGGCTTGCAGCAGAATGTCGGATTTTTGATCGAAGGCGGGGTTTCAGGTATGGTTCCCTGCGGAACCACGGGTGAATCGGCTACCCTTTCCATAAAGGAGCATGAAAAAGTAATTGAGACCACGGTTGATTGCTCAAGTGTCCCGGTTGTTGCAGGGACGGGTTCCAACAGCACGACCGAAGCGCTGGAACTTACAAGATTTGCCCATGATGCCGGGGCTGATGCGGCCCTCCTGATCACTCCATATTATAACAAGCCCAACGACCGCGGAATGCTTGCCCATTTCAAAACGGTCGCGAATGCAGTTGATATCCCTCTTATTCTATACAATGTCCCTTCAAGGACGGGTATCAACCTCAAGCCCGAAGTGGTGGCACAACTGGCAAAGGAAAGCAATATCATCGGGGTAAAAGAGGCAAGCGGCAACCTTGACCAGGTCACACGTATCATCGAACTCACACAGGATGAAGATTTCGTTGTATTCTCGGGCGATGACGGTCTCACGCTTCCCATAATGGCCCTGGGAGGCGTTGGTGTAATTTCAGTCGTAGCCAATGTTGCACCGAGAATGGTTGTTTCCATGGTGGAGGCTTTCCGCAATGGAAATATAGGTGAGGCCAGGAAACTCCACCTTGCTCTGGCTCCCCTGATACGGGCAGTCTTTTTGGAGACTAATCCTATACCCATCAAAAAGGCAGTTGAACTTATCGGACTCCCGGCCGGAGACCTGCGGCTTCCCCTTGCCGGGCTAAGTGAGGATAATGAAATAAAATTAAAGGCCGCCCTGGATGACCTTCATCTGATAAAGTGAGGTTTATGATAAAAATTGCAGTCACCGGCGCCTGCGGGAAAATGGGCGGGCTCATTATTGAAAATGTCCTGAAATCCCCTGAAATGAAACTCGTTTCTGCAATTGATGTCACAAACACAGGCAAAGACATAGGCGAGGTAATGAGGATAGGTAAATTGAATGTCCAGGTCTGGGATGCCAATGACATTGATACCATTTTAGGAAAAACAAAACCCGATGTGCTTATTGATTTCACGATCGCCCAGGCAGCAGTGAAGAACGTAATAGCAAGTGCAGGAAAAAAGGTAAACCTTGTCGTCGGGACCACAGGTTTCACCCCCGAACAGCGGGCGCTAATGGAAAAAGCCATTAAAGAAAATGAAGTTGCTGCTGTCATTACCCCCAATTTCTCTATAGGAGTGAATGTTTTCTGGGGATTGCTTGTCCAGGCGGCAGAAAGACTTTCAGATTATGACATTGAGATCATAGAGGCGCATCACAACCAGAAAAAGGATGCCCCAAGCGGAACGGCAGTAAAAGCGGCAGAAATAATCTCAAAGACGCTTGGAGGAAAAGATATTATTTATGGCAGGCACGGTATTGCGCCCCGGCAGAAGGAAATAGGCATCCATGCAGTACGGGGAGGGGATATTGCAGGTGACCATACGGTTCTATTTGCAGGGGACGGGGAGCGGATTGAGATTAAGCACCAGGCTCACAGCAGGCAGGCGTTTGCAAAAGGCGCGATAAAGGCGGCATCATGGGTTTCGAATGCATCCCCGGGGATTTACGAGATGAAAGATGTGCTTGGCATAAAATAACCAACGATTATTCAATATCTATTTTCGACCTGATATTTAACAGCTTAAACCACGCCACGCTTAAAATCCCTGCAACAAGGACTATCACTATATCATTATAATGCAGCACTGAAAAGTGAAAAAGGTTTCTTAAGACTGGCACGTACAGGACAAGGACAAGAGTGGAAAGCGCCCCTACTATTACAAACCGCAATGCCTTGTTTTCAGGACTAAATGATTTGAGTATGCTCTTTGACCATGACAGGTTCGCCACTATCAATGTAAGATTTGCAATTACAAGGGTAGCGAAAGTAAGTGTCCTGGCATCTGTTTCATCCTTGCCAAGATATAATGCCAGAACAAAAACAACTACCACTACAGCAAGCACGCTAATTCCCTGCAAGAGGCCGCAATAAAAACTTTCTTTTCCGAACAACCGTTCCTTCAAGTTACGGGGGGGCCTGTTCATAATGTTTTTTTCCTCAGGCTCGGCTTCAAAGACCGTGGAACACGCAGGGTCTATTATAAGTTCAAGAAATGCAATATGCGCCGGCAAAAGCACAAGGGGCAGTTTCAGGAGAATCGGGAAAAGCGCGATCCCTGCGATCGGGACATGAACTGAAAATATGTAGGAGACGGCTTTCTTGAGGTTGTCGAAAATCCTTCTCCCCAGCCTGACGGCTGCCACTATGGACGAGAAATCATCGTTCAGCAGCACTATCGCTGAAGACTCGCGCGCCACGTCCGTCCCCCTCTCACCCATCGCAATACCTATATGGGCAGATTTCAACGCGGGAGCGTCATTGACCCCGTCGCCTGTCATCGCCACCACTTCGCCGTTCGCCTTCAAGGCGTTCACTATCGCCAGTTTTTGCTCAGGCACGACCCGTGCGAAAATGTTTATCGTCCTGATCTTCTCCCGCAGTTCCTGCTGGCTCATTCCTGCAAGTTCCGTACCCGTGATAAAACTCTCGGGGTCCTTCAAACCGATCTGCCTGGCAATGTGTTGTGCCGTGCCCGGATAATCTCCGGTGATCATAATGACCCTTATCCCCGCAGTATAGCATTCAGCAAGCGCTTCTGCTATTCCCACGCGTACGGGATCCACAAAACCGAACAGGCCGATAAACTCAAATTCGAAATCATGCTGTTTTTCGGGCAAAGTCTCATCCTGAAAGCTGGATTTGGCAACACCGAGAAGCCTCTGCCCTTTATCTGCCATTTTTTGGACCTGGGAAAGCAATTCTTTCTTTTTTTCCCCGCTCATGTGGCATAGTTCTGCAATCGCCTCTGGAGCCCCTTTTGCTGCAATGACGTGCTTTCTCCTGTCGTGCGACTCCCATACATTTGACAGGGCAAGCAAATTCTTTGAGAGTGGATACTCCCTGACAAGCTTCCAGTTCTTGTGTATGTGTTCGGTATCGCAAAGGAATTTTTCGGTGCCATTCTTGATCTCTTTCTCCACAGGGTCAAAAGGGTCTTTCTGGCTTGCCAGGTAGCCAAACTCAAGAAGTTCATGGAACTTTTCAGGCAGAGGCAGATGCCCGTTCTTATCTGCTTCATAATATTCACCCTTTGCGAACAGGGAACTCAAGATCATCCTGTTCATTGTCAAAGTCCCGGTTTTATCCACACATAGAACTGTGGCTGAACCCAGGGTTTCAATGGCAGGCATTTTTCTTGTCAGAACATGCCTTTTTGACATGCGCCACGCGCCCATGCTCATAAAAATAAGCAAAACCACTGAAAATTCTTCAGGCAGCAGCGCCATGCTCAAACTCAATCCCGCCAGTAATCCGTTCAGCCAGTCCCCTCTGGTCAACCCGTAAACTACCACGACGAAAATACATAGCACCAGCCCGCCGATGGCAAAATTCCTGACAATAAGCCCGGTTTCTTTCTTAAGCAATGTTTCTTCACTTGAGATCGTCTCCAGGGCTCTCCCAATTTTTCCCATCTCGGTATTTATCCCTGTTGATCTGACCCTGGCCATTCCGTGCCCCTGGATGACCAGCGTCCCTGAATATACGAACGGTAAATCGTCTCCCCCAGGTTGCACGTATGGTGTTTTGCCGTCCCATTCGGATTTTCGGACTGCGATCGATTCTCCTGTCAGCAGGGATTCATCTACCAGAAGATTGGAACAAAATACCAGTACACCGTCGGCAGGGACGCGGTCTCCTTCCCTTATGATTAATATGTCATCAGGGACCACCTCCCGGCCCGGAATCCTTTTTTGCTTTCCATCCCTTATCACAAGCGCCCTTGGGCTTGACAGGTTTTTTAAAGCCTCTAAAGCCCTCTCGGTCTTTCTTTCCTGGTAAAAAGTAATTCCAACCACTACCAATACAAAAAAAAGCAACATCATGGCATCGTTTATTTCTCCCACGAACAAATATATCAGGCCAGAGCCTAAAAGAAGGAGCAGCATCGGTTCACGGAGAATATTGAACATTATTGAAAAAAATCCCTGTTTTTTTTGGGAAGGAAGCTCGTTATAGCCCGCCTCTTTTAGCCTTTTTGAAGCGTCTTCCTCGGAAAGCCCGGCTACCTCTTCAGGTTCTATCTTTTTTTCCATCGTTGTTACCCGTTTACTTTGTTGCTCTTCATAGTAAATAAACCTTGATAGTCTTTGGATAAATTATTAAGGTTTCAGGATTATCCTGAGATGCATGGACATCAAAGACTTAAAATTTGAAGACGGTCTTGTTACAGCCATAGCCCAGGATCATAAAACAGGCGAGGTCCTTATGGTGGCTTTTATGGATAAGGAAGCCCTGAAAAGGACAATCGAGACAAAAAAGGCTTTTTACTGGAGCAGGTCAAGGCGCAAACTCTGGAAAAAAGGGGAAACCTCTGGCCACGAGCAGCTTGTTCACGATATTCTGATAGATTGCGATGCCGATGCAGTGCTGCTCAAGGTCGAACAAATAGGCGGCGCATGCCATACAGGTTACAGGTCATGTTTCTACAGGACGATAGAAGGGGAAGTTATCGGCGAAAAGCTGTTTGAACCCGAAGATGTTTATAAGAAATGATGAAGTTTCTTGTAATCGTATTTTTATTAATTGTTTTATTTTCAGGATGCATCGAACAAAAGCCGGTTCATGGTACTGAAGGAACTACGCCTGTTATTACAGTGACGGCAGTAAGTCCTGTTGCAACCCCGGTACCTGATGTCCCGATAGCAACATCAACGCCTGCTATTACTGAAAAACCCAAAACGGATTATGACAGGTTCGTTTCCTGGTTAAAAGAGGATGCGACCAATAAACATCCTTACATACTGGATAATTCAAAAATATATGAAGAGCTTTATGTGTGTTCCCATTTTACAAGGGATTTCATGAAAAACGCAAGCAATGCAGGCTTTGAAGTCTATGCCGTGAAGCTGACAGGCGCAGTAAAGGGACAGGATGCATGGCACATGCTTGCAGCCGTAATTCTTGATGATAGACTGTATTTTGTTGATCCTCAGACTGATAAAATCCTGAAAAAAGAAGATATGCTCAAGGCTTACGGATACGAGTATGCGTATTTTGGCAGGGAAGTGTACATAAACAGGAACGAAGCTGATATAAGTGCGCCTGTTCACAGTAATCAGGTAATAGGGTTAAACGGCCAAGATTATCTGTACTTAAGGCAGTGAGACGCAAAATACTGCATATTATTCTATATTTTCAATAACTCACTACAGAGAACGCAAAGGGCACAAAAATTGTGAGATTATTTCTTTGCGCGCTGGTATAAAAAGCACAGCAATGTGGTGTAGAACGCGGATTGCATGGATTACACGGATCGGCACGGATTTCGAATCCGCGGAAATCTGTCCAATCCGTGCAAATCCGTGTTCCATTCCTGTTGTGATATTACGTAACACATTCAGAGTTACGGTTAATATCTTCAAGGTACTTTCTCAAGTATCCTTCCCCGCTGTACCCGTTCTTCCTCGCAAGCTTCTCAAGCTGCGAATGAATCCCGCTGCTATACTGCGCTGCTTTTTTTTCCTTGAACACAAGTTCATCAGGAAGGATTTCCTTTGCCGCCATCCGGAGTATATATTTTCGCATCCCTTTGTGTATCTTAAGTTCAGGGGCAATCCGCAAAGCAAGTTCCACGACCTGCCTGTCGAGGTACGGAACTCGCAGTTCAACGGAGTTTGCCATTGTCACCGCATCGTCCCGTTCAAGGTTGTTCCCTGCAATATTGTCAAGGTCTCTGCGCAGCGCAGGTTCAAGTTCCCCGTAATCAAGTGATTCATACCGTTTGTAACCTGCAAAGAGTTCATCCGCGCCCTGGCCAGAAAGCATAACGCGAATCCCATCCCTGCCAGCGTCTTTTGATGCAAAGAAAAGCGGCATGGCGATGCTTACCTTTAGCGGGTCCGGGGATTCAACCGCCCTTATTACATCAGGTATGGCTGACTCTACTTCATCCGCCATAAGTTCATGAAGATGCAGTTTATCATCAAGACCGAGTAAGCGGGCAGCTTTTGTTGTTTGCTTGATATCATGTGAACCTGCCATGCCTGCGGAATACAGCTTTGCTTCTCTGGACAGCGCACAAATAAGAGAGCTATCAAGACCGCCTGAGAATGCGATGGCGCAGGGTTTGCAGCTACGCTTTTTCACTGCCTGTTCTATTGCCCCGAACAGCGCTTTTGATGCTATGGTTTCATCTGTTATCTTTTCCCCAGTTGCGAAACTGGAAACTTTTTTTTCCATGAACTTCCCCGCGCGATAAGAGAGCATGTGCCCGGGCGTGAGAGTCCGGATAGTATTAACCCCAATGACGCACAATGCTTTTTTTTCGGAGGCAAAGGCGAATAGTCCGCCTGCGATGCCATAGTAAAGCGGTTTTACCCCGGCCGGGTCGCGCGCAAGCCGGAGTTCCCCGTCGGCAGCATAGGCAAATGCGTAATCGCCATCCAATTCATCTATCGCTTTTTCCACACCTTTTTTTCCAATAAGGGCAAACAGGGCTTCACTGTCGGAATCCGTTGTGATATTAAGCTTCCGGGCTATGTCCCTGAAATTATATATCTCCCCATTGTATGTCAGGGCATTCTTGTTATAAATTGGCTGGCCCCTGTCTCCTGTGATCTTGAGCAGGACATTGCCAAGGGTGATATCACCCAGGAAAGATGCGCCCCAGCCGTCAGGTCCCCTGTGCCTGATGGTCTCAAGCATCGTTTTGACGAATGGTTTTGAGTCTTTTCCTGCTGCGCCTGCTATTCCGCACATGGGGTCTTTTATCCCCCTGAGGGCTTAAAAGGTTTTTTCTGTCGGATTCACGTTTGTAGCAGGAGTTCAGTGGCGATGTTAATAATAATGTCCTTTCCAACTAACAGCCCGCCTGTTTCTTTCATCAAATCGGTCATTAGACCAAAATCCCTTCGACTGATCTTTGAGCTCCCATTGAAAGCAACTCTCGTGTTTCCCCATGGATCATCGACGATGCCGTTAAAAACTACGTCAATGGACACCGGTTTTGTGACATCGCGAATAGTTAATTCACCTTCAACCGTCAAATACCCTCTGGGTTCAGCAGTAACACCGCTGCTGCGATAGGTCATTGTTGGAAATTTTCTCACATCCAGAAATCGTGCGCTTCTTAGGTCATCATCACGAGTCGCGTTGTGAGTGCTGATACTTCCTGTATCAATTCTGATCTCAAATGATGACAATGATGGATCATCGGCAATCTTGATATTTCCTGTGAGCGGGTGGAAGCTTCCCCTTATCTGTCCGACCACAAGATGCTGCACAATAAACTCAACGAAGCTATGCTCAGGATCAATAATATATTCCCCCGCTATCGGGAAAAGTGCTCCATTATATATTCGTGATGCTTCTTTGGTATGGTTCATAGGTATTTGATCAGATTATTAACCTGTTGATGCACCTGTCTAACTCAGGCCGAGCTGCCTCATCACTTCTCCCAGATCGTAGAAGAGCCTCTCCTCTAAGATTTCTCCGTTCTTCCAGTGTGCCACCGTGCAAAACTCTACCCGGAATTTTTTGTTCGTGGGCGGGATCATTTTGCCGCCAGAGCCTTTCATGGGTCCTTTCATTGTGCCTGTAAATTCAGCTACCGAGCAGGTATAATCGCCCTGGCCAAAAAGGATCTTATACGGATTGTTCCCTACATGGTTATCTGGAAATGTTTTAAAGAATTCCACAGCTTCATTGTGATGCGCATTTCGTCCTCTTGTTGGTTCGGATTGACCCGGCCAGAAAACGGCGACATTTTCAGCATGGCGTTTACCAAACGTTTCCCAATCCTGAGAATTCCATGCATCATCCAGCGTTTTCATCAATTGCAGGTTATCTTGTTGTACCATAATTTACTACACTCCCATTTTTCTATTGGGGCGGATGATATTTATGAATTTTGGTCTTTTCGATTTCAGGGTGTAAGTCTGCATGTTGTGGCGAAAACTTCGGGATAATAGAGGCTAATAAGTGGAACAGAAAAAAAACGAAAATCCGTGCGTATCCGTCCAATCCGCGTAAATCCGTGTTCCGCCCTGACCGCCCACCCCGCACACGCAAACAGGCGCAGGCGCAGCCATTCCGGATACCCCGGCGCGGCCGTGGCAAGGTTTCGGGCAGACCGCCGCCACTGAAGGGTGTTTGGTATGTCAAATATAAAATTTTAGCGTGAATTTGAAGGGCATCACGCATGTGATGCATCTGATTTTTTTCTTGCTACACCTGCTTTTTTGTGAGCCTTACCAGTATATCTTATCTCGACAACATGACCTTTTACGAGCTTTTCCTGTTCTAATTCTTTATCCAGTTCCGGGTCGCTTTCAATTTGTTTTATAAGATCCTCTTCATCTTTGGCTGTGTATTTTCTCATCTTATTCACTTTTTAACTTTCCTCTATATAACTTCTTCTTGCTATCTGGCGCATCAAAAGCCGTTATCAATCGCATTTCTCTGGTTCCAGAGGGTTCCAGGATTACCACCAGCACCCTGCCATATGATTCGCCAAGGATTAAATACCTCAAGATTCCATTCACATTTATCCTGTACGGAATGAAAAAACCATCAAGAGCGTTATGCACTTCTGATAAGCTTACACGATGTCTGGAAATATGGTCAAGCGTGTTATCACCATATATTAATTTGATATTTTTCCAGTCTGGCATAGCCTATTTCACAGAGCTAAGATGTCATCCGTAATTAAAAGCGTTGGGAGAGCGGGGCGAAAGTGAATTCTTGTCGGGAAAGAAGAGTAGGACGGCGGCGCAGCATTTTGATTTTATAATATTTCAGCCTATTATACTTACGATCCCATTAAATTCAGAATCATAGGTGAAAAGAGTATCAATACCATGCCTTTCCATAAGTGCGATATTCGTACAATCCGTAAAACTGAAATTCTTGTCTTGAAATTGCAGATAAAGTTCCCATGCCTTCTCAAAATCGACAGGCTCAATGAAACGAAATATAATTGGTCTTGTTCTTGCGAAAATTCCTATATCATTCGCGAAATTTTTATTACCAGTTCTGATATAAGCTATAGTTACTGCCTCATCGAAAATATAATCGCTGATATACAATTTGCCAAATTCGCCTTTTAATGCCCTGGTCATGATATCAAGCGCTTTATTATGGTTTTTATCATCAGCATTCCTGGCTGAGACAAGCGCAGAAGTGTCAATAAGAAGACTCATGGATTTCCATAAAGATAACGATCTATATCTTCAGAAGAATCTACAACTCCCCAATGTACAGGTTTTTTTAACATCTTGAGGGCGGTATTATCTTCTTTTTTCAAGTATTTTTGTATAGTTGTCACATCTGTATTGGTGATGAGAATGTCAAGGATCTTTTTCTCTGTAATTTTGATCCCACTGCTGCGTAATTGTTGATGCATTCTATCAAGAATGATTTTCGTATCTGAACTTATTTTAACACCTATGTTCTCAGCCATATTTATCTACTTTCTACTTTCTACTAAATAAAAGCTATGTTTCTTTATGTTGGCCTGCGCCGCAGGTATGGGGTTAATAAATGGAACAAAATAACTGAAAAATCCGTGTGTACCCGTCCAATCCGTGTAATCCGCGTTCCGTCCCCTGACCGCTGACTCCCTGTGCACACAAACAGGCGCACCCCTTCAAAATACCGCTGGCGCGCCCGCGGCAAGCTTTCAGGGCAGTCCGCCGTTCCTGCGGCGCCAGGATTTTAGTTTTTGTGATTGAATAAAATCAGATGAATCCGAAAAATGCACATTTGCGGTTGAAATGAGATGATTTATTTACCTGAAAAGCAGAGAAAAGAAGTGTGGTGAATCTATTAAGTACGTTTACTTAGACACCTGTGCATGGTGCAGACCATTCGATGACCCATCGCATCCCCGAATTCTTCAGGAATCAGATGCTGTAGCTGAGATTTTAAAAAAAGTTGATTCCGGGGAGTTTGAAATAATAGATTCCAGCGCTCTGCATGCTGAAATATCTATGATTACGCCGAAAATAAAAGAGGAAACTGTTCTGTCGCTGGTAAAGCATGTTACAAGCCGTTTTGCAGTTGTCACCGACAATATTGAAAAATTAGCCGCCGAACTCATGAAAACATGTGCGATTGATGCGATGGACGCTTTACATATAGCGATTGCGATAGAAAACGAAGTCGAACTGTTTATAACAACCGATGATATTATTTTAAATAAGGCTAAATGCATATCAAGATATAGGATAATAATCAAAAATCCACGTGAGGTGTAATATGTCTGAAGCTGCCGCCGCAGAAACCCCAAAGGTAATGGAGAAAGTATTCAACATACTGAAAAGAGAGCTAAGCGCAGAAGAGTATCTAATTTATCTTCAGACGATAACTCCCAGGATAGGAGACGCAACTGCAGAACTCGGGGACATTACTAAAAAAATGGGCCTTAAAGATGTGGTTCGCAGGGCAAAAAGGATGGAAAAAACAAAAGCATAATCCGTGTGTATCCGTCCGATCCGTGTAAATCCGTGTTCCGCCCCCCGACCGCTGACCCCCGCGCACACAAACAGGCGCAAGCACAGCACTTCCAGATACCGCGGCGCGCCCGCGGTAGCTTTCAGGCAGACCGCCGCGCCTGCTATTCCGCGCATGATACCCCTTATCACTGGGAGGTTTAAAAAGGGTTCTGCAGGACAAGTGCAGGATGAATGTTCTTATTCATGTTTATTGATATCCTCAGCCAGAACTACAGAGGTTTCAATCTGTCTTTCCAGGATAGACCAGTATTTCCGTAACAATCGATCTTTCTCGCCTGATGAAACAAGGTGAAAACCATGTTTTTCATAGAAATGAATCGCCCATTCAGCATCCGCCCATGTGCCAATTAAAATAGGACGAGTCGCTAGTTCTCGAAGATGGGATAGTAATTCCCCTCCTATTCCCTTTTTTTGCTTTGCAGTTCGTACATAAGAATGTCTTATCAGAGATACATCCCGAACATGCTGAATACCCATAACCCCGACAAGTTCACCATCCATTTCATATCCCCAGAATATCACACCTTCTTGCATTTCATGCCGAAGCTCTTCTTCAGACATATAGGGTTCCTTCCAGCAATCAGCAGGTATAACTCTTTTATAAGCCTGGGCTGCGTCATTGATGATCAGGTAAATCGTGTTGAAATCACCGGGATTGCATTTGCGGATCATGGTCTTGCCTGAAGCGGATATGAACAAAGATGATTTACTTCCCTATATCCTCATACCAGAGCCCGGAGTTCTTCTTGATAAAATCAAGCATCATTTCATAACATTCATTGTTATCAATATCTATTATTTCAACGCCATGCTGCCTCATGAATTGCAGGGCGCCCCCAAAATTCCTGGATTCTCCGACTACAACTTTTTTTATCCCGAACTGGACAACCGCACCTGCACACAAGTAACAGGGCATTAATGTTGAATAAAGCACCGTATCTTTATAATTTCCGATCCTTCCTGCATCCCGAAGGCAATCGATCTCTGCATGCGCCATGGGGTCGCTTTTCTGGATCCTCTGATTATGCCCTCTCCCGATTATCCTGCCATCTTTTACAAGGACAGAACCGATAGGAATCCCACCTTCTGCCAGGCCTTTCCTGGCTTCTTCGATCGCTGATTTCATGAAAATGTCCATATTTTATAGATGTCATTTGCTCTTTATTAATATTCTGACAATCAATAATGCATAAGTTTATATAATTATGAATTTAAATTTTAGTATGAACAAAGGTAATGCCCGGGAAAATATCAAAGTGGGAATAAGTGTAGGTATCGTTTTAAAGCAGGATCAGAGGAGCGGGAAAATAACCCGGGGCATTGTAAAGAGAATTTTGACTAAATCTTCATTCCATCCACATGGGATAAAGGTTGAATTAGAAGATGGCCGGGTTGGAAGGGTCAAGGAAATCAATTAAGAAGATGCCTGGATCATAAGTAATCCTTTTTGCCAGTCATTGATTACCCTGACAGCAGCCCTTGTTTCATCCACCTCACCCTTCTTTCTCAGGAAGTTGCTCTGCCTACCTATGAGAAGAAGCGTATCATAAGAATCCTGTCCCTCTATTGTGACATGATAAAAGGACTCCAGGGCAGTTTTGTTCCCGGCGCACATTTTCTCTATTATCTTCATTGCCACGCCAACGGGGTCGTGCAGGTGTGTTGCATCCTTCACAGAAAGAAGGCCCTGTATATACTCGTCGTTCTCTCCAAATGGTATCACTCCTGGCGTATCGATGAACATTATGCGCGAACCTGCATTCACAAGTTGCACACCTTTTGTGTGGCCGGATATCGGGGACGTGCTGGCTTTGTGCTTCCCTGCCACACCATTTATCACCGATGATTTACCTGTGTTGGGATAGCCGACAGAACCGACCAGTATGTCGCGCCCTTTTATGCCTGCGATTTCAAGGATCTTGTGTCTTAACATTGTTGTCCCGAACCTTTCCTTGCTTGACACAAAAACCGTGGGTGCGATTTGCGAGAGGCGTTTTTTGGTCGCCTCAATTGTATCTTTTGAGACAAGATCGCATTTGTTAAGGACTATTATGAACGGTTTCTTTGAACGCGCTATATCTCGCTCCACCTCGCTGTTCCGGGTTTCGTCGGGAAACCTGGCGTCCAATATCTCAAGAAGGATATCGGCTTTTTTTATAACTTCTTTTAACATCATCTGGTGGCTTGCCATGGCATGTGCTATGGCGCATGAGGATATAAGGATGTGTTATAGCCCACGCCAAGAAATAGAGATTTACATGCAGGGGCTTTTCTCAATTCCGCAGCAGCGTCAGCGACCGTATCCATTCTCCCCTTGGCTCTCTTGATGTCCCGACAACGAGGCGCTTCATATCCCCGACAACCTCGACCATACCCCGCGCTTCAATGACCTCGCCGGGGAGCGCCTGGCCCGCATAGGTATGGGTATATGAAAGTACATAGCTTATTTCCGGGTGGTCTATCTTATAAATTGCCGGGCTGTCGAATGAAAAATCGGCATTGGTGACACGAGCTTCTATAGTCTTGAAGCCGACATCTGTTCCTCTTATGCAGGGAGCTATGTCCTCCCAATCCCTGACATACAGAAGGTCAAAATAAGTCCCATCCACCATACCCCGGTTTCCCTTTCTTAATTCATGTATAAGGAATTCTTCGAATGAAATTTCAGGCCTGCGTTTGTTATATATTTCCTTCCACATCTCGTCACTGATCTCTGTGATGCAGGATTTTACTTTTTTCGCATCTGCAATGATATCCCGTGCCTTAAACCATGATTTTCCATAAACGATGAAATCTATATCTGATGAGCTATTCTGCAATCCGGCAAGCAACGACCCTGTCACTCCCATTTTTTCAGGTGCCACTCCTTTTTTCAGGGTATTGACAATATCCCTGACTTTTTTGTTATCCTTTACCAGGAAGGGCAGTCTTTTTTCAGGTGAAAGTATCTCCTTTACAGAATCCCAGGGAACGATATGTACATCCCTGACCCATTCAGGGCGGGTTGATTTCATAAAATTGAAGGCATCATCAAAATCCATCTTCCTGAATTTTTCATGTGCTCCTCTTGAGCCCTGTGGGTCGGGTACGTACCTGAGGATCGAACGGATGCCTTCTTCGTGGCAGTAATCCGCCACCGCAAATATCCACTTATCGAAAGTGATTATGAAATCGCGAAGCCGTGTTCTTGTCATTATCCACTCCACGGAACTAGATTATATAAAGAATATGATTTCATCTTTAAAAACTTACCCAATATACGAAAAAAAACCCTATTTTATATCATCTATATGCGACATTTCGCTGATATCGATAAGAAATGACATTTCCTGGGTGTTTATATTTATACCATGTTCCTGGATGAGGGCCATGGGGTTCGTTCCCCCGATGATAGCGATCCCGAGTTTATCCCTGCCTACTTGCACCCCCAGTATGTCGCTATTGGGTTCCCCGACTTCCAGGATACATGAAAATCCGGCTTTTACAAGCGAATCAAGTACCTGTTCTATCCTGTCCCGCGCAGCCATCGGCGCTTCCCTCAAGTTTGCCAGGATCTTTCCAGATCCGGTATTCACCATTTCGGTTATCGAGGTGAGTTCTTGCGACATCAATACATCAAGAGGGTCGATGGTCGTACTATCATAGGTCAGCATGTCCGTAAATCTTAAAGGTGATCCGTCATGTATTTCAACCACTCCGCCGAATTTGGGTTTGACAGGTACGCCAGCTTTGAGCAATATCCCATCAATAGTGATACTGCATAAGGTTGCAATGCCAATTTTACCGTTTTCGATCCTGACATCCCCGATCTTTTCACCCGGCCTTATTATTTTAATATAAGGGCTTACTGCCAGGCCGCTGTGCACGGCCTGCCTCAGAAACCCAATAACTTCCTCGAAATTTGCTTCATCGATTATGGATAAATTGGTTATTATTTTGCCATTGCCTTTTACGGGGTCGAACGTAACTTCATACATCATGCTTTCGATTTTTGAGATTATGAACATAATTTCATTCATATTAATTCCAGGGGTTATAATTACGATTCGATAAATAGTTACCGAATTTGATAAATATCTTGGTTTATCAAAAGATAAAGTATTTTAATCTTGTGAGAAGTATTGTGTCCGTGAATAAGCAAGCAGTGATTGGAATCATAAAAAGGATTTTTACATACTACGGGTACAGCGTCAACTATTCAGATGTGTCTGATTTCCTTGCTGAAAAAAATGCAGATCACCTTTTCATTAAATATGATGTCTCTGCCAATTTTAACAGCATCAGGCATTTTTCAAACAACGTGGGGAAGTACGGAGGTAAAGGTATATTGATCCTCGATTCAGTTGATGAAAAAACCCGGTCTTTTGCTCTTAACGAAGGGATTACTGTCTGGGACAGGGGTGAACTTGAATCATGGGTAGGAAGGGCCGTGCTTTCAGGAGCCCTGGAAGAAATCCTGATGTCTCCGGTGCAAGAGCCTCTGGAAGAAGAAAGGGAGGTCTTTTCAACATTGCCGCCACGGGTTATGGTTCCAGAAAAGGTTCCCGCTGAATCTGAAAAAAATGAATTTGAGAGGACTATCAGGATCTTACTGCGCTCGGTTCCCATAAATATTGGAAAGACAGATGCCCTTTCAATTGCCCAGGCGAAAGTGGGAAGTTCAAGGAGCCAGAAATTGAAATTCATACCGGTCTGGCACTACAGTTATTCCTTCAGCACCCAGAAGAAGTTCAAATCAAGGATCATTGACCTGACAGGAGATGGGGAGGGCTTTATCAATGCGCTTACAGGCACCAATTCGTTTAGTAAATTAAAGGATGTGCAAGATAATATCTTCGTTCCAACACAGAATTATGAGATCAAGCAGCCTGTAATTGCAAAAAATGATGCTCTGGATAAAGCCCTGGATGCTATTATCAGGGAGCATGCAAAAGAAATAAGATTAAATGAGATGATAGGGGATACCATAATATTTGAAAATAAGGTATTTGCACCTGAAGAGGAAGATATAAACCTTGAAATGGAACTCATCCACATCCCGGTGTGGGAAATAAAGGGAAGCGCCGAGACTGCTGAGATCAATGGGTACGACGGGCATATCGAAGCACTAAAAGCTTATAGCGATGCCGAATTTGTTTGAAAAACCGGATTCTTTTAGTAATCTATTAATGGTATGCAAATCATTAGTAAACGGGTGATATTATTCAGGAGTATTCATTAAAAAGAGGTTTTGCCCCGGATATGATAAGGATCCGGGAGGTGCTCGGGAAGAATTTTTCTGCTGAAATAAAAGAGGAAAACGGCAAGTGTACAATAAATTACGGCGCGTTCACGCAGTTATCGGTATGGGTTGATAAAAAGAAACTGTGCGTGGATACCCAATCCAACAAGGAAGCAAAGGACGACATTATCCTTGACACCAATAAACGCTACAGGATATTTCTTGAAGAAGCTACGGGTTATACTGCCAAGGAACGCCTTGCAAAAGCCAAGAAAGCAGTGCAGGGAGATTGAATTTGCAGGATGTCCTTAAAAGGCCGGATATTCCTGCATGCCTTCGTATTTGCGCTGGCACTGATGGTTCGGTGACACAGCTGCTTGAGGTGCTTACAGGAAAGACCATTAAGGTTGTTACCATCGAGCAGCATATCCTGAAAGCCACTAACGATGTCGCAAAACTTCTGGAAATAGATAAAGGGGATGAGGTGAACTGGCGCCTTGTAACCCTGAATGCGAATGACACTGTGTATGTTCTGGCAAAGTCCCTGTCGCCTCTTAAAAGAATGCCCCATGCTGTTAAAGAGGATATAATGCGAGCTGATAAACCTATAGGGACGATCCTGCGGGAGCACAAGCTTGAAACCAGGAGAGATATACTTAAAATAGAGATTATCAGCTCTAAATTCTTTGAAGGAATACCTGTTCTTTCAAGGGAGTACCGGATCATTTATGAAAATAATATCTTGATGTGGATAAATGAATGTTTTCCAGTTGATGACAGGTGGAGGATGTGAAGGCAGATTAAATGCTGGACTCGCCCACATCAAATTAAAAAATAATATTGGAAACTAAGGGTGGTTTGTTCCATTCCATCATCCCTTATAATTGTTCCAAAGTCATGCTGAGAGCTTCTCTTTTTTACCACCTTTTCTATTAAAAAGGTGGTTATCCGAGATAACCACCATATCCCATCGCCACCGTTGATGCCGTGTTGATCTCACTAACCACAGCGGCCACAGGCTGGCTTGAAGTAACCACAGCCGACCCGCCTGTTGTAGGCGCAGCAGCCGCCGGGACGAATATCTGTGACGAGTTCGCAGGGATAACTGCATTCCTGGTCTCAACAGGCGCCCCGTTCTGGTCATAGAACGATACGGCAACATTCGCGCTCACAGTCCCGGTATTCTGGACATACACCGGGGTATTCCAGCCTGAATTGCCATAAGCTATCCAGGGGATGGATACCTGGCTTGATCCTGTCGCGAAACCGTCGTAGCTCATAGCCCAATTATTGTTATTTATCATCTCATTGACAATCGCTATGACATCCTGTGTGGACTCGATAACCGCGGATCCATATCCATAAGATGTCGATGCAGCGGGAGGCCAGAACACGGATGCGGTGTTCGGAGGTATTATTCCAGTCTGTGTCTGAACTGGAACGCCATTTGAATCGTAAAAGTTCACATTCACGCTGGCACTTGCAGTACCGATGTTCTGAACCTGGATCGGTGTATAGGTATTTGTCTGGGAGAAGTTTATTGCAGG
>CABMIH010000016.1 GCA_902386205.1 uncultured archaeon | reverse complement strand
TTTCATATTTTGGCTTCCTGCACACAGACGTGGACAGCGCCATATACATGCTCAATGCCTTGATTCAAAGCGAGATGGGCATAAAACCTTCATTTCACATATCATCTGCATAAACTTTATATTCACCAAATGAATAATACACTAAATGAATACTATGGAATTCATAAACCGAAGCTCCGAGCTTAAAGAACTCGAATCGGGCTACTCTATATCAAAGAAGCGCCTCTTCTCCACCATCATCTATGGCATGAGACGGGTGGGGAAAACAGAGCTTGTCAAAGAATTCATGAAAAATAAACCATCAATATATTTTTTCGTTTATGATAACAAAACCTCCAAAGCCCTGCTTGGCGAATTTGAAGAAGAGTTCAAAAGGAGGAAGATCATTGATACCCTTGCAAGCATTGATACCTGGGAAAAATTCATCGACATATTATTCGATAGATGCAAGGGCATGGTTATCGTTTTTGATGAATTCCAGAACTTTCGTGATATATACCCTGCTTTTTATTCAATGCTCCAGCGAAAATTTGATGAAAACAAGAATTTACCGATTCAATTCATTTTCCTGGGTTCGGTCATGGGTCTTATCAAAAAAACATTTGAAGACATGAAAGCACCTTTATATGGGAGGATAAAAATAAAAATTAAGCTCCTGCCTTTGTCCTATATGCACGCAAAGGAAATGCTTTCAGCACTGGGCAACTCAAAAGAGGCGGATGCAGTTGAGTTCTATTCGGTATTCGGAGGCATGCCTAAATATTATGTTGCCATAGAGGACTTCGAGCTTGAAAGAAAACCGCTTCTTGATATTATAACATTTTTCTTCCTCAGGGAGAACGCACCTTTCGGGATGGAAGTCCTCGATATATTGAGGCAGGAGTTTGGCAAAAGGAAGGGCACATACTACACAATTCTTGAAGCAATTGCTACCGGTCACACAAAATTGAATGAAATTGCCACGTATGCCGGGCTGAATATGACTTCCATTACAAGATATCTCAGCGACCTTGTAGATACATACGAAGCCGTAGAGAGGAGCGTTCCTGTAACCGAGGATATAAGGAAGTCGCGAAAAGGCATATATAAAATACGCAATCCTGTTATGGCATTCTGGTTCAGGTATATTCATAAGAATTTGACTCTTTTTGAAATAGGGAATTACGAAGAGATTCGGAATATTATTGAGAATGATATCACAAAATATCACGGCAGGCGATTCGAGGATATGTCAAAGCAATTTTTATGGGAACTCAACCTTAAAAACAAGCTTCAATCCAGTTTTTCGAGAATCGGGAATTGGTGGGGTATGAGCAGGGATGAAACCGGGAGAAAAGCTGTGGAGATAGACCTTATAGCTCTTTCTGAAAAAACAAAACAAATCTTGTTCTGTGAATGCAAGTGGCAGGATTTGAAATTGAAAGATGCAGAAAAGCTTTTAGAAAATTTAAAAGAAAAATCAACGTTCGTCGATTGGAATAGAACGGATAGAAAGGAATACTTCGGAATCATTGCAAAGAAAATTGAGCGAAAAGAAGAATTGAGAGACAGAGGCTTTACTGTGTTTGACCTGGAGGATTTTTCCCTCTCCTGCATAGCTGAGTAACGGACTAACTACTCAATCAAATACTTCACATTGTCAAAAACATTCTCGATGCTGAACTCAATCCGCTTATGCATCCCGTCTTTCAAAAGTCCAAGCGATGCGAACTCCTCAAAACTATCAGGCAAATTCTCCCTGATAAGCTCCAGGCTTTCCAGAATCTCTACAATTTTTGTCCTTATTATCTCAGTCCTCATGCAATCGCCCTCTCCCCAATATAATCATAAAAACGATACTTGAAATCCTCAAATTCCTTTATCACAGAAATCGCAGTTTCGTATAAATACTCCTCATCCCGGCAAAAAATCACTTTCCCCTTAATAACTTCCTTCTTCACATCAGGGGAAGCTGCTCAAATATCTGCACATCGAAGAGATCAGAAAGCTCTGACAGAACCTTCAGCCTGAAACTTGAGCGCTCGTAATCGGTATCTGCGTCAATATCAATACACAGATCAATATCCGACTCTTCGCGGGGTATACCTTCAACCGATGAACCGTAGAGCATGATGAACCTTACTTTTTCAAATCCCTGCATATTTTTCAATCTCTCTACGCTATTATTAACAAATTTATCTATTTCATCAGAGTTCATCAAAGTTTCACATATTATCTGATAGCGATAATGATATAAAATCATTGTTAGCAAGGTCTACAAGTGTGCTGTGTGCGGCTACCTGTGCGTCAGGGAAGATCGATTTGTGCCTGATTTGCAGGGGGCGGGGCCGGCGGAAGGAAGCCAAGGATAGCGCAGTGTGGGGGGACTCATGCATGAGGCATAAACGTCCAATAATCCCAACAACATTTAGATATCATGTTGGTATTATTATCCAATATAATGCCAAATCCCACAGCCCTTAAAATATTTAGGGAGCTCAAACACCCAATATCCATATCAGAAATAGCTCATCTGCTTGGATTAGACCATTCCACGATCTCCACATCCGTATCTACACTTGTTAAAGAAGGGCTTGCGCAAAAGCACAGAGAAGGAAAAAAGACGCTCATCAGACGCTCAGACACCCTTCATGCCCGTTCACTGGAAGAGTTCATGAAAGAATACCCCCGGCTGCCGATAGAAGATCTCTTTTCATACTCTTCAATGGAAATCCTGGGCATGCTGACGCATCCGCATAATGTTTCAGATATTGCTGCTATGATCGCTCTAAACAGGCACACGGTCTCAGAAGCCCTGTCAAAACTATCAAAATACGGTCTCATACTCAAAGAAAAAGGAAAATTCGTGATCAACAGACGCCACAGGCAATTAGCGGATTTCATAAACAGCTACTGGCGCCATTTTGCAAACCAGCGCCTTCAGGCAGAAGATGCAGTAATGCTTTGGCAACGCGGTCCTGAATTTCTGTTCAAGAAGCAGACCGATACTGGAATTGAACCGGAGGATATCTACGCTACTGCAATAACTGTATTCTCATATATGGATTGAGGCTAATAACCGGAACACTATATTATTTCCACACAAGGAGGAAGTTGACCGTTGAAGACTACATCATTCACACGATACTGATCGATCCGCAAAATCCTATCTACAACTCTTATGCTGCAGCACTTATTATGCAGTCAGGTGCAAAAAACCTGCCAGATGCCGCCAGAATTTATGACATTTCAGAGCATATAGAGTCGCTTCTGGAATATGTCAGGACGAAAAAGAAGAACAACAACTTTGTGCTTCCATGGAATGAATACATGGATATCTTTAACAGCATAAAGGTGAACTGAGATGTTCGACCGTGAATACCTGAAAAGGGAAATGGGAGATGGTGAGGGAAGGATTGTTATCAATCTGGAGCGACTGTATCAATTTTCGATCTTTTCCTCATAAAAACAGTCCTGCTTTCATAATCAATCCTGAATATCCTGTGGTAGGGAATATAGACCTCATGGATATCGCCTTCAAGGATCAAAAACGACCTGTCTATAGTCCTGATATCGCTTCCTTTAATGGTTCTTGTATCCCCGGGCGCACCCCTGTGAATGTAATATACCTCGCATTTATCCAGATCGAACCTCCACTTGATCTCATTGAGTATAAGCCTTGGATGTTTTGATTTGAACATATCCATCGATGCGTATGAACTTACCAGAACTTAATAACGAAAGCTTAATATAAAAGTGATTCTTAGGAGAAGAGAAGCCGTCAGGCAGAAAAATAGGAGGATAAAATGACAGAAGGCCTTACAATACTTGGAAAGACAGTTTTTGATACATTATTCATAGACTACAGGATAATGGTCGTTACAGCGATAATCTCCATTATCCTGTTCCTGGTAGGAATGTACATACAATTAGATAAATGGGGACGCGGGATCCCCGAAGGCGCCACAAAGCCCATCGGCGCATGGGGCGCACTTAAACTGATAATAAGCAGGATATTTGAGAAAGGCATCGGGCACGCCCTTGAGGTAGTAGTCCTCGATGTGGCGTTCCAGCGCAGGACATTCAGGCGCAGGAAACTTGAATGGCTCATGCATATATTGATCTTCTGGGGCTGGATTGGATTATTCATTTTGACTGTCGTTGCCGCTGCTGCCGAATTTTACGGGCCATTCGTATTGAACGCAGAGTATGAATTCTTTGTGGGTGTATGGAAATCCCTTGAACTTCCGAACAATATTTTCGGCTATATGCTGGTTGCGGGTATTGCCATAGCGATAATCAGAAGACTGTTCTTTAAGAGCAAAGATGTCCAGGCAAGGAATGCCGATGTTGACTGGATATTGATAATTGGTTTACTCATTGTGGTTATTACAGGTTTTTATGCACAATACCTGAGAGCGGATGTCTATCATGTCGAAAGAGAGTTGATCTCAGCATATCCCACCGGATTATTTGATAATCTCACCGTCCTGTTCCATGAGGTATTCACTCTACTGTTCTGCGTGGCTTACCTTCCGTTCAGTAAATATCTCCATATAATAACCGCTCCATTGACCATTATGGTCAACCAGGGAGGCGAGTGAAATGGCAAAAGAAAAACCTTCAATAAACACGGTAAATTTCAGCCCCGCACAGTTAATGGAATTCGATGCATGCACACGGTGCGGCGAGTGCGTGAAATACTGCCCCACATACGATGCAAGGGATAAGAACCAGGACATCGAACCGCGTGACAAAATCCTCAGATGGCGGGACTTTATGAACCGAAGCTTCGGTCTCAAGGCAAGACTCTTGGGGCCGGATAAAATCCCACCTGAAGAGATCAAGAAATTCACGGATGACCTTTATAATTGCACCACATGCGGCATGTGCGGAACAGTATGCCCTGCGGGCATAAATACCATCGAGCTCTGGGAATCCACGCGTGCCAACCTGGTCAAGCACGGGACCGGCCCTTATGGTAAACAGAGCTTATTCCCCAAGCTCATCGAAGAAGGACATAACCCATACATGAAGCAGCAAAAAGACCGCCTTGCATGGATGACCCCTGATATCAAGATCGCCGATAAATCAGATATTGCTTATTTCATCGGCTGCACAGCAGGATACAACCAGCAGGTTCTGGGCGTCAGCACCGCAAGGATATTGAATAAACTCAATGTTCCTTTCATGGCGCTCGGAGAGGAGGAATGGTGCTGTGGTTCAGCTCTAATAAGGACAGGGCAGCAGCATATCAATGATACTCCTAAAAAAGCAGCTATCCACAATGTCGAGGCTTTAAAGGCAAGAGGAGCAAAGAGAGTTATATTTGCATGTGCTGGATGTTTCAGGGCAGCAAAAATAGACTGGCCGCGCGCATATGGAAAAGCGCTGCCATTTGAGGCCATCCACATGTCCCAGTTCCTGGCAGAACAACTTGAAGCAGGGAAGATAAAATGGGAGAAGAGCCTGAACAAGACTGTCACTTATCATGACCCGTGTCACCTCGGAAGACATGTCGGCGTGTTCGAAGAGCCAAGAAAAGTCATAAAGAGCATGCCTGGCATCAAACTGGTTGAAATGAAACGCAACCGCAAAGAACAGCGCTGTTGCGGCGCTGGCGGAGGCGTAAAAGCAGGCATCCCCGATCTTGCCATGGGTGTAGCCAAAGGAAGGGTTAACGATGCGAAAGAAACAGGTGCAGAAGCATTGATAAGCACATGCCCGTTCTGCAGGCGCAACCTGATTGACGGCAGGGATGAACTCAAGATGGATATGAACGTGGATGACCTTGTTGTATTAACTGCAAACCTGATGGGTCTTTCCACAGACGTCAAACCACCCGCGCCAGGCGCACCAAAAGAGAGCATCAGCGACCTTTTCAGGACGCAGACCATACCCCCAAAACCGGTTGAACCAAAGAAAGAGGCACCCAAGACGGAAAGCCCGGTAAAAGAAGCGCCAAAAATTGAAAAGAAGTAGGCTAAAGCCTGCTTCATTCTTTTTTTTTTAATATGCCTTCTAATATAACAGATTTGCGACTTACCATTGCCAGGGCGCAGGCTTACCTTGAATAATATCCCCGGCTTAGTATGAAAAACAAGGTCGTCCAACACATCCCGACGTGTACCTTTTGAAATCGATCATCTTTTCAACACTTCATGGATTTTCGAGGGTTGAAATAAGAAATTCAATTCTGTTTCTTTACAACAATTTCCCAATCCGTCTTATTTTTCTGCTTCACACTCAATACCTCATGCCCGTCAGCCTCCATGCCCCTTGGCACTTCGGTCACAGCCGTGGGGTCATCAACGATAATCTTTAATATCTGACCTTTTTCCAGTGAATGCAGCGCTTGTTTTGCAAACACAAAATTATAGGGGCACTGGTTCCCTTTCGTGTCGAGCACTTTGTCGATCTTCGCATCGGCAAGGAAAGTACCGTTAATATAAGCCCGTGTCCTTTCATCCTTCGGGTTTTCAAATACATCATTTGACGGACCATGCTCTACCATTTCACCAAGGTAGAGATGAATTACATAATCGGCCAGCCTGATTGCCTGGTGGATGTTGTGGGTGACTATCACGATGGTGTATTCGTTCTTTAGTTTCAGAAGCTGCTGCTCGATATGCTGGGACGATACAGGATCAAGGGCAGACGTGGGCTCATCACACAGGATGATCTCAGGTTCAACAGCCAGCCCACGCGCAAGGCACAGCCTCTGCTGCTGGCCGATGGATAGTTGCGAGGCTGGAGATTTCAATCTGTCTTTGACCTCATCCCACAGACCCACAAGTTTCAGATATTTCTCGACGATGGCGTCAATATCTGGCTTTTTCTTTAACCCATGGATCTTCGGCCCGTAGGCGATATTCTCATAGATCGACATGGGAAGAGGAGTAGGTTTCTGGGCAAGCAGTCCCATTTTCTTTCTGATGTTCACGATATCTGTTTTCCTGTCAAAGATATCTTCGTTATCTATCAGGATCTTCCCAGAATAAGTAACACCATCAGTAAGATCAATAAGCCTGTTCATGCATTTGAGCAATGTGGATTTGCCGCAGCCAGAGGGACCTATAATGGCAGTGATCTGCTTTTTCGGGATTTGAACAGATATGTTCTTTAATGCAGGGTGACCGCTGTAATATGCGTTCACATTATCAATCTGAATATGTGTTTCTGACATATACCTATTTGATGATATATTTAGTATATTTTCTTGAAAGTAATCTTGTGGTTATACTTATAGCTAAAACTATTGCCAGGAGTATTACCGCTGATGCGTATGCTTTCTGCTGTACCTGAGGGAGTGGCGAACCGAGCTGGTAAAAGATCGAAAGAGGAAGGGAAGATGTGGAATCGAACAGCGATGCAGGTATCCGGTCTGTATAACCTGCTGTGAACATTATGGAAGCAGCATCCCCTATCCCTCTTCCGAAAGCTATCAACACCCCGGTCATAAGGCCGGGAAGAGCCTGTTTTGCAACAACTCTCAGTGTGGTCTCAATTCTTGTTGCGCCAAGTGAATACGATACTTCCTTAAGTTCCTGGGGAACGGTTTTTATTACCTCTTCCATTGCGCGCGTCATTATGGGGATTTCAAGCAATGCAAGTATGATTATACCTCCGAGCAGTGATGTTCTCATATGAAAATACATCATTACGGCAAAGCCAAAAGCTCCATATACTATAGATGGAGTACCCCAGAGGATATCAAGCGAGAGACGTGTCAGGTTCGATAGTCTTGTACCGCCGGAATATTCTTTCTGGAGATGGAACGCAATACCGATGCTCAGGAAAAAAGATAGTGCTGTTCCGCCGAGAGCAAGATACAGTGAACCTGTTATAGCGCCCAGGATGCCTCCTCCCTTTCCAAGATAGTAACCGCCTTCTGCTGTCTTTGTGAGCATGTCTATACTCAGGACAGGCAGACCTTTCCACAGTATTGTTCCAATTACTCCAAGAAGGCTACCCACGACTATTACAAGCGATAATATCATCAATACTTTAAAAAACGCCTCTTCAGCCCTTCTAAGTTCCATCTAAATGACCCCCCGTTCTATTTTAATAAGAACCATCCTTGCAAGAATATTGAATATCAGGACTACTATCAGGAGCATCAGGGCTGCAAGCAGGATCGCTGAATCATACAGCGGGATAGACATCATTTCACCAAAAGTATTTGCAATAAGTGCGGTCAGGGGATATGCAGGGTCAAAAACTGATGACGGCACTTTAGCCACATTTCCCACTACCATCAAGACTGCCATGGTCTCTCCGAAAGCCCTTGAAAAACCAAGAATAATAGCCGCCAAAATACCAGGTCTTGCTTTTCTCAATACCACATGTTTGATGGTCTGCCATTTTGTAGCTCCAAGAGAAAGGGAAACTTCTCTCAGTTCCTGTGAAACGCTCCTTAGTACCTCACTTGTAACCGAGATTATAATTGGAAAAACCATAATGGAAAGCACGATACCTCCTGCAAGGACACCATATCCCCCTATGGTTTCTGCGCCAAGGGCAGGAGCCAATGTATTTTTAATGAAAGGCACTACTGCGAGCACACCCCAGAGACCATATACGACTGAAGGAATTCCCGCAAGCAGATCTATCAGCGGCTTCACAGCATTCCGAAGGTGATCACCTGCGTATTCGGATAAATAGATTGAACTGAGCAGGCTGATTGGCACCGCAATTATTATTGCAAGCCCTGTTACCCATAATGTTCCCATGATAAATGGAAGGAATCCGAATTTTCCTTCTGTTGGTCCCCATTCTTCTGAGAACAGCAGGTCAGGGATAGGAACTGCTGATAATATGGGACTTGCCCTGCTGTAAAGACCTATGACCATGAAGAAAAACAGCAAGCAGGCAAACACTGTTGCGGCAAGCATCAGCCTGCTTGAAATATTGTCCTTGAGCCGTCTTAAATTCATGTAAATTCTGCTTTCATTTACAATCCAATGTAAATAAATGCTGCGTACACAATTATCATATCGCTCACTCGATTTTCTTCAACCCGTCATTGATGATGCTCTCGGGAAGAACTATGTAACCCTGTTCAGGAATGTACTGTTGGCCGTCTGTGAGAGTCCATTTTATGAAATCCTGCACAATGCCTGTGGGCTTTCCTTTGGTTACGAGGTTAAGGTCTCTTGCAGGCGGTGAGGGGTACTTCCCTGTCCCTATTGCTTCAACGATCTCATCCAGTGTACCGTAGAAGCTTTCATTTTGATCTATTTTTCCGTTCCCGTTCATGTCAAGGGGTATTATTTCAAGGCCTTCAACCGGTTTCTTGGTGTTCGCATCGTATGCAAAACCGATGTTGTTATAACCGATCCCGAGCCTGTCCTCTCTGACAGCCTGTGCAAGTCCGGGGTCACCGTTCACACCAACGCCTTTGAGGTTTTCCTGTTTGTACTTGCCCAGGTACGCAGCCCATGTTTCTGCAGCGCCGCAGGCATCCGAGCGTGTATATACATTTATCTTATCTGTAGAGCCTGTTCCCGTAGCTTGTCCCCAAGTTTTTATGGTTTCATTGATGTATATTTTCTCAAAGATATCCCGTTTTATCCCGTTTGCTTTGAGTTGCGCAATTACGGGGTTGTCCTTGTTGACAGTTGGTACTACTGCGTCTTTTGTCACTGATATCCAGTATGCGCCCTTTTCTTCTTCAGAGGCTACAATTTTTCTTGATACCATGCCAATATCCACAAGCCCTCCCAGAGCATCGGTCATACCTTTTCCTGCGCCGCCTGCCTGGATGTCAAAATTCACTTTGGGATGCAGCTTCTTATATTCCTCACCCCATTTGAGCATCATGGGATATAAAGCAAAAGCGCCTGAGACGCGTATCGTACCTTCCGGTTCTTTCACTACCGGAGTCTGTGTTCCTGTTGCCGCCGGAGTAGTTTGAGCATCAGTTTTTGGGGTGTCAACGCATCCGGATAACAAAGTAGCCGTTAGGATTGTTATAAAAATTATAGTTATATATTTTTTGTTCATTAATTCCACCTCGAATTATTCAAAATTATTTTCTGTTTATGCAGGAAATCCCGAATTTGGAGAAATTCCTCACTTTGCTTTTCAATCTGTTCATTGTATCGCTGTCATCGAATCCGGTGACAGCAAAGACGATCCCTTCTTGTGTTCATTATTGGTACACCTGCTTGATATAAGCATTTGCAAATAAGCAGGTAAACATAAATATGCAGAGAAACAGGCGATAATTGTTAATGTGAATACAAAAACCGAAGAATTGCGGCAAAAATTAAGGGGTATTATTACTGTCAGTAATTACAAAGTATCGTAAATATTATATAGGGTAATGTTGTATTATGCTCAGGTGAAGTTAAATGAGTCACGTTATCGGATTGAAGTGCAGGGAATGCGGCGCAGAATACCCTGCCGGTATCCAGAATACATGTTATGAATGCTTCGGGCCTCTTGAGGTCAATTACGACTGGGATTACATTACTGACCATATCAGCAAGGAAAAAATAGCCCACGGCCCAAAATCCATATGGAGATATAAAGACCTCCTGCCTCTTGAGTCCGAAAAACGCATCGATCTTGGTGCGGGTTTCAATAAGCTTCACCACGCAGACCGCCTCGGCGCGGCGCTGGGGCTGGACGAACTGTACATACTGGACGAATCCGTGAACCCGACAAACTCATTTAAGGACAGGGTCACATCTGTTGCGATCTCAAAAGCCATCGAATTCGATGTCAAGGCAGTTGGATGCGCAAGCACGGGCAACCTTGCGGCAGCAGTGGGCGCGCATGCTGCGAAAGCCGGACTGCCGGCTTACATTTTCATTCCCGGAACGATAGAAATAGGAAAGATAGTCCAGATGCTTGTTTACGGCCCGAAAGTGATCGCCGTGGAAGGAACGTATGATGATGCCAACCGGCTTGCAAGCGAGGTGGCGGATGCGCATCCCGACTGGGCTTTTGTTAATATCAATATCCGCCCCTATTATACTGAAGGCTCAAAGACCCTGGCCTACGAGACCGCAGAGCAGTTGAACTGGGAAGTGCCGGACCACATCGTTGCACCACTGGCAAGCGGGGCGCTTCTTTGCGCCATTGCACGCGGATACAAGGAACTTGAAAGTGTGGGACTCGTGGATAATGCGAATGTGAAATTCTCAGGCTCGCAGCCGCTTAACTGCTCGCCCATATCGACCGCCGTGCAGACCAACAGTGAAGTGATCCCTGTCCGCAACTTTGAGACCGTTGCGCACAGCCTTGCCATAGGCAACCCGGCCGACGGCTACTATGCCAAGCGCGCCATACTGGATTCAGGCGGATACGCCGCGTCTCCCACAGATCCCGAGATCATAGAGGCGATCCATCTCCTTGCACGGACCGAGGGCATATTCACGGAGCCTGCAGGAGGCACTACAATTGCCGGCTTAAAGAAACTGGTTGAAAGCGGCCATATACAACCTGATGAGAGAGTCGTGGTCTATGTGACAGGGAATGGTCTCAAAGCCCAGGATACCCTCCTCAAATCATTGCAGCGCCCGCCAGTGATTAAACCAACGATTGGGGAGTTTGAGCAATTACTCTCGCCAAAACTGGATATTCATAAGCAGAATGAGGCTTCGCCTCTCATACATACTTAAGGTGATTCAAATGGTAAAAATAAGATTCTCTTCAGCATTAAGCAATGTCACACATGCACGCGAAACGACACTGGAACTTGGAAATACAACGGTAAAAGAAGTGCTGGATAAGCTGATAGCACAGTTCGGCGCTGATTTTGAGAAGCGTATCCTTGATAAAGGCGAAGTAAGACGCTTTGTCAACCTTTACGTGAACGGCGAGGATATAAGGCATTTAAATGGCCTGGCCAGCCCCGTAAAGGATGCCGATGAGATTTCTATACTGCCGGCAGTGAGCGGGGGATAATTCCTTTTTCAATTATTTAGCATTTTCTAATGATCACTTTAAAACCGCTGCCAGATTCCTCTATCTTAACTATTTCATGCCCGTGTTCCCTGCTCCATTGAGGGATCGTGTTTTTTGCGATAGCATCATCTATCAGTACCTCAAGTTCTTCTCCTGTTTTTAACCCATCGATCTTTTTCTTGGTGTAGAACAGGGGCAGCGGGCATACACGACCTCTTGCGTCCAGTTTATGCATATGTTATCCACGTATTCCTGCTTTATTGTAATTTCCGGTACAGGCAAAAATTGCATAGATTATCCGCTTTTTGTTGTTCCATTCGTGTTCATTTTTCTTTAGCTTCATGCATTGCCGATAAACTGTCAATATATTGCCGATAAATTGCCGATAATTCATACAAATCCGAAATAAATTCAGCTTTCATCTTTTCACAATCCCTGTCTCATCCAGCAGCATCTCCATCCGATTCACAAACCTCCCGGCGATATCGATCCCTGAATCCACCTCTTCCTTTGAAGGATGCACTCGTTATAACGATGAAATGGCTGATTTATACGCCTCAGCGGCCACATTTTTCCTTGCCTCAGACAGCCATTTACAAACTATAAATTTTTTGTTTACGGACTATAAACAAAATGTTTACGATTGGTAAACTAAAAAAATCATCCCTGGACCTTCATCTCTCAAATAAAAAAGTCCATAACGGAATATCTGGATTATGTGAGATACCTATAATCAGGGAAATGTTAATAGAATATTACTTAAATATTTAAACAATCAGGCTTAAAAAAATAAAGGATTGAAGATTTATGGATGTGTTAAAAGCAATAAAATCAAGACGAAGTATAAGGGCATATGATTCCCGTGAAGTTGAAGAAGATAAATTAGTGAGGATACTTGAATCCGGCAGGCTTTCTCCCTCTGCCTCCAACCGCCAGGAGCGCAGGTTTGTCGTAATCAGGGATGCAAAGACGCGAAAATTGCTTTCTGAAGCTGCAAGGAACCAGGGATTTGTAGCCGAGGCGCCTGTTGTAATAGCAGCCTGTTCAGTTGAGTCGGAATATGTTATGTCGTGCGGCCAGCCTGCTTATCCGATTGACACTGCGATCGCTGTGGATCATATGACACTTGTGGCTGTTGAGGACGGACTTGGTACATGCTGGATCGGCGCTTTCGATGAACAAAAAGTCAAAAAAATATTAAATATCCCCCATCATGTACGGGTCGTCGCGCTCCTTCCTCTGGGGTATCCCACGGCCACCCCGCGCCCTACACCGAGAAAAAGCCTTGATGAGATCGTGAAGTGGGAGAAATGGAGCGATTAAACATTCTGCAAAAAGTAGAAGCGCCGGACTAAATAACCAATTGAAAATCCAATAACTCCCCCTGCAATGATATCTGAGACATAATGCTGCCCCACATATACAATTAAAATCATTATCATAAAAAGAAACACTATAGCTGGTATTCTCAATCTATTATACATCCAAAGAACTCCCAAAACCGTGAATGTAATTGTTGCGTGTCCTGAAGGAAAACTATCTCTTTTATCAGATTCCCCTATGATATCAAGCCATCTCCCGTCGCTATAAACATGAACATTATCTAGGTACACATACGGTCGGGATACACCAAAGATCATTTTCAACGGGCCAATAATTAATCCAGAAATAAATAAAGCAATCAGCAATACGATTGCAACGTTTTTTAGTTCTCTGCTATCACGAATAATTGATATAATCAATATGATAGAACACAATGATAGAACGTATATGATTACATTCATATCATTGGACCCAATATCCGATGCCGTTGCAGCTAAACTGTTTAATACTGGACTTTGCATACCTTGATTTATAAAACGAAACATATATACATCCAGACTTCCTAAAATCGGTTCATGTCCATTATGGATGGCAAATACAAACATCGCAGTTATTGCTAATCCAAAAAATAAAATGTATTTGACTCTCATATTTTCAGTTAGAATCTTTATCATGTCACATAGATATAATGGTCATCCTTAACCGATAGTTATATTTGGAGTGACTCCAAACTTAGAACCATGATAGGTATAAACGGATTGGAACTATCCCCGAAAAAGATAGACTATCTGAAATTCATCAAAGAGAAAAAAAGTGCAAAAACTACTGAAATATCAGGTGAGTTCAAAGTCGATCCTTCCACGACGACCAAGATATTACTTGAACTCGCTAAAACAGATTTGATAACATATGCCCCTTATCATGGCTGTTCCCTGACAGAAAAAGGCATCAAGTACGCAGAGTTCTTAAACAGGCGGCATGGGCTTATAGTGTGCATGCTGGTAGGCATGGGAATGGATGCAAAAACTGCATGCGAAGCTGCCGGAAGATTCGAATATTTTGTTACGAAAGATGTGGTGGATGCATTATGCAGGAATTTCTCTCACCCTGACCACAGTCCATGTGGAACCAGGATAAGCCGGGATACATGCTGTTGCTGCCCCTGAGGTCGCTGTGATGAAACCTGTAAAGTCTGCATTTATTCTGATCCTTGTATTTGTATTATTTGTGAGCATCACGGGATGCATCGAACAGCCAAAAACAGGAAAGATAAATGTAGTTACCACTTTTTATCCCCTTTATGAATTCTCACAGCGCATAGGTAATGAAAAAGCCGCGGTATCGATACTGGTTCCAGTGGGTGTGGAGCCGCATGATTGGGAACCCCGCCCCCAGGACATTATCAAAATACAGTCTGCGGATATTTTTGTTTATAATGGTGCAGGTCTTGAGCTCTATGTAGATAAAATACTGAAAAATACCGGATCCGGGAAATTAATAACTGTAGATTCAAGTGAAGGGATCGAATTAATTAATGAAGGAGGTGCGACAGACCCGCATATCTGGCTTGATCCTGTGATGGCGAAACAGCAGGCAGGGGCCATCGAGAAAGCGTTTATAAAAGCAGATCCAAAAAATAGTGATTATTACAGGGCCAATGCCCGGGCACTTATGCAGGACCTGGACAACCTTGATGCGTATATTTCAAACGAATTAGCTCCTGCCAGGAAGAAGGTTTTTATCAGTTCCCACAGTGCTTTTGGCTATTTTGCCAGAAGGTATGGTTTAAAGCAAATTGCAATTGCAGGACTTTCTCCTGACATTGAGCCCAGTCCAGCGAAAATTGCTGAAATAATAAGGATCGCGCGGGAGAATAAAGTGAAATATATTTTCTTTGAGACTTTAGCAAGCCCAAAACTATCTGATGTTATTTCAAAAGAAGCGGGAGCGCAAACGCTTGTTCTTAACCCGATAGAGGGACTTTCCGAAGATCAAATAAAACGCGGGGAGAACTACTTTACTTTAATGCGGGAGAATGTGAAAAATCTTAAACTTGCGCTTGAGGTGGAGAATGGATGAAAAAATAATTGAGATAACTAACATAAACTTTGACAGTGAAGGCATAAGCGTTCTTGAAGATATTAATCTTGTTATTTCGAGGGGAGATTTTTTGGGAATTATCGGCCCCAACGGCTCAGGTAAAACAACCCTCTTGAAAATAATGCTCAGGTTAATAAAACCAAAAAGCGGCACAGTAAAATTGTTCGGTGAGGATATACATCAGTTTAAGGACTGGCACAAAATCGGATATGTCGCCCAGCATGCCATAAATTTTGACCCGAACTTCCCTTTGAGCGTGTTTGAAGTTGTTTCGATGGGCAGGTTCTCAAAAAAAGGATTACTGAAAAAACTTGATAAAAAGGATTTTGAAATAATAGAATATGCCCTGGAGACTGTAGGCATGAAAGAATATAGGAATAAAAGGATAGGCGCATTATCAGGCGGGGAGAAACAGCGGGTATTCATAGCAAGGGCCCTGGCGAGTGAACCTGAATTATTGATCCTTGACGAACCTACCGCAGGCGTGGATGTCAGGGTGCAAAAAGAATTCTATGATTTCTTGGAGAGGTTAAACAAAGAGAGAAAAATCACCCTGGTACTTGTTACCCACGATATAGGTACCGTAACTTCCCGCGTAGGGAAGTTAGCATGCATGAACAAAAAGCTTTTTCCTGAATGCCATCCTGCTGAGTTTTTTACAGGAGTCCCAATAGAAGGGATGAAGGCCATACACCATTTGCACGGAGAGTAGTATGCTTGAAATATTTCAATACGGTTTTATGCAGCGGGCCCTGGCCGCTGGTATGATGATAGCAATTATATGCTCAGCCGTTGGTACTTTTATTGTTTTAAAAAGGCTCTCGATGATCGGCGACGGACTGGCCCATATTGCACTGGGTGGTGTGGCCCTGGGTTTGTTCTTAAACGTTTATCCTGTCATTTCAGCCCTGTTGTTCTCAGTGGTCAGTGCCCTGGGCATTAGCCGCCTGCGAAAAACAGAAGTTCGCGGGGATGTGGCGATAGCGATATTTTTTTCAGCAGGTCTTGCTGTGGCTGTCATCCTGTTAAGTCTTGCGAACGGTTTTAATGTTAACCTGTTCAGCTACCTCTTTGGCAGCATCCTTACAGTAGATGAAACAGATCTGCAAATAATCCTGGTATTGGGCACCCTGACTGTAGGAGCCATAATTCTTTTTTATAAAGAGCTGGTCTATCTTACCTTTGATGAGGAATCTGCTATGGTCAGCGGGATCCCTGTGGATAAATTAAATAATGCGCTGTTTGTCTTGACTGCGATAACAGTCGTCATATCAATAAAAATAGTAGGAGTTCTGCTGGTTTCTTCCCTGCTTGTAGTTCCAACCGCAACAAGCCTGCTCATTGCCGGGAATTTCAAAGAGACAATATTATTTTCGATAATGTTTGCGGTATTTTCCGTAGCAGCAGGTCTGATAAGCTCTTATTATTTTAACATAGCTACAGGAGGAGCGATAGTGTTTGTCACTATTATCTTATTCGTAATGGTATTGTTCTATAAAAATACTAAAGGAGTATCGTAGTTTTATTTTACTCCTCATGGGTGACCCAGTAAACCGCCTTATACTTCTCGGCGAACCCGTAAATATTCTTGGCCATAACAGCCCTGCCGTACTCTCTCAGATCTCCTCCCTGGTCAAGGATATAGGTGTTCTCGCCAAGTTTTGTAACTTTAAATATCTCTTCCTTATCTTCTGTCCCGACATGCAGGACATCTCCGATTTTCAGCTTTTTGATATCCGGTCTTTTAGTAGTTTTCTCAACCATATTATCACTTTCATGTTTACCTGGATTTATCAATGATAAATTCACCTTATCGTACATCCGATCCCTTTAAAAAGGGTCTCAACTACATTCTGGACTAATGTAACATCATTATCCCCTAATATTGTGATTCTGTATGTAACACTTGTCATGTTTTGTTTTTTGTAAATATCTATAATTTCAACGGATATAATTCCTTCTGTCCTGTTGACCACGTTTTTTATAACATCAGGGTCTGAACCCTGTGGGATAAAAACTGAGATATCACGTATCACATTTTTTAAATTAAGGGCTTTCCAGCGGGATAATTCGTTATCATCTAAAAGCCTGACATTTTCTATTAAGAACTCGGTCACTTTACCTGAGCGTTCCAGTAATACTTTTCTTGGCGTGACTTTTTTGACCAATCCGTAATGAACCACGCCTGAGTAAATATGCCTTACCGCACGCTCCTGCCCTATGGAGCGCACAAGTTCTTCATGTTCTGCGATTTTTGTACCGATAAGTTTTTCTGACCTCCTGAGGGCAGATTCCGTATCCCCGAAATGAGACGAGGCTTTTTTCATGAGGCTTACAAAACCTTCGATATCCTTCCTTTTGACGACATCGGCCATCAGGTTGCACTGGTCAATATACGCCTTATGGACCTTCACCACCTCAGGATTCATCTGTATCATTGCATATAAATACGGGTTCTGTGCAAGTATCCTTCCCACAAGGTCAAGCATGATATCATACATCGGGCTCATGAATCTCCTTGAATTCGCCACGTCAAATTCAAGTTCCCGAAAAGCCGAACCGATAGATATTAACGCAAAATGCGTCAGGCCCTGCACCACGGCCATCATCCTGTCATGCTGCGCCGCATCCATTATTTCGATATGCGCCCCGTTGTCCTCATAAAGCTTTTTTATTACAGGGAACCATCTGGAGCATCTTTCCCCGGCCGGGGCAAAAATAACTGTCTGCCCCCTGATATCAGGAATGGAAGGACCGAACATCGGATGCGTCCCAAGGATCTCGACATCAGGCGGGGCATATTTTAACATTGCGGCCACTGGGCCTGTTTTGATGGACGTGATGTCCATGAGGAGGCTTCCGGCAGGTACTTTTGGTGCGATATTCTCCAGGGTCTTTTCTGTTATATTTATCGGGACAGATATCATGACTATATCGCTTGTCTTAATTTCGTTATCAAGATCGTCAGCAAACTGCACACCCAGTTCCTGCGCTATGTCTTTTCTTTTATTGATCCCCCATATTGCGACATCAAAACCGTGTTTCTTGTAAAACTTTGCAAACCACCTGCCTGTATCGCCTGTCCCGCCGATTATCAATATTTTCATGAGAGTTCTTCCCTCACTGCTTTTTCCATCACATCGACAGGCGGGTAAATATCCGTCCAGATCTTAAACGCCTCTGCACCCTGGTAAACAAGCATCATTACGCCGTCGATGGTTCTTGCTCCTGCTTTTCTGGCTTCCTGGAGCAACAATGTATTCATGGGGTTATAGACAATATCGAACACTGTGAGGCCGCTGTGCATCATGTCCGAGGTCACAAGGGTTTCGGGTGCATTCGGGAACATTCCGGTAGATGTTGAATTTATGAGAATATCACAGTCCATGACAAGCTCTTTGAGATTTTCAAAGCCGCCAGTCATGACGCTGCATGTTTTAATATCATATGCCAGTTTTTCGGCCCTGTCAACAGTCCTGTTGGCAATAGTAAGATCTACCCTGTCTTTTGCAAGCGTAAATGCGATCGCTCTTGCCGCACCACCTGCGCCAAGAAGCAGCACCTTTTTTCTCCTGGTATTGACACCACTTCCTTCAAGCGCCATTTTGGCCCCCAGCCCATCCGTGTTATATCCTGTAATCCCCTCCTTAAAATCGACTGTGTTCACAGCCCCGATCTCTTTTGCAAGGGGCACAGGCCTGACTATTTCCAGGGCTTTTTCCTTTAATGGTATTGTGAGGTTCAAACCTCCAAAACCAAGTGCATGCGCCCCGTGTACCGCATTGTAAAGATCTGATGTGCCGACCCTGAAAGCATGGTATTCGCAGTCCATCCCGAGGGATTTGAAAGCGGCATTATGCATAACTGGAGAAAGGCTATGGGATATAGGGTCTCCAAGGACGCCGAATAATTTCATGCTGTCTTAATTATTATCTAAGATAGAAAAGTATTTTGATTCTGAATGGATCCGAAGTAAAAAGGAAAGGCTAAATCTGGGACAATACTTTCAAAAGCGGATGCATGTTTTCCATATTACTGTCAACAAACTTACTGCTATTGGGCGCAAGATCCGACCGCGCCTTTATCTTCCTTGAATCTTCGACTCTCGTAATGACCTCCCTTGCCCTTGTGGAATAGAATTCCTCTTCGCACTCACCGCATTTTACAAATGGCTGGGATCCCTTGTGTACTAAAACATGAAAATAGAAATTTTTTATATCTCTATTTCCACATACCTCGCAGGGTACAAATTCCTGTATTACGTCTCGAATTTTCATGATTGTCCCTTAACAATAGTGGTGTAACTACGAGTATATATAATTTATTATTCCATTAATATATATTATCATTATCATAATTACTTGGAGACAACAATGTGATTTTTCTTTCTTCTCAAATCTTCCAGCGGCCCGGAAACTTCAAACCAGAAAGCTCACAGTTCTTGATTTTTTTTCCCTGGATAAGGATTTTGAACATCTCGCCCATCTCAAAAAGAAGGTTTTTTACCGGGAGCATTTTTTTCAGGTAACTCCGAGGTTCATCCTCCTGCAGCTTTTTCAGGTATTCCTCGATCCCAAGGCCAAGCAGGAAATGCGCCTGGTCAGTGAAACCGCACATTTCCAGTCCGTTTTTATTTCCCCAGCGGGCCAGGGCCGAGAAATTCACATGTGAGGTTATATCCTGTTCCCCTATATGTTCATATGGCGTCTCATTCGCCATATGTTCATAATAACACATTATCGTCCCCCTGTTCCTGTATTCCTGGTATAATTCGTATGAAGGGTAACCGTAATCTATTGTTATAATAAAACCTTCCTCAAGAGATGAGCCGATGTCTTCTATCCATTTTATTGCATCAAGGTTTATCTCGGTCCTGTAGCCCTCAGGCAAAATCACTCCCAGAATAGAGAAATAATCTTTAAGCTCACCTGAAGCCGGCTCCAGTGTTTCAAAAAAACCGTCATCGTAACCCACAAAGACTTCCATGAGTTGTTTTTCCATTACTACCTGGTGCACAGGGAACGCATCCACAAGTTCATTTGAAAAAATACAACCGTTTATTCCTTGGATATCTTTTATAGAATCATACCATTTTATATTATCACCCAGCAACTTTTTTTGCTTTTCCCGCATTGCAGGGCTTTTTTCAACAATGCAATAATCAAGTCCCTGGAATAATTCCCGGTTCTTTTTTAGATATCCATACACATCGCCGGAAAGAAGGCCGGTACCAGCCCCCATCTCCACGACCGTGAACTCTTTTTCCCCCATGATGTGCCACATCTCTTCAAGCTGCCTGCCGATCATTTCCCCGAATGCGGGAGACAGGTTGGGGCTTGTGTAAAAATCCCCTTCTTTTCATATCTTTTCTTTAGAGGAAGTGTAGTAACCTGATCCTGGATAATACAGGGCCATTTCCATAAAATCGCGAAAGGAAATGGGGCCTTTTTGCAGGATTTCTTTTATTATGATATCGGATAGGGACATGGTTTTAATAATTTGTTACTTTTGTGTGTACATAAAAACAAAAGCGATTAAAGTAGCTTCAAATGCCCTGTTATCTTATCCAGCTCCCCGATCTCGGCAGGTCCGATGCCCAGCACCGTAATAGTCCCGGGGGGCACTTCGGTCAATCCCGCATCCGTGATGAGAACCGTGGACAAACCCTGTCTCCTTGCGGCTTCTTTCAATTCAAAGAGATCGCGGAGTCCAGGTACCCTGAGCACGACTTTTTTCTGTCCCCCTTCTTTCCATGCTTCAAAAATATTCTTCCCCGCAAATTCGGATGCAGAAACCGCTGCATGCGCTACCTGTACTGCAAGCTTTCCTTTTGAAAGCTTCAGGTCATCGCGCACGATTATACACTGTTTGTACTCTGCCATGTCATTTCCGGGAAAATCAGTGGGAGTTGCCTAAGACCATCATCCCATTCTTGTCAAATTGCAATGTGTCTTTCCTTTCGAACCATTCATTCCCAAGCTTACGGGATTCTTCCATATTAAAATCCCCTATTTCGATATTATCTGTATTTTTCATGACAGTAGCAACAGGAACTGAAATGAACCCGTCCTGGATCTTTACTATGAACCTGGTTTCATCGACAGCAATACTTTCACCGATTTTGGTGCCGTTTTGTTTGACGAATTTGCCGATATAGTTATGGAAGTCGGGCTTTTCTTCTTTTTCCTGGGCAGTACCCTGTTTTTTCTTGAAAAATAAAGAAATTTTATGTATGAGAGACATCTGTTCTATTTAGGATGTTCTAAAATAAATAGTATTTGAATGATTATGAAAATCATCATGCAAGTGTCCCCGGGATTTTCCCAAGGGCGGTTTCGATCTCACCGGCTGATTGGAACGGTATCCCCACAGGAAGTTCCCAGTCAGGGTATTTGCTGTGCTTCCTTGAGCCCTTGCAGCCAAGAGATATCCCGGGATTTCCATGCGCAGGATATGCTGTACAGTCGCTGCATATAGATGCTATTCCGCCGGTCCTGAATTCGACAGGTTTCCCGTTCATATAAGTACATGCCTGTATAAGCCGCATCGCACTCCCCGGTTTCAGGAAGAGTACCAGTATATCAAAATCCCCGCCTGAATACGGTGTAATATTAATTGAGCATTGTTTTAGATCGAGCCTCTGAAGAGCGGAAACTGCGCGGTGATCGGCATTTCGGTTGTCGTACCTGCCGGATTTGAAATAATAATCTACAGGCGCAGTTTCAATCTCACCCAGGACATACGCCCCAACTTTGCAGCCCTGGTTTTTTATCATGAAAGATTCGCCAAACCTTGCGCGCTGGATAAGTTCGCAGTACAAAAGAGATGAGCGCTCGCCCTCTCCGCTTGTAAAAAGCACGCTCACAGGACTGCCTTCATCCATCAGTTTCGGGATGTGATAGAGCATGTGTATTAATTTGAGGCGCTTGTAGAAATGGTTTTTGTTGGAAAACGATTTTTTTTTAACCCTGATGGATTTATCAACAAAGTTTATTATATTTAATGATACTCATAATCATATAATTTATTTGCGTTCAATGTAACACGAGTATCAGTACAGTAAGGAAAGAAGGTTTCAAGGAGTCAAAAAATGCAGGGCTTAAGGTGGAAAAAACTTTTTATATACATAGTCATGAGCCTTATTGCTGCCGGTATCGTTTCGTCTATGTCGGCACAGGGAAATATGAAAGACCATCCCGGTGCATCAGATACGGCAAACATCCCTGAAAAAGACATTAAGATCAGCCGCGACCTTGACCGGAAAATCACAAATTCAGTATCCGGGGATGAAATACCTGTGATCGTTCTCATGAAAAAACAAAAAACCCGGTTCCCGGATAAAGCGATCCAGTCAGCGCTTTCAGGAGCAGTGGAATCAAACGGCGGGAAAGTTGGGCGCAGGTATGATTTCGTTGGAGCGATCTCAGCTAAGATGCCTGCCGGGAAAATCGCAGAATTTTCTAAATTGCCTGGAGTTGAAAGGATATACTACGATGAAATAGTGACCCTTCCGCCTCAACCTTCGCCAGGTACAGACATCACGGCGACGGCGGGAATTGAGGCGATAGGGGCAAACTATGCATGGGACTCAGGATATACAGGCACAGGGATCAAGATCGCCATTATCGACACTGGGATAAACTACAACCATGCCGACCTGGGAGGAGGGTTTGGCGCAGGAAAGAAAGTGGCCGATGGATATGATTTTGTAAATAACGATGCAGATCCGATGGACGACCAGGGCCACGGAACCCACGTGGCAGGGACGGTTGCTGCTAACGGTTCTATAAAAGGCGTTGCCCCCAACGCCACACTTTATGCCGTAAAGGTACTGAACTATGCCGGTTCAGGCACGACTTCAAACGTGATTGCCGGGATCGACTGGAGTATCGCCCGCGGTGCCAATATAATCAGCATGTCCCTCGGCGGTTCCTCGCAGCCCACAGACGAGTTTACGGATTTATTGAATATAGTGTCAGATGCGGCTGTTGATAAAGGAGTGGTCGTTGTAGTTGCAGCAGGGAATGACGGTCCCGGAACAGGCACAATATCCACTCCAGGGTCATCGAAAAAAGTGATAACAGTAGGGGCATCAGATGACAAAACCACAGCTGTGGTTTCAGACGATACTATCGCATCGTTCAGCAACCGCGGGCCGTCAGCATTCGGGAGGCTTGATCCTGATGTAGTGGCCCCGGGCGTGACAATTAACTCCACATCATATACCGGCGGCTATACTTTCAAAAGCGGCACTTCCATGGCAACCCCCCATGTTTCAGGT
>CABMIH010000015.1 GCA_902386205.1 uncultured archaeon | reverse complement strand
CCTCAAGGAGGCCGTAAAATTTTCTAACGAGGATCGTGTGCTTATCGACGATTTGCTCGTTAATGCCACAGAGATAGATGTGGATGCCATATCAGACGGAAAAGAGGTTCTCATCGGCGCGATAATGGAACACATAGAAGAGGCGGGGATACATTCCGGCGATTCGGCCTGTGTCATACCGCCCCAATCCCTGAAACCCGAAATACTTGCCATTGTCCGCGACTATGTGAAAAAGATAGCCCTTGCGCTTCACGTTGTCGGGATAGTGAACATCCAGATGGCAACGAAGAACGGGGTTGTTTATGTGCTTGAGGCAAACCCGAGGTCAAGCCGGACGATACCTTTTGTCAGCAAAGCCGTGGGCCTGCCGCTTGCCAAGATAGCGGCAAAGGTCATGGCAGGACATACGTTCAAAGAACTCGGGTACAAAGGCGACCCGGTCCCGAAGCATGTGTCTGTCAAAGAGGTCCTGCTGCCATTTGATAAGCTCCCGGGCGCCGACCCCGTGCTTGGGCCGGAAATGAAAAGCACAGGTGAAGTGATGGGAATAGATTATGATTTCGGGAGAGCTTTTTTTAAAGCCGAATGGGGGGCTGATAATTCCCTTCCTCTTTCCGGGACCGTGTTTATGTCCATACGCGATGAAGATAAACCTCTCATAGTCAAAGTGGCAAAAAAAATGCAGGATGCGGGTTTGCGCCTGATAGGAACCAGGGGTACGGCCATGTTCCTTTCAAAGAACGGGATAAGGATGGAAGTCATTAAAAAAGTGAGTGAAGGAGAGCCCAACATCATTGACCTGGTCCATAACAAGGAAGTGAATCTTATAGTAAATACTCCAACAAGCAAACAGACCGTAAAGGACGGGTTCCAGATAAGGCGTGCGGCAGTTGACTTTAAGGTACCTTATATTACCACGATACAGGCGGCTCTTGCTGCCGCTGATGCGATCGAGGCAATGAAGAAAGATGAGATCACTATAAAATCAATGGGAGAATACCACGCTGGAAGATGATGGTATTTATAAGATAACATGGCCAGAGACTTCATCAAAGGTATAAAGAGGGACAGCTATTGGCCTCTATTATACTGCCACCGGGCTTCTCGCCCTTTTTTCAAGCATAATAGCGGGGCTGCTCTGGGATTATATCGGTCCCCAGGCCACTTTCCTGTTCAGCGGGGGAACGGCATTCGCGGCTGCTGTGATGATGGTTGCGCTTTTGCCAAAATTGAACCGGGTGAATTGAGGGGGTAATCGAAAACTATTTTTATGTGGAGTATAATTGAAGGCTGCTATTATTTTGGGATAGCTTTTATATCAGTTATCATAATCATTCAAATTACGGACGTGAAAAATATTGTCAGAAGATAATGAAGCGCCGGGAAATGTGCCGTTGAGGCTTGGCGAATATGTCAGGGTGTTGAAACTGACAAGGAAACCATCAAGGGAAGAGTTTACAGTGATCGCAAAAGTAGCCGGGGCAGGCATACTGTTGATAGGATTTATTGGTTTTATTATTTACCTGTTGATAACCGTAATACCGGGATGGTTCAAATGAACGATGCGGTGGCAGAAGACGCAGCTATCTATGTTGTAAAGACTACTGCGAACCAGGAAAGGGCCGTCGCAAATCTTATAGAGAAAGTGGCAAAAAAAGAACATCTTGACATCCGTGCAGTCCTTGCGCCTGATGAACTGAAAGGATACATTCTTGTTGAGGCTGCGGGCCCTGAAATCGTGGAACAGGTCATCCAGACCCTGCCCCATGCGCGCACCCTTGTGAAAGGAAAGTCCAGTTTTTCCGAGATCGAGCATTTCCTTACGCCCAAACTTACTGTTACAGGTATTACCGAAGGCAGTATAGTTGAACTGATATCAGGACCTTTCAAAGGCGAAAAAGCAAGAGTAAAACGGATTGATGAAACTCATGAAGAGATCACTGTCGAACTGTTCGAAGCGATGGTTCCTATACCCGTAACAGTGCGCGGTGATAATGTGAGAATATTGAAACGGGAAGAAATAGAGAAATAATTATTATTAAATAAGGAGAATTAAAAATGGTGAGCGTTGTAGAAGCATTAGTCCCGGGCGGCACAGCCACCCCCGGCCCGCCACTTGGCCCAGCACTTGGGCCGCTTGGCGTGAACGTAAAAGCGATCATAGATAAGATCAATGAGCAGACAAAAGCATTCAGTGGAATGCAGGTTCCTGTCAAAGTAATAGTGGATGACAAAAAACAATTCACAGTACAGGTTGGCACCCCGCCGACATCTGCGCTCATAAAGAAAGAATTGGGAATTGAAACAGGTTCAGGCACACCGAACACGAACACTGTCGGCAATCTCACTGTAAAACAGGCAGTTAAGATCGCGCGCATGAAAAAGAACGATACTCTTGCGAAGTCTTTGAAGAACGCAGTAAAAGAGGTAGTCGGCTCGTGTGTTCCCCTTGGCGTGAACGTTGAGGGCCTGAAGCCCAAGGAAGCCATTGCGGCTATAAATAGTGGAAAATTCGACTCGGATCTCTCCGAGCCGCTCTAATTTTTCATGAAAAATGAAAAAATAATAATTCCTGCGATAATTGCGAAGACGCAAAAAGAATTAAATGAACACCTGGGCAAAGTCAAGGATTTTTCAGAATTAATCCAGCTTGACATCATTGATGGGACATTCGTCCCAAACAGTTCCCTTGATTTCGATTTTGATGTATCGGGCAGCAATATCGGGTTTGAAGCCCATTTGATGATCAATAATCCCATGGAGTGGATCGAGGAAAACTGGTGGAAAGTCAATACCATCCTGGTTCATTTTGAATCATGTGAAAACCCGGAGGATACTATAAGGTTCGTAAGGAACAAAGGCAAGAAAATCGGGTTTGCAATCACTCCAGGGACAAAGGTTCATAATGTAAAAGCTTTCCTGGATGATATCGACCAGTTGTTGATAATGACCGTTAATCCAGGATTCTACGGTAGTAAATTCCTGCCTGAAACAATCAGTAAAATAAGTGAGGCAAGACAGATAAAACCGGGCCTGGATATAGAAGTTGACGGCGGCGTTACGCCTGATACGATCAAATTAGTACATGAGGCAGGAGCAAATATGTTCGTCTCAGGATCATATATAATAAAATCAGATAGCGTTAAAGATTCTATTGCTATATTAAGAAACCTGTTACGATGAAAATTAAAATGAGCGAAAAATTTAAATGATGGAAAGCTCCGTTATAACAGAAAATGATTATTAAATTATCTGATTATGTAATTGATTTTATTTCCAGGCTTGATATTAAATATGTTTTTTTGCTGCCTGGCGGGGGTTGTATGCATCTTGTCGATTCTCTTGGCAGGTGCAATGATTTTGAACATGTTTGTTGTCTTCACGAACAGGCAGCGGCTATAGCGGCCGAAGCTTACGGACAATATACCAATAATATCGGGGTTGCACTTGTAACAACAGGGCCCGGGGGAACCAACGCTATCACAGGTGTTGCCGGGGCATGGATCGATTCCACGCCTGTCCTTGTTATTTCCGGGCAGGCAAAACGTTCTGATATGATAGGTGCCAGCGGGGTCAGGCAGATGGGAATCCAGGAAGTGGATATAGTCAAATTAGTAAATCCTGTTACAAAATATGCTGTAACAGTTACGGATCCTCTCAGTATAAAATACCATCTGGAAAAAGCAGCATATCTTGCACGCAACGGACGGCCGGGGCCGGTATGGATCGATATACCTCTGGATGTCCAGGGCGCTAGTATTGATGAAGATAATATGAAGGGATTTGATCAATCAGAGATAGAGCATACGGATAACCTGAAAGAACTGAAAACAAAAGTGGAGGAAGTTATCAGTTTGCTAAACAAATCAGAAAGACCTGTGATCTTGGCCGGGAACGGGATACGGCTTTCAAAAGCGGAAAAAGAATTTTTATATTTGATATCTTCTCTTAAAATCCCCGTGCTTACAACATGGAAAGCCATAGACTTTTTACCTGAGGATCATGAGCTTTTTTTCGGGAGACCGGGTTCAGTGGGACAGCGGGGAGCTAATTTCATCCAGCAGAACTCTGATCTCATACTTACTATAGGCGCCCGTCTTGACCTGGCCCAGATTGGTTTTAATTATAACAATTTTGCACGCATGGCCAAAAAAGTGATAGTGGATATTGATGAAGCTGAAATCAGGAAGATGAAAATGGATATTGATGTTCCCGTATGTTCAGATGCAAAAGCCTTCATGCAGGAATTGATCGATAATCTGGATATGGTGCAATATAAAGACCGGCCGGACTGGATGTCCAGGTGTGCATCATGGAAGAATAAATATCCTGTGATAATTCCAGAATACTGGAATCAAAAAGAACCCGTGAATACCTATGCGTTAATAGATGTCCTGTCGGAATTATTGATGGAAACAGATGTTCTTGTCCCCGGGAGTTCCGGCGGCTGTGCCGAGATAACGATGCAGGCATTCAGGGCTAAAAAGGGACAGCGTATTTTTAATACACCGGGATTGGGATCCATGGGGTTTGGGCTTCCGGCCAGTATCGGGGCATGTCTTGCAAGCGGAAAAAAACGAACGATCAGCATTATCGGCGACGGGGGGTTGCAGCATAATATCCAGGAATTAGAAACACTGAAGAGATTAAATCTTCCGATAAAACTATTCATTCTTAATAATAACGGATATGCATCAATTAGAAATACCCATATGAAAATTTTTAATGGGCGGCTGGTTTGCTGTGACCCATCAAGCGGCCTGACCCTTCCGGATACATGTAAAGTCGCTTCTGCCTACGGGCTGAATACAGTAAAGATATCGAACCAGGAAAATTTGAAAAAGGATGTACAGGATGTTCTTGAAACGGAAGGCCCGGTAGTTTGTGAAGTGATGATCGACCCGGATATACAGACAGCTCCGAAAATGTCCTCAATAGCAAAACCCGATGGTTCGATGGTGTCTAAACCCCTGGAAGACTTATGGCCCTTTTTGGACAGGGAGGAATTTAAAGCAAATATGATCATTGAACCCTTAGAGGAATAAAGTATAATGAAAGTATTGATAACCGGTTGGGAAGGATTTATTGCTATAAACATATTTTGATAATGCAATCAAAGATTTATATTGGTATAGTTAAATAAACCTATAAAAAAATGAATATTACAGGAAAATTTATGAACATGAATGATGCAATCAAATTCCTGAATAAACATATCACAAATCCTTCAAAAGGATTGCCTGAAGAGGTATTTCTCTTTGTTAGTCGACTTACACCTTTGGTAAATGTTGATCTCCTAATAAAGGATGAAAATGGTCGTGTACTTTTATCATGGCGAGAGGATAAATTTGTTGGTGCAGGTTGGCATTTACCCGGTGGTATTGTTCGATTTAAGGAAAAAATGGAACAAAGACTTATGAAAGTTGCAGAAAAAGAAATTGGTACTGGTGTTGAATTTAATCCCGTTCCAATAGCAATGAATGAGCTTATCTGTAATCACAATACGACGAGAGGACATTATATTTCAATATTATATGATTGCTTTCTTTCCAGTAAATTTATCCCTAAGAATACAGGGTTAAATAAGATTGATAATGGGTATCTTATGTGGCATGATGTTTGCCCTGCAAACCTGATAAATGTGCATGAAATATATAGAAAATATATATAATATATTTTATTTATTGTATTTTATGGCTTATCGAAGTACACTATTTTTGATATGATTTTGCGAAACAAATTATTCACTAAATTTATATGATATCATTTATTTTATATTACCAAGAAAACTTTAAATACATCATTAAATCTTAATGGTTATGAAATATTAAACATAATTAAGCATGGCATGAATAGTATATAATTTATTTTATTATATATAAAATGAAAGAGCTGGACACATTACATTTTAATAAATATCAATCGCAAATTGAAACTGAAAAGGAGATTGCTTGATGATTTGTGAACAAGACAATTTAAGTGAAGTCGAGACCCAAAAGCGTGATCTGCTTAAAAGCACAAAACCACGTGTCTATGAGAAGGTCATGAAATACGCTGAAAAAATTAAGAAAGGAGAAAGCATTGCCATTCTCCAGTTTCAGTATGATTACCGATGCAATTTTCGATGCCAACATTGTTGCACCAGCAAAATGGAAAAGAAAACGCGTCACTTCTTAATTGAAGATGTAATTGAACTTTCCCGGCAAGCAGATGAGATAGGCTTGGCGCACGTTACGATTACGGGTGGTGAGCCGTTGCTGTTCCCTGATATCGAAGAGTTGGTAAAAGCTATTGATCCGTGCAAGTTCTACATTGCAATGGATTCGAACGGTTGGTTGTTAGACAACAAAAAAGCGAAACATCTGAAAAGTATTGGTATAGAAAAAGTTCACTTGAGTCTTGATAGCATATCTGCGGTCGACCACGATGACTTTAGGCGCAAGGACGGTTCCCATGAACGTGTGTTGAAAGCTATTAATGCGGCACGAGGAGCCGGACTCTCTGTGTTACTAAATACCGTGGTAACGAAGCAACGTGTTCATTCACAGGAATTCATAGACTTTCTGGAATTCACGAAAAATCTTGGGGTGGGAGTGGTTATGATGCTTGCCAAACCTGCGGGGTCGTGGGAGAATAACTTGGATGTCATACTCAATACAGAGGATCTGGCATTTTTGCGCGAACTGGAGAAGCGCTATAATGCCTTCACGCACCTGGTCCCGGCCTATGGTCTTGATCTGGGCTGTATCGCTGTCAAGCGGATGGTGTCCATCACAAGGTATGGAGATGTGATGCCATGTCCCTGGATTCATATTTCACTTGGTAATTTTTTTGAGGAGCCGCTTAAGATTATTCTTGAACGAGGCATGAATATTAAGTTCTTCGGAAAGCGTATGGAAACATGCCTCGGGAGCATCGATGGGGAATTCTTACGAAATTACATTTGTAAAATGAGCGGAAAACCATTCCCGGTTCCGTATGATGAGGTTTTTACAAAAGAGGACTTTATTAAATGAGTAGGAACAGCCGTAACCTTCACAAAAATAAGACTGCAATAACATGAAAAGGGCCATCATTACTGGTGTTACAGGTCCACTTGGCATTGCTCTTGCTAAATACCTTGCAGAAATTGGAATCCTTATTACTGCAGTGGTTCGTCCCGGTTCCAAGAGAAATGCTGATGTTCCTATTTCTGATAAAATCCATACTGTAGAGTGTGATTTTGCGGCATTGTCATCACTTGCGGGGCGGTTATCACAGGAGTATGATGTATTTTTCCATCTGGGATGGAATACTGCATCTCGCGAAATTACAAAAGATCCTTACGCTCAGGCGCTCAATATTCTTCATACATTGGAAGCGGTGCAGCTCGCCCATCAGCTAGGCTGTAAAGTGTTTGTTGGGGCTGGATCACAGGCGGAATACGGGCGAGTAGAAGGACTGCTTGCGGTAGATACTCCAGCAAACCCGGAAGAAAGCTATGGTATTTCAAAATATGCAGCCGGAAAGCTCAGCCGACAACTGTGCGAGACATTCGGTATCCGGCATTGTTGGTGTAGGATTTTAAGTATCTACGGGCCATTTGACAGGGAAACTACCGGAATTATGTATTGCATCACTTCTCTATTGAAAGGACAGAAGCCTGTGCTGACCAAGGCAGAGCAGATGTGGGATTATATTTACAGTGTCGATTGTGCAAAAGCGCTGTGCATGATTGCCGAAAAGGGAAAGCATGGCGTGGCGTATCCAGTCGGATCGGGACAAGCGCGACCCTTGCGTGAATATTTCGAGTGTATACGGGACTGCATCAATCCTTCACTCCCGCTCGGAATTGGCGATAAGCAATATCAGGATGGGCAGACCATGCACTTATGTGCAGATATTACCGTATTGACGAAAGACACAGGTTTTATGCCGGAGTATTCATTTGAGGCCGGAATCAAGGAAACCATTGAATACACAAGGAAAAAAGTCCAGTAGCCATGAAGCTTTTGAAATGGTGATTGTGAGGGGGGAGTGGAGTATTCAATCTCACGAACTTGAAAATATTAGGCGTATAGAAATGGAGGTGCATAATTTTGATGGCAACCACGATTTTAGTTTGTTTTATTCAATATTAAAAAAAGCTGGATTTGAATATGAAAAAGAAATAATAACTAGAGAACTAATGCTAATACAAGCAAAAAACAAAAAACTCACGCAGGTGGGACTTCTATCGTCAGACAATGACACAACCTTGGATTGCAGAACCGAGGCATTGCTAAATATGGGCGCATGAGAAAAGTATTATTGCTATAAACCACCCCCAACACCTTATTTTGAGGTATTCAAATTCGAGGAATTTGTTAATTGGAGCATAAATGTATAAGTTTAAAATAGATAATATAATATTCGACCTGGATGGAACTTTAATTGATTCAGCAGGAGATATAATCCATTGTTTAAAAAAAGCATATTTTTCAATTCCTGAATATTCAAATGTGGAGATCAGTTCGGCTTTCATAGGACCCCCACTAAACGAATTGATAAAAAAAATTACACCGGACATAACTGAGGAACAAACTCAAATAGTAACCAAAGAATTCAGGAACTGTTACGACAATAGCTCTTTTTCGAAAACAATATTAAATGATGGCGTTTACAAACTAATTCAAGATCTGAAACACCTGAACATTAAAATATTTATTGCGACGAATAAACCAATTCTTGTCACGAAAAAAATATTGACAAATTTAAAGATCGATGTTTTTGACGATGTGGTTTCTTTAGATGCGTTAGCAGGAAAAAAAATGAACAAAACAGAAATGATATCTTATATTATTAAAAAATGGAATCTTCATATGGATACCACTTTAATGGTGGGAGATGATGCATCAGACATTATTGCTGCGCATAACAATGACATGAGTGCAGTGGCTATATTAGATGGTTATGGCAATGCAAATACAATAAATGAAGCCAAACCATTATATGTTTTAAACTCAATTAATGATTTTAATAATTTATTAACCAAATATAAAAGAAATATACAATGAGGGTCAAAAATGGTTACAAACGAAATATTCAAAAATTTATTTATTTTTGAAATGGCTAACAACCATATGGGAAGTGTGGAACATGGATTGAAGATAATAAGAGAATTCCATGAAGTTAGTAAGAAATTTGATTTTAATTTTGGTTTTAAACTCCAATACAGGGATCTGGATACATTTATTCATCCAGATTACAAAAAAAGAATGGATATAAAATATGTAAAACGTTTTTCAGAAACAAGATTAACCGAGAATGAATTTCTAATATTAATAGATGAAATCAAAAAATACAACTTCATACCCATATGCACACCCTTCGATGAAAAATCAGTTGATCTCATTGAAAAACACGGTTTTGATATAATAAAAATAGGAAGCAGTTCATTTACAGACTGGCCTTTATTGGAAAGAATAGCAAAAACTGAAAAACCAATTATTACATCTACGGCGGGCGCTTCCTTAGAGGATATAGATAAGGTAGTATCTTTTTTTGAACATAGAAGAAAAAATTTCTGCCTGATGCATTGTGTAGGTGAGTATCCTACATGTAAAAATAATTTAGAACTAAGTCAGATTGATTTTCTACGTCAGAGATATCCTGATGTTTCAATTGGCTATTCAACACATGAAGATCCTGGTAATTTTGATGCAATTAAGATAGCCATTGGTAAAGGAGCAACTGTTTTTGAGAGACATGTTGGATTGAAGAGTGATAAATATAGCCTAAATGATTATTCTTCGATGCCTGAACAAATTAATAAATGGTTGTCAGCAGCCCAGGAAGCATTTATTATGTGCGGGGTTTCAAATATTAGAAGAGATTGCTCAGAAAAGGAAACGACTGACTTAAGAGGTTTGAAAAGAGGGGTTTTTGCAAGAAGGAGAATAAGGGGGGGTGAAAAAATAGATCTTTTGAATACGTTTTTTGCCATACCAAATGTTGATAATCAGGTTCTTGCCAATGATTTCTCTAAATATATGGAATTCACTGCAAATAAAGAAATAGATATAAATAAACCAGTATTGTTAAATGATATAAAAGCAAAGAACCTGAGAGAGAAATTTATGCAAATAAGCCAGAGTGTCAGGCAAATCCTTATAGATAGTAAGATAAATCTTCCAAACAAGATGGAACTTGAATTGTCTCACCACTATGGTATTGAAAATTTTGAACAGTGGGGCGCTGTAATAATTAGTTGCATCAACAGGGAATATTGTAAAAAATTAATAATAATGCTTCCCGGCCAGAAACATCCAGTACATCATCATGAAAAGAAAGAGGAAACATTCCATGTTCTTTATGGAGATGTTACCATAAACCTGGATGGTATTGAAAAAGAATATAAACCCGGGGAGATCATTATCGTTGAAAGAGGTGTCAAGCATAGTTTCAGTTCTAAGAATGGAATGGTTTTTGAAGAAATCTCAACTACTCATTATATCAATGACTCTTTCTATGAAGACGCGAAAATCACAAATAATAAAAATCGTAAAACTGCGATGACTTTTTGGTCTGACTGGTTGGTCAGACCATCATAATTTAGAGTTCCAAGTTTAAAATATGAAAATATCAGATTATGTGATAGATTTTCTCATTGAGAATAATATCAGATATATATTTGAGGTCATAGGCGGTGCGATAACTCATCTGGTTGACTCAACATATGGTAGAAAAGATATCGCCTGCATTGTTACACATCATGAGCAGGCAGCTGCATTTGCTGCTGAAGCTTATTCGCGTGTAACTTCGAACATAGGAGTCGCAATGGCAACAAGCGGCCCCGGGGCGACTAATCTGATTACGGGAATTGGTAGTGCCTATTTTGATTCAATTCCATGCTTATACATTACAGGTCAGGTAAATACATACGAATACAAATTCAATAAAAAAATAAGACAACTGGGATTTCAGGAAACAGATATAGTAAATATCGTCAAACCAATCACAAAATATGCGTGTATGATTACTGAGCCCACCTCGATAAAATATCAACTGCAGAAAGCTATATATATAGCGAAATCAGGTCGGCCTGGCCCGGTGTTGCTGGATATTCCCATGAATATCCAGAGAACAGAGATAAATCCTGATGAATTGCCAGAGTTCTTTGATAGTGAGGAGTGCAGCAATATCAAAGAAGAACTGAAGAATGAAAATGATGATTCCAAAATTAAGGTCATTCTTGATCTGATTGAACATTCAGAAAGACCGGTTGTCCTGATTGGGGGAGGGATTAGAAGCTCAGGCGCTACTAATGAACTATTTGAGTTTATCCAAAAAACTAAAATACCGGTCGTCTCCTCATTGATGGGATTAGATGCTTTTCCACATGATCATCCGCTTTTTTTCGGAATGATCGGGGCATACGGTAATCGCTACAGTAATCTGGCTGTTGCAAATAGCGATTTATTAATTGTCCTTGGTTCAAGATTGGATATGAGACAAACAGGAACAAGACCTGAGACTTTTGCAGTATCAGCAAAAATCATACATATTGATATTGATGAAAATGAATTGAATAGTAAAGTCAAATCATTTTTGAGTATAAAATCTGATTTAAAACAATTTTTATCTGACAGCAATAAAAAATTAAAGCCCAAAAATACAAATTCTTTAAATGATTGGTATGAATCTATCAAAAGATATAAGAAAAAATTTCCTTCTTATATTTTTCCTGAAAAAGAGAAAGATCCGATTCTTCCCAATTTTTTTATGAAATATCTTTCAGGCAAAGCCGCTGACGATGCGATTATTTGCCTGGACGTCGGACAGCATGAAATGTGGGCAGCTCAATCATTTGAGATTAAAAAAAATCAAAGGATGATTATTTCCGGGGGGATGGGATCGATGGGTTTTGGATTACCAGCTGCAATTGGGGCATCTCTTGCAGAACCCGGAAAACAGGTGATTGCAATCGTTGGTGATGGTGGTTTTCAGATGAACATTCAAGAACTTCAGACGATTGTCAGAAATAAATTACCTATTAAGATATTTCTATTGAATAATAAAAGTCTTGGGATGGTCAGACAATTCCAGGAACTTTATTTTAAGAAACGCTTTCTATCAACTTTAATCGGGTATGATTGTCCCGATTTTACCAAAGTTGTTCAAGCCTACGGAATCCAATCAGAAAGCATCAGTACATTTAGTGATTTGAAAGAGATCATTACCTCAAAATTAAATGACTCGTTTCATCTTTTTGTTGAGGTAATTATCCCTATGGAATCAAATGTTGATCCAAAATTAGAGTTTAATAGACCGATTGAAGACCAATCACCATATATAAGTCGAGAACAGTTAGAATCGCTACTATCAATCAGGAATCAAAGAATAAATGATAAAAAATGACTGTGCCAAAATCTTATAAAATATTAGTAATCGGTGCTACTGGTTTTATCGGAGCTAATCTGGTGAGGAGACTTATAGAAGGAAACGAAGTTCACATTATCACTCGTATGTCATCAGATAAATGGAGATTAACCAACATTTTATCGGATTTAAAAGATCATACGGTGGATTTGCTCAATGAAGAAAAATTAAAAGATTTGGTAAAGCAGATTAAACCAGAGGTGATATTCCACCTTGCAACTTCTGGCATGTATGGGGGAGTCCACGCATCTGAAAAGGAAGTTATAGAGACAAATTTTTTAGGAACTGTCAATTTGATTAATGCATGCAAAGATATTGATTATAAGTGTTTTGTTAATACTGGCAGTTCTTCCGAGTATGGTCCAAAAAAGTACCCTATGAAAGAAACTGATTTATGCGAGCCTGTAAACATCTACGGCATCTCAAAATGTTCTGCAACTTTGTATGGAAATCTTATTGCCAGAACAAAGGGCAAGCCTATAATCACATTTCGACTCTTTTCCCCATTTGGACCATACGATGATAAAAGCCGATTAATGACCTATGCTATAACAAATGCACTTCAGAATAAAACATTAATGCTCGCAAATCCCAATAGTGTAAGAGATTATATTTATATCGAAGATGTATTGGATTTGTATGAGCAAAGCATAGAATTTGCATCTGAATTTAAAGGTGAAATTTTTAATGTTGGAAATGGTTCGCAAAAAGCGACCTCTTACATTGTAAATAAAATAATTGAAATAACAAAATCTGAAAGTGATATAAAATGGGATTCATTTCCAGGAAGAGAACATGACACTGATAAATGGGAAGCAGACATAGAAAAGGTTAGAAAATATTTTAATTGGCAACCAAAATATCACATAGACGAAGGAATAGCCGATACGATAATGTGGTTTGAAAATAATTTGGCTTTATACAAATAATATACTAAATTAACGATGACAGGATATTGATGGCGATTAATGAAGAACTTAAAAAAGAAATTTTTGACAAAGTAAAAGATTACTATTTATTGGCCCATAAAAAAGACATATTTATACCAGGCAAATCAAATATTCCTTACTCAGGCAGAGTATATGATGAAAAAGAATTGATTAGTCTGGTAGACTCTGCTCTTGATTTTTGGCTTACAGCAGGCAGATTTGCCAAACAGTTCGAAAAAGAATTTGCTGAATTTTTAGGTGCAAAACATTGTCTTCTCACAAATTCAGGTTCCTCTGCCAATCTGCTTGCTGTTTCCGCTTTAACTTCACCAAGTCTTGGAGAAAAGCAGTTGAAACCAGGTGATGAAGTAATTGCGGTGGCTGCTGGCTTCCCAACTACCGTCAATCCGATCATACAGAATAATCTAATCCCGGTTTTTATAGATGTAAATTTTGGTACATATAATATTCAGTATGATAAAATCGAAGATGCGATTTCAGACAGGACAAAAGCTATTTTTATTGCACATACGATGGGCAATCCTTACAATCTCGATGCTGTGATGGAAATCGTGAAAAAGCACGACCTCTGGTTAATAGAGGATAACTGCGACGCTCTGGGATCAAAATACAATGGGAAATATACAGGGACTTTCGGTCATATAGCTACTTTCAGTTTTTACCCGCCCCACCATATTACAATGGGTGAAGGGGGCGCGCTTGTTACGAATGATACGAAGTTAAAGAGGCTCATAGAATCCTTCAGGGACTGGGGACGCGACTGCTGGTGCGAACCAGGATGCGATAACTCTTGTGGAAAAAGGTTTGATTGGCAGTTAGGTGAATTGCCATATGGCTATGATCACAAATATATTTATTCGCATATTGGATATAATTTGAAGGTTACAGATATGCAGGCAGCGGTTGGGGTCGAACAGCTAAAAAAATTGCCTTCGTTTATAGAAGCACGAAAGAGAAACTTTAAACTTCTGTATGATGGTTTGAAAAAATACAAAAAATACTTTATTCTCCCTGAAGTTGAGTTGGAAGCAGAGCCCAGTTGGTTTGGGTTTCTATTGACTGTTCGTGAAAATGCAGGATTCGATAAAATTGATATAGTAAAATACCTTGAAGAACATAAAATAGCCACACGAATGCTTTTCGCGGGGAATATCATTCGACATCCTGGTTTTAAAGATGTAAATTATCGTATTTATGGTGATCTCATGAATACGGATTGTATAATGAATGATACCTTCTGGATTGGTGTTTATCCTGACATGACTGAAGAGATGATCAGATATATTTTGATCTGTTTCGATAATTTTCTGATTAAAATTGATGATGGTGAATTAGCGTGACTCTCTTGAGCATATGTATCCCGACTTATAATAGACCTGAACAAATAAAAACACTTTATCAGACATTTTTATCCCGTGCCTTTCATGAGTATGGTAGTCAAATTGAAATAATCGTTTGTGATAATTCTGATGACGAAGAAGCCTCTTTGAACCGGTCAAATCTTGGACCCAAAGTGCATTATTACAAAAATAAAGTAAATATTGATTTTCATGGCAACATAATACAATGTGCAAAATTGGCTAATGGTCAGTTTATCTGGATAATTTCAGATGACGATCTTATTTTGTGGAATGGTTTTCAAAGCTTAATGGATTATTTGCCACATGCAAGCAATGAATGTATTGATTGTATTATGCTGCCGTATCGTAACGATGATTTTAATAAAAATCAAATATTAAATGATCAGCATGAATGGGGCGTGGAGAAAGATACGAATCTTTTAATACTTTTGAATGCAGTTGGTTATTCATATAATCATGCCCCGTTTTGTCTTTTTTCGAATGCAGTTATTCGATTGAACAAAAAACGATTGGATTGGGTAGCGAATGAGTTCCAAGGCAATTATAATATCCAAATACCACTTTTCCTGTGTATGCTTAAACCAGAATCAAGATTACATTTTCTAGATACAGTTGTCATACAATATACAGCAACCTATCACATTGGGCTGCCACTCCCAACTTTCTACAAAAGCATGAAGGACGTACTATTATTCATAGGAAGAGAATATGGAGTTGATGTAACAAAGGCATCGGATCTATTATACAACAAAATATTATCCCTCATAATGGCTCATCGTGTCGGAATTTGTAATTACAAAAATACAGATCGCCTGCGCTGGTCTTTATTGACCAAACTTCCTCAACATCTGCATATTAAAACGGTTATTTTAGCCTTTATGGTCGTCATGCCAGGGATTTTGATCAGGATACCGTACATATTTTATCTAAGTATTCATTATGCATATGCTAACGACGAGCTTTCAATAAAAAAGGTCATTTCCAATTTCAATGAATTGCATCATTCTATTAGTCTTAAGAATAAAAAATATATATGAAGGAACAAACCCTCCGGGTTTTCGAAAATCTCATTAATTTGAAATACAGCCAGTGTCATATAAGCGGATGGTTGATATGAAAATAATTTTAGCGTCATTAGGTTATGAACCAATATCTTATACGGATGCTGACAAAAAACATCCTCATGGATACAAACATGTGGAAAATTCTGAAAGTTTTTATGCTCTTGGATTACCATATATACACGCATATTTAGAATCTAAAGGGCATAGCGTAATACACATCAATCACCCTACATTAGATTTTGATAAAAGTAAGGATATTATTGAAAATAAGATCTTAACATTTTCACCAGATTATATTGGATTTTCTATGGTTACACAAAACAGGGTAAATACATATAGAATGATAGAATACATTCATGCAGTATATCCTGGGATTAAAATCATTATTGGCGGGATACACGTAACTATAATGCATAAACAATTAGTTGAAAAATATCCATATGTTATTGCAGTAATAGGGGAAGGTGAGATAACCTTTAATGAGATAATGGATACTAATAATTTATATACTGTAAAAGGAATTGCATTTTATGATAAAGGAGTAATCAAAACTGAAAATAGAGAATTGATAAATAATTTAGATATTTTACCATTTCCAAAACATCCTGTGCAAGATAATAGAACATTAGCTATTGTATTATCAAGTAGAGGGTGTTCTTATTCATGTTCATTTTGCGTACTTAACCCTCATTCAAAAAGAATACAAAGAATGCGATCTGTTAAAAACGTAGTTGATGAAATTGAGTATTTAATAAATTTTTATCCAAGATTAAAGTCGATATTTTTTGCTGACGATGCCTTTATGTTAAACAACGACAGAGTAATTGAAATATGTAAGGAAATAATAAAACGCAAAATTAATCATCTCCAATATTTTTGCTCTTCAAGATTCAAACCATTTAAGAAGGAATTATTGCCTTATCTAAAAGAAGCCGGGTTCGTAAGTTTAATGTTTGGATTAGAAAGTGCAAATGAAAATATACTAAAAACATGTCATAAAAACATTAAAATACAAGATGCAATTGATACAATAACTTTACTAAAAGATTCAAAAATGAGTTTACATATCTTTTTAATAGTCGGACTTCCAGGAGAAACAAAGGAAACCGTTATAGAAACTGCACATTTTATTCAAAAGATTCAAAAAATTAAATACATAGCATTTTATAATCATGGGCCTACGATTATATCCGTATATCCTGGAACTGAAATATATGAATTAATGAAAAACTCAGGTAATATTACGGATGAGTATTGGCTATCAGATGGACCAACACCAGCGTATACTTTAGATTATTCCATAGATGAATTGATAAAATTAAAGCATGTTTTGATAGATAGAATATCATTTAATCCGTTGTCGTGGGAAAAAATTTATTACCAAACTCCTATGCTATTTTACATCATTAAGTATTGCATAGAACAGAAAGGTTTTGATTACATGATTCATTCCGTAGTTCGGTTTGTTTGTCCTGATTTTCTATACAATCGCCTGATCAAAAAATATAAAGAAGCAAAGGGAATATAATTCAAAGGTAATATGAAACTCCTAAGTATCTGCATTCCAACTTATAACCGGCCTGAAAAGTTAAAAGAGCTTAATCAAACCTTTCTTCGCCTTGCCCTTAATGAATATGGTGATCAAATAGAGATAATTGTTCGTGACAATTCAGAAGATAAAATTGCCAGCATAAACCGTTCTTTGCTTGCGCCTGAAGTGCGTTATTATAAAAACGAGACAAATGTTGGTTTTTGTGGAAGTCAGATAAGGTTGGTCAGGGACGCTAATGGACAATTTATCTGGATTATTTCAGATGATGATTTAATCCTTATGGATGGATTTAAACGGCTTATGAGCTGTCTACCAACTGCCAATGAAGAGGGTATCGATTGTCTTAATCTTCCAATTAATTATCGCAATAATATGGGAGAACTTATAAATCATAAGTATGATTTGATCAGTAATTGTGATATTGAAATTGAAAAATATTTGAATAACTTACATACGGTCCCTTTTGGATATTTTGCTGCCTCGGTTCTTCGTTTGAATAAAAAACGATTAGACTGGGTGGAGAAGGAGTTCCAAGGAAATAATATTTTGAATATACCACTTTTTTTAAGCATGCTTAGACCTGAATCCCGATTGCGGTTTCTGGATGTACCAGTCATAGAATATCGGGAAACAAATCATTGGATGAATATTTATAAATTTTATACTGACCTTTATGACGTAATACTGTTTTTAGAAAAAGAATATCGTGTGAATAAAGCGCCGTTGCTCGATCTGGCATATAAAGAATCTTTGTTAATGATTTTGATTCATCGTGCTGGTCTGCGATTCTTCCTTAATGCCGATGATGCTCGTTGGCATTTACTGGCTAAATTGGGAAAAAATATAAATTTCAAAACACTTCTATTAGTTATTGCGGTCGTTTTGCCTAAGGCTTTAGTAAGAGCCCCTTTCCTATTTTATTTGAGTTCCAATCATGCGTTAAAAGGAAATTTTTCTATCGGGGGAATCTATTCCAGATATAAACTATTAAATAATTTCACTCGCAATAATACTAAAGTTTAGAAGATAAAAAATAATTGCTTTCAGTTCAATCAGGTTGATGGTGAAAATGATATGAATATCATACGTATAATGTTGTCAGGTGACTTGAGTATATCCACCAAATTCGAAATCATAAGACTGAAATTCGTGTCATTTTTAGCAAATTTCGATAATTTTTTTAAAAAAACTCCCATAACTTTTAAATCCTTAAAAATTTCAGATAAGGATTTCGGGGTTTTCAATTATAAAGGATTCAAATTTTATTACAATAATGATGGCATTCGTACAAATTCACTTAAGTCCGGTGAATGGTCATATGACGAAGAGATCACTCCAGTCATAACTGATGAATTATCCAAAGCAGATTGTCCAATCTTCGTAGATATAGGCGCACACACCGGTTTTATGACACTGAATGTCCTTGCGAAAATTCCGTCCGCACAGGTATTTGCTTTCGAGCCGGGACAGTACCAAAGCACACTATTTGAAAAAACCATAGAAGCGAATAAATTAACAGATAAAGTAACCCTTTACAAGGAAGCTTTAGGGAAGGAAACAGGAACAACATCTTTTATCAGTCAGGAATCCCCGGATGCTGATTGGTCCATGAATAACGGACTTTTAGATACAGGCAGAGGATTGGGCAGGCAGAAACAAACTACTGTCCATGTCCAGACTGTAGATAATTGGTGGAAAATAGCAGGAAAGCCAGAAGTAAATGTTGTAAAAATGGACACTGAAGGCGCAGAACTCTGGATATTGCAGGGCGGAACTGAATTCTTATCAACCTGCAAACCAACGATTTTTTTAGAAATTAATCCGTTGAATCTTCATGTTTATCCGTATGGAGCCAGAGATATTCTGGTATGGCTTGATAAACATAATTATTACCTGAAAACACTTGGCGGAGTTCTTGTCATGCCGGATAATCTTAAGCGAATTCTAAAAACTAATGAATTTTTTGTCGCAAGACCAAAAGCAGGGCTGAATAATGAAAGATGAAAAATCCGTTAAGGCAGCAATCGTATATCTGGCAAGGTCAAAATCAGGAGATATAGCAAATCTGAAACGCAGCTTATCACTCCTGGATGTTAATTTCAATGATAAATTCAAGTATCCTGTTATTATTTTTCATGAAGACATCAATGAAAACCTTATGAAAAAAATCCGCGAAGCCACACGTTCAAAAGTACAATTTGAAAAGGTTATATTTGAAATTCCCGATTTTTTAAATAAAGAGGAAATCCCGGAATTAGTCTATGTGGATGGAGATTGTTTTTCAATGGGATACCGTCATATGTGCCGGTTTTTCAGCGGTATTATTTTTCATCATCCTGCTCTAGAAGATTACGATTATTATTGGCGGCTGGATACAGACTCTTTTTTGCTTGATAATATAAATTATGATGTGTTCCAGTTCATGCAAGAGAGAGATTTGGAGTATGGTTATATCGATATATTTAAAGATGAGCCAGCCAGCAAAGGCTTGTGGGATACTACAAAAAAATATATAGAAGACAATAACATAAAGCCGGAATTCTTGCATAAATTCACGTCGAATGGAGTATGGGATAGAAGTTATTACTATACAAATTTTGAAATAGCAAAACTTGATTTCTGGCGCTCTGATGAGTTTATGAATTATTTCGAATATTTAGACCGATCCGGGGGGATTTATAAATATCGATGGGGAGACCATGTCATTCATCTCCTTGCGATCTCGATTTTCGTTCCTGAGAACAAGGTTCACAGGTTCAGCGATATTGCTTATCAGCACCAGGGTTTCATAAACAATTATTCAATGGATCCGGATAATTTTAGAAGGTTAAGAAACTTGAAAGGGATTATCATGAACCATTTTGTGAAAGCGTCTACCAGCCTCAAGAGAAAATCGGGATTGTACAGGAAATTTATAAAACTGATCAAAAGGGAATCATAGGCAATGAAAGAACACTGGGATGAAATATATGAGGCACTGGATGTGGATGAGCTGACCTGGTACGAGGAAATACCTGAGCCGTCTATAAAATTACTTTCTCAATGTCATATAAATAAGGACGAACCTGTATTAGATGTAGGGGCAGGGGCATCAACATTCATCGATTATCTTATTAATCAGGGATTCAGTAATATCATTGCTGCCGATATAAGTGAAATAGCCCTGGGCAAGCTAAGAGCAAGGTTAGGTAAAGAAAAAGCCTCCCTGGTAAGATGGATAGCGGATGATATTACTCAGCCAATCCATATCCAGGATTTAAGGGATATTGCCTTGTGGCATGACAGGGCGGTATTACATTTCCTGTTAGAGGAGAACCAGCGGCGCGTGTATTTATCTACGCTAAAGAAAGCAGTTAAAAAAGGCGGTTATGTCATCATCGCGGCTTTTTCGTTAACTGGTGCAAAAAAATGCACAGGTCTTGAGGTCAGGAACTATGACCATAATATGCTGGCGGAATTCTTAGGAAAGGAGTTTATCCTTCTTGATCATTTTGATTACACTTATCATACCCCTGCGGGCGTGCCGAGGCCGTATGTGTATACGTTGTTCCAGAGGAATTCCTGAAATTCATGATCAGTTTCACCCTGCTCTCATCACAGACGTCTTTCGGTAATATACCCACATCTGCATTAGTTTGAGACGAATGCCAATCAGGGGATATTTTCAATGGTGTCATTTTTCTTCGGAGATACTGTTAAACGAGAAAAATATTTATTCAAAAAAGGCAAAAATATAAATGGGCGTGTCTAAAACAAAAATAATACATTTATAATATTAAGCGTTATTTTAATAAGTCGTCTATCATTCAAATGTATATAATTAACATGGTTTTATAATATTCCAGTAGAAATAAAGGGGAGACGATAAGCTTCAAAGAAGGATCGCAGGTAGAAATCGAGGCGTTCACGTCGTTCTGTTATTATTACTGGTTATGCTCTCATATCAATCATCAAACTGTTCATACTCTTCTAGTATGTTCTGTTGTATTCCTTCGCTGTCGTATGTTGTCCTGGTATTTGTATTCAAAATTGGCTTATAAATCCAGTCTGGGTCTTCTTCTAATTCTATTTTCATATTATACCCTCTGATTCAAATACTGAGAAATGTATTTGACATCATACAACTGGCATATATCTATGCATTTATATTATGATGTTAATAATCATGAATCCAAATATGGGTTAGTAAAGTCAGTAATATCCTTGACATGTGGCACTTCCCAGGGTGCTACTCTATTAGGATAATCCTCGCTTCATTAATGAGGTTGGTGGGTGTCTTGCCAGTGTATTCACAAGATCTTATTAGTCCATACAAGTACGCCGATGCGGTCTTGTGTTTGAGGTTCTTTATCCAATCTACATAGGCTTTATCTACATTGAGGTTCATGATACGTCCTGCTTCACTATACAAATAATAGTAGTTAAGCAATATATAAATAAACTTTTAAGTGGTAAATCAATCTAAACTTTTATAAAGTTGTGTTTTATAGCTCTTAATTGTTCTAAATAAATAAAGTAAACGAGGTTAATTAGAAATTGCATTACGCTTTTTCAAAAAAATTATGATAAGTTTTAAAAATCTGGGCATCAGTGAGCCCGTTTTGAGATCAATAAATGATGAGAAATTCGAAATCCCAAGTGAGATACAAGAAAAATCCATCCCCCCTATCCTTTCCGGGAAAGATGTTATAGCCGGGTCTGCCACAGGTTCGGGAAAGACGCTTGCATTCGCTTCCGGTATAATACAGAGTTCAGAACGGGGAAAAGGCATTCAGGCTTTAGTCCTGGTTCCCACAAGAGAACTGGCCGAGCAGGTGGCACAGGCCCTGTCAAAATTTTCAAAGTACAAGCCCCTGGAGATAATTGCGGTCTACGGGGGTGCAGGGATATTCCAGCAAATCAGGGAATTGCGCACCGCGGATGTTGTCGTAGGGACACCAGGCAGGATACTTGACCATATCGGGAGAAACACCATTAAATTGGGCAAAGTGAAAACCCTTGTGCTTGATGAGGCAGACCGGATGTTTGATATGGGATTTATCGAGGACGTAGAAAGAATAATCAAAAAATGCCCGCAAGAGAGACAGACCTTACTATTCTCGGCAACTATCTCAAAAGATGTCGTCAGGCTTTCACGCAATCACATGAAAAAACCACTCCAGGTTTCAGTAGAGTCTTATGTTGACCCGAAAAAACTTATACAGGTTTATTATGAAACTGGCGATGATATGAAATTTTCATTACTGGTGCATCTCCTGAAACATGAAAACTCCGGGCTTGTGATGGTTTTCTGTAATACTAAAAGAAATACGGACAAGGTTGCAAAAAACTTAAGGTTTTCAGGCATCGATTCCCTGGCGATTCATGGCGGGTTGACCCAGGGCAAACGGAACAATGTAATGAGGCTGTTCCATTCCGGGAAAACCTGTGTCCTTGTATGCACAGACGTGGCTGCAAGAGGGCTTGATATCCAGGGTGTTTCCCATGTTTACAATTATGATATTCCACGGGAGAGCAAGCAGTACATCCACAGGATCGGAAGGACCGCAAGAGCCGGCGCAGAAGGCAAGGCAGTTAATATCCTTTCAAGAAATGACTACGATAATTTCTCAAGAGTATTGAAGGAAAATGATGTGGAGATAAAGGAAGAGGCAATGCCTGTCATGGAGAAGGCTGTAATCAGGAAGTCGGAAGGAAGATTGAATAAGCCTTTACTCAGAAGAGGGCAGCAGCATAGCAGGCGCAGGCAACGATAGGTTTTTTGGGACTTTTTTATAAGCATCTGATATAGGGGAGACTGCCGATGGTCTGAAAGATTATACTGGAAGAAAATTCGGTTTGAAACTTGTTTTTTTATATAAAAACGCAACAAAATAATCAAAAAATTTTGTCGAAATCTTTATATAGTTTTATGTCAGTTCATTAACTGAACACTGTTAAGTTAATTAACGTGGTTCAAAGGATTATGGGAATCAAAGAAAGAAAAGAACTCGAAAAGCAGGAGATGCGAAGGCTCATCCTCGATACGGCGATGAAGCTGTTCCTCGAAAAAGGGCTCGAGAATGTTACTATACGCCACATCGCAGAAAAAATCGAATACAGCCCTGCGACCATTTACCTGTATTTCAAGGATAAGGATGACATCATTTACACCCTCCACCGCGAAGGGTTTGAACAATTATACAAACTTCAGCAAACAACACTTTCCATCAGGGATCCGCTGGAACGGCTCAGGAAGCAGGGTGAAGTATATGTTTCATTTGCCATGGAAAATCCCGAATACTACGATTTGATGTTCATAATGAGAGGCCCTGTCAAGAAAATAAAAGAAATGAAAGAATGGGACATAGGCTTCCGTTCCTTTGAATTCCTCAGGCAAAATATAAAAGAATGCATGGAAGCGGGATTGTTTCCGGAGGCGAATATTGATATTGCGACATTTTCTTTGTGGTCGTATGCACACGGAATAGTCTCACTCATAATCAGGGACAGGTGCACAATGTTCCCGGAAGATAAGATCAGGAATATCGTTGATGAGGCTCTTGATTTTATGCTGGGTACTATGTTTGATAATAAGGTCGAAATTAAATCATGAATAAAGGGAGTTTAATAATTGGAGAAATTATATGAAAATCTATGAACTGGGTTTAATTGTAATATTGGTACTGGCAGTAAATTCGCAGGCACAACCTGAACAGCCTCCTTTCAATGTTACCACCGTCATTTCGGTCCCGCATCTTGCGCCCGGTGACAGGAACATAGGAATAGAGTTAACAGTACAAAATAATAACGATGCTGCTATCGAAAATTTAAAAACATAACTTTATATGAGATATCCCTTTTCCTCCTCCATATCGCCCAACAATAAACTCGGGGACCTCACCTATCCGGGATATCTTATTTCAGCAGGAGGTTCAGGGGATGAATACACACCGTATTTCAATCTTGGTCCAAAGACATCGCACAGGATATTTTTCAGGATAGATGTTGACAGGAACGCAAAATACGGGCTCTATGACGTACCATATACAATCTTCTACGGCCAGAATAGCCAGTACAGCGGCAAGATCACGCTGGCTGTCAAGGGGAACACTCTCATAGAGATAAGGAACGTCCAGGTCGCATCAAATAACTCTCTTGTGGAGCCGGGCGAGGTTTTCAAGATAGACGTTTCGTTCGAGAACGTTGGTGATAACGGTCTCAAATGGGTCAAGCTCACGTTGAACCCGAGAGACAAGATGCTTGTACCCCTGTCTTCTGATTCAGAGCGTGTTTTCAAGGATATCCCGCAGGGATCGATACAGGACACGGAATTCATGTTCTCCCTTGAAAAGGATGCCCAGGCAAGGAACTATCCGATAGATCTTTCACTTAATTACATGGATGAGAGGGGTGAAGAATACAATGAAACAAAACTCGTTGGCATAGTCGCAGCCGGCAGGGCAGGTCTTGAGATCGCAAAAAAGATAACTGAACCTGCAAGAATAAAAGAAAATGAGCCTTTCTCGCTCACAGTGAAGATCGAGAACACCGGAACAGGAGATGCAAAAGGCGTAACCGCAAGTCTTGAGTCCGGGTTTGAAGGCGACACGCTTGCATATCTTGGCGAGATCAAAAAAGATGATTATTCCAACGCTATCTTTACTCTGGATGGCGCAAAGAGCGGAAAAAATTCGGGTGTTTTGCGTATCAATTATGAAGATGATTTCGGAAAGCATGAGATCCAGAAAGATCTGATACTTATAGTCAGCCCTTCGGGTGCAACAAATCCGCTTCCTTTTGCTATTGGAATTATAGCGATAGTAGCGGTGGTATTCATCTGGAAGCGAAGGAAAGCATAAGTCATGAAAGCCTTTTTGTTCCTTGCGATCAAGGACATGTCAAAAAGAAGGCGCGAGACCCTGATGGTAATCCTTGCCATCACTATAGGTGTCGTGGGCCCGCTTTTCACGACTGCGCTAAACAACGGGATGCAGAATGCATTCGTGGGGAACACGGTGAATGTGTACACGGGGCATCTGCAGATACAACCAAATACGGGAGATAGCGAAATCGCAAAATCTGAAAGCGTCATCTCAAAGGTTATTGATATAAAAGGTATCGCGGGGGCTTCACCCAGGATCAATACTGGTGTTGAAATAGAATCAAAAACAGAAAAGATAGGGATTATCATATTCGGTGTCAGACCTTCATCAGAAGAAAAAGCTTCCACACTGGCGCAAACGGTTGAAAGAGGAGATTTCCTTGACGATAAAGACAAATATGAACTGCTTATAGGCACTTCCCTTTCAGAATTGCTGAAAGTTGATGTAGTGGATACTGTTCTTGTCCAGTATCAGGACAGGCGGCCCGTCGAGTTCAGGATCAAAGGTATCATAAGCACCGGCACCTTTGAACTTGACCGGTATGCTATCATAGCAACTTATGATACGGTCAAGGAAATCGCCGAGAAAAATGAAGCTTCCACTATTATCATTCGTCTTGAAAATCCAGATGACTCGATAAGGTATAAAACGATCATCCAGAAAGAGACCACGCTTCCCAATGTAAAGACCTGGCAGGAACTTTCGGCAGGCATGGCCGGGATGATTGAAACGTTCGGTGCAATTTCCCTGATGACCGCCGCCATTTCCGTATTCGTCGCCGCCATCGCCATCAGCCTTATAATATATACAACTGTTAAAAACAAGATACGAGAGATCGGAGTGCTCAAGGCGATAGGTGCAAGAGGCTCAATGATACTCAAAATCTATCTCACTGAAGCGCTTTTCATCGGAATCACAGGAACAACTCTGGGCACAGTATTCGGCCTGTTCCTGATAAACGGCATGCAGCAAAATCCACTTATAATGTCACCCGAGTACGGCATGAAGCTTGTAATAATCCCCTGGATATCAATTAATTCAATTCTTGCAACAGATTCGGCCATCCTCCTGACATGCATCATAGGCGGGATTTATCCCGCATCCGTAGCTGCTAAGACGAATATTATTAAAGCCATATGGGGTGGATAGGTTGATTGAGCTTGAGGGAATCAAGAAGATATATTATATGGGCAAGATAGAAGTGCCTGCCCTGCGAGGCGTAGATATAAATATCGAAAGCGGTGAATTCGTAGCGCTCATGGGTCCATCCGGGAGCGGAAAGTCCACGCTGCTTAACATGATGGGGCTCCTGGATTCACCCACATCAGGGAAAATCGTAATTGACGGCACTGACGTATCTTCCCTGAACGAAAATGAGAGGGCGGATTTCAGGCTGAAAAAACTCGGCTTTGTTTTCCAGTTCTTCAGTCTGCTTATGGAGTTGAATGCTATGGAGAATGTGGCGCTTCCGATGATAATGGATGATCGCAAGTATGACAGGGCTGCAACGCTGCTTGAACTTGTCGGGGTGGGAGACAGGATCACCCACACGCCAAACGAGCTTTCAGGCGGGCAGCAGCAGCGGGTGGCCATTGCCCGGGCACTTGCGAATGAGCCGGCGATACTTTTGGCTGATGAACCTACAGCCAATCTGGACACTGAATCCTCGCAGCAGATAGTTGACCTTTTCAGGCGATTGAACGACAGGGGGCAAACGATTGTGATGGTGACGCATGAGCCTGATCTTGGCCAGAAGGCGGACAGGATAATAAGGATAAAAGACGGGAAAGTGATTTCGTAAGTTACTGGAATATTATTTCTGCCGATACTTTCTGGTTTACAAAAGCACATCCGCCGCGGTAAAAAACAGCATGCTCAAACTCACAGCCGCATTCACGTTGAAGAAGGCCACGGGAATATTCATAAAATCATCTGCCTTAACAAGCGTATGCTCATACAATATCAGAGCCGCAATTATAACCAGCCCGGCCTTAAAAATCACGCCAAGGTCCAGCACATACATCAACCCGATCAGGAACACAAGCATCAAAACATGCGACGCGAACGATAACAGGAGTGCGTTCTTCACACCGAAAAAAGATGGCACTGAATAGAGCCTGTTCTTCCTGTCAAAATCCAGGTCGAGAAGAGAATAAATGATATCAAACCCGGCGACCCAGAACGTGACCGCAAGCAGCAGGAGAAGCATTGCAAGCTCAGGCACGCCGAAGGGATAATCGATCACACCCCTGACTGCAAGCCATCCTCCCACAGGCGCGTAACCAAGGTTGAGACCGAGGACAAAATGCGATACTGGGGTGAATCTTTTAAGATATGGGTAAATAACCGAAGTCAGCGGAATAACAGGCGCAAGTAACAGGCAGAGCCAGTTCAGCTTGTAAGAGGAATAGAAAAGCAGGAAATAAGAAACCAGAATAATTCCCCATACCTCCCACTGCTTTATCCTCCCTGTTGGCAGTTCACGTCCTGCTGTCCTCGGATTTCTTGCATCGATATCCTTATCAACAAGGTTATTCAGCGCCATTGCAGCACTCCTTGCGCCGAGGAATGCCAGTCCGACCCAGAACAATATCCCAAGCTCCGGGACTCCCCTGCTTGCAAGAAAGGCACCAAGGTAAGCAAAAGGGATTGCGAACAGGGTATGCTTGAGTACTACAAAATCAGTGTATAATCTCAATTTCCCGAACATACTGTTCTTCCAGATCACAGATTTTTTTGCAGATCGAAGTTCAGTTATATTCTCTCCAGGTCTTCCCGCATTTCGTGCACCTGAAAAACCTTACCTCGCTCTCATCTGCTGACCTTAGCTGCCGCATCCACCAGTATGCAGTATCGTTTCCGCAATCTTCGCATCTGGCGCGGGTCGTTGGCATTCCCATCTCCCGCTCTTCCAGTACCGTGACCTCGCGCTCCTTTCTTTCGGTCTTTGAGATAACACTTTTTTGGATTTCCTTTTCAAACCCGCATTTCCTGCATTTGAAAACATTTTTAGCGGGCATCATCATGCTCTTGCATTTCGGACAAAATTCCATTTATATCACTCCTAGCATCTTCTACGATCTTATTATGGTCGAATGCCAGTTCAGGTATTTCATTTAAGCTAAAAAGCCATGTGTCTTTAGCGTCAGAACCAGCTTTAAGGTTTCCATTACCTTTTGCAAGAAAGCACACGGAAACTGTATGTCCACGCGGGTCGCGAGAAGGGTTAGAATAAACGCCAAGAAGCTTCACGATATTTATGTCAAGCCCGGTTTCCTCTTTTGCCTCGCGCGAAGCCGCGGTCTCAACGGTCTCGCCTATCTCAACAAAGCCGCCAGGAAGCGCGAATTGATCCTTGAAAGGGGGATTTTTCCGCCTTATAAGGACAAGCTTCCCTTTAAATATGATCAACGCGTCCACTGTCAAAAGCGGGGTTACGGGTTTCATTATTTCCTCAAGATTATCGTAAGTATATCATTATCGTAAAGCACATGGTCTATGCCTGCACGCTGGCCTTTATGCTTTGCTGAATCACCCCAGACCTGGGCGTACCTGAACCTGTTCCTGAAATCACGGTGAAGCCTGTCACATATGTCCCCGATTGTGGAGCCGTACCTGACTATGAGGGGTTCATCCATATCAGCAGGTTTACCCTGCGGCTTTAAGTAAATCCTGATAAATCCGAGTTCTTCATACAGCACTTCTTTAAGTTCTTCGATATGGACTTTTTTATCTGCCGAGACAAGCAGCGCATTCGGGAATTTTTCCCTGCATTTGCGCAGCGTATATTCATCTGCAAGATCGATCTTATTTATGACAACTATCGCGGGGATATATTTCCTGTTGCCAAGGATAGCATCGATCAACTGGTCGATAGTGATATTTTCGCGTATCACCACATTGGCATTATGTATCCTGTACTCTCCCAGAATGGATTTGATCGTATCTTCATCCAGGTCAAGCCCGACTGTGCTGTTGACGCTGACACCCCCTTTAGGTTTTTTCCAGATCGTAACTTCAGGGGGTTTTGTATTGATGCGGATACCTGCATAATTTAATTCCTCGACAAGCACATCATAGTGGACGAGCTGGAAAACATCCAGCATTATCACCGCAAGGTCGGCGTTCCTTACTACAGCCAGGACTTCCTTGCCCCGCCCCCTTCCTGACGCTGCTCCTTTCAGGATACCTGGCACGTCCAGTATCTGGATTGTTGCCCCTTTATATTCCAGTGCCCCGGGCACAACGTCAAGGGTCGTAAATTCGTAGGCTGCAACCTCTGATTCGGTTCCTGTAAGACTATTTAAAAGTGTGCTTTTTCCAACGGACGGGAAGCCGACAAGTACGACCGATGCATCGCCGGATTTTTTAACAGAAAAACCCTCACCACCCGATTTTGAGGAGGCCCTTTTCTGGGCTTCGTCCTTGAGCCTGGCAACTTTTGCTTTCAGGCGGCCGATATGGCCTTCGGTAGCCTTATTATATTTCGTTTTTGAAATTTCATCTTCGACTGCCTTTATGTCTTCTTCCAGCGTCATCGGCTCTAATAGATATAAGCAAGGCAAAAAGGATTTGGGTAGAAACGACCATTTGGGACATGGATGAAGGCATTATTAGAACATCTTGGTTCAAAAACTGAAGAAACAATAAAGACGCTTGATGAACTTGTTCGCATTCCCACGCATGTCCCGCCTGGTGAGAACTATGGAAAAGCAGTGGAGTTCATGGCAGGAAAACTGCATGAACTGGATTTTGATGTTGAGACGCTCACCATGCCGCGTGAATTATTCGAGAAGAAAAATCCCAGGCTTATGCATCTTAAGGGGGAAAGGGTGAACTTATCCGCAAAATTGGACGCAGGCGCCAAAAAAACCATGTTGATCAACACTCACCTTGACGTGGTCCCTGCAAGTGACGGCTGGAGCGTGCCACCTTTTGAATGCACTGTCAGGGACGGACATATCTTCGGGCGCGGCGTTGCAGATTCAAAAGGAGGGCCGGCCGCGCTCTTAACTGTGCTTTCGGCCATGAAGGAACTCGGCATAAAACCGAAGTACAACCTTAACATAGCCCTGACCACTGATGAGGAAATGGGGCCGTATTCAGGTCTTTGTTACCTTGCAGACCTCGGGAAACTTGAAGCTGATTATTTCCTGAGCATGGACGGGGACAGCGATGATATCACGATTGCCTCGAATGGGAACGTGGACTGGCAGATAGACGTTTTCGGGAAATCTTACCACAGTGGAAGCAGTTTCCTTGGCGTGAACGCCATAGAGAAATCCGTGCCTGTGATGAACGAATTGCTGGAGCTGAAGGCCATGGTCGAGAAAAGGCGCTCAAATGTGCCTGCCAGCGGAATAATAAGCCAGAAGACAGGGATCGATACTCTTATGCCTGTTCTTAATATTACGGTAATTAATGGGGGAGTAAAACAGAATATCGTGCCTGACAGGTGCACACTGAAAGGCGATCGACGTTTTATTCCAGAGGAGAAATACGATGAGGTATGCAGGGAATTCTCCGGCGCCATATCAAATGTGAGGAATAAGAACCCGGATATAGATCTTAAATGGAGCTGTGATGAGATTTATGGCCCGATGCTTACGGATATGGAACACCCCTGGATAAAGGAAGTAAAGAGAGTAGCATATGAAGTGACAGGAAAAGAACTGAGGCTTGCAGGGGCGCAGGGAAGCCTTGATGTTGCTTATGCCGTGAAGGCCACGGGATTGCCTGCATGTTGTTTCGGGATAGGGAGAAGAACCAGAAGCAATGCACATGCAGATGATGAGAACATCTCGATAGAGGATCTTAAGATGTACACGAAGTTTCTGGGGAAATTGATCTGCGGGTGAAAAAAGACACTAAAAAAAAGTTTTTCGGGTTATAGCACAACAAATATTACTGCTATAACCTTATCCAAAATTTTTACCTTGCAGCTTTTGCAACTCTTTCGATATTATCCTTCTTGCCCATGGCAAAGCCTTTGACATCGTAGTTGGCTGCCGCGATTATTTCTTCTGCAAGAGCATCGACAAGGGTCTTCTTTGTGCCGAAAGCCGCCTGCTGGGCACCCTGCGCGATAAGGCGAAGCGCAGTATCGACACGGCGCTGCGGCGCAGTATCGACTGATTTTGGTACTGCGATACCGCCGTACTGAAGTCTTACAGTCTCTTCCCTTGGTCCTGCGTTCGTAACGGCATTGACAAGCACCTGGATCGGGTTCTGCCCGGTTTTTTTATTGATTATTTCAAAAGATTCCTTAACGGTCTTGCAAACTGTGATCTTCTGGCCTGTGTTATTCTCTTCCCGCATCAGTTTGTTAACAAGCCGCTCAACCAGGTTCAGGTTGGATTTGCTGAACTGTTGTTTTGCGTTCCTGCCGCCTGAATGCGGAACAAATATCGGTGTAAGAGTTACATAATTCTTGACACTCGGGTCTTTTACTTCGACTTCAGAAAAATCCCATTTACCGAACAATTTGTGCATATTATCTCACCGGTTTTTCCTTCTTACCCATTACCATCTGTCCCAGGTTCACGTTGTTCACGGCAATTACCTTCCAGCGTACACCCGGGATATCTCCCATGGCACCGCCCATCCGTCCGCCAATGCGCTCTACAACAACTTCATCATGTTCATCGATGAAATTGATAGCTCCGTCATTAGGACAGAAAGCAGTTATCTGTTTGCCATTCTTGATGAGCTGGAGCCTTATGCATTTTCGTATGCCTGAGTTTGGCTGTTTTGCCTCAACCCCGACTTTTTCAAGTGCAATACCCCTTGCCTGGGGAGCGCCTCCGAGCGGGTCGGCCTTTACATCAAGATTCAAAGCCCTCCTGCTGAAATTGCGGTCGCTCCACCTGAAGTTCTTATGATCGTTCTTTAGTTTACGAGCAGAATACATTCCTTTTCCCATGTTTTTCCTCTTATTGAATAATCACATCATCTATATTGTGGTGCCTCAAGGAGAGTTTTTTTACCTTTTCAATGTTTTTGCCGTCTCTCCCGATGGCAAGCCCCTTCTCTTTAGTAAGTACCTCTACATAAGCTATGCGCTTGTCATCCTTTACCGCAAGATTGACATTTTTTATAGAAACCGGATGGAAAGCATTTTTGACGAATTCAAGAGGGTCTTCGGAATGTTCGATTATTTCGATATGTTTTCCAATAGCTTTCTTGACCCTGTTTATGTGGTCTCCACCCTTTCCGATGGCAAGTCCCATATCGCCGCTCTTGACCACGAAAATCAATCTCTTGTTATCATCATCCTCGTAGCAGTCCTTTGCCCTGGCGCCTGTGAAACTTTCAAATAATGCGATATATCTTATCCCTTCAGTGCTCAGCTTGATTTCACCCTTTGAACCCAATGTCAATCACTCCTTCATGATACTTGATAACCAATGATTTCCATTATTTTTTAACGGATCGATCAAAGGTACACCAAACATTCATGCTCCCAGGGAAAGGATCTCAGATTCTCCCGGTTCAAGCACTGCAAGCGCT
>CABMIH010000014.1 GCA_902386205.1 uncultured archaeon | reverse complement strand
TATATTGAACTAATTTGTTTGATTTAAAAAGTTAGGCCATACATATTAAAATTTGCAAGAGGTTCTTTGCATTAAGGTTTGTCAGAAAAAATTAGGTTGATTTTACGTTTCTTTGAAAGTCAAGTTATATTCCGAAATCGGGAGATATATTGTTCAAAGGAATTGTTATTAATGATCTAAAACTTTATGAAAGGGCGCTGCTTGGGATCACTATGGCGTGGCAGGAGCCGGCAAGGTTTGAGGGTATTTCTGTCAGGGATTACCTGGCCTTGAAGATGAAGGGAATTAACCCATCGCCTTATCTTGAAATGGTCGGGCTTTTTCCTGAACTTTACCTGGACAGGACAATGGATAAATCACTCAGCGGCGGTGAAAGAAAAAGGATAGAACTTGCCTCCATTGTCGCACTGGAGCCAAAACTGGCAATCCTCGATGAGCCCGACTCCGGCATAGATATGCTTTCATTACAGGATATCATCAATGTAATCAATGCATTAAAGAAAAACGGCTCGTCTGTGCTTTTAATTACCCACAGGGAAGAGATCGCAGAGATTGCTGACAGGGCTTCCCAGGTTTGCAATGGTAAAATCGTGTGCTCGGGTGCCCCGGAAAAAGTAGTCAAATATTATAAATCACGGAAATGCGAGGTATGTATTGGCGAAGTATGCGCATATGTCTGAACTTGAAGAATTGGTGAAAACATTTGGAGAAGCCGGAGGGGATAAAAGCATTCTTGTAAGAGAAGACTTTGCGCACCTTGTTGCAGGCGGTCATAAGATCTTAAGCATGAGGGCTATTGACGGCATAGAGGTCAGGGCCAAAGAAACAGACACTGGGATTGAAGCCGGTGTCAGAGTTCTTGAAGGGACTGTGCTGAAAAATCCTGTACATCTCTGCTTTGGCATACTGCGCAAAGAGGGAATACAGACTATCAAGATGAATGTACAAATTGAAAAAAATGCCTCAGCGCGTTTCATTGCACATTGCATCTTCCCGAAAGCGGAAAAGGTAAAACATATCATGGACGCAGTTATTGATATTGGAGAAAACGCCGAGATGATATATTCAGAGGTCCATTATCATGGGTTTCATGGAGGAATAGAAGTAATTCCAAAAGCTGTTGTGAAAGTTGGAAAAAATGGCAGGTACTTTTCAGATTTTTCATTAATTACGGGAAGAGTTGGAAAACTTGGAATAGATTATACGGTCAAAGCAGGTGAAAATGCAATAATTGAGTTGATGGCAAGGGTGTTCGGTCATGCGAATGATAGAATTTTTATAATGGAGAAGGTCATGCTCGATGGTGAAAATTCAAGGGGTATAATAAAGACAAGGGTCGCCCTTGAGGATGAGGCTCAGGCAGAGGTCACAGGTATCACTGAAGGCAATGCTGCCGGTGCAAGAGGTCATGTGGACTGCATGGAGATAGTAAAGGACAGCGCTGTTGCCAAGGCTATTCCTGTTGTGAAGGTCACTCATCCCCTTGCGAAGGTAACCCACGAAGCCGCAATTGGAAGCGTGGATAAAAAACAGCTTGAGACTCTCATGGCACACGGGCTTACCCCGGAAGAAGCTGTAGATGTGATCGTAAAGGGTATTTTGAAATGAAATAACCTCAATCCTGCTGTAAGGCAAGTAAAGCATATTATAAATTAATTGCAAATAGTCAAGAATATAATGGAAAAGTCAAAAAGCAAGAATATTGACAGGTCATCCTGCGACAAGTATTATCTGCCGCAACGAAACCGGAGGGAGGTACGCGCTGCTCTTAAGAAGGATGTAAAGCCTGTCTCAAAAATGATCAAGGTACTCTCTGACCCTGTTCGCCTGCGCATCATGCTCGCCCTGTCCGTCCAGGAGCTGTGCGTCTGTGTGCTTGTGGAAATAACAGATCACCGGTATTCGGCGCTCTCATATCATCTTAAATTATTGAAAAAGATGGGGTTCATCGACTCAAGGCGCGAAGGTACGTTTTTATTGTACAGGTTGACTGATAGCGGCAGGGTGGGGCTGGAGATGATTACGAGGTTATCGGGGATTGCCAAAGAGAAGAAGCCGGGCTAGTGCCTCCCGTTATATGATAGTCAATATTAAGGAGAGCAATCCGTTTATTTTATTCTCATAAATATCTTTACCATTTCTCTCGCATCTCTCTTATCTTCTTTCTCACTTCTTCCTTTGTATATATCGGTTTTACCGAGCCGCAAATATCGGTCCATTTTGTTGTCGGCTTAATTATAATCTGTTGATCCTGTTCTATAAAAACCACCATCTTGCCTTCTTTAAGCCCGTATTTTTCCTGAGTCTGGCCGGTATTACTACTTGCTCCTTTTTGCTTATTCTTGAAGATTGCATGTTTTATGCCGTTTTATTATGTTTTAATACGTAGGATATTAATATTTCGGCGATCACAGTATTATTGCAGCGTCTAGATATAATCACAGAAAACATGTCAACCAACAGACACCAAAAGCCATCTTATTAAATCGCAATCTTTATCCGTTCATATTTCAAATATAATTGAAATATTATTGAAATACGAGGCAACACACATGGGAGAAATCTGCTGTTCACCTTCCGGTTCACGGATAACGAAGGTCAGGATAGGACTCGTCGAAGTGGGTCTGGTAGCTCTTGGCGATACATTTGAGAAACTCTATGAACGCGGGAGAAAGCCGGAAGATTTAGACGGCCGGGAACTTGTTCAGGAAGTTTCCATGTACAATTATGTTCCCTCCGCTGCATGGGATGAATATGCCATTACGTTGATGGAAGAATACAAAAAATATTGCTCATCGAAGTGAGGTCTCATGGAAGCAAAACTCTCTAATCTCAGCAAATACCTCACCTTCTGGATACTCCTCGCCATGGCAGGCGGGATAATCCTGGGGGCTGCGTATCCGCAGGTAGCAAATATTTTAGATGCAGTGCGCATCGAACAGGTCTCCCTCCCCATAGCCATAGGGCTTATCTGGATGATGTACCCGCCGCTTGCAGGGGTCAAATATGAGGAACTCTCAAAAATGAAGCGTCAGGGAAAAGCTCTGGGCGCATCGATAGTCCAGAACTGGTTCATCGGGCCCGTGCTCATGTTCGCCCTTGCCTGGATATTCCTTCCCGACCTTCCAGAGTACCGCATAGGCCTGATCCTGATAGGCCTTGCGCGCTGCATAGCAATGGTGCTTGTCTGGAACCAGCTTGCAGGAGGGGATAATGACCTGTGCGCTGTCCTTGTTGCCATGAATTCGCTTTTCCAGGTAGCGCTTTATTCGGTGCTGGCTTACGTATTCATCACCGTAATATCAACATGGATAGGCGGGGCCGGGGCGGGCGCGGTCGTGGACATATCAATCTGGCAGGTAGCAAAAGCGGTATTTATCTATCTTGGAATTCCCTTTATCGCAGGAATAGTAACAAGATCCGTTCTGGTAAAAAAGAGAGGAAAAGAGTGGTACGATAATGTATTCATGAAAAAGCTTGGCCCCACGGCGCTTGTGGGCCTGCTTTTTACCATTATAGTCATGTTCTCTTTAAAGGGAGAAAAAATAGTTGAACTTCCGCTGGACGTAGTGAGGATAGCGATCCCGCTGCTTGCATATTTCATTATAATGTTCGGTATCTCTTTTTTCATGTCTTACAGGCTGGGATTCAATTATGAACAATCAACAACGCTTGCATTTACGGCAGCAAGCAACAATTTCGAACTTGCGATAGCAGTGGCAGTTGCGGTGTTTACTATAGGTTCAGGACAGGCTTTTGCAGCGGTCGTGGGGCCGCTGATCGAAGTGCCTGTAATGCTTGGATTGGTGCACGTTGCAAGATGGGCGAAGGTCATATGGTTTAATAAAAAGGAGGAATGAAATATGTCATGGTTCAGCGAGAAAACACCCGAAGTCGCAAAGGCTTTCGGGGAGATGAGAAATGTCGTCTACAAAGAAGGCGCACTTGACATCCGTACAAAAGAACTCATATCCATAGCGGCATCGGTTCTTATGAGATGCGAACGCTGTACGGAGATTCATGCAGAGCGCGCTAAAAAACAGGGGGCGACCGATGAGCAGATAGCAGAGGCAATTGCATGCGCCATGTTCGTGGCTGCCGGTTCACAGCTATCCTGGAGCGAGGTGTACGATAGGATTATGAAGTGAGATTCACATATTTACAATTGTGAGTGAAATAATCTTCAAGGATGCAAAAATCACAAGACCGGAGGATAACCAGGTCGAGCAGATAAAAAATATCTTCCCCCATGTGTCGCCTGTGGAAAAAGGGGATATCGTGGCAATAAAGATACACCCCGGTGAGTACGGGAACACCACCCACGTCAGGCCAGTAGTGGTCAGGACTGTGGTTGACCTTGTGATAGGGGCCGGAGGGACACCCTTCGTTACAGACACCACCACGCTGTACAGGGGAATGAAACTCAATGCCGCCGACCTCATAAAAGGCGCGGCCATGAACGGCTTCACACATGCGAGCATGAACGCACCTTTTATTGTGGCAGACGGTTTGAGGGGAGGCGAAGGGAAAGAAATACAGATAAACGGAGAGGCATTGAGCAGTATTACTGTTGCATCTGCCGTTGCGGAAGCAGATTCCATGATTGTCATATCCCACGGTAAAGGACACCCGGCATCAGGGTTCGGCGGGGCTGTGAAGCACCTTGGCATGGGATGCCTTGACCGGGCCGGCAAGATAAGGGTCCATGAAGTTGGAAAGCCATCCATCGACCCTGAGAAATGCGTGCAGTGCGGCGAATGCGTGGAGGTATGCCCATGGGGCGCTATCATACCCCCTGATATCGACCATTCAAAATGCTGCGGTGAATTATCCTGTGCGGATGCCTGCCCGGAAGAGGCGATAATCCCGCCAGTTGATGCCACCGATAAAATGCAAAAGAGACTTGGTGAAGCTGCGCTCGGTCCTATAAAGGCGCTTGAAGGCAGGATCGGATATATCAACTGGGTATATGACCTTACACCAGGTTGTGATTGTTTCAATTTTTCAGGAGAGAGGTTCGTTGAAGACATAGGTATTCTTGGGGGGCGTGACCCTGTGGCTTTGGATTCTGCCACGCTGGATAAAATTAATGAACAAATGAAAATCGGGGGATCATCGATATACAATTTATGGGGAGTGGATCCATGGATACATATTGAAGCTGCTGAAAAGATCGGATGCGGGAATAGAAAATATAAGATCACGGGCTGAATATCATATACCCGAAAATGAAATAAGTATTGAGGTCAATTTTAGTCTGTCCTTAAATATATATAACAAAGATGCGAGGGAATTATGTCAAAACTTAAAAAGCGGGAACTTGAGAGAAAAGGCAAAAAAAAGCAAAAAATTATAGAAGATAAATTGCTGGATGAGCATCTTGAGGATTTAACAAAGACAAAGTCAGAGCCAGTAGGAGTGCCTGAAGAGGAATAAGAGTGAAGATTGGGATAAAAATCCTTTCCGGAGGTGTCAGAGAACAAGAACTTGATGTCAAAGAAGGATCAACATATGAAGAGATGCTTGAGTCTCTTCATATAAATCCTGAGATAGTAATCGTATTCCGCAACGGCAATCCTGTTCCCCTTGATGAGAAAGTGAGTTGGGATAACGTGGACATCATAAGGGTGGTTACGGGAGGATAAACTATGGATTTATCCGATACGCTGAAAAAATTAAAAAATAATGAATTAAGTCTTGAAGAGGCAGAACGCCAGCTCAGGATGACTAATTTTGAAGTATTATCTGATATTGCCAGGGTTGATGTCCACCGCGCAAAGCGCACCGGCATTCCTGAGGCCGTGATAGCGGACTGCAAGACGTGTGATGAAGTTGTATCTATAGCGCGGGTACACCTGAAGAATGAAGGGCGCGCGATAATAACTCGTGCCAGTGATGAGAATTATTCAGCCCTGAAAAAAATGGTCGATGAAACGGGTTTGGATATAAAGTGGGAAAAACGTGCCAGGATCGTTGTCATGGGTAACCCTGTTGAGAAAACCGGCGGAAAAGTGGGCGTCATTTCAGCGGGAACTGCGGATATTCCCGTAGCTGAAGAGGCGAGGGTGATAGCTGAGGAAATGGGATGTTCAGTCACCACTATTTACGATGTGGGCGTGGCCGGTATCCACAGGCTTTTTCCGGGATTAACAAAACTTGTTCAGGCAGGAGTAGATGCAATTGTTGTTGCGGCAGGGCGTGAAGGTACGCTTCCAACGATCGTTTCAGGTCTTGTGGAAGTTCCTGTTGTCGGAGTCCCTGTATCAACTGGCTACGGTGCAGGGGGAAAGGGGGAGGCTGCGCTTCTTTCTATGTTGCAGTCCTGTTCGGTTTTGACAGTTGTAAATATTGACGCAGGTTTTGTTGCTGGCGCTTTTGCGGCAAGGATAGCGAACCTGGCTGCAAAGAACAGGAGCCTTAACGCGGTTTGAATATAATATACAGGCTCTTATATCGTATTTTCGGAACTTACTCCAAATATCATATTAAAAGCGAAGATTATTTATATGGTGAAAATGAATATACTGTTATTGTATTCTTGTATTTTTGGATAAATAATTAAAGAGGTAAGACCATATGAGAATAAGAGTAGTTAGTTCAAAAGAGGAAATCAGTTCCCTCGGAGCGGGCGAGAAAATCATACACCTTGCTTTCAGGCCGTCAAATAAGGACATCTTTGCACTGGTGCAGTCATGTCCAAATGTAAAAGCGATCCATATACCAAGTTCCTATATCAAGACAATCTCAAACTCGACAAAGATGTTCCTGGATATGCAGGGTGTGGCATTGCTGGAAGGCGATGTGTGGGGACACAGGAAAGATATCAACGAATATTCCGAGATCAAACCTGAAGTTTTTGACAGGATGCAGGAACTCAAAACAGAAGGGTTGTCCGAATCTGCCGTTCTTGACAGGCTTGGAAGGGAGACACGGCTTAGCAAGGATTTATTAAAATTCCTGTTGAAAGAAAAACCAAAAAAGAATAAATAACTTTTCTCTATTTTTCGTCTTTTTTGAGTTTTTTATCTTATAGTAGGCATTTTTTTCTGGATTTCATCCAGCAACTGTTCATCTGTTTTGCCTTCAGCCGGAATCCCGAGATCCCTGGCCATTTTCTTTATCTTGGCGGCTCTGTCTTCCGGGGGCTTTCCTTCCTTGATTGATTTTTCAATATCCTTTATTTCGATTTCTGCTTCTTGCTTACCTTTTTTGAACTCACCTGTCGCCTTACCCAGCGATCGTGCAAGTTCCGGGATCTTACTTGCGCCGAAAATAAGGATGACAATCACAAAAATGAATAAAATTTCTTGCGGTCCTATTGCCATATTTATACCCCTGCTGTTTTTATCGTTGATCCTTCTTTTAATTTTATTTTAGTTCTTATTTCTTCAACAAGCTGTTCCAGAGTTTTATTATTTACATCAAGACCCATTTCGGCTGCCAATTTTTTGATTTTTGATTCTTTATCATCTGAAGGTTCATTCATTGCTTTATTCATCTCATGTTCTGCTTCTATCTGTGCTCTCTTGAATTCTCCTGCTGCTTTGCCCAGCGACCGCGCCATTTCTGGAAGTTTGTTCGGCCCGAATAAAAACAACGCTATAACCAGAATTAATATCATTTCCGGATATCCAATCATAATAATATTCTTTATTGCTTCAATACTTAAATCTTTGCCCTTCTGGTTGTTTTTGTTTGCGAAAGTATTATCACAGTAAGTGCATATAAGCTAAAAAACGGTTTTCATCTGGAGAAAAAAGATGCCTGTAAAAGAAAAAGAACCCCTGATAATGCATCCGCGCCCGAGCTCGATAGTTGCTGCTTTATATACCTTAAGGGACCTTGATACCGATGTCGTTATACTTCACGGCCCCCCAGGATGCTGTTTCAAACATGCCCGGCTTCTTGAGGAGGACGGCATGAGGGTTGTCACGACCTCGCTTGACGAATCGGGGTTTGTTTTCGGAGGGCATGATTCTCTTGTCGAAGTACTTGAAAAGGTCATCAAGCGCTTTAATCCAAAACGAATAGGCATCGTGGGGACTTGCGCAAGCATGATAATCGGGGAGGAACTGCATGAAGCAGTAACAGAAGTCCAGCCCGATGTGCCGGTTATCGAGGTCGAAGTCCATGCCGGGTACAGGGACAACACCAAAGGGGTCATTATCGCGCTTGAATCCGCCCTTGCTTCGGGGATAATCAGTGAAGCGGAGTTCGAGAGGCAAAAAGGGCTCCTGAAAGAGGCTACCATGGTCGAGAAACGCCACGGCGCCGCCAGTAAGGAATATCTTGAACCTAACAGGGGCGATCTGAAATTCAAAGTGGCCGGACGGTTGTTAGAGCTGCTGAAACAGGGGAAAAAAGGATTAAATATCCTCAATGCCAAGAAAGAAACAGCGTTCATGTTCGCTGACATCAATCTTGCAGTGGCTGAAACTGCTGAAAAGCTCGGCTGCGGCCCAAATATCATAAATATGGCAAACCTTGATGATAATGTCGGGCTTCCCAAGAACAGGAGAAATGCCCGTGAGATCAAAGACGAGTTAAAACAGAGAGGCATGGAACTCCATCATATCATCGGGGGGCTGGATGAATATCCAGTTGCCGGCAATACTGCCAGCAGGATCATTAGCGAGAATTATCCTGATTACGATTTCGCGGTGATAACAGGCGTTCCTCATGCTCTTCCCATTGATAATATAAAGAATATGGAATTATTCTCCATCACAAACGGCCCCCGCCAGGTAGTGCCCCTAAAAGATATGGGACACAAACACGTTGTTGTGGAAATCGACCTGCATCCAAAGACGCTTGGGGTAAACCATATAGTAGAATCTGAATTCGGGGCAACGCTGCGGGAGATGGCAAAGGATGCCTAAGCAGATAGCGATATATGGCAAAGGCGGTATCGGCAAATCAAGCACTGCATCAAACGTCGCCGCGGCGTGCGCCGATGAGGGCCACCGAGTCACGATAATAGGATGCGACCCCAAAAGCGATTCCTCCATCACACTACTTCGCGGAAGGCGCATCCCGACGATCATGGATCTCATGAGACAGGGCGAGGATATAAAGGAAGAGGACATCGTGTTCAGCGGTTATAAAGGCGTTAAATGCGTCGAGATAGGCGGACCTGAGCCCGGCATCGGCTGTGCAGGAAGGGGTATCATCGTGGCCATAAGCCTGCTCAAGAAAATATCAAAAGCTATCGAGGATACTGACCTTGTGATATACGACGTACCGGGAGACATCGTGTGCGGTGGCTTTGTTGCCCCTGTTAAAAAAGGGCTGGTGAACGAGGCCTACGTACTGACATCGGGCGAGTACATGCCGCTTTACGCTGCCAATAACATCTGTAAAGGACTTTCACGCCTTGAGATGACGCTTAACGGCGTTATATGCAACTCACGCGGCGCGCCGAACGAGGAGAATATAGTCAGTGAGTTCGCAAAGGAAATAGGGAGCCGCCTGCTTGCGTTCATTCCGAAAGATGTCCTGGTGCAGACATGCGAAAGGGAGGGTTATTCTGTTATTGAAAAGGCTTCCGATTCAGCAATTGCAGGGGTTTACAGGAAGCTTGCACGCAGCATAATGGCAAGAAGCGAAGGTAAGATCCCGATGCCGCTGGATGATAAGAGATTAAGGGAACTTACGAGGATATAGGGAGAATTGAGCAACAAATTCAGGGTTTTCCAAGTATCCTTAGCGCAAGGTGCGCGGCATTCTCGCCGTTATCGATTCCTACGCATGCTACAGGTACTCCTTTTGGCATCTGGACTATCGAAAGGAGAGCGTCCAGCCCCCCGAGTTTTGAGCTTACGGGCACTCCTATAACAGGTTTTTTTGTTCGCGAGGCAATTACCCCCGGCAGGGCGGCAGCCAGCCCTGCGATAGCAATAAAGACCCGGGCATCACTTTCCGAAATATAAATATCCAGTTCCCCGGGGTTCCTGTGCGCCGAAAGAACCCTTAACTCATAATCGATTCCTGCATCGCCAAGAACTTTGGCAGCCCGCTCTGCGATCTGCCTGTCGGATTCAGAACCTGTTATTATTGCTACCGTGACCATGTCCTTTAATAGTTGATTAATCCATAAAATCTTTGCTTTTTATCCCTTTACCATCCGCCCGCTGACACATCAGGCATTGAAATCCCGGCCCTGAAAAAATCATCAAACCATCTGGAGACTTCTTCACGGGTCTGGTTTTGCAGTCTCCTTATCTGATTGTTCTGGTCGATATAGTACGAGCAGTTTATCCAAAGCCTGCACGGGCATTTTTCTTTACATGCATTCACGGATTCCTCATATTATTCATCATCTTCAAAGATCGTTTGGACATGCCTTGAAAACATGGATAGCCATAAAGAATACTTTCCATAGGCTAACATTCCACTATTGGGGAAAGAATTCTCATTGATATAACCTGAATCCTGGCCAAGTTCAGCAGTATCTCCAAAATACAATCCTATCGTGCCATTTTTTTCAAAACCCAGAAATATATTAATATTTTCAGTTTGCTGGTTCTGGATCGGGACGGATGTAATGTATTTTAGAATATGTTTCGTATTATCCCTCTCTGTCACATTTCAAATAATGGTACACTGCTTTTGAAATGGCTTCTTTGATGGAGGATTCACAGGTTTTTTCCTTTAAAGCGATAACATCTTCCTGCGGAAGCACCGACTGAACATGAACTATCTTCATTTCGTTTATTCCTCCGTATGATATTAGACATACCATAATAATGATAATAATGAGGTTAATTATGTATATACCTTTCGTTTGCCTGGATTGTTCCCGAAATGAAATAGGAACAATAAAAAAATTAATAGGTATAATCAGACATATATATAGCCAGATAGCGTTATATGGGAAGGCCAGAATGCAGTCGATACAGAGTGCGTCAGGTCATGCTTTGCATGAAACGAGGATAAAACTATGATCGGAAGATTCAAACATGGCGAGGAGATATTTTACGGAGAAGTCAGGAACGAAAGGGTTGTTGTTGACAGGATGTTGTACCGCGATACATTTTTACTCTCCGAACTCCAGTTGTTGCCGCCTGCGCAACCAGGCAAGATAGTATGTGTTGGCCTGAATTACATAGATCATGCCAAGGAACTGGATATGCCGGTACCTGAGAAACCTGTCCTTTTTTTAAAACCCGCCTCGGCTGTCATAGGGCATTTGGGGAACATAGTTTATCCCGATACAACAAAACAGGTGGATTATGAGGCTGAACTTGCGGTAATTATCGGAAAGCGTTGTAAGAACATAAGCGCAGCCGATACTGGAAGCGTGATATCCGGATATACGTGCTTCAATGATGTGACGGCAAGAGACATCCAGAAAAAGGATATCCAATGGACGCGTTCAAAGAGTTTTGACACGTTCGCGCCTTTAGGCCCCTATATCGCAGGGCCGGATCTTGATATAAGCAATCTTGCCATCAAAACCAGAGTGAATGGGGAACTCAAGCAGGATTCAAACACTTCCAACTTGATCTTTGGCGTTCCGCAGATAATAGAGTTCATCTCTGCTATCATGACGCTTGAGCGGGGTGATGTTATAGCCACTGGCACGCCGCCAGGGGTGGGTGAACTGTTCGTCGGGGATGAGGTCGAAGTGGAGATTGAGAACATAGGGACGCTAAAAAACAGTGTTATTGCACAGGATTAAAGGTGAAATTGAATGTCTGAAATATACGATGATGTATGGGCAAGCCGCAAACGCAAACCCCCGGAGAGGGAGGAAAAGAAGCTTCCTGAAGCTAAAATGCCTTCCAGCGACCACGACAGGCTAAAGGATACGATAGAAAGGCGAAAAAAGAAGTACGGCATGACGTAAAGAAATAAATGCTGCAAAGTTATTCATATACAATTATTTTAAATACTTTAACTTACGAAGGTATAGAACATGGCAATGTCTAAAAAGATTATGGAACGGAAAGAGCGCGAACGCAAGGAAAAAATAGCAGAACTTGAAAAAATGGCAGCTTCGGGAAGCGGCGAGGCCAAAAAGAAGCTTGCAAAAGAGAAACGAAAGCTGAAATAAATCCTTATTTCATAATCTCGGAAGGGGCGCCGCAAAGTTTTACAAGTGCTTCGGCTTCGATAAAATGAAGGCTTGCAGGGATGACAAGGGAATGCAGCGGCTCTCCAAAATCATGATTTTTTAATTTATCAATATAATCCGCATGCACAGATGGGGAATCAGAGCCCGCACGCGCGATACCCACAGCAAGCGTGTGCATCAGTATGCCCTCGCCCTTGCGCTCTTCCATTTCCAGCAGTATCGAAATAGCAGTTCTTATATCCATGAATCCCTTTTCCATATCTATATCAAGAAAAACAAGTGTATGCAGGTCGTTTTTCTTATTCATCCTGATAGTGTCGTACGGAGCTTCTGAAATGATCTTTTTATCGCCCCTGGTATAAGGGAACGGAACAGTTGTGGATTTCCCGAACCTGTAATTCTGTAACCCGCTCAAACCTGAAACTGCGGATGAAATCGAAGGCGCATGGATGATAGCCGTATCGATCCCCCTGTCTTTTGCCCGCAGGCGAAGGTCGATGTGAGTGGTTGCCACCATGGCATCACCTCCGCTTAAAAAGACCACGTTCTTATCTTTTGCATGGGTGAGCCATGATGTATCCTGTTCCACGTCTTCCCTGGCAAGAACGTTAACTTTCCTCCCGAAAAACTCTTCTATTTTTCCTATGGTCGTCCCCATAAGATGTGAAGTATAGAATTCTGCATAGACCATATCTGCTTTTTTTACAGCTTCCAGTCCCTTTACAGTTATGTCTTTTTCATCAAATAACCCGAGTCCTATAAATGTTAGCATAAATCGTTATAGGATAATTATGTTTGTAAGCCTTGCTATGGAAAGCTATAAACTTTACAAGTATATTAACAATACATTGATGAAAATAATTCAAAAATTGAAAGATATGGGAATTATCCAGAAACTTAAAGAAATAGGTCTCACTATTGGCAGTATATTTGGGTATATAGCTATCCTCACCGGGATAGTGATGACAATTCTTATACTTAGGACCTTTTTTTGATCGTTTCAAAAGGCAGCATGGAATCTCTCTGTATCAGGGTACTTAAAAAGGCGGGTGAAAATACAAGGCTCAGGCTCACCGAGCTTGGTGTCATTGATAAGAACCTGAAGATAAAACCAGTTGGCGAGGAACTTTTAATTCCTGTAGTGAGGCATATCGAAGGGTTTGGGGATGTCATAAAAGATGATTTTGAAGAATTAATTAAAGAACTATCAATCTTAGATATTCTTGGATATTCCCCGGCATTTGAGCAGGTCGGGGACATCGCTATCATAGACCGGCATGAGAAGGATGCAGGGAGGATCGCGGATATACTGGTACGGCAAAAGAACATTAAAACAGTAGTGCAGGCAGAAACTTCGGTCGGGGGTGAATTCAGGACCCGGGGTCTATCGGTTCTTGCGGGAGAGAAAAGGACAGAGACGGTTTACAGGGAGAACGGGTGCAGGTACCTGCTTGATATTGCCGAGGTATATTTTACCCCGCGGCTTTCAACAGAGAGGATGAGGATCAGAGATCAGGTAAAGGATGGTGACAAAGTAGTGGATATGTTCGCGGGAGTTGGGCCTTTTAGCATTTTGATTGCGAAAAAATTCCCTGGTGCAAGGGTAATAGCCATAGATAAGAACCGGGCCGCAATAAGGTATCTTAAGAAAAATGTGGAACTTAATAAAGTCAGGAACGTTGAAATAAGGGAAGGCGATGCGATGGAGGAGATCAGGGGAATTTCAGGCGCAGACCATGTTATTATGAATCTTCCCCACTTGGGCCTTGAGTTCCTTGAAGGGGCGTTAGGGATAATAAAAAAAGGGGGAGTCATCCATTTCTATGCGATTACCCATGAAGATGACCTTTTCGACGGGATATTATATAAAATCGAGGACATCGCCAGAAGGTTGAACATGCAGATAATCCCGCTGAATAAGAGGGTCGTGAGACCTTACGCACCGTACCAGCATAACATATGTATCGATTTCCGGGTTATCTGACCTGCCATTTAAATTGTCCTGTGACAGTGGTCGTAATGTTCACATGAGACCAGTTTGCACATTTTCACATGGTCAAGTAAAATGTGACAATAAATATCGTCTTGCTTTTGCATCGATTCCATGGCAAGTTTTCTCCAGTTTACCCTGTTTTCTCCGGTTTTTGCTTCAATATTTTCCTTTATCACGGTTTTTACATCCTCACTCTGAGAAATCCATTTAGCTTATTCCATATTATAATATGATTCCTGACAATATAAGCAAATCGAAAGTTCATAGTATTTTTAAAGAAACATTATGGTTCATATCGGTTTTTTATTGTTCATAACCAGGCATATTTGATTTATGAACAATAGGATTCCTGATAAGATATGTATCATTCTCCTGGGGGGAAATACCAGTCACGAACCTCGGATGAGAAATCTGAAGGCATCAGAAGTCTTTGAGAATAATCCAAAGACAAAACCTGCTGAATTCGAAGTCGATATCCAATCCGAAGTGACATACTTCGCAGTTGAAAAGCAATTATCCGAAAAGATCAAATCTTTTGCCAGACGCCGGGGTGTATCGCCGGACACGCTTCTGAATTTGTGGGTACAGCCTTAGTTTGACAGTTTAAAAATCTTAGTTGTCGGGAAAGGGTCTACTATTTTAGCAGGAAAATCCATTTGACAGTTGTTAAAAATTTACTAGATTTCGTAAGTTTAGTTACGTTATTCCTACATTT
>CABMIH010000013.1 GCA_902386205.1 uncultured archaeon | reverse complement strand
GCCTCTTCAGAATTGGGGTACAATCCTTAACCAGCTTAGAGTGTACTTCGATGAACGAGTGGATGGATATTTATAGGGATGGTGAGAAATGAAGATTCAAAGTTTCAGCAAAAACGGTTACACTCCCGATAAATAAATTAATGGGAATAGGGTAATTGCTCTTTATTTTCATCGTATAATTTTTTAACACGGAAATTTAAAAGCCTCTTTTGCGCCTTTATAGCATATCGAGAAAATTTTAATTGGATTTTTATAGCCAAGCATGAGAACTGGTATGGATGCAGTTACTGACACCGCGATGAATATGCATCGGCATGAATGCTTTAGGTTTTGGTAATTCCATAGGTTTCTTAGCTATCTCTATATCTCATTCGGGCGCTATTTAAATCACTGTCAATTTAAAATCAAAAAATCAAGACCCAATATAAATCAAAGGATCAAGACCCAATATTTTCCTTGCTTTATTAATATCAATCATCCAATCTTCTAGGAGTATTTCTTGAAGTTTATATGTAGAATCTGGATCAGCTTTTTTTACCACATTTTCAATAAAATCCTCTATAGACTTACTGGTAATTAGTGCATTCTTTAAATCATCCATCAAGATTCCATAGCCAATGAGAAAACCATATATCATACTTTTTTCTAATTCCTTATCTTGCTTAAAGCTATCAAGTCGTTTCGACTCATTAGAAATCAACTCTAATGATTCTGGCGATACTTTCGACATGATCTCTTCCATATAACGTTTAAGCGTTTCATTGATCTCAGCGAGTAGGCTAACTTGAGAAGCCAAAGAACTGATTTGAGTCTGTTTAGAGCGCTGATTTATTAATTCTCGAAATAATCCTGCCCATTGATCTTTAAGCCAAGCCTCAATATCACTGTAACGATCGAATTGGTGAACAGGGTTATTTTTGGGTTGTGAAAGAATTTCTTCAATTAAATAAAAAATATTTGCTGAATCGACATGAGCGTAATTGACTGATTCATTGACTTTATTCTTCAAGAACGTTTCATAATCAACGTAGACCGATCTTTCTACAAGAATATACGTAGGAATGTTTTTCTTGACTGCGACGAAATATTCTTTCTTGGTAATACTCTCACATCGGTCATAGAATTGTTTCTTGGTTTGTTCCTTGCTTCCGCTTCTTTCCGAGCCATAACGCCCGCCAATTATAATTACAAAAATATCGGCATTCTCAGCCTCTCTAAAGCAAGACTCATCAAGAGGAATTTCTGGAGAAAAGGCTATGTTCCCTTTTTCTGAAAGAATTGCCTCAAAACCCATTGCCTCAATAAAGTTTTCGAGAGATGATCTGATGTGCTTTAAATCATAATACGTAGAACTTACAAAGATTCTTGGTCTGACCATAATTCACCTATTTGGATTTTAATTAATCCTCCCTAATTGCATACATCCTCGCTACCTGGGTCTATAGATTTTTCTAATAAGATAATAACTGAAACTAATAAAACTTTTGTGGTAATGGGCGCCCAATTTTCGGTATTTCAAAGGTTAAGTAACTTTCTATCGCCTTTCGGGAGCATTAGGGTTCTATCGCGAACAGTCACTACGGTATACCCAGTACAAATGTTCCGAGGCCTGTAGCTATCGTTTTCCTTATTTCTCTCTATTATATTCGTACTTATCCTGCTCACGAATATACTTTTCCACAACATCCCATCCCTAGCCCACAGACCCATGGAAACAACTCGGCGCCCAGAGATGATCTCCACACCATTCCTGAAGGTGAGGAAATTCTTTCCTTAAGATTCTGCTCGAAACCCCTTTTATCTTCTTTGCGATGTAACTCAAAGAATACTTCGGAGTGTATTTAAAGAAAATATGCACATGGTCGGGATTGACCGCAATTTCGATTATCTCAATATCCATCTCCACACAGGTCTTACAAATTATACCCTCGCGTATCATCGCCAACCATTATCTTTCCCCTGTATTTCGGGGTGAAAACCATATGATCCGTCAGCAGCGATACCGTATGCCTGTCGTGACGGAAATCTTTCCTGTTCATATTACCACCAGGGCTTTCACAGGTTCATCTGCATATAATACAATACTGAGAGCAAGGCGAAACTATTCATATATTCAAAAGCGCCGGTGTAGGGCTTCAACATGGAACGGCTGTAAAGTTGAGCCTCAAGCCTTACCATAATTATTCCATTTATTTAGCTAATATTTATATATCTACACATCAATTAAATACCCATGCGAATTGCGCTAAAAGTTGCATACATTGGCACTGATTATCACGGCTTCCAGGTGCAGCCTGGTGTCAGGACAGTGGAAGGTGAGCTCTTCAAAGTATTTGGGGAATTAGGCCTCACAGGCGATCCACATAAAGCCAACTTTATGGCATCAGGCAGGACTGATAAGGGTGTTCATGCGATCTCCCAGGTGATAGCATTCGATACCGATAATCCCGATGTTGCCCAGCCCATGGCTATTAACGGCAAGCTTCCTCCCTCGATATGGGTGTGGGCAAGTGCGCATGTTCCTCCTGATTTTGACCCGCGCCGTGATGCCCTGAGCCGGGAGTACAAGTATATAATGTGCGGCAAATACAACATATCCCTCCTCAGGAACGCATCCAAGGTGTTAAAAGGAGAACACGATTTTTCAAACTTCGCAACACCCGAAAAAGACATGACAAATGTCTGCAAGGTGGACAGGATAGAGATGCGGGTGGAAAGGGAATTCACTATCATGGATATCAAGGCAGACCATGTTCTCTGGCATATGGTACGAAAGATCGCCACTGCAATGAAAATGATAGGACATGGGACGCGGGAAATATCATGGCTTGAGCAAATGCTCAATCCTGAGGAATTTACCGAGGGGCTTGAGCCTTCCCCTGCGTACGGTTTGATCTTAAAAAACGTGGAATATGGGAATGTAGCCTGGAACGTAGATGCGTACACAAAAAAGATAATATCTGAGAACCTGGAGGAATTATTTTTCTGGCATGGCGTTATGGCAGAAATGATAAAAGAATTAAAGGAAAGCATGACCTTATAGGTCAAATATGCTGCTTGCTTTTGAACTCTCAGGTGAACACAACACCATCCCGGCGTCAGAGGCGCTTTCATGTCTTGAGCTGCTGAATGCTGATTTTAAAGTTCATCTCGCGCTTGACGGATGCCTGGTAATTGACCTGAAGAGCGGGGCGGGCGGCCTCGTTGAAGCCCTTTCAAAAAGGCTTGCGATGACGCATCACATCATCGAAGTATTAGGAATCGGGGGGCCGGGTGAAGAAGCTATCCTTGAAGTCGTGAAAAACGTGAACATTGATTTCAAAGGAACCTACAGTATCAGGGTCAAACGTGTTAAAGAATATTCAAAAATAAACACAGAAAAAATGGAACAGCGAATAGGAGGAGTTTTTTATCGAAAAGGATTTAAAGCAAACCTTGGAAATCCTGAAATTAAATTCAGGATGCTTCTCACTGAAGATAAGAGCATTTTTGGGATTGTTTCAGGTTCCATAGACAGGAGCAGGTTCGAATCGCGAAAACCCCATTATAAACCTTTTTTTTATCCCGGTGTCCTTATGCCCCGTATCGCCCTTGCGCTTGTGAACCTGTCAAAGCCTGAGAAGTATTTACTTGACCCTTTCTGCGGCACAGGCGGCATCCTCGTTGAAGCCGGGTTCATCGGCCTGGAAGTCATAGGGGGCGACGTACAGCGAAAATTATTGCTCGGTGCCAGAATGAACCTTGATCATTACAATGCCTCTTATTCCCTGATGTACCAGGACGCCTGCCGCATGGCGCTGCGGGATGAGAGCGTGGATGCGGTAGTTACCGACCCTCCTTATGGCAGGTCGGCGGCGATAAGGGCCGAATCGCTCGGGAATCTTCTTTCCGGCTCCTTGCAGGAGATCTACAGGGTGCTAAAAATGAATAAGAGGGCGGTCTTTATTTCGGAACGCGAAATTGAAGGGATAGCAGAAGAAGCCGGGTTCAAAGTTATCGGGATCCATTTGCACAGGGTTCATAAAAGCCTTACGAGGAGAATTTGCGTCCTTGAAAAATGAGCCAAAGCTATTTTTTAGTTTCAGCGATTATTATATTGGAACGCCCACGCCTGATTTTCTTGATCAATCCCCTGTCCTCAAGGTCTGCGATCATCAAACTGACCTTTGCTTCCGAGAATGCGATCTTTTTCCTCAATTCCTTTTGTGTCGTTCTCCCTCCCATGCCCAGTATCAAATCATACAGGTTTTTTAAGTCCGCCGGGAGTTCTATGGTTTTGAGTTCTTCCATATTCTCCGGGGTCTTTACTGAAGGGATTTCCAGGGGTTCATCCGGAACCGGGCTCACAGGCTTTTTCTTCCTTAACTTGTAGAAAACCAGGATAACAAGAAGCACGAACATTAAAATAAAAACAAAATAACTATTTAGCTCCGGATCGTTTTTCAATTCAACGTCTTTTGTCAGGTTGATATCGCCAAGCATCTCATATTCTGATTCGGTCGGGGGAAACAGGAGGATATCATGAATAAAATCCCCCTCCCTGTCGATAATCATTTCCTCTTCTGCTGCATATTCGAGAATGTTGTTCCTGTAGTATTTGGCCCTGATAGAATAATTTCCGGGTGAGAGATTAAACGAGTATGTTCCTGTCGTTGAGACCATGTATTGCGGTGGTGTGGAATTCACCTCTACTATGGCATTCTTAAGAGGCTTTTCAAAATCAGACCATTCATAAATAGTTCCATACATGGTGGCTGCGTCCGCACCGTTGATAAGAATCGCTGATAAAAGGATTATTATGAGCGCCGTTCTTATCTTGACCATATCTTCTCTTAATTTTAAAGCACGGTATATATAGTTTGTTATAAAGTTAAAAAAGTGTTAATAAAGGTTTGTAAATGATTATAGTGCTTAATAAAACTTTAATTTCCTATCAAATAAAAGTATCTTTATCTAATAAATAATTATAATATTGGGTAGGCAATTGCGGGACATCCCTGCAATTGAGAGAATATACAAGGAGGAAATAAAATGAAAAATAACAGGTTCAAAATATTAACATCGCTTGTTGTTACGATGTTCATACTGGGCCTGTTCACAGGGCTTGCGGCAGCGCAAACCCCTGAGGAACAGTACGAAAAAGCCACACAACAATACCAGGTACACAAGGATAAATATGACAGGACAAAAGAAAAATTTGATGAAGCAAAAGACTTATTCGAAAAAGCCTTAAAGAAATTCAGGGAAACAAAAAATAACCAATCAAAAGATGAACTGAGGCTCAAATTCAGGGATTACCTGATTAAAGCAATAGATCATGGGGTCTCGCATCTTGAAGTCCTCAAGTACAGGGCAGAACTTCCGGAAAACCAGGCGCTTCTTCCTTTTGATGCATCCGGGAACATCGATGCCCATTTAACACAACTCGAACAGATAAGAGCAAAGGTACAGCAGGCCGACACAGACAGGGAATTGCTGGACGCATATAACGATCTTAAGGACCTGTGGATAAAGGTGAGGCTTGAAACCCGCTATTATATCGGGATAGTGCTCAACCACAGGATAAGCAATTTCATTGAAAAGGCGGATAATGTCTCAATAAGAATCGATGCTGCTATCCAGAACCTGAAAGAACAGGGAAAAGATACATCAAAACTTGAGGAGAAAGCTGCAAGTTTCAAGAATTTGATGAAAGAAGCAAAAGATAGTTACCAAAATATCCAGGACCTGTTTGAAGAACATAAAGGTTTTGCCCCGGATGGCACTGTGACAGATAATAAGGAGGCGGAAGCTTTTGTAAATCAGGGCAATAGCCTCCAGAAGGAAACCGTCCAGGAATTAAAAGCTGCAAGCAGGGAACTACTCGACTTTGTCAAAGAATATAGAAAACTATCGGGCGGAAAAGTCATTGTAAGCGGCACAGGCAGGCTTGAAGCCAACGGGAGCGGCAGGGCATTGATCAGGGGAAACGTAACAGCAACAGTTTCAGGGAATGCCACATTGATAGTTTCAAGTGATGCTAAAGTCACAACCGATGGAACAGGAACTAAAGAGACCCTGGGTAATGGGGATGTAAAATACATTGGATTCGGTTCTGCAACAATAACCGGAGAAAATATCAGGATAGATATATCAGGCAACGACATCACCCTTACGGCAGAAGGTACGGGTTCTGCGGTCCTTAACGGCAGGGGAACGTACAGCACTGAAAAAAGTTTCGTTGTAAGCGGCGAATGGCAGAAGGAGGGATAATATGAAAGCCGCCTATATTTTATTGTTGCTTGTGGTTGCAGCATCGGTACTGGGTTGCGTGGACAAAAAGGGGCCAGACCCCTCTTCGAAAGTGCCAGTATCCAATACACCTGCACCCCCCTCTGAAAACCCGGCAACTTCAAACCCCATAGCAGAAAATGACGAATTCGGGCTGGATAATGACCTTGCCCAGATAGATCCGATGGTTAACGAACTGGAAATGGATATTTCCTTTTCAGAGATAAGCGCAAATGCGTTTATCTAATTTTTTTTACTATACTTTTAAGACAAGGTAAGCATAGTTAATATCATGCGAATTCTTGTCCATATCTGCTGTGCGCCCTGCTTCACGTATCCACATGAACGATTGATCGGGGAAGGGCACGACGTGACAGGCTTTTTTTTTAATCCGAACATACATCCTTATTCAGAATATAAGAAACGCATGGAATCGCTTGAGAAATATGCGGAATTAAAAGGAACCCGGATCATTTATAAGAACGATTATGATATCGAGAGCTATCTTCGCGGTGCGCTGGGATCCAGTGACAGGTGCGAATTCTGCTATAACATGAGGCTAAAAGAAACCGCCATTGCCGCAAAATCGCTCGGTTTTGACGCATTCACCACAACGCTTTTGATTTCGCCGTACCAGAAACATGAAGTTCTTGCCAGTGCCGGGAAAAAAATCGCTGGTGAATACGGCATCGTGTTTTATTATGAAGATTTCAGGATCGGATACGGGAAATCCCGCGAGATGGCAAGAGCGCTTGACCTTTACATGCAAAAGTACTGCGGATGCATCTTCAGCGAAAAAGAGCGGTATCTGAAGAAAGGTAAATGACTGAGCTTTGGCAAATTGAATACTATTCTTTATTTTGTAATTTTAAGCAAAAAAAATACTTATTTTCATTAGAAATTACAGGCAGAGGCGCCGATTCGACAGGAGAACAGGAAATACTGACAAAAAGACCAGTCTATATAAAAACAAAGTTAAATATATCCAATTATAATTGCCTAAGAAACGATATTAATTAATAGTTCTGTGAATATCAAGTGTTGAAATGAATGATTCAAACGTAACTTTGAATAATCTATCGAATAATATTTCACAAAATATCTCTCTCACAATAAATAATCTATCAAATAATAAAATTGAAACTCTTAACAATTTTTCAAATTATAGCATTACAAATTCATATCAATTTATAAATAATTATTTCAGTTCAATATTGGTAATTATTTTTACTATCCCATTTGGTGCGATAATCTATTTAAAAACGAAATTATCTACCTTAAAAGGTAATCCTGAAACGGACAAATTCGATATACTAACAATTAAAATTTCAATAAGTTGTATAACAGGTTGGTTTTTGACTAATATATTTATAATTTTTTATTTGACAATATTAAATCCCACTCTTTTTTCATATAACCTGGTTAGTGTATTTGTTTCAGGGAGTGGATTTCTCTTAATTATGTTTTCTATAGTTCTAATTTGGATTGAAGACCTTGCTTTTTTAATTAAAAAATTCAATAACTTTAAGTCAGATATTCGTTCAAAGGTCGAAAAATCTTTTATATTTAGATAGATTTATATACTTTAAGCATGTAATAATATATGTGCCTGTAATAGAAATTATACCAATTATATTTGCTGTATTAATAATACTTTTTATTATAATTAAAATTATTAAACTTGTAATTGCTAATTATGAACATATTTCAAGAAAACATGCGGTTTCTGAATTCATTAAATATCCAAGAGTTATAGATACTTCTCCAAATCGTTTCATTAGACCTATAGCATTTTTTACTGGGGGGCAAACTGCCTTCAAGGAACCAAAAAGTAAATCACTAATAAGATATGATTTCATTAGAAGTAATTCTATATTGAGAAGATATTAATTTTATATTTTATTAAATTCCAGGGAGCTTTCTCAACTAATTTGTTCGATTTTAGATAATTGTAAAAAAATTAGTGGTGTCAGAAGGGAGATTTTCAAAATCATTATGAAATTACGAGAGTATTTATTCAGACAGAAACATGTATCATGAAATATGCATAATGTAAATACCGAAGATTTTCTAATAAGTGATAAGCCATTTTTCTCTATTTTTTTACAAACAAAAGCTGGATATGAAGAAGGAATAATCAAAAATATAAATAATACACTATCAGAAATTAAACTAAAAGGTATTCCCTTAAATTTAAAATTCATAAAAGTATTAAAATGTTTCGGACATTTTGATGTTGCCATTCTTTTCAATCTTGACAACTTAGAAATTAATATTGATTCTTTTGAAAAAATAAATCAAGAAATCTCAAAGATTGAATATATAACCGATTCAAATACCATAGTTGGTTATTCGTGGGATTATTTTATGGATATTAAAGGTATAGATTTCTGTTGGGGAATAAGTTCTATAAAATTGGATATTCGTGATAGGTATCTGTTTAGTTGGAACGAAATTCCAGGAAACGATAGTATTCTATTTATAGAATATTTAATAAAAAATTTTGATATAGACTGGGTAAAAAAGGCACAAATTAAGAAAAGCAACGACGGTAGGACAATTAATTTATCTGGTGAAAGGAATTCTCTTTCACTTAAGCTCAACAATGAAAAAAGTAAGGCAATCCTGAATATCAATGAAAATAGAATGGATGAATTCAATGTTGTTATGGAGCAAAGCAAGCTAAGTATATACCACACAGGTGCTCTAAATCCCATTAAAATTGAAAAAGAAGTTATAAAAAAGATTATTGAAATTTCAAATAAAGATAATATCAAAATAAAAGTTTTTGGAGGTTTAGGCTGGAACGAATTAATCATAATTATAAATTCTCCATCACTAAAAAAATATCGGAATTCGTATATAATATAAGAGTTTTTGATGATATATTAGACATATCGACAATTCCTGCGGTTGAATGGGGTTGTTGGAACCATCAAAAATTAGAAAAAATTCCTAACTGTCAAATATTAATAACACATCGTTCAAAAAGGGATTATCCAATAAGAGAAATAGTAATTTTACTTGCAGAAAAATTTAATGTTTCTTTTGAAAAAAAAGGTCAAGAAGATATAGGATTAATTTTTGGGGGTTTTGATATAAAGTTGTCAATTATTAATTCAGAACTGAATAATATTGTAGGATATATATTGGGACTTAGGAAAATCAAAACTATTACTAAAACCAATACAATTTTTTCAGCTATGCAAATACCTTCAGATAAAAATCTATCTAAAGTAAATCTTCAAACGAATCTTCAAACATATTTATTAAGTGATACCTTAGAAAAGGGTGAATATGAAAAAAATATCGAAATTCAAATATCCAAAAGAGAAAGCAAAGTAATAGACCTACTAGAAAAAGAAATTCAACATTTGAATAATGAATATCAAGAATTAAAAAATGATGACTATACTAAATCGCTCTATTTTGATTTAAAGGATTTTTTCAAGGACTTGGATTTTAATATTAATTATGCCAAAGAATTAGAAATAAAAGTCAAAAACTCAAATAATTTAAGTCAAAAAAGAGAACTGGCTAGTTTATTGGAACAATTAAAAAAAATCATTCAAAGTATAGAATTTTCCATTTATCAACGTATTTCAGGAATGCAAATGAGTTATTTGATGGAATCTAAAAATACAGGATTTGAGAAATTTGGAGGAATTCAAAGAATAATTTTAGCCACAGAAGCAATTCCGAAGCAAATAATTAATAGAACATTAGAACAAAATTGGAAAGGATTTTGTGTTTTTGGTTCAGAACCAGATTTCATTTCACAAACTGTCGGAGAGGTTATTTCAATACCATTTGAGTACAAATATCAACCTGAAAAATGGTGGGGTTTAGGTCATGAGATTGGGCATCTGTTAATGAATCGAATGAAATGTAAAATTTTTAATGAATTTAATGATATTATTAAAATGAATTTTGATAAGGATTTTGAAAATTTTAGTAAAGATATTGCGAAAATAAATGTCTATGATAAAGAAATTTTGGATGAATATCGAAACAGAGAATATGAATTTATTAATCAGAACATTATAGAAATATGTTCTGACTACTTAAACTTCAAGATAGTCTTTTTTTCGGATTGGAATTCTTTTTTAAATTGTACACTAAATTATTTACACGGTCGAGGATATGATATTTTGTCTGAAACCAGACTTATTAGGGTTATTTCCATAAGTGAGCATATTGATAAAAGAGGCGTTGAAAAGGATATAGTTTTGTTAAACGCTATCAAAAATATTCGCAATTTAAATAAATATGATGAAATTTATTTTAAAGACAGGATTCATATCATCAAATACCAAACATTTTTCCCTTATTTTGAAACTGTCGATAAAATTTTGACTAATCTTGATATTCTTTTGAAGGATGATATGAAATATGAATGTCTAAATGAAATCGACCAAAAATTAAACGGAGGGGAAATAATTGAAATCAATTCCAATTTCAATTCTGATTCATCCATAATATATATTTTAATGTCGTTAATTAAAAGAGATATTAATAAGGATATAACATTCAGGCATAAAATAGCTTCAATATTATCTTTGTATAACTATCGATTTTCAAAATAACTGTCTTAATTTATAGATTCAAGAAAGCATATCACAGGAATATAATACTGACCTACCGCTCTCTATTGCACATTTTTTCCTCTTTACATCCCATATTCCGTACCCTTTTTAGGAAGTGAAAAATAATTTTACCGCACTTGGTTTTAAAATTTAACAGCGTATATATGTTTTATACAAAATGTGGAAAATGGGCATATTTTCGCATTCAACGATTAATATTTTACCTAAGTGTATTTAAAATAGAAATTTCAAATCGAGATGTAAAGACTATACACTTAAATTAAAATTTGTAAGAGTTGAGGGTACGGAATGTGGGATCAAACCATTCTGCGATAAGTTTTAAACCCCAATATTCCTGATAATCAAAACCTGTTCTGGGAGGACTTGTTGGATTTTTTCTGTTCATAATGATATGAATTATTTTGGATTTTTAAGCTTTTTTATCAGATTTGCTTTGGGCTCAACTATTTCACAAGAGGTGGTCCGAATGCGAATCCTTCAAGCTCAACCACTTTTTTCCATAGTTCCCTGCACTGGCAGTCAAGTCCATTAAAGATCGCGGTATCCTGGGTGAGGGAAAAAATACGTATGGCAGAAGCTACATCATCATCGCATTTGCCGCAATTATGAGGGCCTCGCGCCGAACCTGCACCCACTGGGTCAGACATTATGATCGTACCGGGAGCGGATTCCTTCCCTTTTTTCAGGACTTCCACGGCGCTCCATAACCAGGGAGGGCGGTAATCTCCCCTCTCAAACATCTCATCCACAAGTGTTCCTCTCTGCACATTGCAGAGATTGACCGATATAGTCCCCGCCCAGGAAGCCGTATCATTTATTGAAGATATCATGTCGCTGATCGCTGCACCTTCAGAAAGGAATACAGGCTTGAGAAGCAGGTAGGCTTTTACTGTGACGCCATGTTTTCGTGCAATACTGCTTGCTTCCGTAAAATCAGAGAACGAGAAACCTTTATTGATACAATCCTTCCGTATTATGTCATTACTGGTTTCAAGCCCGATAGCGACCTCAAAAGGTTTGCCAAGAGCCGATACCGCCCCGGACAACCTTTCCTCTGTCACGTATTCAGGTCTTGTCTCTGCAATGACTTTTTTCACCCTGGTATCTTTCCCCAGGCGTAAAAGCATTTCATCCCGTGTTGGTGTACCTATCTCGCTTTCGTCAAAGAAGCTTCCCGAAGTAAATATCTTCACAATGAACTCTTCATCTTTACAGCGCGACATTGCATATTCGAACTGCTTCATCAAATCATTATGCGACGGAGGTTTTTTTGCGCTGTCATAGATGTATCCGCACATAGTGCAGTTATTCCACCTGCATCCTGTGGTCTGGAATATCACAGTGAGCGACGCAATGGGCCTGCCATCAAGCAGATCCTTACCCACCCATACCGCTGTAGGCCTGTCCGGTGCGTTGAACTTTATTTTCTGCCTCGCGCGAATATTACGCACAACTTTTGTAAGAGACATGGTATTATTCAAACTCAATAGTTGCCGGAGGTTTCGGCGTAAGGTCATAGAGCACTCTTGAAACATTGGGTATCTCGCTTGTGATCCTGGATTCGATGTTTTTCAGTACCTCCCAGGGAAGTTCCATCGCCTCGGCGGTCATCCCGTCCCTTGATTCCACGGCGCGCACGGCTATTATCCATCCGTGTACCCTGATATCGCCTTTTACCCCCGTCCCTTTTTCGATCAATGCTGCAAACGTCTGCCAGGGAGCGAACTGCTCGACCAGTTCCTCCTCCACTATCGCATTGGCGGCCCTGACGACATCCAGCTTTTCTTCTGTTACTTCACCGATTATCCTGACCGACAGGCCAGGCCCTGGAAACGGCATCCTGTCTGATATCTCCCTCGGAAGACCAAGCGCCCTTGCCACTTCCCTTACCTCGTCCTTGTAAAGATCGGCCAGTGGCTCGACAATACCTTCAAAATCAATGACAGAGGGGAGGCCGCCGACATTATGGTGGCTCTTGATACCTCCTTCGGACTCGATCCTGTCGGGATATATTGTCCCTTGGATAAGGTACCTTGCACCCAGTTTCCGCGCTTCTTTCTCAAATTCCCTTATGAAAGCCTCACCCACAGCCTTTCTTTTTTTCTCAGGGTCGGTCTTGCCTTTTAATGCCCCCAGGAAACTCTCCTTCCCGTCTATAACAAGGAGATTCATATCAGCAAAGATCTTCTTTATCCGTTCAGTCTCTCCCTTTCGCATAAGCCCCGTATCTATATAAACAGGCGTTAGCAAATCGCCAATTGCCCTGTTTGAAAGCACAGCACAGACAGAGCTGTCAACTCCTCCGGACAGCGCGATTATAGCCCGCCCTTTAACTCCATTTTTGATTTTCCCGATGCTGTCATGAATGAATTTATCAACTTTGACCATAATCACCTCACATATTTTTCTTACTTTAAATGGTTTTACACAAACCCGGCTTAATTATAATGATTTATCATGATACAATAGATAATTATATATCCCATAAATGCAAAGTTATCACTAAAGATCCGGCAAATTGTGGCTCTTTTTCGGATTGGTGCTTATTCAAGCCTCCAGAAAAATGCCGGGTCTTCCCTCTATTAATTGTTTTCAAAAATCCTGAATCGAACCATCGAACACCCGCTCTGCCGGGCCTTCCATGAAAGCCGCATCATCGGCAAGGGTGATCCTTAATTCCCCGCCTTTTGTATTCACTTTTACCTTTTTACCAGTTTTGCCAAGCCTGTTGGCTATCGCGACAGAGGCCACACAACCTGTACCGCAGCTTAAAGTTTCAGCTTCCACCCCGCGTTCATAAGTGCGTATTGTGATCTCATTATCCGAGTCCACCCTTACGAAATTTACGTTCGTCCCTTTTGGAAAAACAGGGTCGTACCGGATCCGGGGCGCTGTTAAGATCAGGTCATTTTCAAGTGAATCCACAAATATTACAGCATGCGGAACTCCGGTATTCACAGCCGAGACTTCGTATCCGTGCAGGTTAACTTCAAGAAATTCACCTGTTCCTTTGGCCTGGATTTTCTCCCTGGCAAACTGGGGCCTGCCCATGTTCACCTTGATCCATGTCCTGTCCTCCACGTGCGAGCTTATGGGAAGAACCCCGGCAAGGGTTTCCACGCTCCCCTCCTTTTTGACATAACCTTTATCAAGTGCGTATTTCACAAGACATCGGATCCCGTTGCCGCACATCTCGGCCTCGGTGCCGTCTGAATTGAATATCCTCATTCCTAGGTCCGCTCTATCCGACCTGCCAAGATATAATACCCCGTCTGCGCCAATCCCGAAACGCCTGTCGCAATATTTTACTGCGAAAGATGCCTTTTCCACTGCCGGGATGATCTCTCTTCTGTACTCGTCTATGAGGATGAAATCATTTCCATTGCCGTGGAGTTTTGTAAAGGGGATCATTTGTGCTTGTCCTTCTTTAAAGCCGAAGAGATCATCGAGCCTGCTGTTCTTACGACCATATATGCCCCTCCCACTATCAGTACGGCCGGAGCGCCAATCGTGGCCGCGGCTATCCCTGCGCTTGCAAGCAACGCCATGTCCTGGTTCGTAAGGAAACGGGAAACTTTCTCAAGCGTTGAAGGTTCTATATCCACAGCATCGGTCTCAAGAACGATATCACCTTTCTGGAAAACCTTTATCCAGCCTGTTTCTTCCGAGACAAGTATTGCCGTGAAGGTCGTATCGAATAATGTTATTCCCCTGGCGGCTGCATGCTTTGTGCCAAAACCAAGCAGCGTTTCAGATTTCAGTATCCTTGAACCGTAGGCCACCATTTCCCCTTCTGGCGTAAAAATGACCGCGCCGTCAAGCGTAGCAAGCTTCTCTACCACAGAATCCATGCCTTTTGTAAGGATATTGCCTGCGAATTCTATCTGGGGGTAATGGGGACGATAATTACCATCGATCTTCTCGCGGTCGGCTATGACAAAGAGAGCCCCTTGCTGCTCTTTAGCAAGACTCTTTGAGATATTGAGCAGCACCCGCATTACTTCTGACCTGTTATCAGTCTTTTTTTCCGTATTTTTCATTATGGCATACTTGTAAACAGGGATTGTTAAAACTTTTGGTTTGGGTTCAACTTTTCAGTTCTTTCTTCAGGAAATCCACTGCAACAAAAATTCCTATGAATCCCAGAGCCCACTCTGTATATTTTATAAATAATTCAGGTTCACCGGCCGAAAAATAAACATAGCCTTCTGAATTTGCATATATCCATGTGAAAAGTATCACTACCATATAGCTTATCAGAGCCATCAATCCCAATATCCTGATAATTTTGATCGTTCCATGAAAATCAATAAGACCTGTGCTCCTGCCTGTGGAAACAGTATGGTTGGCAGCGTTTATTGCAGGGAACGACACATCAAAACGCGAAGGATTGTCAGAGGTCAAAACCATCGTGACATCAGAAATTGTATTGATCTCCTGGAAAAAACTGCCGCTTGTCTTATTCCATGTGATCACTTCAACTCTTCTTTTTTTGCCTGGCACAATATTTTTTTATTAGCATGTAACATAATAAACGTTTCTAATAATTATTATTATGATGATGTTTTTTCATAGATCCCCATAACAATACTTAAACCATCCTTTTGCTATTAATCGGACATACCGGAGGCTTCTATGACCAAAGACCTTGTATTTATAACAGTAATAGGTAAAGACCAGAAAGGAATAATAGCAAGAATATCAAATGCCGTTTTCAAACACAATATCAATATCGAGGACCTTAACCAGAAAATAATGGGGGGCTATTTTGTGATGACCATGGTTGCAGACATGTCGGATTCCGGGATAACAATAGGGGATTTGAAAAAAGAACTGGCGCAAATAGAAACCGATATGGAGCTTAAGATACAGGTCCAGCACGAGAATATTTTCAAGGCCATGCACAGGGTGTAAGGTATGGAATACTCACTCGAAGAGGTCATGGAAACGGTCAGGATGACAATGTATCATAATTTTGATATCCGGACCGTAACGCTGGGGATTAACCTTAAAGATTGCATCAACTCAGATCTTGGGATTTTTAAATCAAAAGTATATGACAGGGTCACAGGTTACGGGAAAAAGCTTGTGCTTGAAGCAGGAAAACTTGAGGACAAATACGGCATCCCGATAATCAATAAAAGGATCTCCGTGACTCCTGTCTCCCTGATAACAGAGTCCTGTGCCGATAATGCGCCGCTTGAGCTTGCAATGACGCTGGATAAAGCGGCCAGGGACGCAGGTATTGACTTCATCGGCGGATACGGGGCGCTGGTCCAGAAAGGCATGACAAGGGCGGATGAGCGGCTCATAAACTCGCTCCCTGATGTTTTGTCCCTCACCGAAAGAGTATGCGCCTTCCTGAATGTGGGTTCGACAATATCGGGTATGAACATGGATGCTGTGATAAAGCTTGGAATTATCATCAAGGATATTGCGGGCAGGACGGATAACGGGCTTGGATGCACGAAATTTGCAGTATTTTCAAACGCCCCGGAAGATAATCCTTTTATGGCGGGAGCTTTCCACGGGATAGGAGAGCCGGATTTTTCACTCAACATCGGCATAAGCGGCCCCGGCGTCGTGAGAAGCGTGGTTGAGAAGAACACGAAATGCGACCTGACGGGTCTTTCAGAGGTCATCAAGCGCACGGCATTCAAGATAACAAGGGCCGGCGAACTTATAGGCAGGGAGCTTGCCACGAATTTGAATGTCCCTTTCGGGATAGTGGATATCTCGCTTGCTTCAACCACGAAGGTTGGGGATTCTGTGGCCGGGATAGTTGAACTCATGGGCATCGAAAGGATGGGGGCGCCGGGAAGCACCGCAGCGCTTGCGCTCCTTATTGATGCTGTGAAGAAAGGCGGGGCCATGGCTTCAGGCAACGTTGGCGGCCTGAGCGGGACTTTTATTCCGGTCAGTGAGGATTCGGGAATGAACAGGGCGGTCAGGGAAGGTGCGCTTTCGATAGAAAAACTTGAAGCCTTTACAGCAGTGTGCTCGGTGGGCCTTGATATGATAGCCATCCCCGGTGATACGCCTGCCGAGACCATATCGGCGATCATCGCAGACGAACTCTCCATAGGCGTTGTGAACGGGAAGACCACTGGCGTCCGGCTTATTCCGGTGCCGGGTAAAAAAGCTGGCGATTATGTGAATTTCGGGGGGCTGCTCGGGGAGACATATATTATGGGCATAAGCAGTTTCAGTTCCAGGGATTTCATACTGCGCGGCGGCAGGATGCCAAGCCCGATCACGAGTATGAGGAATTAGTTTTTAAGTGATTGTATTTTCTTTTCAATCCTCATTTTCAGATCTTCCAGGGGCTTTAATGAGACCTCATCAGGTCCCCTTTTTTGTTCATTATAATCGAACGGGTTGTCCAGGTCTTTTATCAGCGCGATCATATACGTCTGTAAAAAAGAGATAGCACTCACAAAAAAGAGAGCTTCATAAAACGGGTCTATCCTGACAAACAGGAGCCCGATGACAAGGAGAAAGGTGATGGCTTCCGCAATCGCGTATCCACCTGAAACAAATGAAGTTTCCCGGATGGTATGGATGCGGATTAACATACGCCTGATAGCACTTTGTTCCTGTTTTAACCGGGCTATGAAATTAGCCTGCGTCAGGGGTTCAAATGCAAGAAAAAAATCATTCAGGCCATCTATTTTTTCCATCATTACGCGGGTTCGTTCTTTTTTGTAAAACCAGTCGTTTAAGGAACTTGTCATATCGAAAACATACTGTAAACATTCTTCAGCCGGCTTAGCTTTCTTGTTCTTGTATATTATAAGGCATTCATCAACGATGGCTTCAAAACTGACAGCTAATTCCCCGGGTAATTTTTCACTCTCCTTATAATCCGCCAGAACCCCGGCAAGGAGAAAGCCCAGGATAAATATATTAGCTGTAACCACACCGGTAAATAACGGATTCAGGGAAATGAATTCCAGGCCGTATTGATGAGCAGCGAGTTTTAAAACGATGATCAATACTACCAGAGGCAAGACTTTCAAAGTTAACGACCATTTTGGGAAGCTTTTCATAATAATCCCGATTCCATGACTTCGTATTTCTCCTACACTCAGTGAGACTTATTAATATTTGCCCCCGTAAGGTATTTTGCCTTATAGAATATCCAGAAGCAGATGAATCTCATCCCGAATCGCAATACCTTCGAAGGGTATGGAGAAATAATCACAGCCGCCATACTGTGGGGTTTCGTTGGGATACTTGCAAAGAAAATATCAGGGATGTGGGTGCCAGGCATTATTTTTTACAGGATGGGTCTTGCGCTGGTCATATTATTCATGGTTTTATTGATCTCAGGGAACCTGGATAAAATAAAACTTAAGGAAAAGAAAAAATACCTGCTATTATTTGGCTTATTGCAACTGGCGACCATGCTGGCATACTTTGTATCGATATTGAACACATCAGTCTCGGTTGCGGTGCTTTTGCTTTACACCGCGCCTGTGTATGTGACAGTGCTCTCACCCCTGCTCCTGAAAGAAAACTCAACGAAAAAAGGAGTTATCGCCCTTATTTTAGCTATTGCCGGCGTCGTGCTCATTGTTGACCCTGAAAAACTTGATTTCACACGTTCGATCGGGATACTGGCAGGGATCGCTGCCGGCCTGTCATATGCTTTCCAGATAATAACGTCAAAATATATCAGCGACACATATACCGGATACAGCCAGGCATTCTGGAGCTTCTTTGTTGCTACTTTCATTCTCCTGCCCTGGGGACTTGCCCCCACGAACGTGGTTATTGACAATATGCCATTCCTTTTGCTCCTTGCGATATTCCCAACAATATTATCTATATCATTGTATTTTAACGGACTAAAAAAAGTCAGGGCCCAGAACGCCAGCATCCTGGGATTAATAGAGCCTGCAAGCGCTGTTTTCCTTGCGATGCTTATCCTTGGTGAGAAAATCTCGATACCAGTCATTGCCGGCGGAGCGCTTATATTGGCAGCAGCCGCATTAGTTACAAGAGATTGATGAATGAAATCGTTCATGATCATTATATGGAAGCGGGAAAAATTGCCGCGCAGGTGAGGGAGGAAGCGGCAGCCAGGGTAAAAGAAGATATCCCGCTCCTTGAGATCGCGGAATTTATAGAAAACAGGATAAAAGAGCTCGGCGCAAAGCCTGCATTCCCGGCCAACATCTCGATTAATGAGATAGCTTCCCATTACACGCCTGAAGATAATATACCGCGCTTTAAAAGGGGGGATGTTGTCAAGATCGATATAGGGGCCCACATCGAAGGATTTATCGCGGATACGGCAACCTCGATCGAGGTCGGGACGCAGGATCACAGGAGTTTGATCCATGCATGCGAAGAAGCGCTCAAGAACGCTATCTCTTTAATTAAAGATAATACACAGACAAGGACGATAGGAGGGATTATCGAAACCACTATCAAAAAACACGGTTTCAATCCTGTCAGGGATTTAACCGGGCACAGCCTGGAACGGTACAAACTGCATGCAGGCGTCACAATCCCAAATTACAGGAGTATATTCAGCCAGAAAATAAGGAAGGACATGGTTTTTGCCATCGAACCGTTCGCAACATATGGTAAAGGCAACATCAAATACGGGAAACCACACATTTATGCAATAAACGGGAGGAGCGATACAAAAGTAAATCCTGAAATAAGAAAGCTTTTTGGCCCCCTGCCTTTTGCACTCCGTTGGATCCCGGGGATTAAAATCGAGGACAGTACAGGATTAAGGGAATATCTTGAAATTATCGAAATCGGGAATGAGATCGTCGCACAGTCGGAACACACGATGATCATCAATGAAAACGGGTGTGAGGTAATTACTTAAAGTCATAATGATACAAAGTAATATGAATAAAGAAGCCTAATACTTATTTCGGATATGAACAGAGTAAAAGATACTATAATTTATGCAGCACATGAGAACCTGTATCTCAATATTACAAATAGATGTAGTGCCGAGTGCGTATTTTGCATAAAGCGGTATTCGGATGGCGTGTATGGTTATAATCTGCGCCTTTCGAAGGAACCCACTCTTTCCGGGATCATAAACGAACTTTCAAAAATTGACCTCTCGCAATACAGGGAAGTGGTATTTACGGGCCTGGGGGAACCCCTGGTGCGGCTGGATGAAGTCCTTGGGGTCACGAAATGGCTTGCGACCCGCGGTATGCTGGTGCGTCTTGATACCATCGGCCATGCCAGGCTCCTGTATCCTGGCAGGAATGTGGCAAAAGAGCTTGCAGATGCGGGTATGAAAATTGTTTCGATCAGCCTGAATGCGCAGGATGAGGAAACATATAATCGATTATGCGCACCGAAATCCAGGAATTCTTATCTAAAAATGCTGGAGTTCGCCAGGGAAGTTTCAAACGCAGGAATGGAACTCAGGTTCACTGTTGTAAACTTGCCTGTGGTGGATATCGAAAAATGCAGGGGGATAGCAAAGGAATATTGTGCAGATTTCAAAGTCAGGGGATACGGCGGCCCAGTATAAACTTTTTACCATAAGTTATATAAATAAGAGATTCATTTATCCTGCTTAATTCGGGTAGGAGGATAAACTCTGAAGAAATTATTGTGGTATCTGATTGCCGGAACACGCGGAGGGCAGACCCGCGCATTGATACTAAAACTTCTCATGGACAGGCCATATAATGCAAACCAGTTAGCCGAGTCTATGAATATGGATTATAAAACTATCAGGCACCATCTTGAAATACTTACTAAAAACGGAGTGATAACAATGGAAGGCGACAAATATGGAGCAATGTATTTCCTTTCTAAGGCAATGGAGGCAAATATAGATGAATTCAACCAAATTTGGGAAAAAATTGATAAACAGAGTAAAAGAACATAAGAAGGAGGAAATTTTATTCAGATAACAGAGGTCGCATATTATATCACGGCTGGAAATGTCGTGTTATTACTTGTGCTTTTAGTTTCTTATCTTGAAATATACAGGAAAATCAAATCCAACTTTACGCTTGGCCTTATCATATTTACGATCGCGCTTTTGCTGCAGAGTCTTTCACGTGCGGTACTGTTGCTTTTGATTATCCAGAACCCGCCTGAGCCACACTTATATCCAATAATCGTCAATTTGTTGGGATATAATCCGATATATGTGGTGATCCCGGACGCGCTTGAATTCATAGCTTTGAGCATCCTGTTGTATTTCACACGGGAATAAACAAGTTCTTTTGAAAAATGGATTTGACAAAAACGGATGAGATTGAAAAAGAAATAAAAGGCATAATATCATTCCCTGAAGGGCAGTTTACAAAAATAATCCGGGAAGTCGGATTTGAATGTGATCGTTGCGGGAAATGCTGTACAAGTGAATTCAATGACCATGTTTTCCTTCTGGATGAAGATGCGCAAAGGATAATAGAACATTCAGGCAGGGAGTGTCTTCGGCCTGCGCCTTATTATGATTTTTGCGATAACCTTGGCAGATTCTATGTTTCAGGTTATGCTTTAAAGAATAAACCCGGCGGAAATTGTATATTCTATACCAGGAGCAGGTGTGAGATTTATAATATTCGCCCTCTGGTTTGCAGGATATACCCATACATGCTTCACAGGGAAGCCGATGATGACGGAAATGTTGAGTGGAGGCAGATAAGCGGGCTGGACCGGCACGGTTTTTATCATAGTGATATAAACGATAGAACATGTAAAGAAATCGTAAAGGAAGTAAAAAAGTACGAATCCGGTTTCCTGGAGCAAAAAATCAGGTTCCTGCATGCAATCAGGGACCTTTTCAGGAAACATGCTCTCAGGCAAAGCCAGCAGATGTACGACAGGCGGATGAGAGATTTTGGAAAGGGAAAAGAAATAGAAGTATATGTGTTCTTTAAGGGGATATTTGTGAAAGAAATTATTTCCAATCAAATTATTAACCCCAAATGATATAAAGACACAATCAATAGAAATATGTCAAAAGAATGTAAATACTGCGGTTTTCGGGATCCGATGCCATTTACCTGCAAGTTTTGCGGCAGTTCGTTCTGCTATAATCACCGTTTGCCGGAATCTCATAATTGTCCCGGGCTTGCATCATACAAGGAAAGGGTCCGCGTGAGTGGAAAATTATCCCAAAAAGAACCGGATATGATGGCGAGGAAACGCAGGGACCCCATTTTCAGGTCGCTGGCCAATACGTTATCAGTTATCAAAAGCAATTACTCGCTTACGATCCTGGTAATAGCCATCATATCGTTCGTATTGCAGTACATCCCGGGCTATTCTAACTTTTTTGCCCTTTCCCCGTCAGATATTTTTAATCAACCCTGGAAATTCGCAATAAACCTTGTGACCCATATCTTCCTGCATGGTGACGCATGGCATCTTTTTTTTAATATGTTGTTCCTGTTTTTCTTTGGGCCGGAACTTGAGCGGCGCATAGGCGGAAAAAGGTTCCTTGCCGTATTTTTCATTTCCGGGATAATCGCCGCGATAGGTTATACTTTATGGTCATTTTTCACATTTTTTGTTTTTGACAAGCCGCTTGTTTCAGCGATCGGGGCCAGCGGGGCGATTTTTGGCATATTCGCATGCCTTACTATCCTTGCCCCCCATATGCGTGTATATGTTATTTTCATCCCGATGAGGATCACCGAAGCATTAATATTTTTCGCCCTGCTCGATCTTTTGTTAATAGGGTCAGGGGACCCGATTGCCCGGAGCGCACATTTAAGTGGAGTTATCGCGGGGTTGATATTAGGTTGGTATATCAAGAAGAAGGGAAAGTATCTCCGCGGCTGAATTTTAGGATAGGAGGAGCCGAAAAATTAGTTTGATTTTATTGGATAGGATAGGAAAAGCTCCTCATCATCCACAACTATTTTCTTATTTATATGGTTTTTCCCAAATCCCTCCTAAATCTGAAAAAAATCTCAGCATACATATTATTTAGCCCCCTCTCAGAACCTACATCTCGGCAAGCTCTCTGACGCCTATATTAAACAATTTAGCGGTTCTTATGAGCTCAGAAGTTAAATGAAAAGCTCTAATAACCTTCTTTAATATACTTTCTTTTGTGAACTGGTGAACCTTGTTCAGCCGCACACAGTTTTTTGCGACATTGAAAAAAAGTTCAATATTTGATCTGATCTCTTTAAAACCTGGCCATATTTCTGCGATTTGAATAAATTCTCTAACAATCTTCTTCCAAATATCTAATAAATATGGCTTACCATTCCAGATATCGAGAGGCGGCGTTAGGGTTGCCAATATTCGCTTTAGATCAGTGTTCTTTCTGGCAAATATCATAGGAACCAATAAAAATCTGCTGATCAAAATATGGTAATTCTCCTTCGAAGTAAAACCTCTATCACAAATTACAAAGTCTCCCATTCTCAGTTTTCTGGAATTACAGAGATGTTCGATAAATCTTTCCAGGAGTTTTGCATCATTCGGGGAACCATCGTAGATCTCAAAACCCAATATATCGTAGGTTATGGCATCAATCGCCAGGATGAGCTTGCAGCCCACATAATAGCCGCAGGATGATGAATAAGACCAGGTATATTTTTTGCCTTTACCGATCTCGAACCTTTTTCTCCATGTATTGATGTCAACTGGAACTGCGGTAGTATCAATTATTACGTATTTTCTACCTGAAAATACTATTATCATGCCATTTGTTTTCATTTTTTCATTAATCTCTTAGGGACTATTGTGAGCATTTCGGGTTCGATTTCAATGAAGTTAGGAGTGGGAAGTTCACGAAACTGGTGCTGCTGTCGCATCGACCGTATGGGAATATGTATGTGTATTGAATCGATGGAATGTTCAGAATCGCCTAAAGTTTAATCTAAAAATAAATTAGTAGATTTTATCAAACTTCTCAAATCTCTCCTTCTTCGCCCTGCAAATCGGGCACAGGTCAGGCGGCTCTTCCCTTCCGCAGAGGTAGCCGCACACTGTGCACCTGTAAACCTCAACCATATCTCCACCTCCTGCTCCTTTTTGTTCTAAAATAGCCGGATAACCTTTCTCGTAATACTCCTGCGGGCGCCGCTCGGGTATCGGGTCATGCTTCCTGGTTGCCCAGTCATCGCTCACGTATAGCACGCACAGGCAGCAGCCATATTCCTCCACGTCGGCGTCGCGATAATTGCACGGGCATATCATATCCATGTCGTCGGCCAGCACGCCCTTCGCTATCCTGCACGGGCATGATGGATAGCCGTACCTGTGCTCGTTCTCCCAGAGGCCGTCGAGGATGTCGTTAAGTTGTATACTGTCCGGGTTGAACTGGTAGCCTTCTTCGTCTGCGATTTTCTTCATTTCTGCGAACATGTCAGAAATTGTTCTCATAACACCTCGAGGCACATTTTATATACCCAACGCCTTTTTCAATTTATCCTCATAAAACCCAACTATGACCTTGCTACCTATTACGATCGTCGGGAACCTCACTCCTCCGCTTATACTCTTGACTTCTGAAAGAACCTCTTCTTTCTCCCTTCCATCTAGTTTATCCACGTCCACAAAGTCGTATTCAATCCCATGTTCTTTTAAAAAACGTTTCGTTGCCCTGCAGTGCATGCAGGTGCTGAGCGTATAAAGCTTAGGTCTGATATTTTTTTTCATGGTCCGTGCATCTCCCTGTGTTCTTCTGTGACAGCATGATGTTCCTCGGGGGGCGCAATCTCGCATATCTGTGGCGCCCCTTTTTCCTTATAATGTAGGTTCCATTTCCTGCACACCCACATCTGGAGTTTCTTTATGTCTTCCTCGCTCATGTGCCTGAACCTTCCCTGCATCATCAAATAGTCTTTCACCGATTTCATCTTCCCAGGCTTATAGGTTATCTTTTTCTCGCCGTTCTCGACCTCGTAGAGTGTCCACATCCCGCTTTCCACCGCGCGTTTTGTGACCTCTACGGTCTTTGCAGGATCCATCTTCCAGCCCGGGATGCATGGCGTGAACATATGGAGGAAACGGAATCCCCTGATGTTCTTTGCCTTTTCCACTTTCCTTATGAAATCAAGCGGATGGCCGATGGAAAGCGTGGCATAATAAGGTATCTCGTGCGCGGCCACAATGTCGCCAAGGTTTTTCTTGAACCTCCGGTTGCCCTGGATCTTAGTGCCCACGGGCGTGGTCGTGGTCCATGCACCGAAGGGTGTTCCGCCGCTTCGCTGTATTCCCGTGTTCATATAAGCTTCATTATCGAGGCAGATATAAAGTACATCCTCATTTCGCTCGGCAGCCCCCGACATGCTCTGGAGACCGATATCATACGTTCCCCCATCCCCTGCAAACCCGACAGAAATTACCTGTTTTCCTTTCTTTTCAAATGCAGCCTGCATGCCCGTTAAACATGCGCCTGTATTCTCAAAGGCTGTGTGGAAGAAGGGCACTTTCCACGCCCCATAAGGGAACGTGGTACCAAACACGACCGCGCAGCTTGCGGGGACGTACACAGCCGCATCCTTCCCCAGAACGCGTATAGCATTCCTTATGGACATCGCAACGCCGCATCCAGGACAAGCCGTATGGCCTGCCGTGAAGAGATTGTCATCAGACAGTTCCTTGATAGTGATCATAAAGTCTCACCTCGCGTGTTATGCCAGTTCACCAGGTTCACTTTTTCACCTTTTGCAGCTTTAAGCGTTATCTCGAACATTTTCATTATCTGCTCCCTTGTAACGTCCCTCCCGCCAAGGCCGGCAAGATGATTGATAATCGGAATTGTCATACCAAAAAGCGCAGAACGAACCTCATTATACGACTGCCCCCCTCCCTGAAAGGATATCGAACGGTCAAAGACCCCGACAGCGCTTACGCCTGATAAGACTTTTCTCAATTCCTCGGACGGGAACGGCCTGAAGAAACGAAGCTTTACAAGGCCCACCTTTCTTCCCTCCCTTCGCAGTTCATCAACTACATCGCGCGAGGTGCTGGTAACAGTACCCATGGTTATCAATGCAATCTCTGCATCCTCCATCCGGTACGTATCGATCAGCCCGCCGTAATTCCTTCCAAACCTCCTGGCAAATTCATCATTTATTTCCCCGATGGCTTTCTTTGCAGATTCCATGGCTCCGGCAGTCTGCCTGCGCAGTTCCATTATGTACTCTGCGGGCATGAACGTCCCGATCATTGAAGGTCTTGCAGGGTCAAGTGTAATATCCGGTATATAAGCAGGCAAAAATAAATCCACCTCCTCCTGTTCCGGGACTTCCACCGGCTCGACCGTATGAGTGAGCACGAAACCGTCAAGGCATGGCATTACCGGCAGCAGTACCCGTTTGTCCTCTGCGATCCTGAAACACTGGATGACCATATCCAGCGCCTCCTGGTTGTCTTCCACGTAAAGCTGGAGCCACCCTGAATCCCGCGCTCCCATGGAATCATTGTACTCGCACCAGATACCCGGCGGGCCTCCTAACGTTCGGCTGGCGTTCGCCATCACTACTGGAAGGCGAAGGGGCGCGGTAGCATAAAGCATCTCATGCATGAAGGCCAGTCCCTGGGACGACGTTGCTGTGAATACCCTTGCTCCCGAGGCAGAAGCGGCAGCAGCGGCGCTCATGACGCTATGCTCCGACTCCATTGTGAGGAACTTTGCATCCAGTTCCCCATCGCTAACAAAATCCGCTATATGCTCGATAATAAGGGTTTGCGGCGTGATGGGATAGGCAGGCACCACATCCACACGGCAGAGTTTTGCGCCTATTGCGACTGCATGGTCTCCAGTGATCACCTTTTTCGGTTGTTGATGAGTCCGGGGAGAATTTGGGGATGTCTCTGGATTCATCAAACTCTCGCCCTCACCATTTTTATTGCATCAACCGGACACTCGTTTGCGCACACGCCGCATCCTTTGCAATAATCATAATTGGTCATCAGGTCTCCCCTGTCAGAGATGCGAACGATTGTTCCTTCAGGGCAGTAGAACCAGCATAAAAGACACATGGTACATTTCTCTTTATCCCGAAGGGGTCGGAATGTAGCCCACCCCATGACCTTGTTCTCGATAAAGCTTCCCGGCCCGATAAGGCCTGCGTCGGTTTTACCTTCAACCAGGGCGCCGCCGACAGGGAGCTCCTGGTAAGTGGGAAGCCATTGCTTTCTGGGTTCAAGCTTTTTTATCCCTTTACTTTTACCGATGACCGTTTTTTCAAAAGCTGTCCTCGCAGCAAGGGCATTCCTCTCTCCCACCAGAGCCCCCAGCTTTTCACCGAACCTTCGCTTGATGGCTTCTTCCAGGGATTCTATTTTAATGATCCCGGTGGCTTTTGCAAATGCGCCCAGGATTGTGGTGTTGGTTATAGGAGCTTTTAAAATCTCAAGCGCCACAGATGTTGCATTTATTGCGCCTGTCCTTAATTCTTTCCCGAGGTCTATGTCCTCAGGTTTGTCTTTTGAGTTTATGACCACTATCCCTTCGGGTTTTAATCCCGCCACTACGTCGATGGTATCAAGAAGTGTATCGTCAAGTACGACCACGCAGTCGGGGGCATAGACCTGCGTTTTACTATATATTTTCTTATTGTCTATCCTTGTAAAAGCAAGCACGGGAGCGCCGCGCCTTTCAGCCCCGAAAAAGGGAAAAGCGACAGCATAATTACCTTCAATTACTGCAGCTTCTGCAAGCGTCTGGGCGGCCATTACAGCACCCTGCCCGCCCCTCCCATGAAAGCGTACCTCAAACATGCATTTTTACTCGCACGAACCGGGCAGTAAGATATTGCCGCATTCTCGGCACACGAATCTTGGAAGGCCTTTTTTTAAGATCTTTACGGGCGCGGGGTATCCCCCTTCCCAAATCGGCAGATCGATCCTGTGGGCGTGTTCCATACATATTCCCTTACCACACATTATGCATATGGCAACTGCCTCTTCAACAGATCCATTTTCAGTGCATTCGTAACATCTGAGCATAAATATCACCAGTTCTCCTTGAGAGCTTCATGGCAGGGCGGGCACAGTATCCGTCTCATGTTCTCAATATCCTTTTCAAGCCTCACAGGATAATCACCCTTCCAGACAGGTGTCACCTCATAGATTGCATGCTCCATACATACACCCATCCCGCAAACGATACAGGCTGCCACAGCGTCTGTATCTTTTCCCATTTTAGCGCATACATAACATTTCACTTTATTCACTCTCCATAGTTTCTTCACTCGCCAGAAGTCCTTCCTGTATCAGCAGATCACTCCTTACCGCATGTGTTTCCTCAATCTTCTGGCCCAGTACATGACGGATCTCTTTTACCAGTTCATTGAGGTTGCCTCTTGAGCAGGTCTCACCTCTTGTTATGCCGCTCACGATAGCAACAACTGTGCCTTCGGTCTCAGGTTTTTTGGGTTTCACGAATTTTGTCTTAATACCTTCTTTTGCGAAATCCTCATAATCAATCGGATATTCACAGGCAATCACAGCAGGTATATTGACGTACTTCAGGATTTTTTTCGTCTTGAGGATTATGTGGGAATTCACGTTGCCCATGTGTATCAGCACAAGTTTGTGCCTGGCTATCTGGTCGATCTCTTTTGCAGTAAGGCCGAACTTCGGCCCGTAGCCCCTCGATGATGTAGATGCACCGACTTCATCCATCGGGATGCCCGCGCCTGCCTCAAGCACAAGAACACTTACCTGTATCCCTTCTCTCCTTAATCCATATGTGATCTCGCATACAGGTTTTGTGATATGCCGCCTGCCCGGGGTCATCGCGATCGCAACAACATCGGGTCTGGCAGCCTCTGACAGGGTTCCGCGCTGGGCTATACCGCCTCCGCGGCCAAGCCCCATCGCTTCCCTGCAATCCACTAATTGTGTATCTCTTCCGAACATGTTTATTTCTTTATTCCAAGCGTGGTCTCCCACGTATCTGCATGACCTTCTTCGTCTGAGAGGATCTCTTCGAGCATGAGCCTTGTCACGGGGTCGTTCTCTTCGATGGCTAGCTTTATATGTTCCTTATACTGCTTGATTGCCCCGTTCTCTTTTGCAAGGTCGTCCTGGACCATTTTCTTAAGGTCGCCGCCTTCCACTATGGGCGATGTTTTCTTTGTCGGGACCCCACCGAGGTAATTTATGCGCTCACCCAGCTTCTCGGCATGTTTCATCTCGTCTTTTGCTGTGGATTTGAATACTTCAAGTATGGCCGGGCTTTCCATTCCTTCCCCCTCGTAATGATGCTTCATATACTGTATTATGGCGCTCAACTCATCTTCACGGTCTTTGTTCAATGCGTCTATTATTTTGTTGCTCATATTATCCTCCTTTAAAACTTTATCTCATTGATAAATCAATGAACACATAGTATTTTAACTTTTCAGTTATCCCGGTCTTTTACCCGGCATGCAGCCATGACCGCCCTGCCCCTCTTTGCCCTGAAAGTGAAGGAGGGCTTTCCTACATGAGGCCACACCGGGCGCGCCGGATGTGATGAAAATGACGTTCATCGTTTCCATTATTTCTTCCTTTGTGGCCCCGTGGTTCAGGGCGCTTCTCATCTGGGATTCGCAGCATACCTCACATCTCTGCGATGCCATTACTGCAAGAGACATCAGGACTTTCACTTTTGCGGAAAGCGCGCCGTCCTGCTGGATGCCGTCGTCACATTTCTTATAATGTTCGAATAATTCGGGATTCATCTCCCCCATCATGTTCATTATCTCAGGTGTAAATCCCATTTTATCGTCTATGCTTTCAATTACTTTCTTGGGTTCCATATTTTCTTCTCCCATATTATCATTGTTTATAATTGACTTAATCCTTTTCCTGCAACTTCAAGAGAGCGGCTTTGATGCCGGCTTTGTGCCTTGTCTCATCATGCTTCGAACTCTCAAAGAACTTATAAGCATCTTCATTCCCTTCGGTAATGGCAATTCTTGCAGCTTCTTCTTTATCTTTTTCCGTTCTAATTTCATCATCGAGCATCATCTTTAGATTTGATCTTGTATCCTTTACTTTGCCAAGCAGTGCGGCAAACTCGGCGGCGTGGCGGGCTTCATCCATGGCAACATGATAGAGGTACAGGGCTATTTCGGGATGGCCTTCATCCGCTGCTTTTTGCGACATGGCAAGGTATAGTGCTATATCGCCTGATTCGGCCTCGAAGGTTTTTTCCATTATCTCCACCGTCTGCATTTTACCACCCGCTGAGAGAATAGTATGCATCATATATGAATTTCGACATTTTATGAACTCCCATGTTAAATATATCCTGTACGAACTTAAAATCACCTATTTCGGATTCGAAAATCCATGGCTTCGGAATAGGTGTATTAAAATCCTGGTATGTTCTCCCTATTTACACAAAATACACAAAAACGTTTTTGTAATTTCAAATGAAAGACTAAGCAAGAATGGAAGTATTTGATGTTTTTATATTTTATGGCATGATCGGGCTTTTTATCATTAGCTTTATTTCATCCATCATACCGATCCCAACCGAGCCTGTGGTATTCGGACTACTTGGTGCAGGAGGAAATCCCGGATATATATTTATAACTCTGACTTCAGGTTCAATATTGGGCGCATCCGCAGGCTATTTCATGGGAAAACATGGACTTACAAAACTAATCAAATTTCATAAAAATAAGGAAAAAGAAAAAAATACAGATATGTATTTTCGGAGATATGGCGCATTGTTCCTCTTGATTTCGCCATGGATCCCATTTGTTGTTGACCTTGCTCCTATGGTGGCAGGAATACAAAATTATGACTCGAAACGGTTCTTGATCGTAATTTCAATTGCAAATATTTTTAAGAGTATGGGGGTTGTTTATCTCTCTATCATAATAATAGATTGGTGGACGCTGTTCCTAAAATAAAGCGATGATAAAATTTGGTTCCGAAGTTTTCATTTCTTCCAGATTTGCCACCATTTTTTAACAGGTTCAATTGGTGGAGGTGGCAAGAGTAATTGTTCGTTTAACCTGGTTAACCTGCTATACTCACTGATCAAAAAGCCATTGTGATTTTGCAGGTCTTTTACTCTATCATCCATTATTTTGATTATTTGTTCTTTGTGTGTTAATTCACCTTTTAAAGAATCAATTTCGTTAATGAGGTTCGTTTGAGGTTCGATGGGGTTCGCATCAGGTTCTTTAAAATGCAATAAGAGAACCTCTCTTATATAATCGGCCCTTGGTTTTTCTCCTCTCCCCGATTCCAATTTTTGAAAAAGCTCTTCATCGAGCCTGATAGAGAAGGTTTTCATTGTGTTCATATTATGTTCTCTAAATTCATAAAATGTTCGCTCGAGGTTCTCCGGGGTTCGATGAGGTTCGCATCAGGTTCATTATATCTCAATACTCGCATATCACTTCATAATTCGTAGTCCTTTCCACAGGTATCCTGCCGGCGTTCCTTATTAAATGGATCAACCTTTCTTTTGGCATATACTCAGGCGTGGCACCCCCGGCTGCATGCGTAATGCGTTCTTCCATGACAGTACCATGGATATCGTTCGCACCGTAATGGAGCGCGACCTGCGCAAGCTTCTCGCCAACCATGACCCAGTATGTCTTGATATTGTTGACATAGCCGTTCAATAAAAGGCGTGAAACTGCGATCACCTTAAGGTCGTCAAAACCTGTGGGGCCGAATCTGACGATCCCGTTTTTTTGAAGCTCCGTGTTATCGGGATGGAATCTTAAAGGGATAAATGCCTGGAAACCGCCCGTCTTTTTCTGGAGTGTTCTTATCCTGAGTATATGGTCTACAATGTCCTCCGGCGTTTCGATATGGCCGTATAGCATCGTAGCATTGCTTTTTATTCCCAGCCTGTGGGCGGTTTCCATGATATCAAGCCATCGTTCACCGCTTATCTTTTCAGGACAGACCTTTTTTCGTGTCTCTTCATTGAAAATCTCCCCTCCCCCTCCAGGAAGACCGCTGAGCCCTGCTTTTTTCAGGCGCAGCAATACTTCCCTGACGCCCATCCCTGTTGTATCTGCAAGGTAGGCGATCTCAACTGCCGTGTATGCCTTAAGGGACATCGAAGGATACTTTTCATGAACACTTCTGAGCACATTTTCGTAATATTCAAAAGGAAGCCCGGGATTGAGCGAGCCCACGATGTGCAGTTCTGTAGCGCCAAAGCTCCTGGCTTTTTCTGCTTTTTCCATTATCTCGTCAACTGTAAGAGTAAAAGCCCCTTCCTGTCCTTCTTCCCTGAAATATGCGCAAAACCTGCATTTTGAAGTGCAGACGTTGGAATAGTTTATGTGGTAGTTATTTATAAACAAGACCCTTTCTCCCACGCTTTTTTTGCGTACGTAATCCGCAAGCGCCCCGATGAGCGGGAGGTTTCTTGATTCCATGAGGAGCATGCCGTCTTCAAAATCCAGTTCCTTTGAAATCTTTATTTTTTCTATTATCTGATAGAGTTCTTCCATCGGATTGTCTGTATATGCGGATGGTAAATAAGGGCATCGTTTTTTGCAATCACAAATTGTAATGCGGCTGTTCTTTGTGGGCTTCTCTGATAAAACTAAAATCAAATATCTCTTTTTCGTTTAAGCTTTGTGTGATGTATCCCAATCTGCGAAGTACGGGCACAAATGCCATGGTGGAACTGACAAACTCGGAAGAAAGCGCAGCACAGTATTTTGGTGAGATCTTATATGCCTCCAGGACAAAATCTTCATCCACGAATCCCGTGACATTTGAGGCGATCCTTGCCGCACCCTCTGGATATGCCTTTATGAAATTACTTGCTCTTTCGTGCTCTCTTAGAAAATCTGTTATCATACTTGGAAACTTGCGCAAATCATTCCTGATTACTATCCCGTAGCTTGGGTTATCGGGCCAGAGAGCATGCGGGGGAACTATAATCTTGGCCCCGCAGGCGCGTGCAGAAGCTACGGCAAGAGATGGTGTCCCGACAGCGGCGTCGATCTCGCCATCCACCAGCGCCTCCAGGACAAAATCTGTCCATGCAAAGTTCTTTACCGTGGCATTCACGTTTGCTTTATCCAGGGCATCGTGGATTATGACGTCATGGATCGAGCCCCTGGGTGGGGAACCGATCACCTTCCCTTCAAACTGCGAGAGAACTATATCGGTGTCTGAAAGATCGCCCCGGCTGAGGTATTCTTTCCCGGCGACCAGTACGGTTCCTTCAACATGCCCGCCGCCTACGCATATGATGGTGATTCCGCGGTCGATGCCTATGATCGCGGGGGGCAGGCCGATATACCCTATATCGATATCCCCGGTTGAGAAAGCCCTGACCATATCCGGGCCTGAGGCAAAAAGTTTCCAGTTTGCCTGGATGCCAGCCTTATCAAGTGAGTCCGTGCCCATCAAGATAAATGATGTGTGGTAGATTGTTGAGAGATGGCCGATATTGAGTCTGGAAGGTTTATGCATAATATTTTATTACATACCACTATCTCATCAATCTTCTGGTGGATTTACATTGTTTTCGGTTGGATATGGAGAATATCCACAAATTAAAGATTTTTTCTCTCTTTAGCTAAAAACATAAGGCAGTGCTTATTTGCTGTCAGGTTCGACAATAAGTGAAACCTCAATCGTCAATTGTGCCCATGCATGCATATTTTTCCTCAAAAGCGACCAAAAAAGATTTAAGTATAGCCTTATGTAGAAGGTATGTAATCCATGACGGGATTAATAGAGGGTGATGAAATCGTCTCTGATACACTGCCATATAATTGGCATTATGGCAGAGATGGTTTAGCGATGGCGACGGGACATAAAAGTTCTGTCTTAAATTACTATCACTCTTGCCGTAAATCGGCATCTCGAAGGAGAAAATAAACCATATAAAATATGGAGGTAAAGAAGAATGAGTAAAAAAATAACAGCACTTGTATTAGCAGCGTTAATGTTATTAGTTGTAGCATTACCGGCAAGTGCGCAAACAACTGTGGAGATTCGCGGTACAGTGTCAAGGAACGTTACTGATGGAGCGAATCCATTTAACGTATCTGACATTACCATATCCAATTGGAATGCTACGAATTTCGCAGGATTCTGGTATGACCTGAAGAATAACAAGACTTCAGAAACCTTAACAATACTGTCGATATCTGGAAGAACCATTCCAAAAGAGTACTTATGGTACAATACAACAAAACAGGCTGTTCAGTATAAAGTAGCAGAAAAGAAGAACAGAACTGTTGAGTACGGTATGAATGCAGATTTGTCCTCATCAGTCTCTACTGGTGCCGGCTACTACGCAACTGTAGGATGGCTTGCAGATAAATACGTAGGAATCAACGGCAAGAACAACAAGCTTGCAAAGTTGATTGTAGAACAGGCTGAAGCCGATAAGAAGACCCTGGCAATAGGCGAGACATGGGATATGGGAGACGGATACACGCTCACAGCCCAGTCGATCGATGCCAAGGCATCCCCAAGACAGG
>CABMIH010000012.1 GCA_902386205.1 uncultured archaeon | reverse complement strand
GATGCGCCTCTTGAATGCTTGCTTCTACTTTTGGTTTGAGTATGTCTGTCATGGTTTCAATCCTTGTTTTAATGGATGCGCCTCTTGAATTAGAAGTAGAATAAAAGGATATGGCCTTGATGTAGCGGTTTCAATCCTTGTTTTAATGGATGCGCCTCTTGAATAGCACAAATTTTTGCCTGTTTAGGGCGAAATACGCTCTATTATGGCTTATTTATTGCGCTCAAAATTCTTATTGCAAAATTATTGAATGGTTTATAAAGACAAGAAAATCAGATGCAAGTGTTACTATAACAACAGTCAATACATATATTGCATAAATAATGCTTAGAACTGATAAAATTTGCGACATCGGATTGAGAAAAAATTTATAATTCATGAGTGGAATGTATATTTTTATGGAGAAATGTACTGCCTGCCAGTGGCAATGCACTGAAATAAGAAGATGCAAGTTATCACATCTTCCGAAAGGAGATATCGATCCTGAACTCCTTGAAGGTGTAGAATTCAAATTACCGGATTTTTTCGAAGGCATCTAGTTTTGAAATTTCCTGTAAATAATCGAGGTGTCCAACATTGTCATTTAAACTCATATCAGGCTTTGAACCAAAAGGCGACCAGACAAAAGCAATAGAAAAGCTCACGTTCGGCTTAGATCATGGCATGAAGCACCAGACCCTTCTTGGCGTGACGGGCTCCGGCAAGACCTTCACTGTTGCGAACGTGATAAACCAGATCCAGCGGCCCACCCTTGTTATTTCACACAATAAGACGCTTGCTGCTCAATTGTATTCAGAATTCAAGGCTTTTTTCCCCGAAAATGCGGTGGAATATTTCGTAAGCTACTACGATTACTACCAGCCCGAGGCATATATCCCGCAGACTGACACATATATCGAAAAAGACGCATCCATAAACGAGGAAATAAACAGGATGCGCCTTTCTGCAACAAGGTCGCTTTTTGAGCGCCGGGATGTTATCGTTGTGGCAAGCGTTTCATGTATTTACGGGATTGGCTCGCCGCAGGAATGGCACGATATGTCTATTCTTCTTCGAAAAGGAGAGGAATCGGCACGAAAGGCAATACTTTCAAGGCTCGTGGATATGCAGTACGAGCGGAATGACATGGATTTCAGCACAGGAAAATTCAGGGCCCGGGGCGATACCATAGAAGTATTTCCTTCTTATGCATCAAATGGAATCAGGATCGAACTTTTTGGTGATGAAATAGAACGCATCTCTGAATTTGATGTGCTTACGGGGAAAACGCTCAGGGAAAATGATGCAGTCGTGATATACCCTGCCAAGCATTTCGTTATGCCCCAGGAAAAGATAGACGCTGCAATTGAATCGATCGAAGAAGAACTTAAAGAAAGATTACAGGACCTCAAGCGGACAGGGAAGATCCTTGAAGCTGCGCGCCTTGAACAAAGAACGAAATTTGATATCGAGATGATGCATGAGATCGGGTACTGCCAGGGGATAGAGAATTACAGCCGCCACATGGACGGGAGAAGGCCGGGTGAGCCACCGTACACGCTTCTTGATTATTTCCCGAAGGATTACCTGATCGTTATCGATGAATCGCATGTTACATTACCGCAGTTGAGGGGTATGCATGCAGGCGATCATGCAAGAAAGGAATCACTGGTGGATTATGGGTTCAGGATGCCTTCGGCTTACGATAACAGGCCTCTCACTTTCGATGAATTCAAAGCGCGGGTGAACCAGGTTTTGTACGTTTCAGCCACTCCTGCCGAATATGAAATTACCCACAGCGCCCAGGTCGTGGAGCAGATAATCCGTCCCACAGGGCTTGTTGACCCCCAGATAGTTGTGAAGCCTGTGAACGGGCAGATAGACGACCTGATGGCTGAGATCCATGAAAAGACAGCGAAAAAGCACAGGGTGCTTGTCACGACTCTCACAAAAAGGATGGCTGAGGACCTCACGGAATATCTTCTTAACGCAGGTATAAAAGCGCGGTACATGCATTCGGAGATAGAGACGCTTGAGCGCATTGAAATAATCAGGGGCCTGCGCCTTGGTGAGTTCGACGTGCTTGTAGGGATTAACCTGCTGCGGGAGGGGCTTGACCTGCCTGAGGTGGCGCTTGTTGCTATCCTTGACGCTGATAAGGAAGGCTTCCTGCGCTCTGACCGCTCGCTTTTGCAGACTATTGGCAGGACGTCGAGGAATATCGAGGGGAGAGTAGTGATGTATGCCGACAGGATGACAGGTTCGATGCAGAGGGCGATCGATGAGACAAACAGAAGGCGGGCGATGCAGGTTGAGTACAATAAGGAGCATAACATCACGCCGCAGACAATAAGGAAGGCTGTGGAGCCGCGGGCGGTAACTGAAGAAGCGCCGCCAAAAGAGGAGACGTTCAATTATATCGTGGAGCTTGAGGCGCAAATGCACAGGGCTGCGAAGAACCTGGAGTTTGAGAAAGCTGCGAAGATCAGGGACAGGATAAGGGAGTTGAGGGAGGGGATGTGAGTTTATATCAGTTTTTTATTATCTTTTTGTTATTTTTGTTACAAAAATTTAAATAGTATGTTCTTTAAATAATGCTTCGATGGTGAAAGCGTCTCTTAAAAAGGTTTTTATTAAGAATTTCAAAAGCCTCCATGATTGTGAAATTGATATCGGGAGGATGAATGTAGTTGTAGGGGCGAATGCTTCTGGAAAATCAAATTTGATTGAGGCATTCAGGCTTTTGAAGAAGATTTATGTTGAAAAAGACCCTTTTCCATTTTTAGAATGGTGGGGATATGATAATGTGGTATGGCAGAGAAAAGAAGAACTGCCTATAATTATTGGGCTGCTTTTTGATATCGAAGGCTATGAGGTTTATTTTGAGACAAACTTTACAGGAGTAGGGCAGAAATTTCAGATTTTGCGAGAAGTTTTAGATGTTAGAGGCTATGTGAAGTTTGAGAAAGAAGGCGAATGGATAACGATTAGACATGATGCAAATTTTATAAACGATATGGTAAAAAATCTTCATGAATATGAAGTTTCACATGGGACTAAAACGACACTGAGGAGAGAAAAAGATAAATTAATTACAGAAAAAAAAATTAGAGTTGATTTAGAACAAAAACTTTTAGAATATGAATACATTAGAAAATTAATGTTTTTTGGGAAAGATGAAGGTATAATTTCTGAGAAAAAGACGGGAAAAATGTTATTTTTGTTGTTAATTTTTCCAACTCGAGAAAAGTTTTTTCAAAGAAATAAGGAATTTGAAGTTATTCATGTTTTTTGTCCAGTTATTAGCGATCAGAGATTATCAATTTATCATATCGCCTCAGATATAATACCTTCAACAATTGATAAAATATTGATATTATATCCTCTTAATATTCGGTTGATGAAAATACCACAACCTTTTAGAAGAGAAGAAAAATTAAAAGAAGATGGAACCAATATCGCAAGCGTCTATCACACAATTTATCTCAAAGAAGGTAAAATCCCGGAAGAAATTTACAATCCCTTTTCAATGGTTTATCTAAAAATTGATATACGTCCGCATCTTACTGATGATGGTAGGGTCATGGTTAAATTCAAAGAGGATGGTCTTGATCTTTTACCCCCCAATACTTCCGACGGATTCTATAAAATCTTAACTCTAATAATAGCGATTTATTTAAAACCGCCCCTGCTAATAATCGATGAAATCGAAAACTCCCTGCATCCAGAAACTTTAGAACTTATATTAGATACAATAAGAGCAGCCGATGTTCAGGCAATAATAACAACTCACTCACCAGTGGTAGTTGATATGACCGAGCCGGATGATATGGTTCTTGTAGAAAAAGAGCAGGGAGAATCCAGATTCATGAGAATCAAAGACCCTGATAAAGTAAGAGACTTTTTAAAAGAAAAGGGTATAACGTTTAGTGTCGGTTGGCTTTATGGAGAGTTACCTCACACCGAATAAAAAACATGAGAATAAAATTAATTGTCGAAGATTCTTGGGGTGTTCCTTTTTTTCCAATTGTAATTGAAAGACTTAAAGCGGCGAAATTAGTAAACAAAAATTTAATAATTCAAAAACCAAAGCATGCACCGGCTGATTGTAATAGTAAACTGGACGAAATTTTGAGAATGGTTGATAACAAGTGTGACCGGATTATAATCGTGCTTGACGCTGATGGCCCTCAAAATTATATAAGTAGATATGAAAGGGCACAAAGCCATGTAAACAACATTACTACGCCTGTTAAAATCATCCTTGCAGAGTACGAAATTGAAGAATGGATATGTATTAGCAAAGATTTAAGATGGAGGCACTCAAAGCCCTCTGAAGAGCTAAAAGATAAATTTAGATATAGAAAATGGAGCCTTCCGAAATATGCCGATGATTTGGATTTTGATAAACTCAAGAAAAATTGTAAATCCTTTAAAGAATTTCTCAAAGCTTTGACGCAAAAATAAAGTCAATGTCCGCAGATATCATGAAGAGTGATTGCTGAGTATATTTTAAAAAGATATAATATCGTTCCGAGCGATAGGTTGCATATGACTATAAGTCCTGGAGATATCCTCGAAAAACTAAATGAACTCATGGTAATCGTGGATACAGTGGGTAAAAATATCGACGAAATCAAAGATATAGAAACGGACATCAAAAACATTAGAACAAACCAGAATGAGATGCAAACAAACATACTCAAACTGATGGAAGGACAGCAACGCATCTTGGAAAGGCTTGAGTACAAAGAGGAAGTTCCTATAATTATTCCCGAACCCGGAACAAAAATATGATCCTCCTCACAGGTTCTACAGGCTTCATAGGCGGGCACGTTCTTGAGGCATTATCTGAAAAAAATTTGCAGGTAAGATGCCTTTCAAGAAAGCCCATGGCCTCTAAAAATTCGAATATCAGTTACGTAACAGGTGACGTTCTCGATTATGATTCCATGGTCAGCGCAACTGCGGGCGTGGATACAGTATATTATTTTATCCACATGATGGGTAAACAGAAGGAGCAGGAAAAGTTCGACGTGCTGGACAGGCTTGCGATAAACAACATGGTCAGGGCATGCAGGACAAACGGGGTCAGGCGGATAATCCACCTTACCGGCATGAGCAATCCGGATGAACAGCTTTCGCGCCATCTTGCCAGCAGGAGAGAAGTCGAGGAGATAATCACGAAGAGTGGCATTGATTTCACGGTCTTCAGGGCATCTGTCATCATTGGCAGGGGAGGCGGCGCCTTTGAGATACTCGATACTGCTGTCAGGAAATTTCCCATTATTCCTGTTCTGGACTGGGAAAATATAAAGATCCAGCCTATTTACATCGGGGACGTGGTGCGTTATCTTGTTGAATGCCTCGATAAGAAAGAGACATTGAACAAAGGCTACGACATTGGCTGTTCCGACGTATTCACATACAGGGAACTCATGCAGCAATACGCACAGGAACTTGGGTTAAAAAGGTTCTTTATAAGGGTACCGGGTTCATGGCGCCGGCTTTCGGCACTGTTCCTTGGAAAGCTTACGCCCGTGGATGCAAATGTGGTTTACTGGCTGATAGAGTCTCTCGGGAATAACATGGTGTGCGGACCCAATGACCTTAAGAAGATATTCGGCTTTGAACCCCTTCCTTTCAGGGAAAGCATCAGGAAAATCATACAAAAGGAATGACTGGGATCATGAATGAAGTTTAAAATGTTTTGAATCCTGAAACCATCAAAAGAATGACCAATAGCGGCTGGTGGATCAGGTATATTGTCAGGGAATTCCTGCCAAAAAATGTAAATATACCGGCCAGTTTGTTTTTAAATTTTATATCGGCAGTTATTTCAACAACATATTTCCCGGAATACACTCCGAGCATAAGCACACCCAGCCACGGTATTAAAGGAAAATAATCAAAAGTGTGCAGATTTGCGGGCATAAAACCCAGCCAGAACAGATACTGGAAATCAAATTCCATCGATTGCAGGTAAATCCCGGCAAGGATAATAAACGATCCTGCTATCAGGTTCAGCCTTTTATATTTTATGACAAATGGCAAAAGGAAGGAAGTAGCGGCAAAGAAATGAAGTATGCCAAAAAATACTGTTCCTTCAGGCACAAAAATATATGTAAACAGGGTTACAAATGCAGCGAAAATAAGAAGCTTTGCTCCCCTCTTGAAATACCTGTTCCTGAAGCCCTCGCCCTGATAACCGATAAAGGCTGTAACTCCTGACAGGAAGATGAAAAGAGAGGCTATAGCTCTTGGAAAGATAAATGAATATAGAAACCCGGACTGTCTCTCTATCAACCCGAAATAGCTCAAAGTGACCGAATAATTAAACACGACCATGAGTACAAGATCAATACCTCTGATAACATCGATTGCCTGGTTCCTGTTCATTGTCTTTATCCGCCGGGGAGATCAGAGTCGGTTTACTTATAATTAGGCGGGCGCGGAGGGATTTGAACCCCCGACCTACAGCTTGCTCCAGTGTTTTAGGAGGCTGCCGCCATATCCGGTCTAGGCCACGCGCCCTTGGGGTGTTTTGTCTTAATATCGTGTATTTACTTTAAGCTATCGTCTCGGCGAAAGAAAAGGTTAAGTATATTTGTGCATATTGAAAGGCAATCCCGCCTTAACTCAGTGGCTAGAGTGCGGGGCTGTAGTATGGTCATGTGCATAAGGCACACATTAACGCGCAGGCACCGCGAAGTCCCCGGTTCGAGTCTGGGAGGCGGGATTTTTTTTTTGTATTGAATATTTTATAAAACTAAAAAAACACTGGGTTTTATGATTTCTCCATTTATATCTATTTTTTATTTCATTAATCAATTTTTAAACGATAAAAAACTAAAATAAATCATATTATACCTTTTAATGACATTTTGAACCATAAAAACCATAAAAATTCTCAGAGTGTTTAACTATGGTGGGAAACTATGTCGAATTTCACCTGTTACGGATGTAAAAGGGAAACAATCTAAAACGGGAAAAATGGAGGTAAAAAATGAATATTAAATATATGAGCCAGGGGCTATTGCTGCTCACATTGGCAGCCTTTATGGTGACCCCGGCAACTGCGTCAGGTCCTGACATGGTGGTCAGTTCAGTAACCGGCCCAACAAGCGGCTCAAATGGGAACAGCATCACAATAACAGACACAGTGACGAACCAGGGACAGGGGCCTGCACCCAAATTCTATGAAGGCATCTATCTTTCCACGGATGCAACGGTCACCACATCTGACCTCCTGATAGGCGGTCGGTGGATCAACGGCATGGCACCGGGAGAAACCAGTACATCGAGTACAACTGCGACCCTGCCCATCACATTAACCCCTGGGACATACTATATCGGGGCGATCACGGATCTTTACAACCGCGTGGTTGAGAACAACGAGACAAACAAT
>CABMIH010000011.1 GCA_902386205.1 uncultured archaeon | reverse complement strand
GGATAATATGGTTTTATATTGATAGTCTTTGGTGCCGAGGCCATTACCCTTACGCTTACTTTGTATGTTCCTTCGGAAAGACCTGCTGTGTCAAGTGTTGCATTTACAGTTTCGTAGCTTGAATTGAATCTTCCGTCTTTTGCATTCATTGAAGTCCAGTCAATTACGACCCGGTCGAGGTTATCCAGTACCCGGTATTGGGCTGCTTCGATAGCCAGGAATTTACTTGTTTTTGATCCGTTGGCCATGATGTAAACTGGATTGGATGTTATCACTGTGGATGGTGTGAGGGAGATGTTGATTACAACAGGTTTCTGGTTTTGAGACTTTCCATCTACATTATGCGTTGTTACATTTGTTAATGGGGAATTATGACAGCTTGTACCACATTTCCCTGGGTATGTGGCGTTCTTATTTCCAAGGATATGATTTCTTCCTGATTCGACTGCGATGCCCGGGCCGTGGAAAGGTTCATCCAGGCCGTTGTGGGTGGTGTGACAGTCATGACAGCCTGCCAGCGGGCCGATGAGCTGCCATCCCGGATTTTCGATCCTGCCTCCCGGTCCTGCTGTGCCCCGGACGTGATATGTGTCCGGGGCGTGACAGCTCTTGCAGGTATTTAAGCCGTGTTGCAGGGAACTGATGATAAGTGCCGGGTCTGTTACAGGGACTATCCCGCTGCTGTTTTCATGACAGCTATCGCAGAGGTAAACGTTGCTCCGGTTCATGTCCTTCTGGTAGTGGCATGTCCAGCAGTCATTATTGGTGACATTGTTGTCCCCGTCACTTGTGTTGATGTTGGCATGGCGGGCGAATTTGGAGATGTTCACGTCGTTGGGTACGTGGCATGCGATGCAGTCGGTGCCTCCTGCTGTAGTGACATTATGTGGATCGCCATGGCAGGCAAGGCACTGGGCTGGTGTATATTGGGAAAATGTGGGTTCCTGGATTGGGTGGCTGGTTGGTGCCGTGGTATGGCAATTCTGGCAGTTTTTTATCACTATGTCATGCATCGCATTATGGCACATCCTGCATTGTATGTCTGGGGTGCCATCGTTGTTCGTGTCAACGTGAGCAAAACCGGGATTCCAGTCAGGGACCTCATATTGTGTATTTGCCCTTCCCGATGCTGTTGAGGTATGGCAGCTGTTGCATTCTGGTATCTGGATTATCGGTTTGTACTGTATTGGATAATTGCTTGAAATAGTGTAATTCAATATTCCTTCCTGCAGTATAATCAGTTTGACTATCCATGTTCCAATATAGGGATCTGTAATATTATAATAGATTGGAATTGAGAGACTATTTTCTACCTCGCAAATAGTAATACCGCATGTGTTTTGGATTGCTGTTGAAGTATTATCCACCGGGCCGACAGCATACATGTAAACATATTTTGATGTATTATCGCCTGAGACCATAATACTGAGATTTTCATCTCCATTTACTGCGATTATGTAGGTATCTGTAAATGATTCATGTGAAGTATAAGTGGGATTGTAATCTCCAAGTGTTCCCAATAATTCATATTGATTCTGTGGAATTATCGGATATTCCAAAGTACCATGACACCCTTCACACGTCATGCTGCTGTGAGTTCCGGAAGAGAAATTAATATTGGTGCCATATAAAGTATAACTCGCGATTTTAAAAGTATCGGTGCCGATATTGTCATGCAGAAAAGCTGTATGACACTGTAAACATGTAGTATTTGAGGCATGTGCTGATACATTATATGATGTCTGGGGATGAATATTTCCCTCAAGAAATCCACCAAAATGTCCGTATTGCATATCATGAACGTGCATAGGATTGACTGCAGGAAATGGTTTGAAACCATGGAAGCCACCATAATAACCCCTGGAACCTGAATGGCACACATACATGCAGGATGGGGAACCTGTAGTTCCACCATGAATAAAACTTGTTTCAGTATTATCATATGACTTTTTATTATGACAACTGTTGCATCCTAATGTAGTAGTCTGAAACTGAGTAGTCGCTGTTACTGGAGAACTATTGATAATAGTATTTAATGAAATTGAATAGTTGCCAGGATAATAATCCCCATACCACTCGTAATCGACTGGTGGGGGCGCATAAATAAAGTAACCAATATATGTCCCAGGATGTTGAAAATCCTGTATTAGGTCTACCAATTGTGTATTTTGAGAATATTGCAGAATTGTAGCTTCTGTTAGAGGGTCGGTAACATTAATAAGTGTCAATGTTGGGTATGAAACAGTAACATTCAAGGATTTAATTTCAATTGGCGTTTCTGCATCATCAATAAATAGGGTTGTTGCATCAGATGTAACCTGGATATCGTCTATATACAAGCCTTCTGCATTAACAGCAGCATCAGATTTGAATCTAAAACCAAGACTGATATTTTTCCCAGTAAAAGGCGTAAGGTTCATGGTTTCCTGTATCCATCCGCCAGAGCTGCCTGTTATTCCATTTCCAAGATTGTTGCCATTTGGATTGCTATTTGTTGTTAAGGTTCCCTGAAGGCTTATCCATCTGTTTCCTGAATATACTGCCACATATCCATAATCCCAATCAGTTTCCATCGAGTACCATGTCCAGAATGTCAGGTTTGCGCTTGATACACCTGTGAGATTGATGGTTTTTACCATCCATATATCCATCTTGTCAGCATAATTTTTTTGTGATATTATCGGTGATGATCCGATATCCCCTTTATAGCTAAAACCTCCGCTGTGACTCCTGTAACTTGCCTGGGGCCAGGAAGGTATGGAAGCGAGTTCGGTTACTGGCCGTATTGTGCCTGAACTATTATCAAAAACCATTAATTGTATGAGATTCTTCTGTTTTTCATCGCCAAACATTGAGTCCCACCATGTCCATCCGGCATATCCACCAAGATCAGGGACTCCAGGGTCTCCTCTAAAAAAGATTCCAAGCTGATTTGGTGTTTGCCCGATTGAAAGGATTGCAGTATAATTATTCCCGGTTGTTGAGACTGAGTTGATGTTAATAATCGGTGCTTTATTTTCCTGGAGTTTTTTGTCCTCTCCAGTTAATACCGGTTGGGCAGATTGTATTTGCTTGTCTAAATGACAACTGCGACATTCCGGATCTGTTAGATTTCCACTTGCATTATCATGCATCTTAGCGAATGGGGATGCGTAAACCGGAACAACGGTTAAAAAAAATAACAAAACAAATAAAAAAATAAATATGAATTTATTATTTTCACCATGCTTTTTGATACTATTTTCAATCCTATCCATATCCTATCTCCAACCTTTCCAGTATATTTGTTCGCTATGGGGTAGCATAAACTTTTCTATTTAATATTTGAACTGTATAATCCCAAAACCTTTGGCTTTATATACCCATGTTTTCGGGATGGGAAAACAAAATAAGGTGGTAAAATTAACTAAAAATAGATAAGTTACATCATTCGTGCAAAGACGAGGAATTCTTAAGTCCGAATAATAATCACAACTAATTAATATTTTTTGAATTATAATCCCAACTCAAATCCAATAATCGGATGCTCAAGCCCGAAGTTCGAGATGACCTCCGGATGGATTTCTCCAAAGACTCCTGCTTTTTCGCCTTTAATAATTACATCGGCTCTCCTTCCCTCAATGAACGCCGGGTCATCCGACTCCACAGCCTCGTACTCCATGCGCCTTTCCCTCAACACAGCATCCACAACAGCCTGTATCTCTGTAAAATTAGCCTGCGGGTGTATGGCTACGGCGCCGAGCCGCTGTACGGTCTTACAGTCAAGCACAACCTCGCCTGCTTCAAATATCCTCTGCGGCAGTTCCCGGTGCGTGTTTATTGATAGTATCTCCATGAGATTCGGGAGAATGGTGGGACGCACGATGGTATGGTCTTCGCTTATGGGATACTTGATATGGGTAATGCCATCTGCATTTTCCCTGCGCATCATTTTGAACTGGACACGCTCACTTGTGAGCGTAAAAGGCATAACTTCAAAATAACCCAGCCCTGCCATTATCTCACGCAGGAAGTCCCTGAGTTTTGATATCGGGTGGGAACTTCCGATTGTGGATGTTGAAGGGAGCACTGGTTTGATCTTATCGAAACCATATCCTATGCCTATATCCTCAATGAGGTCCCAGTTGTGGAGGATATCCGAGCGGTAAGCGGGAACTGCGACTTCAATGTTATTCCCCGATGATCTTGCGCCGTATCTCATCTTTTCAAGGCATGTGATTATTTCTTCATTTGAGAATTTCAGACCGATTAGTTTCTCCACTTCATTATTCTTGAGTTCCATGATATTTGGCTCAAGCTGCGGTGTCTCCATTTTGCCATCAATCGTAACCGTTCCTATCTTTCCTCCACGCTCTGCCAGCGCTGAAACTACGATGTTCAATGCTGTTGACACTGAGGGATTAAGGCCTGTGACTTCAATAAGCAGGTCAGTGGTTTCTTCAGTTACCCGCGTAAGTTCGCCGTTAATTATGGGCGGGAATGAAAGCACATTATCTTCTGAATCAAGTATAAGTGGATATTTATCAAATTTCTCCAGTATATTGGCAAATTTGATGCCTTTTGGATGTTTTTCAAGGATTTCTCTCATCGTCATAGGTTTCTGGAAGTCAAGAGGCTTGAATCTAAAATCCGGGTGCTGTGCTATGTACTTAAACGGCGGTTTTATTCTTGCAAGGTCATGCACTCCTATGGAAACTTTCCTGCGGTTCCTTCCCACTGCCCAGTGAAGGGATTCTTGGAGGGCCATCAGGGATTCGATACTTCTTGAATTGAACTTCATGTCACGGACCACGGCGCATGCAAGATAGGGGCGGATCTTTTCGATTTCCCTGTCTTTTGTTATTCCGATGCCGGATGGCACTGTTTTGTATTCCCTGAGACCTGTCTCAATATCAAGGAACCCCCGCAGTGCCCGCGCCACACCTTCAGTGCTGTAAAGGTCTGGCCTGTTGGGGAAGAACTCGATATCGATATGGTCGTCCCCTATTCGTTCTATATCACATCCCATCATCGGGATGCGTTTAATTAATGTATTTTTATCAATTCCTGAAAGCTCTTCAATGTCATCGTAATATAATGTAATAACAGGCATTTTAATCGGGTGAAAAATGACTGGAATATATATTAACCATTCTGTTTACAATGCTGTTGATGGTAACGCAAAATATGTTACCATAATATAAATTTATAGAGGTTATTTTTCAAAAATAACGTTTAATAAACAATAAAAAACTAAAATAAACAAAAATGGACATTAATAAATTATTGAAACTCTGGCTATGTTTATATTAACGTTTTCCAATTGGGAGTATGGTGATTTAACATATGACAAGGTGGTTAAGCTGGATTTCTGATAAAAAGCATAAATCCTTAATTCCAAGTACCTTAATTACATTGGTAATAGTTGCGATGTTGATAATTTCAGGCCCTGCGCAGGCTGTACAGGTAAACCTGACTACAACAGATCTGAATAACCGTCCGGCAGGGGATACTGGCTCTTTTTTCATTGATGTGATAATCGGCGCCAATGAAAGGATCCCATTAACCTATGTTTCAGTGGAAGGGCTTCCTGACATTGACGGATCCCCGGGCGGAACGCTGGTATTCAATGTGAGCGATTTCGGCGGTGTGGGGGATTTCAAAAAGAAAGGCAATTACAATATATCTTTAACCGAACAATATGGGTGGGTAGGGGGTTATGGCTATGGCAACGGATATAAAAACAATAACAACAACCCCCCGTATGCCGGGTACGGCTATGGGTACCAATTCTACGGTTATGGTTATGGATACGGGTCAGATAGCCCGGATGCTTATACAAAGCTCAGGTATAAAATAACAATGGATACCGCCGGCGCGAAAGCCGCGGAATATAATGTTATCGCCAGGGTCAATGCAGGTAATGATGTTACGGGTAATAACGTTGCATTTGAAGGGTCGTTGAAATTCACTTTAATATCCCAGCACGGAGCCCCTAATATTACAGGCTTCTCACCGCTTACGGAAACAGTAAAGGACAACACAGGCGAAAAAAGAATTTTCAGTGTCACTGTTAACCAGACTGCAAACGTGACCTGGTATATCAATGGAACAACTGTGTTCAAAGAAACAAACGTAAAAACATCGAGTTATATAAATAACAGCGCATCTAAAGGCGTATGGGACATAACCGCGACCGCCACCAATACTAACGGCGCTACAACACAAAAATGGGATTGGATAGTGACAGAACCGACAAAATTAAAAGCTGAAATGAAGATCAAACCTGAAACCCTGAACCTTGCCAGCAGGGGAAAGTTCATGGCTTCCATCACTTCCGGCAAATTCGATGTAAAAGATATTGTTGTCAACACCGTAGAGATAGAAGGGGCTCATGCCGTAAAAAGTAAATTTATAAAGAAATATGGCGGCTTAATGATGTTGCATTTTAACATTCAAGATCTGATAAATATACCTCTCGGGAATACCGTTGTCCTGAGAGCAACAGGAAAAGTAAATACCGGCAATGGCCTCGTTGATTTTGAAGCAAGTGATACGGTAAGGGTCATAAACGCGGGCAAGGACGACTGCGGGAAAGAAGATGATGACGACGATTGCGCAAATGAAGATAGAGATGAATGCGAAGATGATGAAGGCGACTGTGGCGAAGTTCACGAAGATGATAATTGCAACGAAATACACGAGAAAGATGACTGCAATGAGGAATGTGAAGAACAGGGAAATGATATCGAGAATGAGCACACCGTTAACAAGGCAGGATCCGACAGTAACATCGATATAACCAATAACATCCGCAATAACAAAGGTAAGATTGTCATCATCAATAATATATATAGCAATAGCTATGTGGAAAAATCCGGTGAGGTACAGTCAGGCAATGACCATGAAGACCTGGACGAAGAGCGCATGAAGGAAAATCCGGGAAAAGGAAAGAAAAAGGGGAAAGATTAGGGTTTATTAATTCAAAGTCGCCCTTTGACATAAAATTGGGATTAAAAAATCCCAATTTTTATTTTTTTTGTGAATTACGATAGTTCCTGCTGCGAACGAAACGTATTTAGAATATAAACTTATATTTTGCATATAATCAGGATTTTTAAAATCTATTTTATAAGGGAAAATAATGAACAAACTTATTATAGATAATAAGGCTATCTCGTTCATAAAAAAGGCGCTGGCAAACGAGAATGCGGAATCTGTGCGTATTTTTATGAGCGGTGGCGGATGCTGTAAGCGGTTTGAAATTACCCCTGTAAAAAAACCACTTGCCGGAGATTCTACTTACAGGCAGGATGGGATCACTGTGCATATAGAAAAATACCTGATAGATAACTCATCCACAATAGAGATAAGATTCGAAGAAGATAAAGGATTAGTTATAAATTTATACTAACTATGTTAATAAAGCAAATCTTTAAATAAAATTGATTCGTAATATATCGAACAAATATCAGGAGAAAAAAGATGATAGTAATTTCCAAACTATACTGCGGAACAGTAGAGCCTTCCGATGCCCTCAGATACGGGCGTGACTCAAGTAAACTCCCTTCGCACTTATTACAATTCTCAAAAGATAAGAAACCTGTTGTAGTATGGAACATGGGGAGGCGATGCAACCTTCGCTGCGTACACTGTTATGCCCAGTCAAAGGATATCGAGTACAAGAACGAACTGACAACACAACAGGGCAAAGACCTGATCGATGATCTTGCACAATTCGGGGCTCCCGTCATACTGTTCTCAGGAGGCGAACCTCTCATGCGCCAGGATCTTCCCGAACTTGCCCAATATGCCAGATCAAAAGGTATGCGTGCGGTCATATCAACGAACGGCACGCTGATCGATAAAAAGATGGCAAAAATCTTAAAGGAGATAGGCCTATCTTATGTTGGTGTATCGCTGGATGGGATGAGAGAAACAAACGACAGGTTCAGGGGAGTAAATGGCGCTTTTGATCTTGCATTGCAAGGCATGCGCAATTGCCTTGCGGAAGGCATCAAGGTCGGCCTGCGTTTTACGATTAACAAGAAAAACGTGAAGGATGTACCTGCCATATTCGACCTGCTTGAAAAAGAAAAAATCCCGCGGGTATGCTTTTATCACCTTGTTTACGCGGGTCGTGGCTCAAAACTTGTAAAAGAAGACCTGACTCATGCTGAAAGCAGGAAAACACTTGACCTCATCATGGACAAAACAAAAGAAATGCATGATAAAGGTTTCCCTATGGAAGTGCTGACTGTGGATAACCATTGTGATGGCCCTTATATTTATTTCCGCCTGCTAAAAGAAGATCCGAAACGCGCAGCTGACGTTTTCGAGCTTCTCCAGATGAACCAGGGAAATTCTTCAGGTATAGGCATTGCCTGCGTTTCGTGGGATGGTTCCGTGCATGCGGACCAGTTCTGGAGGCATTATTCGTTTGGCAATGTAAAGGAACGAAAGTTCAGCGATATCTGGATGGATACGAGCAATGAACTTATGGCCGGCCTCAAGAACAGGAGACTTCTTATTAAGGCAAATGCGGACAGGTGCGCCAAATGCAAATGGTTTGATATATGCAACGGGAATTTCAGGGTGCGTGCAGAGGCTATTCACGGCAATGTATGGGCAGATGACCCTGCGTGTTACCTCACCAGGGAAGAAATTGGCTACGACGAAAAGAAATAACAACATCTTTTCGTTGAAGGCATGCCGTCTCAGGCGACCTGTTTTGACCTGTTCATGAGATAATGCACCAGGAAAATGAAAATCCAGAAAAAGAAGGCGCCTGATACTGCACTTTGCCAATCCAGTATTTTATTTTGTAGAGAATATTTTAATATAATAAATATAACAAAATACAATATTGATGCTGTTGAAGCCGTCATTATCGGGCTCGTTTTTGTCATAATGATAAATACAACTATTTTATTATTTAAGTGGTTTTTCCAAGATTATACCCAAATCTTGAGGTCTTGACACGAAATGATTATAAATGAATAAAACTGTAGCAATACCTATGGACAGATTGTTAGGCAGCATTATTGATGATTATACCCTGTATAAGATCATTGAAGGAATTATAGCAATACTTTCCTTGGTAATGATTTATCTTGGTATTCAAATAGCCCTTTCATGGAAATCCATAAGAAAAGAAAGAGGGAATCCGGATGATCTAATCGGGCAGAGAACAAGTTTTTTCCGAAGTAGCATATTTATTTTCATCGCCGGTTTTTTTATGGTAATCCATGAATTTTTTGAAGGTCTTGAGAAAGAAGCGCCGGATTATACCACTTATGAATTTCTGGAACTTATTGCACTCCTGGGATTAGTTTCCTTTTTCTATGAATGGCATAGATTGTTGAAGAATATGAAAAAAAATATAGAAAAATGAAATAAAATGAAGGTTTCTATAATAACCCCGTCATTGAATTCTGGGAAATATATTGAAAATAATCTCAAAAGCGTCCATTTGGGTCAAAATGATGATTTCTCAGTAGAGCAAATTATTATCGATGGTGGAAGCACTGACCAGACTCTAAACATCATAAATAATTTTAAAACAAAATATAATGCAAATATAAAATTGATCCAGGGCAAAGATAAAAGCATGTACGATGCCATCAATAAAGGACTAAAATCGATGGATGGGGATATTTGGGCATGTCTTAACACTGATGACCTGTACTATCCGGGAATAATCAATTTAGTTGTAAAAGAATTTAATAAAAACCCGGAACTGGATGTCGTGTACGGATACCCGGACATGATCGATGAAAACGGGGAATTCATACATACATTATACTTACCAAAATTTGACCTTGAGTTCCTTGTCCTGAGGGGATATTGTCTGACGATACTCCAGCCGGCTTCTTTCCTGCATAAAAGGGTTCTGGATAAGGTGGGTTATTTTGATATAACGTATAAATATGCATCGGATTATGATTACTTTATCAGGGTCGGGTCAAAATGCAAGATGGAATTGGTCCGGAAGAGTTTCACACAATTCAGGGAGCATCCGGCAGCTATAACCTGTAATGAAAAAACAAGGAGTGTGCAAACAGAAGAAACCATTTCGATTTCAAAAAAATATATGGATGAGTTCAAGATCAAGCAAAGAAGTTTGCTCCTGGATAATTTAAAACTATATCTCAGGCAGGTAAGTTTTAAGAATTTCAGATATATGCTGGAAAGAACAAATGAACTTACAAGAACAGGTTCGTGGAGATGGTTCTTGAAAGAACGCATCAGGTAATAAAAATAAGGGTCAATTCTATGAACATCTTTTTAGTGTTATTATTTTTTTCTCTCACGATCACTCTGTTAACCTGCATTTATTTTCTGTGGTACTATAAGGAACTGGCTAAATATGCAGATGCAGATTTCAAAGTCAACCTGGATTATTCTTATTTGCCGACGATATCGATAATTATCCCTACTTATAATGAAGCGGCCACTATTGAAGATAAAATAAAAAATACCCTTGGACTGAATTATCCGCCAGACAAAATTGAGATAATAGTTATTGATTCCGCATCAACCGACGGGACCCCGGACAAAGTGGAAAGTAATGAAAGGGTAAAATTAATAAAACAGACAGAACGCCTTGGAAAATCAGCAGCTTTAGCCGAAGTATTTAAAATAATAAGCGGCAAGATAGTGGTCATCACGGATGCCGATGCTCTCCTTGAGAGAGACGCACTGGTCAAATCACTGCCGTATCTCGCGGATAATAAAGTAGGCGCAGTGACCGGAAAACAGATACTTGTCAATCCCAATGAGGCAATATACCAGAAAAGCGAGCAGTCATACAGGGATCTCTTTGACATGATGCGGTCGGCGGAAAGCAGGCTTGGATCCACCATGATATTCAATGGGCCGTTCATGGCATTCAAGCGGGAAGTCCTGGAAGCACCACGGCAAAATTCAGTTGCCGATGATACTGAAATGGCGATCCGGGTGATAAAAAAGGGGTACCGTGCGTTGTATGTTGCCGACGCTTTATTTTACGAGAACATTCCACAGTCAGACAAATCAAGGATAAAACAGAAAGAAAGGCGGGCGCAAGGCTTAATTCAATCTTTTTGGTGGCACAGGGACATGCTTTTCAATAAAAAATATGGCATCTTCGGGACTTTGATATTCCCTGCTGAATTCACTGCACATTTCGTACTTCCTTTTGCTTTATTCCTGTCTTTTATTACAATTGCAGTTTCTTTATACATTGATTTCATATCAACTTTGATATTAACAGGTGTATATTTCGCTCTAATTTCAATATATGCAGTTGCGGTATATTTAATCATTGGAAAAACGATAAATACATCCCCTGAAACTGAAAAAAAAATAAATTCCAAAATAATTTTAATCACGTTCCTGTCATTTTTAAAGCTTAAATTCGCACTGCTTAGTGGCGCGCTGAAATTGATAATATTTGGAACCGCGCATAAATGGGAACAGATTTCAGATGCCCGTTCAAAAATCGAAGTTGAAATTAATAGAAAATGAAACACCACTTTATTTGAAAAATGGTTCGTTATTTTACGAACCATAATATTTAATATCTCATACTCGAATATCACCCATTTAACACATATCCATTTCCATAATCTTTATTATTCGTGACATCCACTATAACCAAGTCCTGAGGTGTACTTTGGCTAAAGTAAAATCAAATAAAAATTATAAAGGAAAACCTGAGAAAAAGAAAAACGAATCAGACGATAAGAGTGGTTTCAAAGAGATTATCCCAATAAAATATGTTTCATATGTTCTGCTCCTGGCAATATTTCTGTTCTCGTTCTATATTAGAGGAATAATACCTATTAATAACGTCTTTAATAGGGGAGTTACGGGTTTTGCCATGGATGATTCGGTCTTCCATATGAGGCTTGTGGAAAATACAATAAACTTTTTTCCCCACAGGATATTTTACGATGCGTTTACCCTTTACCCTTATGGAAACAAGTTGCACTGGGGGCCGTTATTTGACCAGTTGATCGCTTTTTTTGCCCTGGTTGCGGGTATGTTCACAAACGGTGGGATGCCGTCCCAATCCACTATAGATACGGTGGGCGCATTCTTTCCTGCGGTACTGGGCGCGCTCGTAGTATTCCCTGTGTATTTTATCGGCAAGGAACTCGCAGGAGAGAAAGCGGGATTAATAGGGGCTTTCTTAATTTCCATCCTGCCAGGCCAGTTCCTTAACAGGACAACACTTGGATTTACAGATAATCATGCAGGTGAAGTGTTTTTCTTGACCATTGCAATGATGTTTTTCGTTATGGCTGTAAAAAGATCGGAAAATGTCACATTTGATCACTGGCTCAACAGGGATTGGGCAGCCTTAAAGAGACCTCTTGCGTATTCGGTTTTAGCAGGAATATTTTTCGGGGCTTATATCCTTACCTGGACAAGCGGTGTGTTCTTCGCTGTCGTGTTTGGTATTTTTATAGTAATACAGTATGTTATTGATCATTTCAGGGGGAAATCTACGGAATACCTCGGGTTCGTGGGTATTGCTGCCTATGTAGTTGCAATGATAATGGTATTGCCGTATATTCAATTAGACTACGGATTTAACTCAATGTTTTACTCTATCCTGCATCCCCTCGTGCTTGGAGGGTTTGCGGTGTTTTTTGCGCTCATGACACTGGTTTCAAAAGAAATGAATAAGCGGGAACTTAGCGGATATCATTATTTACTGTTTGTCGCAGCCATATCTTTAGTTATTCTGATTGCCATGAAAATATTGACACCCGATTTTTATGGCGCCACTGTAGGCACATGGGAATTCATATTTACGCCGCATAAGGGGGGCCTGTTGACAATTGCTGAAGCCATGCCTTTCATGAGGGATTTTCTGGGATATTATTCTGGTATGGGGTACATTTTAGTTTATATGGGCATCCCGATCGGCGATTTAAGTGGATATATTCTAAACTTTATATTTGGAAGTTTTGGTTATAATTTTTATATTGCTTACATTGCAATTATAGTTCTTTGTTATTATATCATAAAAAAACCCAGGGCAGAATATACATTAATAACTGTCTGGAGCGTTTTTGTCCTTGCCATATTGTTAGCACAGGACAGGTTTGCTTATTACTACTCAATAAACGTGGCAATACTTTCAGGTTTCCTGGTTTCAAAATCTTTGGACCTTGCCGGGTGGAAAAACTTTAATCCGGACGATGTTATCGATTCTGCAAAAAAAATCGAGGTCCAGAATGTCCTTTCTCTAATAATTGTGATCGCAGTGGTCGGGTTTTTGCCGTTTGACGGGTCTCCTTACAAAATATCGATGCAATCAACAGTATGGGGCGCCGTTTCGCCGGGTGACGGATATTATGAGTGGCACGATGCCCTGACCTGGATGCGCTACAACACACCTGACCCGGGCCTGGATTATTATGCCATATACCAGAAACCGAAAAATGGTACATATCCTTACCCTGAGACCGCTTATGGCGTAATGAGCTGGTGGGACTACGGCCATATAATCACTTATTGGGGGCACAGGATCCCGAATGCGAATCCCTTTCAGGCTGGCATAGGCGGCGGCGAGCAGCATGTACCCGGAGCTTCTACTTTCCTTATAGCGCAAACCGAAGATGAGGCAAATAATATTCTTGATGAACTGGGCATAAATGGAAAACCCGGTGCAAGATACGTTGTAAGCAATGCGTACATGGCGTATTCGATCATGACGGTTTTTGCACGATGGGATAACACAGATGAGGGTTATCTTGTGCCTGCCCAGGTTTCCGGGGAGACAGTTTACATCCCGACACTGAAATATATGAACACTATGGAAGCAAAGCTTCACATATTTGATGGAAACGGCTTAAAGACTTATCGTCTTGTACATGAATCCAATGTAAATCCGCAAACACGCGGAGGCAATGTGGAAGTAGGAATGTATAATGATAATGGCAAGCTCAGACCTTTATGCGATGATAATCTTTGCACAGGAAAAATCTGGTATAATCAATTCTATGGAGGGAATTTGCCCCTTGAATACTCCGGTTATGCCAAGATATTCGAACATGTAAAAGGTGCAAGCATCACAGGAAAGGCAAAGCCAAATACTACAGTTATGCTATCAAATACCATCATAACTAACATCGGAAGAAAAATCCAGTACTCCCAGACAACCACCTCTAATGGTACCTATGCTTTTACAGTACCTTACTCAACACTGGGCCCGATCTCTGATATCGGATACACGCGATTTGATACGAAACCGGAAGGCGCTTATACTGTGACCGCAGGCAACGTATCCAAGCAAATCGATGTTGGCGAAAGGGATGTCATGGAAGGAAATACTGTGAGGCTTGATTTTGTTTAGTTTTCACAACTTATGTCTTGCAAGATTCAGCAAGATCATGCTGAGAATGATACAGATCGACAGGGCGTAAACCAGGGTATCCGTACCAAGACCTGTGAAACCTTTCTCCCAGATGTATCTCATACCGCCAAGTGCAGCAGTAATTATGAACGAAAATATTGCCGATGCTATTGCGCCGCCCAAAAGCGACCATGGATAGACGGCATCCTCCCTTTTTTTTTCGATGTACACAGAGAACAGGACAAACCCGATAGCGAACATCAGGAGGATATAATACGGCTCAACAGGAAATCTGATATTTCCGCCTTCAAATATGTAAGTAATGCCATATGCTACGGAAATCATAACAAAAGCCATACCTGCCACCACTGCAAGTACCCTTACGAAATCATTGGATTCAAGCTTTATAGTATCCCTCAGCGAAGAGAATATAATTAACAATATTTAATACTTACTATTCAGTTCCTCAGTCTTATCCTTCAGGCAATAGTCTTTATCTTATGTAAGCCTGAAAAGTAAGTAATGTTAATCATGTACGGGTCGAAGGTCAAAATACGTCCAGTAACCGGAGAAAGGATCACATCCTGGAAAACCCGGGGGGTCTTTAATATATGAAATTCGCTGCGAGCGATGCGATGCTGGCTTATTTCAACAGCCTCGAATCCGGGCTTTCCCGCGCCATCGAACTTGCCAACCGCGCACGCGCCAACGGCGCCGACCCGGTGCCCTCCATTGAAATACCGATAGCGAAAGACCTTGCGGACAGGGTCGAGAAGCTCATCGGCGTCGAGGGAGTGGCAAAACGGCTGCGGGAGCTTGAATCCACCATGTCCCGCGAAGAGGCATCATTGCAGCTTGGTTTTGAAGTGGCGAGCGGCAAGATAAAACAGTTCGAATCAAAGAAGGATGCCATCGAAGCCGCAGTCAGGATATCTATGGCCGTCCTCACAGAAGGGGTGGTGGCAGCGCCCATAGAAGGCATAGCAAAAATAGACCTGGCAAAGAACGACGACGGCACGGAATACATAAGGATATATTACGCAGGACCGATACGCAGCGCAGGCGGCACTGCGCAGGCGCTATCTGTTCTTGCTGCTGACTATATCCGGGGAAGTCTGGGGATCAACCGCTTCATTCCGCGGCCAGAAGAAGTGGAAAGGTACGTTGAAGAGATCGGCGCATATCACAGGAATGTCCACCTCCAGTACCTGCCCACAGATGATGAAATAAGACTTATCGTCAGTAACTGCCCCATCTGCATAGACGGTGAACCCACGGAAGAGGCTGAAGTAGAAGGCCGCAGAGACCTCCAGCGCATCGAGACCAACAGGATACGCGGTGGTATGGCGCTTGTAATCGCAGAAGGAATTGCACTGAAAGCGCCAAAAGTAAAAAAGCATGTGGATAAATTGAAGCTTACAGGCTGGAACTTTCTTGAGAAATTTGTAGTTACGGTAAAAACCGACGATGCCTCTGCACAGTTAAAACCAAAGGACAAATACCTTCAGGACCTGATTGCAGGCAGGCCCGTCTTTTCATATCCTTCAAGACCCGGCGGATTCAGGCTCAGGTACGGCAGGGGCAGGAACACGAGTTTTGCTGCCGCCGGCATCAGTCCTGCCACGATGATATTGATGGACGACTTCATAGCCGCAGGCACCCAGATAAAAGTGGAACGGCCCGGAAAAGCCGCTGGAATAGCGCCAGTGGATACGATAGAGGGGCCGACGGTGCGTTTATTTAACGGGGATGTGGTGCGTGTGGACACAGCAGAAGAAGCTCTCAAAATAAGACCTGCTGTCCAGAAAATCCTTGATATCGGTGAAATTTTGATAAATTACGGGGATTTTCTTGAGAATAACCACCCTCTTGTTCCATCGTCATACTGCTATGAGTGGTGGATACAGGAACTTGCAACGAAAACTTCCACAAAAGAACCCGGGGATATGAGAAATCCTGACCAGAAAACTGCACTTTCCCTATCAGACACGTACAAAGTGCCGCTCCATCCCAAATACACATATTTGTGGCATGATATCAAACTTGAGGATTACACAGTGCTTGCCGAATATATCCAGAATTACGGCAAACATGCTGGAAAGCTATCTTTTCCCATTGATGATAAAATAAAAACCATCCTTGAGACTCTCCTTGTCCCGCATATTGTCCGGGAAAAAAATATTAACATTGAGGAGCCGCTGCCTTTATTAAGATGCCTCGGGCTTGACACGAACCTGAAAAAGACATGGACAGCGCCCGAACCAAACATCAATGAAACTATATTGAAGGTGAGCGGTTTAACTGTCCGCAGCCGCGCACCTATCCGGATAGGAGGCAGGATGGGAAGACCTGAAAAATCCGACAAACGCGAGATGAAACCTGCGCCGCATGTGCTTTTCCCGATAGGCGAGGCGGGGGGGAGGCGAAGGTCGCTCCAGAGTGCGAAAGATTACGTTGATGATGACGATAACGGCAGGGAGCGCAACAGCGAGTTCAAGACCGGGCTGACTGTCCAGAAAGGAAAGGTAGGGACGATAAAAGTCCAGATAGGTGAGCGCATCTGTCCATCATGCAAGAAACGGACGTTCAAGAACAGGTGCATATGCGGCAAATTTACCCGGCCGTTCCTGAGATGCGAATCCTGCGGGATCGAAGTGGACAAGCCGGTATGCCCGAAATGCAAAAAAGAGACAACATCGGTTGCGGAAATGGATATTGATTTCAAATCAGAATGCTTGAATGCCCTGAATAATGTCGGGGAGAGGGACACCCTGGAAATAAAATGCGTTCTCGGCCTGACATCAAAGAACAAGACGCCTGAGCCGCTTGAAAAAGGGGCGCTGCGGGCAAAGCACGATGTTGTGATGTTCAAGGACGGCACGGTGAGATACGACCTGTCTGACCTGCCCCTTACTCATATCAGGCCGAAGGAGATAGGTGTTCCCGTATCGAAGCTGAAGGAACTCGGCTATGTGAACGACGCATACGGGAAACTACTTGTTGATGATAACCAGGTGCTTGAATTAAAAGTCCAGGACATAGTGGTCTCAAAAGACTGCGCCGAATATCTTCTAAAGACCTCACGGTTCATTGACGACCTTCTTACGAGATATTACAAGGTCGAACCTTATTATAACATCCAGGACACCGACGGCCTTATAGGGAAACTGGTGATAGGGCTTGCGCCCCACACTTCTGCGGGGGTGCTCGGTCGCCTCATAGGATTCACTGGCGCATCAGTGGGCTATGCGCATCCCTTTTTCCATGCTGCAAAGAGAAGGAACTGCTTCCACGGAGATGAAAAATTACTGGTTTACAGAGGTGATGGTTTTGAACTTTTAACGATCCGCGAGCTTGTTGAGAGCAACCTTATCGGCAAATTAGAAAAAGATGATTTCGGAACAGAATACAGGAAGATTAACGGTCTGAAAACATTTGCTTTTAACATAAAAACCAAAAAATTCGAACTGGCGGATATAACCCATGTTTCAAAACATATCCCTCCTGAAAAATTGATCGAAATACGAACGAAAAGCGGAAGAAAGATAGTCGTGACCGAAGACCATATGTTCCCGGATAGAAAGGGAGCAAAAGTGAGGGCGCAGGATGCTGAAGAATTATTGATCCCCTGGAACCTCAAAAGACCTCCTGTCGAAACCCGGGAGAACATAGACCTGCTTTCGATAACAGACGCACAAGACATAATGATAAGGGCAGAAAGCGATGTTTTCGATGAGGATGTACCTCTTTCACAGATAAGTAACGATCTCGGGATGAGTTATAAGACATTTACGAATTATGTTTACAGAAAGTCATATCCGCTTGAGATCGTCAACAGATTTAATCCTGATTTGATCGATGCGGGAAATTATATGTTGGGGAGCAAAAGAGATAAAGTTTCTATAAAGCCCGGCATAACTGTGGACGAGGATTTCTTATTACTGTTAGGATATTATTTAGCTGAGGGATTTATTAAGAAGAATCAAATAAATTGCCATCAGGTATCCATAACAGCTTCCAAAGAATGGGCAAGAGACATATTAAAAGAAAAAATAAAAAATGTTTTTGGTTTGCGCCCCAGCATTTCAGGAAACCATGTAACAATATGCTCAAGGTTTGTCTTTGAACTTTTTGAAAATCTGAAGATCGGTAAAAATGCAAAAACAAAAAGGGTTCCGAATTTTGTGTACGCCCTGCCAGAGGATAAGATAAGTGCATTTTTGAGAGGATATTTCACCGGGGACGGATCGTGCTCGCTGCAAAGCACGCTGGAAGTCAATGTAACTTCAGTAAACAAATGGCTGATAGACGCTGTTTCATTCCTTCTGATGTTTTCGGGAATCAAGCACTCGATCTATGAGGAAGAAAGGGCTGTAAAAAGCGACCTGATTCTAAAATTCTATGGAAAACCGAAATTGATACATTCATATAAAATAAGGATATATGGTAGCGAAGCAGGAAAATTCATAGAAGACATTGGTTTCCTTGGTGAAAAGCAAAAACATGCTGAAAGATTACTTAAAAAGTGGATGGCAAAAAAAGGCCGGACAAGAACCAGTTTTGATGAAGATGTGTTCATTGATAAAGTCGTAGAAAAAAAAGAGATAAGCTCCCATGATAAATATGTGTATAACCTGACAGTGGACACCCATCACAGCCTCATTTGCTCTGGAATTACTACCTTCCAGTGCGACGGCGACGAGGACTGCGTAATGCTCTTGATGGATGGCCTCCTCAATTTCTCGCGCTCGTACCTCCCTGACAAGCGCGGTGGCCAGATGGATGCACCGCTTGTGCTGACCTCGCGCATCGATCCCAACGAGGTCGATAAGGAGGCGCATAATGTGGATGTGCTTTTCCGGTATCCTCTTGAATTTTACGAGGCAACAACCCAATACAAGAACCCGAAGGACATCGTGAAGCTCATGGACACCGTAAGCGGAAGGCTTGGCACTCCGGCGCAGTACGAGGGATTCGGCTTCACCCACGATACCGCAAATATCGCAGCCGGGCCAAAGAACAGCGCGTATAAGACGCTTGGGACGATGATAGAGAAGATGGACGCACAGCTTGCCCTGGCGCGCAAGATCAAGGCTGTTGATCCGCAGGACGTGGCCGAGAGGATAATAAATTCCCATTTCCTGCCTGACCTGAT
>CABMIH010000010.1 GCA_902386205.1 uncultured archaeon | reverse complement strand
TCATTTCTATTCTTCGGGACCAAATAAGGACAAGAATACCATGCATACCATGGGAGTCAATTCAGATTCGATGTTTGATTTCATCGAATTGCCTTAACTCCACCAACATGTAATGTAACGGTCACATATTATATTTCTCTTTATAAATCAGTTCTCCAAAATCTTTATCGAATGTGATTATTACCCACTTATTTCTTGAAGATAATTCCAGTATTTTCTCATCGCTTGATCCTGCGAAGTCCTCCACAGCTGATATTATCTTACATCCTTCTTTCCGGAGTTGTTTAACCACGTAGAAGGGGATGTTCTCATCAGCCAAAAAGGTGGGTAAATCGTTCAAGCGGTGGCCTTTTGTGGAATTATGTAGATATGTTCTTCTTTCAGGAGGGACAGCGAATACTCTAAAGCAGCAAGAATATCCTCCTTTTTGATCTGTGGATAGTTCTCCATTATCTCTTCGTGGGTCCAGTTGTTTGCAAGTAATTCCATCAGGAGTTCAACAGATATCCTGGTTCCTTTTATTACAGGTTTTCCAACGAGAACATCAGGGTCACAAACGATTCGCTTGAAAATTTCTTTTTGCATGATAATCTATCTATGTAATTATCCTGACAGTGTATAAAAGTCTTGTTACTAACCGTGCGCATGAATAGAGGTTTTCACTGTGGGGGGGCATAGATTTATAAATCTTAAAATATTAAACTCCCGGCGCCAATATATTCCCGAAGCAACCACTTCACATCAAAAACCGTGCAACGTAAGCAACGAACTCATACGAACCCGGAACGAACTCTTACTACAAGGAACCCATATTACCTTCGAAACCATTAAGATCAAATAATTTTAATTAAGTCAGCAAATGAAGAACGAGAGTAAACTGACCTGAAAGATGTCGTAAAGGAAGCTCTTTCAGGAATCGGCACTTCAGGGCATCTTGACGATATTTACTCAAAAATAAGGGGACATCCGAAGACAGAAACAAATCCAACATGGAGAGACACCGTAAGACGCACCTTGCAGCAGTACAGCATTTTTTACCAGGAGGAAAAAGGCAGCGGAATATGGTATCTCAGGGAAGAAAAACCTCTTGGGGAATTCGACCCCAAAAAGAACCCGAACCCGGGGCATGAGGACGTTCAGGGGATGCTGCTTGAACTTGGGAAGATATGCTGTTATGAAGCTTGGAAAGGAGTTAACGATACTCTGAGTTTCCGAAAATTTTATATGATATCAAAATGATATCATATTGTTATGACGGAAACTCAGATTATTTTCAGACTTGATAAAAGCTTGCTTAAAGAGTTCGATGAAACTCTGAAAATCTCTGGATTTAAAACAAGGAACGAATGGTTCAGAGCAGCGATCAGGGAATTTCTTGAAGATGTTGAGCGAAAAAAAGTTCTGCAGAGACTCAGGAAGCTCGAAATAAAAGGGTTAGAGGAAAAAGATATCGAAGAGATAGTAAGCAAATGGCGGTCTGAGAAGAATTAATGATAATTATTGATACAAATGTTCTGCTGGCATTTCTTCTCACAAATGGCATAACCCGCAGAATTATCACCGGGATCCCTGATGTCTTTACGTCCCCTGAGTACTGTTTTGAGGAGTTGTGGGAGCACAGGGACCGATGGAACAGGAACAAGCTTCATGATGATGAATTGCTTGAAATTATTAGCGATGTAAAGAGACTATTTGTGATGTCTGTTTCCCCAGAGATTTACAATCCATATATCCCAGAAGCCGAGAAACTTACAGATGATAAAGACGATGCACCGATTATCGCGCTTGCCTTAGCAGTGTATAATGAAGGAATCTGGACGTACAATACAAAACACTTCAGACAGGAGCTATTTGGAGAGCGCATCAGTGTATTGTCCACAAAAGATGTCATCAAGCTGTACCCTTTAAAAGACTGAATTGCAGGTTGTAATTAAAAATGCCGCATTCCGACATAAGCATGTACTAATGGGCGCCGATATGTTCCCAAAGCAGCCATTTTACATTATAAATCGTGCAACATAAGCAACGAACTCCTACGAACTCGGAACGAACTCTTGTCGATGGGAATCCATGTTACATAGAAAGAATTAATATCAAAGAATTTTATTTAAGTCAGTAAATGAAGAACGAGGGCAACCATAAAAGAATTCCAGAGAGATGTATTCCATCCAAAAGTTGTGGAGATCGTGAGCCATATAGACGTTCTATGGTTTGGCGGCGATACCGATATGCTTGTGCCTGAGTTCGCTTTTGAAGTTGAGCATACGACCGATGTGACAAAAGGGCTCGGCAGGCTTCTTGACCTTCACAGGTCGGGCCAGAGAACAAGACTTTTTATAATCCTGCCCATTGATAAAATGAGCAAGTTTGATAAAGAGGTCGGGCGCAGCCTTTTCAGAGATATAAAAGGGATTTGTAGGGCAAGGACGTATGGGCCGCTAATCAAGCTCTATGCGCTGGCGAAGGAGCATGATTTACAGAAGACGGAATTTTTTGCGAGATTTGAAGGTTCTGCTTTTTGAAAAATACAAACCGCCGATGAACGCGGATAAACGCAGATTTATCGTGATGCAGAACACGGATTTACACGGATTTGACGGATTTTCACGGATGATCTTATCTGTGCATATCCGTGTCATCTATGCAATCCGTGTTCCGTCAGAGGCACCGAATATTTATCACTCTTTAAATATGAATCTCCGGAGCCGATATTTTCCCCATGCAGTTGCATATAAATTAAGCATGATGTCACTAATTTAAAGGATTTACACAGATTGTTTTTTTCCATGAAATATTTGTTGTGTTACTTCAAAGTTCACAAAAATATAGATTTCACTATTTCCATAATTTTCTATAAACTCCCCGTCCCTTAAATTCAATTAACCCCAAATCTCTTAAATATTGAAGTTGCTGACGTATTTTATCTCTGATATTACTGTTATCGGGATATTTCTTGCTGAGAACATCTTCAAATGCATATGCTTCGTTTAATAAAAAGGTTTTACTTTCAATAGAATTCAAACATTTAAAAACTTCAAGTTTCCAACCCGTAAGATTTCCTATTATTGGTGCTGTCCCCACATCAAAAATATCGTTATCATCTACTTCAACCTCTAAAGGCTTGAATGTCACTTCCTTTTCTCGAGGTGTATCCTGAATTATTTTTAGTGCATTTTCTATAATTTCAAACGAAATATTGCCGGTTATATTGCTATTGAATAAAGCATAAAAATCATGAATAACACTCGCAACACTATTTTCATCTTTGATTAAAACACCATATTCATAATTTGTATTCATACCACCATCTGTTAAATTACCCGACGTGATAATTGCTTGCTTTTGGTCAAAAATATACACTTTTGCATGAAGTGGCTGATAGTTTTTAATGATTCCATTGTTTCTTAAAATTGTATTCAATGCTCCGAAATCCGAAGATTTACGATAGAAATTCATTAATTTGAAGGAGGTGATATATTCGATTGAAACATCATCACCTTTCGCAGAAATCATTTTTTCCACGACTTTTGACTTTATAAATGGACTTGTTATTCGTAACTTTTCTTGGGTGTGTTCAACTAGGTCCAAAAATATATCTTCCCATGGTGATTTAATTATTGAAATTTCAGGCATTGAAAATCATCTCTGTTTCAAGATTATTGAATTGAGACGTTTTATATAAATATATTATGCTCAAAAATGCTTCATTATATTCAAAATTTTTCTAACAATTGAAACTTGACTGTAAGTAACCTGTAATTAAATTGTAACTATTTATATATATTTATACTTGGATCTGATTGTTTCGTTGAAAGAACTCACCCATCAATATTACATGAATTTTATTAAAAATACCCCCACCGTTAAGATAGGTAACGTTTCAATAATAATCAGTAAAAAGTTATCAATTTCAAAATTCGCACCAGATGACTTCAAGCCCCAGACCACCACCGTCTGGTCCTTCCCCGACCGCGGCGACTGGGCTACCCACATCGGAAATTACAGGGGCAACTGGTCGCCGTACATCCCGCGCAACCTCATTCTTCGCTACACCGCGCCCGGCGACCTCGTACTTGACCAGATGGCAGGCTCAGGCACAACGCTTGTGGAATGCAAGCTTTTAGGGAGGCGCGCCTTGGGTGTGGATATCAACCCCGATGCCGTCATGGTGGCGCGCAACAGGCTGGATTTTACGTATGCGCCGCTGGATGCTGATTATGTGGCGCCGGAGATCAGGACGTATGTTGGGGATGCGCGGTCGCTTGACCTGATCGGGAGCGAGTCCATCGACCTCATAGCCACCCATCCTCCGTATGCCAGTATAATCCCTTATTCCCATGACCGGGAGGGCGACCTGTCAAGCGTGCATAACATCGCCGAGTTCGCCGCGGAAATGAGCAAAGTAGCGCAGGAGTGCATGCGCGTGCTCAAGCCCGGAAAGCACTGCGCCGTCCTGATAGGGGATACGCGGCGGAACAAGCGTTTCGTGCCCATAACGCCGCGGGTGCTGATGAGCTTCCTTGAGGCGGGATTCATTTTGAGGGAGGATATCATCAAACTCCAGTGGAAGATGAAAAGCACGAGGGAGAAGTGGTTCGGGAAGAAATACGATTTCTATCTTATCGGGCATGAGCACCTGTATGTGTTCAGGAAACCGGAGGCTGGGGAGAGGATGACGAAGTTCAGGGAGAGCATGAAGTGGTGGTAGTGAGAATACAGAGGGGATATTGTCATATTACCTTTCCCACTTTTTTTATACATAGTAATATGAATGTAAATCCACTATATCTAAAAGGCTACCCTCCGCCTGATATTTCACACTATTTAGTTACTGAGGTGCAAAATGCAGAAAAGATTGATTGTATCCAACCCCAAAATAATGATGAGTAAACCTGTCATCGCAGGAACCCGCGTCACAGTGGAGATGATCCTGGAAAAGCTTTCCGCAGGTGAAACAGTGGAAGATATATTGGAAGCTCATCCCCGGCTGACGCGTGAAGCTATACGAGCAGCCCTTGCATTTGCTGCGGAGGCTTTACGTGCTGATGTAATATATCCGGTAGTTGAGGTTGAGCCTGAGGAAGATGAGCTTGAAGCCATAAGAGAAGGTGAAATAGAATTCAAAGCAGGTAAATATGTCAATTGGAGAGCATAAAATGATAGTAGACTTCGCCTGCAAGTTTTAATCCCGTCAATCCTGTTAATCCTGTCAGAAATACTACACCTTAAATGAGTTCGTCGCAGTTCGTTTGAGTTCGCTGTTGGGGAGTGTAACCGTTTTTGCTGAAACTTTGAATCTTCATTTCTCACCATCCCTATAAATATCCATCCACTCGTTCATCGAAGTACACTCTAAGCTGGTTAAGGATTGTACCCCAATTCTGAAGAG
>CABMIH010000009.1 GCA_902386205.1 uncultured archaeon | reverse complement strand
TCTTTTAGACCTGCACTATCTTGCACCTCAAAATGGACTCCTGGATAGCTTCCTTCCTGATTGTAGTCCGGTGTCCAGGAGAATGTTCGAGTGGCGGAATCAAAACTTGCTCCTTTTGGTAATTTATTTGCAGAATAAGTCAGGGGATCGCCATCAGGATCTGTAGCATTGACAGTGAATTGCAGAAGATCCCCCTCATTTACAGTCTTATCTCCTATGGGGTCAAGTACAGGTGCTTGGTTTGCATTAGTTACTGTGATTGTGATATCCTGGCCATCTTTTAGACCTGCACTATCTTGCACTTCAAAATGAATCCCTGAATAGCTTCCTTCCTGATTGTAGTCCGGTGTCCAGGAGAATGTTCGAGTGGCGGGATCAAAACTTGCTCCTTTTGGTAATTTATTTGCAGAATAAGTCAGGGGATCGTCATCAGGATCTGTAGCATTGACAGTGAATTGCAGAAGTATTCCCTCGTTTGCAGTCCTGTCTCCTATAGGGTCAAGTACAGGTGCTCGATTTACATTAGTTACAGTGATGGTAATATCCTCACTGCTGTTCAAGCCTGTACTGTCTTCTACCATAAAATGGACGCCGGGATAATCCCCTCCCTGGTCATAATCAGGTATCCAGGAGAATTTTCGGTTGGCTTGATCAAAGCTTGCTCCTGCCGGCAAATTTGCAGCGGAAAAAGTCAGGGAATCGCCATCTGCATCGGTAGCATTGATAATGAATTGCAGAAGCTCCCCTTCGTTTACAGTCTTGTCTCCTATATGGTCAAGTACAGGAGAATTATTTTCAGCAGCCGCTGTATTTAAAAAAAAAGGAGTGGAAATTGCTATAAGTAAAAGGAGTAACTTTTTTTTAAAGCTCATTTGATTCATTTTCCGAATACCCCGAAAGATTATTATTCACTCATAACCTTCATCTTCAGGTTTTGTATAATCGTTTCATCGAGTTGTACTATTACTTCCCTCTCAATCCCTTTTGTTCCCGGAATCATGAATTTATCCAGCTCAATCACTTTCTTTTCCGGCGCCTTGATTTCACTGTCAAGATTTTCATCGGCTGCCCTGAAAACAACATTATCCCCTCCGGCATTGATTTTTTCAAAATTTCCATCCAATGAAGTGATGTTGATTTTCTGGGTAAGATCCAGATGAAGGGTTGCATTATATTTTTCTTTCGCGAAGTTGTGGGCCCGGAACTTTATTCTCAGATTGCCATCCGCTTTAGTTATATTCCATTTTGTGAGGATTATGTGGGGTGTGTTGTTCTCAGACGGAAAAGTATCATAATAGTCCTCAAGATATTCCAGCATATACAAGTCGCGCGCAGTGTACTTTCCTTTGAGTACCTTTTCACCAATTTTTTCAGCGCAAAGAGGCAACCCGCCTCTGCCATTTACAGCTGTTCCGCAGAATGTCCAGCTTCCGGAATCTATTTCTGCAGGAGCATTGGTCTCAGGGAAGAGTACCCTTTTTAATCCTCCGATAATCTGCTTTAGATATAGATTCTCTGAGTTTTTGACATTTATCGTCTGGGTCACATCACCTTCGCTCCATTGCCATGTCAGGCCGGATTCTCCTACGCCGCTCAGGTTAAGTGTCCTCTCCATTCTGGGCATATCTCCGGATTCCCCCCACTGTAAAATGGTTCCGCTCCCGATATTATCATAAGAAATAGTCTGGGTGACGTTGGCATCCGATGAGTAGCCTATCTGGCTGGAGTCGGCGATTCCAAAATCTGTAACCTGAGCTTCCTGATTCGTTTCTCCCATCTTGCTCACGGCTATCTGGGCAAGTTGGGCTGAACTCACATCCTCCTCAGCCGCCGCTGTTATGGCTAAAGCCAGTAATGCCGCAGCCAGCACACAGATCCATTTCATAATTTTCCTCACTCGATGATCAATATTCCCTGGTCCAATACCTGGATATTTCCTTCCACGGCGACCTCAATTCCCTGGGAGATTTTACCCGATCCAGTATTCATGGAATATTGGTCCAGATCAACTTTTATAAGATTAATTCCATTTATGGTATTATTTATATTACCTTCATAACCATCCGAGATGATTACTAGACTATCCTGATCTATTTTCTGGTAATTTCCTGCTACACGGACATCCACATTCTGGTTAATATCTCCACTGCCAAGGTTCCATGCAATCTGGGTCACCTTGACCACAGCCGCGTTTCCACCATTAAGTTCTGCTTTTTGATTTGTATCGGCAAGTATGGGGCTTGTTGCGATAAGCAATATTGGCAGCGCCATCAGTATCGTTAGAATTCTCCTCACTGTCCTCACCTCCTGTTTTTAGATGATCATTTATAAATAAATAAAAATTAGAGAAGGAAAACCTTCTCTAAATCTTAACTGATGATGGTTGTTGGTGTTGAGGTAAGATCCTCTGTCAGCATGCTGTCCACATAATGCTGCATTGCTGGATCGATTGCAAGAGCTGCCTGCACATCAACTATTGAAACTGGCTGGGTCAAGCTTTGGGAGGTTGTTATGACCGCCGTGGCGTCCTGTGTGATTTCATTTTCCTGTGCGACATCACCGCTGAATCCCTCAGGGCTTCCACCGATGGCTGCAACATCCCCGGAAGATACTTCAGTCATTGCCGTGTTGCTGCAATCTCCACCGTCGCCGCCAATACCAGTGCCAACGCCTGTACCTGTGGCTGTTGCAGCGCCAACGCCGCTGCCTTCGGCTGAACCAGCACCTGCAGCATCACCCGCTGCGTCAGAGTCTCCGCCGTTGCCTGCTTCGTTAATACCATCTGAGGCCAAGTTGTCACTGCCACCGGCTCCTCCTACACCGCCATTATTATTGGCTGTACCAGTCCCAGTGCCAGCGCCAGTATTACCTGTGCCTGTTCCCGTAGCTGTACCAGCGCCTGTCCCGGTCCCAGTACCAGCTCCTCCACCGCAATTTACGATGCTATCCGGATCCCCAGCAGTTGCCACTCCCACTGCTGTAGACTGTGCGTTCACATTACCGCCTGTTCCGACACCCAGCGCCCAGTTGTAAACATCTCCATTAATATTCTGTTCCTGGGTCACGGTGCTGGCAGCCGTCAGGGCGCCATCAACCGTTACACCTAGATCTTTTGCATTCCTGGCATCAGCAACAGGATTCTGCGGATTGGCCATCGCGGGGATTACCATTCCCGCAACTGTTGCTAAGACCAATAGCGTTGTTAAGATTTTATTCATGTTCTTTACACCTCATTCATATTATGTATTTTATCTCACCCGGCATTTTAACCGGGCTAATGCACCCCCGGGATTTGAACCTGGTCACGTCGCCATTTCGACAGGCGCTTCAAATGTAATATTCCATGCAGCTTTTTTTACCACGGTATTATTCTCGGAAATCTGGACGTACATCCAGACGTACCGGGTATCCCCCCTTGGCTTTATGGAGAAATTCTGCATCCAGTTGTTATTCTTGATCGTGCTGGTTATAGTGGTCTGGTTGTACCATTCCTGCCCGACCTCGGGCTTGAATACCGTGAGAACGCTTTCGTTAAGCCTGGGATTTTTTATCAGCAATACGATTGGAAGCCTGCCTGTCCTGTTGAGTTCTTTAGAAAGTACAAGCAACCGTATCTGGTTTGGATCACTTATGTTGGTCGTGTTCATAGGCACTTCCGGATATAGGGATAAGTTCTCCTCGCTAATATTCTGAACAGGGATTTCTGCGCCTGGCTTACTTTCCTTGCTTACGCATCCTCCAAGAGCTGACATCACTATAAGAATCCCAACAATTCTCCACCGCGTAGAGAGCGCAGGTAATCTCCCTAATATTGACCTGTTATCCAATTTTTTCCTCCCTTTAACCATTCCCCACAATGTTTTTCAGTTTATCAAATCCCTCATATCCTCAAAGGAACTTCCGGGGGATTTTGTAGATTGTGGTACAATTCAATACATATACCACTTACCTTAAAAAACATTAAGAAGTAGTAGCATATTCAAGAACTATATGACAGGTTTCTATAACAAAGCTATATGACAGATTTACATAGTACAAACATATAGTAAAAGCACATAGTAAAAACATATAATAGACTCATATAGAAAAAATAGCGAAAGTATTATACGATATAAATAATAAGACTTCATTACGTTTGATACAAGGATGAAACCTATAGATCGAATATTGAAGCAACTTCGAGATACCCAATGGCATAGTTTAGATGAAATAAAAAAGAGTGTCTCTTTGCCATCCCATACGCTAAATGCGATAATTTGTTTCCTTCAAGAGCAGGCATTTATTAATAAAGAAAATGAGATGCTGAGAATAACACGCCTGGGATTAAGATTTTTAGATATTTAAAAATTGAAAAATCAATCTCTTAATTCGGGTCTTGTTGCAAGTAAATCCATCTCATATTCGCTCAATGATGAAAATTTTACAGAACCGCATTTAATGCATCTCTGGCTCTCCACGTTTATTGTTGCGCATCTATCACAAACTTTGCATTTACGACTTCGTAATCTTCCAAAGTCGTCAGTATATTTTTTGCTGATTTTCAGTCTTCCCATTGAAATTCCCCCACATACATAAATAAAAAGAGGGATTTATATCCCTCTATATTTTATTTCGCCATTCCTTCCCTTTCCTGGGCTAAAGCCGCCGGAACATGGACCAAGTGACATTTGAAACAACTCTCTTCCCCGATTTCCTGGCTCAGCATACCTACTTTATCAGGATTAATCGGTGATTCAGAAAGAGCCTGTCCCAGGTTGTCAAGCTTGTTCTGCACGTCCTCATCAATATAATATTTTCTTTCACTTGCATGACAGTTGCTGCAGACTCCTTTCATCGCCTGGAATGTTGCATTGAAATCCTTGAAACGCAATTTACTGTTTTCGATCTGGTTCTGCCCGATGTCTGCACCGACTCCTATGAAGTTTGCATCAATAAGCTGCATAAGTCTGGAAAAGCTTATGTTCTCATTCTCGAGCGGGACACTTATCTCTGTGAACTTCTTTCCATCAAGCGTTCTCCAGTGATATTTCATCTGGACTTTGGGCATATTGACACTATGGCAGTTCTCGCACACCTGTCCCATGTTCCCATACGCAGCCATGATCTTATTCTGGTCCCCTGTTTTCAGGGCAGCTTCGAGTGAATCTACAGGGTACATCAGGAAGAAACCTTCCCATTCAGGTACCAGTTTAGAGTTGTTTTTGTACTGGGCCTTGAACTTTTTGAAATCTTCCCTTGCGTTCTCCAGATCTTTCTCTGATAGGTCGGCGGCTATGCTTGTGAAGTAAGTACCCTGAGCCATCATCCCCAGGAGCCATATCGGCCTGTCAGCTTTTGGTGGAAATAAATTATCCATGGATTTCGGAAGAGATACATCAGGGACTGGAACATCAGGAACAGGAACCAGGGGAAAGTAAATGATTTTTTCATTGACCTCCGCCACATCTTTTCCACTCCGGACTTTATCGCCTGCGCCCAGTGCAGTAACAAGCGCAATGGTAGAAATACCTAATAATAATAGTAAAATTAACCTTCTCATAGATAACCTCCCTTTGACTTTTAATATCCTTTCGTTTTTGTTAAAAAAAGAGGGATTTGCATCCCTCGAACTTTATTTGACCTGCTCAGTATATGACCTGTAGATTCCCTGAAGTCAGTTTACCATTCTTCAGGTAATTCTTGGCAGGAATAGATATTTCGAACGTATCTTTGCTCACATATGGTGAACGCGACGGGTCTCCGCCATCTGTGACCTTGACTACGAATGCGAATGGACCTTCATTGTTAAACATCGCCATTCCCTGTATCTCTCCTGTCATTGGGTCTACATTCTTATTGGTTACCACTGATGTAATCTCTGTTGCTTCTATCTTATTGCCTGCACTGTCTTCCGCTTTCACTACACCTTTCGGCATGAATGCGGTGTATGCAAAGATCTGGAAAGTCAATTCAGGAGCTGCCTTGTTGCCAAGGGTTCCCCATCCGACTACCTTGCATATATTATTGGCGCATGGTGGAGTTGGCTTTATCCAGTTGCCGAAATCCTTACCTTGCACATTTTGCCCGGCTGAGAGAGCTACAGTATGAGTTCCTGGCGGTACGGGTTTTGGTGCTGTCTGGGTCCAGCCTGCCTGCTGGGTCTCTGACACGATATATGAACCTGCCGGCAGATTCGTGAAGTTATAGTTGCCACTTGCGTCAGTATTCATGCTCACTGTAGTTCCGTCCGGCTTTTTCAGATTGATCTGCCAGTTAGCAAGCACGGGTTCTCCTGCGTCCTTTATTCCATCACCATCTGTATCATTCCACTTCTGGCCTGCGATACTGCCGTTAGGTGGAATCCAGTTGCCGAAGTCTTTACCCGTCACATCTTGTGAATCTATGGTCACAGTATGAGTTCCTGGCGCTGCCGGGAAAGTCTGTGTCCATCCTGGTTGAAGTACCTCTTGCACAGTTAAGGTTCCTCTCACGTTGGTGAATTTATAGTCACCATTTGAATCGGTTGTTGCAGTTTTTATTGTGGCTCCAGTTTCATTTTTCAAATTGATTGTCCAGCCCTGCAAACCCGGCTCTCCTGCGTCCCTTATGCCATTACCGTTCAGGTCGTTGAACTTCGTGCCCGCGATACTACCTCCAACGAGTTCTACAGTTAATGAAACCTGGGCGACTTCATCAGGGGCCCCAAAGGGACCCAGATTGCCTGCGAATGAGTATTGAGTGCCCGTTTTCCTTGTCATTGGAGCTTGCATTGATACGGATACTGTTCCTTTTTGGAGAGTTATGGGAACAGCAGTTACCTGGAATGTTGTCTTGAGTAAGTTTAAGGAGATATCAGTTGGGTCGCAGTTAACTGCAATCTGGCCCTGGTCGTTGGTGCAAGCCAGAAATCCCAAAGTCATATCGGAACTTTTATCAATATCCTGTGATCGCAAATTTGATACTCTAAAATCCAGGATAAGTTGTGTATTATTTTTCATTAATATCGGATTTTGTTCTGTCCCATCTGGCAGCAACCAGCTTGTGCTAAAAGCTGAAGCTACGCCAGTCAATGCAACCATCACTGCAAGAAATGCAGCAATGGTTATAATTCTACGTTTCATATCTTTATCACTCCTTTATTTTTTTATTTTGATGCACTTACCACACTACCCTTGCAGGCAACCCCCCATGCATCTCGGACTTTTTAAAATGTGGTTTTAATAATTGATTTGTTCTCCAATTTTCCTCCATTTATTAAATCCCACAAACCTTTATTGGTTTTTTTCAAATTACTCTATCAACTATTATTATAATCACATACTTTAAAAAACGCTAAGAAGTAAAAACATAATGCAGGAACATATAGTACTGGCATATAGTAGAAGCATATAATGCAAAATTATAGTGCAGGGAATTGATTGAAATTTTTGGATAAAAATCCCATTGATAGATATCGTGTTTATTATGAGTGATAATAAAAAGGAATAGCCTATACTAAGATTCATTCTCATTGGCATTGTATTTCCAGCAAGAACAGGTCTTAATTAATCTACAAAATGAGAATATAAAAAGCAGACGCCGACGACGTCATTTCGTCGGCTCATAGATAAAATACTATGCTATTTATTTTTTTATACAGGATCATTGAGGATTTAGGTAAACTACAATATAAGGATATTTTGCCATATACTTGTATATTATGAAATTAGCATCTTTATAACCTGGTTTTACGAATCTCATATAAGTAGTTCCGCCGTTAAGATTGGGGTCATAGTAGAATGATGTGGTTCCAAGGTGTTTTCCTGCATCTACCCCGTATTTCATGTATACTTCTGCTCCACTTGGAACAGATTCTATTTTTAGCATTCCATTATTAGATGTTGGTGCTGGCGTTGGAGCTGGTGTCGGTGCAGGTGTTGACGCTGCCGTTTTTGCTGGTGTCGGTGCAGGTGCCGGCGCTGGCGTTTGTGCTGGTGTCGGTGAGGGGGATGTCGTTTGAGAATTCAGGTATACCACGATATAAGGATATTTTGCCATATACTTATAAACTATGAAGTTACCATCTTTATATCCTGATTTCACAAATCTCATATAAGTAGTTCCACCGTTAAGATTGGGGTCATAGTCGAACGGGGTGTTTCCAAGATATTTACCGTCATCTACCCCATATTTCATGTATACGGCGGCACCAGCTGGATCAGATTCTATTTTAAGCGCAAAGGCTGGGTTGATGCCAAGGAGTAAAACGGAAATTGACAATACTCCTAACATTACATAACTTGTGTATTTTTTGTTCATATTTTTCCTCCAACAGGAATAATCGAGGCCATTAATTTAAATGTTATGGTAATAATTATTATCACCAATTTAAATGCTATGGCCATGTTATGTTCGTATAAATAATATGCTTCATAATAAATGAATCGGAAGTTTATTTGAGTTTTTAACGTTTTTATCAGGGCATATTTGGGTTTTTATCGTTTTTGGATGTATTTTATCAAAATAAAGCTCTCAAATAGCCTCAAAACTTATTAAAACCGCCAAATTCCCATAATTTCTAACATAAAATATAAACGTCAATAAGCCGGCGTTCAAACAATAATAAATGTTGTGAATTGCGGACAATAAAATTAACTGGAAAACAAGTAGCGGGGACTGACCAAAAGCTATAAATAAAAAAACTTCCATCGCATGTATATTGTTATCATTATGACAAAACAATTAGATAGAATACTGGAGCAACTTCAAGACGACAAATGGCATACCATTGATGAGATAAAAAAAGTAATCCCATGCCTTGCATCTGATGCGTTGTTGCAATTCCTTCAAGAACAGGCGTTTATTGATATAAAGAATGAGAAACTGAAAATAACAGGTCTGGGATTAAGATTTCTGGATATTTGATTTCAATGCAGCATCTCGCCAACTACCTTTAATCTCTTCAACAATTCCTTCCCATTCTCCGTAAGCTCATAACTTTCCGGTTCCGGGTTATCGCACTTTGTAACAAACTTCTCCTCCAATAAAAAGTTAAAATATCGTTGGAAGTTCCTCCAGTCAAGACATGCTCTTTGCATGATCCGTGTTTTTTTCGATTTTTTATCCTCGGTCAATACGGTCAGCATATCCCTGATAATTTCCCATCTGCTTCTTTCGGTCCTCACTCCTCTATTTCCTCGGTTTTTTTGTTTATCTAAAGCAGTACTGGCCCCTACAATTGTTAATCCGCTCAAGTTTGGCCCCCTCATATCAATCTTGCACACCCCGATTCAACACAAAAAGATTTCTTGATGGTAACGGACCTAAAAGCAATCTTTTTTGATTCTTTATTAATTCTATAAATATTCACCCCACATCAAACTTTATACCCTATAACCTGTTTATCATATTGGATTAACGCTATATGAAGTTTTCTATCAGGGCGCAGCTAAACATCACCATGATTTAACAATGCATTTTCAAATATTTCCAGTCCCTTATCAATTTCATTCTTTGAAATCACAAGTGGCGGCACGAACCTTATGACCGAATCACCGGCAGGCAGCAAGATCAGTCCGCCTTCAAGCGCTTTCTTTATTATCAGATCACGTTTTTCAGCATCCGGTTCTTTATTTTCTCCCACGATTTCAACTCCGATCATGAGGCCTATCCCGCGTACATCCCCTATTGCAGGATATTTTTCCCTGATCTCATTCAATAGCTTCATCAGGTAATTTCCTTTCTCAACAGCCTTCTCGCCAAGTTTTTTACTTTCCATGAACTCAAGTGTTGCAAGGCCGCCGGCTGAGGCAAGCAGGTTGCCGCCGAATGTGTTTGCATGCGCCCCGGCGGGCCAGTTCATAATCTCTGAAGTTGAAAGAGTGGCCCCGAGGGGTATCCCGCCCCCAATGGATTTTGACATGCATACAATGTCGGCCCTCACATCGAAATTTTCAAGGGCCATGAATTTCCCGGTCCTGAAACCGCCGCTCTGGATTTCATCTGCGATCAGCAAAATATTGTTCTCATCGCATATCCTGCGGACCTCTTTATGGAATTCCGGCGGCGGGACTATGAACCCGCCTTCTCCCTGTATTGGTTCCACAACGATGGCGGCCGTGTCCCTGGGCGAAAGCACCCTTTTGAATACAGTCCTTTCAAGCTCCCTTGCGCATGAGATACCGCATCCCGGGTAATCAAGATTAAGCGGGCAGCGGTAGCAATAGGCATAGTGCGAGTGCACCACCCGCAGGGACGGGAAGTATTCCTTATGTTTGATTTTTGAACCTGTAAGTGAGAGAGCGCCAAGAGTCCTGCCATGGAAAGATCGATAGAATGCGACCATGCTGTTCCTTTTTGAATACCAGAATGCAAGCTTCATCGCAGCTTCGACCGCTTCTGCTCCTGAATTTGACAGGAACACTTTTTCGTATCCTGTCATTTTGCAGAGTTTCTCTGCAAGTTTCACCGGCATTTCAGAATAAAAATCCGAGAATCCGCAATGTACCATTTTTTCCATCTGGGCGCATACTGCTTCCTTGACCTTCCTGCAGTTATATCCAATATTCATCACAGCCACGCTTGAAGCAAAATCTATGTAACTTTTGCCTTCGATATCAAATACCGTAGAGCCATCAGCATGATCAACCACAAGCTCATACGGCCGCGTGAGCGCTGACATGACTTTGCTGTCCCTGTTTATTATTTCCCTGGATTTTTGTCCTGATTTCATAGTTTTCCTCTATTCTACGTCTATCTGGGCTTTCTGGAGTTTTCCACTGTAATCAAAATAAACGGTCTTCAATTCCGTGAATTCTTCTATCGCTGTCGTGCCGGCTTCGCGGGTCCCGTTACCCGTGGATTTCACCCCTCCAAAGGGAAGATGAATCTCCGAGCCTATTGTGGGAGCGTTTATGTAAGTTATACCGGCTTCGATTTTTTCTACAGCCTTAAAGGCATTTGTTATATTTTTTGTGTAAATCGAAGATGACAGGCCATATTCAACCGAGTTTGCGATCTTTATTGCTTCATCAAGATCGCCAGCTCTTATTAAAGATACTACGGGACCGAATATTTCCTCCCGCGCAATCCTCATGTCAGGAGTGACATCTGAAAATAAAGCTGGCTCAATAAAGTGACCTGGAAGAGGTTTAATGATTCTCCCGCCCAAGACGAGTTTAGCTCCTTCCTCTTTTCCTATCTCTATATATCTTGCGATCTTCTGAAGCTGTGTATTATTAATGACAGGACCTATATCGACATTCTCATCAAGGCCATTGCCTATCTTAAGAAGTTTTGTCCTCTCGATAAGTCTTTTCTGGAACAATGGTAGTATTTTTTCTTGCACTATCACACGGCTTGCTGCCGTGCACCGCTGTCCTGTTGTCCCGAAAGCCCCCCACAGCACACCATCTATGGCCATACCCATATCCGCGTCATCCATCACGATGATAGGGTTTTTACCTCCAAGTTCAAGGGATACGCGTTTCATATCCCTGGCTGCCTCACCAAGTATCCACTTCCCTGTCTCAAGCGAACCTGTGAAAGATACGGCGCGAATTTTCTTGTTTTTAACGATCGCCCCGCCAACAGTGCTTCCCTCACCCATCACAAGATTCAGGACACCACGGGGGAGTCCTGCCTCTGTCAGTATCTTCACAAGTTCTATGGAAAGGAGAGGCGTATCGCTTGCAGGTTTGAACACAAGTGTATTCCCGGATATGAGGGCCGGCATTATCTTCCAGGCAGGGATCGCTATAGGAAAATTCCAGGGTGTGATAAGACCCACAACGCCTATGGGTCTTCGTACAGTGAGGCAGAATTTATCCGGGAGTTCGGAGGGCGTTGTTTCTCCCAGAAGCCTTCTTCCTTCACCTGCCGCGTAGTACGTTATATCTATGGCCTCCTGGACATCCCCGCGCGCTTCTTTGAGGACTTTTCCCATCTCGCCTGTCATGAGGCGGGCAAGTTCCTCTTTTCGCTCTTCAAGCATCCTTGCAGCGCGAAAGAGAATCGTGGCACGCCTGGGGGCCGGAGTCCTGCTCCATGCTTCAAAAGCATCCTCTGCGCTGTCAACGGCCCGCTGGACATCGTCCTTTGAGGCCTTATGGAGTCTTGCTATAAGTTCAAGCGTTGCCGGATTAAAATCATCAAAAGTCTCGCCACTGCTTGATCCTGTCCATTCGCCATCTATGAAAAGCTTATATTCCTGCACAAACCTCACCCTGTATTTAAGTTGGAGGGGATTCTATTTTAAGGTTTTGCGTATCTGGATACAGGGGCTTCACATGAACTTTATTCCCTTCGGCATATCCCCAACTTTTTCCCTGAACGCATCCGGCCAGTTCTTCTGCTCAAATCCTTTCTGGGCAAAGAACGTACTTGCCCATCTCTCAAGCCCGATGCCAGAACAACCGCTCCATACTTCCTTTCCGGACTGCGATTTGACGTTAAATCCCTTCGGGTATTTGTCGCCGTTGATGCTCAGGTTCTGGAACTCAAGCCACTCGCCGTTCTTTCCGCGGTATGGTAGCGGCGCCTCAAAATCGATGGTGCCTACATCCTTATTCCCCGCAAGCCCGGTAAGCCCTTCCTGTGCCATGAACCAGGGAGTGACCCATGCCATCCTCCATTCAAGGTCAAGGATATCGTTGAAGATGCGTTTGTAGCATTCCTGCATTTCCTTTGAGTGGGCGGCGACCTGTTCCTGCGTGCCTATGAAAACAAGTTCTATCCTGTGGAATTCATCCACCCTTTCCATCCCGTGTATCCCGCCGCTTTCGTACCTGTGCGACGTGCCTGAACGGTCGAATACCTTTACAGGGAATGAGTCGTCGGCCACGGTTTTCCCCTGCATGAATGGCCAGAACGACGGACACTGTGCATAGCACATTGCGCCTATGGGCTTATCGATCTTTTCTGAAATCAGGTCAAGCGGGACTTCAAGTGTGACCTTGTAATGATCTATTACCTCCTCCCAGAAAGCAGGATCGCGTGTCTTCGGCGGGCTGATATAATATATTTCAGGATACACGCCTTTTGCATGGCCTGAATGTTTCAATACATCCCAGGTGTCAAGCTTCGGGAATATCATCTCGACATAGCCGAGGGGCCTGATCACTTCTTCCAACACTATCTTCTCAAACGTCCTGAATATGCGGGTCATCTGCGGCCCGTGTATCCACTGCCCGCGCCCCACAGACCGCTTTATCCACCCGCGCTTTTCCGCTTCCACTGTCGGGTCGCTGCTGAATTTCATTTCCTTTTTCGGGCTTTCCCAAAGCGGGCTCCAGTGCTCCGCCTTGCCGCCAAAGCCCTGAGCTGCTATCTTGTCCTCGATGAGCGAGATTATCCTGTCTGGAACTTTGTTCTCGAGTTCCGCTTCCCCGACATCAAGTGAGAGCATTATCATGCCGTCCTGAAACTCGATTGTTTTTACGTGAGGTATTTTCTGCGAGCGCAGCGCCTCTCCTGAAGGCATGGAAACTATGAACTCTTCAATCCCGGCGCCTCGTATTCCGATCTTGTGTCCTTTGCCAAGCACCCCTGCAAGAGGCTTGCGGAGCCTGATGAATGCATCGTGGGCCCGAAGGTAGCGGTCAGACTCGATATCAAAGAAAACGCAGTTTTCCCTGATGTCCCATCCCAGGATTTTTGCGCCTTTTCCTGCAGGGACTCCTTTTTGCAGGATAGTGGTTTTTGCTTCTTCGATGAATTTTTCTATTTCGGCGCGCGCTGCGGATGCATCGGCGCTTGTTTTGAAAGTGCCTTTCAGGTGAAAGTAAGGTTCTGTCATATATTTCCCTTTTTAAGTAATTTAGGTCTTAATTTGATGTTTACAAATCAACCTTCTTTGTTTGCTTGGGATACATTAATGTTACAGTTCTTATTTATACTTTCTAACTTTTCCTTTGGCGCCACGCTTATGCAACAATTTTGTTATGCAACAGAATAGTTGTATTATTTTAATTCAAGACATTTCGCTATACACTTTGCATACTCGTTAAAATCTTCCAAATTTTTTTGCAGATACTCTTGTAGCTTTCCCGCGTCCACCTCTTCATACATATGAACCAGAATATTTCGAAAACCTGCCGCCTTCGAAAAGCGCTGCGCAAAATCCACAGGCAGGACACCCTGCTTTCCAAGTATCAGTATGATATCTCTGTAATCTTCCGGCTTCTCAAAATCCCGGGTAGAGATTATAACCTCTCCAATATCCAGAGCAGATTCTATAGCAAGCTGGAAATTTCTCTCAATTGCCGCCTTCAACATATCGTTTTTCTCCAGTTCCTCTTTTGATATTGACCTGTACTCTTTTAAAAAATCAACATACTTTTTCATGGCTCGAAGCTTTCTCGATACTTTCTCTTTCTCATCCATGATCTAAATTCCCCCCGCAGCAACCTTCTTTAAAAAATCAGATGCCGCCCTCTTTTCATAGTACCGCCTGTCGAGATACCTTGACATCACCCTCTGCTCAAAATCCACCTTCTCCTCCCGATCCCTTACAAACAGGGAATGGTTTGCCTTGATTATCTCGAATTTGAGCGAAAGCGGCGCATCGTTAATGACCACAAGGTCGATCTTATCTGTTTTTAAGAGTGAGGATATATCGCTTATTAATCTCAATTGCAGGTCAAATCCCTCTTTTTTACCCAGTGATTCATCAAGCATCACGGCAATATCGATATCGCTCAATTTGCCTGCTTTTCCTGAAGTGGCTGAGCCGAAGAGGTATGCAAGTTTAACGTGGTCTTGTTTACTGAGAAAATCCATTAATTTGTTATCCAGTTCACTTATTTTTGGCAATGGCATTTTGATTCCTTTGTCATTATATCATTATGGAATCCCGGATATTTAAATTATTTGTAAAGTTAAATTGGTTCGTTGTTTACATAAAAATGCATCAAAAAAAGAGATTGGAAAATAAAAAATCCTGATTTATTTCTACTTCTCAATCAAATAGGCGCCTATGATTATCACAGCCATGGCTATAATACTTGTTATGATCGCTAAATCCCTGCTATCCGAGAACCTCATTGCAGCTCCTTCAACACCGCCTATTATCCCGATTGCATACAGCACACGGCCTAACATTTTTTGACTATTCATATTACCACCTTCGGTAAATTATAATATTATGTTTAATACTTATAGTTTTCCTTCATAAAGGATTTAGTACTTTCAGGGAAAAGATAAGCGCATGCAGGTAAGAACATGGTTCGGGATTTTCACACTTACAGATGAAATAATAGTTGGAGTTGAATTATTCCAGAAAAATATCGATACTCTACTGGACCGACTTGTTGGAGAGCCACTGCTTTTAAGGGGAAAGGTCGCAGGAGTTGATCTATGCGACCTTGCAATGAGATACGGTTTCGTGACCTCAAAAAGCGAGTATGACAGCATGCTTCATGAACTCAATATCGGGCTTGCGAGAAAACAGGTGGCCTGGGCCGTGGCTGCCGACACGCGTATCATAGCAGCGGTAGAGGCTATTGATGATATCGATGAGACTGCCAACATTCTGGCCGAAAGATTGAAAGAATGGTATATATTGAATTCCAATGAGACAAACCTGAAAGGGGAAGAACTTGCCCGTCATATAACCGGACTTGGGGGAATTGATCCTGAAATAAGGACAATGCAGAGCTTTGCCGAAGCGCTTCTTGGATTATACAGTACACGCCTTCTGGCAGAAGAATACCTGAAAGAAAACATGCATGTGATAGCGCCGAATTTAACCAGCATCGCAGGACATATTCTCGGGGCACGTCTTTTGAGCATCGCAGGAAGTCTTGAAAGACTTGCTTCAATGTCCTCAAGCACAGTGCAGGTAATAGGGGCAGGCAATGCCCTCTTCAAACATTTGAAAGGTAAAGCGCCGTCCCCCAAACACGGCGTGATCTTCAGGCACCCTTTTGTGAATACAGCCCCGAAAAAGATCCGCGGAAAAGTCGCAAGGGCGGTTGCCTCAAAAATTTCCCTGGCCGCACGATATGATTATTATTCGGGGGAAATGAAAGAAAGCCTGAAGGATGACCTGAATAATAAGGTACAGGGTATTAAAAAAATCCATTTCAAGAGGAAATCAAGCGGCTAATTCACGATTTCGAAAACAGTTGTCCGTAAGGACTCTCGTAATAATAACTTGCAACTTTTTCAGGTTCAGTTTTTTCGCCAAATAGCAATCTTGAAAGTGATGGCCTGTTGGCATAGGTCACCTCAGGCTTGCCCTGTATTCCCCCAAGCGATGCGGCGACCTCGATGGCGTCATCCAGGCTTCCGAACTCATCCACAAGTCCCAGTTCCCTGGCTTTTGCCCCGGTGTAAACCCTCCCGTCGGCAAGGTCCTTTACTTTGCTCACCGAGAGATTCCGTCCTGTGGCCACCTCTTTAACAAAACGGTCATAAGCTTCCTGGATTATCTGGTCTGCATACTTCTTTTCTTCATCAGACAGGCCTCTCCAGTCCCCTCCCATGTCCTTGAGCTCACCTGTTTTTGCGATATAGAACGAAGTCCCGTCTTTATCATAGAAAGCAGACCTGTTCTGGAATTCCCATATCACCCCGATACTTCCTGTCAGGGTATCAGGATTTGCGAGTATCCTGTCTGCCGGCGCACTTATATAATATGCCCCGCTTGCAGCAACATCACCCATTGAAATCACAATTGGTTTCTTGACTTTTTTCATTGCGGCCACTATCTCTTCGGATGCAGCCGGGGAACCGCCCGGGCTGTTAATCCTCATCACGATCGCTTTAACCCCTTCGTCCTCTGATGCATCTTTCAGGCTTTTTGTGATCTCCTCTGACGTTGCTATTCCGAACCCTGTCGGCAGGCTGCCTGTAAGCAAGACTCCCTGCACGTATATCACATCGACGCGGTTGCCGGGTATGCCAAAATCCCTGCCTCCGAAAATCAGGAACGTGCTACCGGCTATTATCACAAGCAGTATGAAAACCGCTACGAAATATATAATTAATTTCCTTGATGAACCTGTCATTTCATGAAAAATGTAATTATGTCTGCAAATAGTTATCCTTTATTATAATCCTCATAGCAGACATCAAGGTAGCGTGCATTGCTCGCTTTTATAAACCCGTCGCAAACCTTCTTCGGGTCGCCGTCCATGACAATATGCCCTTTATCTATCAATATCGCCCTCTGCGCGACTTCCTTGATGAAGTCCACGTGGTGGCTTATGAATATTATGGTCGTATTGAACGTCTTATTTATTGTCTTAAGGGAATTTGCCACATCCCGCAGCGTTATCGGGTCAAGATCCCCGAAAGGCTCATCCAGGAGCAGGACTGAAGGTTTTGATGAAAGAGCAAGAGCAAGAGCGGCCCTCACATTCTCACCACCGCTTATCTGGTACGGCTTGACATCAAGAACACTCAGGGGCAGATTCACAGCTTCAAAGACCGGCTTTGCGAAATTTATCACTTCTGTAAGTGGATAGCTCGGGAAAAGCACACCCAGTATCGCAGGAGTATAACCCATTTTTGCAAGGATCTCCTTTGAGTTATCCTCAGGCATATCCGTCATCTTGTACAACTCATCAAGATCCTTATCCGAGATACCAAGCTCCTTGGCGCGTTTCCTTGATTCTTCTATAACATTCTGCCCCTTTACACCTAATTTATATGCAAGCTGCTGTTTTATCGTGGAATGAGGCGACAGGGCGAACTCCTGGTACATAATACTGGTCATCCTCCTGACATCCATCCTTTTCGGGGAATACGTGGACATCTCGATCCACTCGTTATCGACCAGGAATTCTATCTCACCATCATCAGGGTAAACTAAGCCGTCCATGGCATGCAAAAGTGTGGTTTTTCCTGCACCGCTGGGGCCTATGAGAGCTACTATCTCGCCCTGTTTGAAATCGATATTGATATTATCAAGGTCAAGCACTTCCCCCTGCCTGAAAAGCCAGTATCTCTTGGAGAGGTTGGTTACTTTGATCACGGTCTTATCCGACCTTGGAACAGGCATAGGAACCGCAGGTTTCATTTTCTTAAGGAATTTATTTAATACCACTTCCGGTTCTCCCTCTTCTATTATCTTCCCGCCTTCAAGCCACAGTACCCGGTGGGCAAGATATGAGTGCACTTCAGGCAGGTGGGAGACCACAAGGGTCTTGAGTTTCATTTTCTCGTTCACATTTTTTATTGTGTCGAGGACTTCCTGCTTTGTTGCAGGGCATGTCATGGTTGCAGGTTCGTCAAGGAGGAGAAGGTGGGGATTGGCCGCAAGCTGCCTTGCGATCAATAATCTCTGTTTCTCCCCGCCGCTGAGAACCGCTGAAAAATGCTCTGCTTTCTTATCAAGATTTACGAGCTTTAAATATTCCATGCTTTTTTCATATAATTCATCATAATACGGCGAATCCTTTTCTGGCAGCGCCTCATATCCTGCTTTCTCAACATAAAGCCGACGGAGCACGTTTTCATAGGTAGCGCCCGGCCATAACCCGAAATTTCTCTGAAGGTGGATGGCGGTCATCCTGAGCAGCTTCTGGATATCCTCATGTGAAACATCGGGCCTGACAGTAAGCCCATCACGCTCAAAACTGCCGCCTGTAAATGGTTCAACACCGCGCAGGACTTTCAATATCGTGGATTTGCCGCCGCCGCTCCTCCCGATAATCCCGAGGATCTCGCCTTCTTTTATATCAAAACTTACTCCATTCAAGACCCTGATTTTTTCAGAATCGATTACATAGTCTTTAACCAGATTATTTACTTTCAGCATCGATGATTCTCCAGAACACGGATATTGATAATTACAAATAATGCGAAATTCGTTAATGTTTGAGCTTCTATATATCATTGTTGGTATAGAAAGATTTATACTTTGAAAAATAGTAAAAATAGAATATACTCCGGATGGATCATCCTGAGATTGAGGTAATTTAAGATGAAATTAGGCGGATTTTTTAAGAAACCGGAAAAAAAGGATCCGGTGCAAGAAGCTGAAGAATATAAACTTTCAGGCAAATACGATAAAGCACTTGAGGCTTACGCGAATATCCTGAAAATAGACCCCAGTAATCTTAAAGTCTGGTATGATAAGGCTTCCATCCATCTCACGCTGGAACAATACCTTCCGGCCATTGAGGCTTATGGGAAAGTCCTGGAAATCGACCCCGGGAACATCAAGGCATGGCACGAAAAAGGGTTTGTACTGGTAAATCTCGGAAGGCTGGACGAAGCGCTTCTTGCATACAATAAAGTGCTGGAAGCTGAACCCGACAATATTAAATTGCTGTCTGAAAAGGCGGTAATATTGAAGGAATTGAAAAGGGGTACTGAAGTTCTTATAATATATGACAAACTCCTTGAGAAAGATCCGAAAAATGTAAAAATCTGGTTCGAGAAGGGATTGATCCTCCAGGACACCGGGAAAGAAGCTGATGCACTCCGGTCTTATGAAAAAGTGCTTGAGCTTGACCCGAACCATGTTGGGGCGCTCGCACGCGAGGGATTGATCATCGGGCTTAAAAGGCAATATGCCCAGAGCTTTGCAATGCTGGACAAAGCATTCGAAAAGGACCCGTCAAACTGGAACGCGTTGTACGGGAAAGGCGCGGTGTGGAAGCAGAAAGGAACAGACCTTTCTTCCCTGGACAGGCGCTATGATGCGATAAAAGCATTTGATAATGCACTTCACGCGTATGATAAAGCAATTGAGTTGAACCCGAAGAATCCGGATTTATGGTATGATAAAGGTGTTGTCCTCAGGGAACTCGATCGCGGGAACGAGGCCATAAAGGCTTTTGAAAAAGCCATAGATATCGATCCAGGGCTCACAAGGGCCTGGTATGACAAAGGTGTAACACTAAAATCACTGGGATGGGAGAATGAAGCAATGAAATGCTTCCAGAAAGTGCTTGAATTAGATCCCTCACACACATTGGCGCGTCATAAGTTAAAAAAATCGTAGATTGATAGTTAAATTCTTAAGTCTGAATGGCAATATGACGGTAAAGTGAGAGTGATACTATGAGAAGAATCGTCATTTTTTCGTTGTTTGCCTTGATGTTAATCGCCCCCGCTCTTGCGGAAGACTGGAGCATGTTCAAAAAAGATATATTGCATACAGGTCTTACGACCGATGCCGCCAATCCGCCGCTTGTCCTGAAGTGGAAGTCAGACCTCACGTACGATACCGACTCATCTCCCGTGATCGTGAACGGCGTATTGTATGTTGGCTCAAATTACGGGATACATGCTATTGACGCCGGTTCGGGAAGATCCATATGGACGACCAGGACCAACGGTTTTGTAAAATCTGTTCCTGCGATCGTGGACGGGATATTGTATGTTGGAGGCGATGACAAACGATTCTATGCGGTTGACACAAAAGACGGGGCTATTAAATGGATATATAAGAACGCTACGGACGGGTTCCAATCCTCTGCGGCTGTAGTTGGCAATCTTGCGATTGCAGGTTCAAATGACGGTTCACTTTATGCCCTGGACATAAGAACCGGTGAGCCGTCGTGGGTAGGCCTCACGGCGCAGAATGTCGAATCATCTCCCGCAGTTTCAGATGGCCTCGCCATTGTCGGGAATAACAACGGTATTATTATTGCATTCGATACCTCAACCGGCAAGGAAAGATGGCGCTATCCGGTAAGCGACATTGAGATCAAATCATCCCCTGCTGTGGCGAACGGCAAAGTTTTTGTAGGTTCAAATGATGGATCCGTCTATGCCCTTACTGCGGACAACGGCATATTGAAATGGAAATTCTCAACATCAAATAATGTGGAGGGATCACCTTCAATCAAAGACAATACTTTGTTTGTAGGCTCAAAAGACAGCAGCTTTTATGCGATAGACACTGAGACCGGAAGGGAGAAATGGAATTTTAAGGCCGCAGGCTTTGTTGACTCTTCTCCTGCTATTTCAAATGACATTGTTTATTTCGGGTCAAGGAACAATATGATCTACGCCCTTGATACAAACACGGGGAACCTGCTGTGGAAAAACTCCACCGGGACAACGGATAAGGATTACATAACATCTCCTGCAGTATCCGGAAATATGCTGTATGCAGTTACCCATAGCGGGATAGTATATGCATATTCCTCAGAGGGGATTGCCCTGCCGACCCCCACAGTAACGATAGCGGCAACCCCGACAATAGAGAAGACCACGGTCACACCGACCGCGACGATCATGCCAACCCAAACCCAAAAGACCCCGGGTTTTGAATATGCGGTACTGATACTGGTAATAGCTTTTCTGGTAAGAAGAAAACTCAGATAATCTGTTCTATGTTTGAAAAGAGGCGGCCCCAAATCCGCCTCACAACCTCATTTTTATTTCATCGGCCTGGTACCGTAGCGTCACGACCCTGCTTCTCCCGCGCGCTCCCTTGCCTGTAAAATCGGCATCTATCAGCTTAATAGAGCCAAGCTTGTTCAGCATCTCATAGAAACGCGTGTAACCCAGGGAAGTTTTTGAGTGGAATTTCTCATAAAGTTCACCCGAATTTACCCGGGGTGAATCCGCTATAAGGCCAAGAAGGATTTTCTCATCCTTTTTCAATGATCGCATCATGTAGGAAAGATGCACAAGCCGCGATTTCTCATACGCAGAATCTACATCCTCAGGAGCTATCGTCCTGCTTGCGCGCCGTTCGGCATTAAGTCCTGAACGTTTCAAAAGGTCTATTCCCACGCGCAGATCCCCCAGGCCGAATGTGCTATCAGCAATTTTCGCCAGGACATTATCATCTGCCACATTGGGATAGAACCCCATCCTTGCACGGTTTGAAAGGATATCTTTTATTTCATCCCTGGAATACTGCGGGAATTTTATTTCTTCGGGCAGGAATACGGATTCGACCTTGGGATCGAGTATGTGCGGTACGCCGGTATCGCTGAGTATGGCGATGACACCTATCCGCGCCCCGGGATTCGTCTCATGCGCCCTGAGGAGGGAGTAAAGCACTTCATCGACCTCGTTCTCGTAGAACAGGAAGTTCATGTCATCAAGCGCCACGACAAGGACCTTTTCATGTTCTGCAAGGTATTTTGCAACCTCGCTGAATATCTTCTTGAAAGAGACCCCGGATGATGGGGGCGCATACCCTATCAGTTTCTTGAATATCTGGGAAAAAACCGCATATTTTGAGGAATTGACCTGGCAGTTCACGAAGACGGGAACGAGCCTGGATGTATGTTTTTCGACCTCTTCGAATACTTTGGAAACAGCAGTTGTCTTGCCCGTGCCGGGTGCGCCAATACACAGGCAGTTAAGGGGCCGGGAGCCGCCCAATGCCGGGCGGATACAGTACATGAGCGCCTCTAATTGTGTTTCCCTGTGGAGAAAATGCTCCGGGATATGGTCAAGTTCGAAAAGCTCGGGGTCTTTGAAAAGAGTCTGGTCCCAGGAGAGTAAGTTTTTCATCGATATTACTTTCACTTAGCTGTAAATAAGGTTTCCGAACTTTTCTATGAAGATATAGATATAAAGATAACTTTAAATACTACAAAATATATTTTAAATTATGGTTGGTGTAATTATAAAATCCATTTTGTTATTCATTATTTTGTTCCTGCCTTCAGTCGCAGCAGGACAATTGGACGAAAATACAGATACCATCGGGAATATTTCAATTATTGTCAATGACTTGAAGGGGAGCCCGATACCTGATGCCTTCATTCAAGCCACGGATCCATCCGGCAAACTTGTTTTTAGTAAAACAGATTCAAAAGGCACAGCTTACTTTGAAAACATAAGAAAATCAAATTTTATTGTTAAAGCCCAAGGCTATCAGGATTGGGTAGCCCGGGAACCAATTGGTCCCGGCGTATTGATGATGGTGCTGGTGAGCGAACCCGCAAATACGAATTTCCATATAATAGATACGAAAAGAAATGACGTACCCGATGCTTTTATAATTATAGTGGACTCGATGGGCAACCAGGTTGTGAAACAAAGTGATGCAAAAGGAAAAGCTTCTGCATCGGTATCTCCCGGACGGGCCAATATAACGATTAAAGCCGGGGGATATGAGATTTTTAACGAAAACTCTGTAAACATGTCAGGAAACGCCGTTAACACATTTGTTTTGGAGCCCGGCGTGAACCCAAAGACAAGTTTACTTTACATATTTGCCCTCATGGTACCATTTATCCTTCTATTAATTGCAAGTATGTTAAAAGACACTCATCACAACAAATGGTATCCGTTTACATCTGTCGCAGGATGGATTATTGCATTTACAATATTGATTTTCCTGGCCTACTATAACAATGACTACAATATTTATTTCCTGGATCCCATGCTCAAGGTTTCACTTTTTGTGCCCATTGCAGCCTTTTTGGGCGCCACATCACATATCACCATGAGCAAGTTGAATAACCTTGAGAGAAAGCTATCCCAGGAGGAATGGAGGATTGTTTATGTGGGCTACGGGAGAAGATTATTGATGGCTCCATACATAGCCGTAATCGCCCTCTTTACGATAACAGAAGTCGCACAGGTGGGAAACCCCTGGGCAGTATTGTTCTTCGCATACTTCGTTGGTCTTTACACCAAGCAGATTGAAGGAACTTTAGAGGAGATAGGTAAGAAGTTCCTGACCGAAAAACAGAAAAATGAAGTCATGGAAAAAGATATGAAGACCCTGGAAATTATCAGGTGGCTTGGGGTAAGTACTGGTATCGCAGCCAGGCTTAAAGATGCTGGTATAAAAGATATTGATGACCTTGTAGCTATCAAGAACATAGAAGAAGAAATGGAAAAGGCGGGTATTGACAAAGATTATGTTATCGTTTTGAAGGAGAAAGCAAAGAAGCTATATGAGATGGGAATCACTCACCAAAAGATTACCATACTGGAAGATGAAGAAATTAACTCTATGCGTGACCTGATACAGACCGGAGAAGAACGTCACAGTCAAATTGCAGAAAAATATGGTATTAATAAGACTATGCTTGAAAATTTTATTAATCAAACTAAATAACGGGGGGCGGGTCATAGACAGAATTAATTAAACCCACCTCCAATTAATCCCTGATGTTGTTCGATGCCCTCCTCTCAGCCTTAAAATATCTCATCTCGGTCATCCCGGCAACTGTTATCGGCATCGTCCTGATGGAACTCCTGATCGAACTTGGCTGGATACAGAAGCTTGGTTTCATGACAGCCCCGTTCATGCGTTTTGGCCATTTGCGGGAGGAGGTCGGCGTGAGTTTTCTTGTAGCTTTCGGTTCCCCGACTGCAGGGAATTCCATGATAGCACAGCTTAATAAAAAAGGCCTGATAAACAATAAAGAGACCCTGATCGCCTCTCTTGTCACCTCTTTCCCTGCAACTTTCATATTCCTCCGGGACCTGCTCCCGGTACTTTTGATATTGCTTGGGACTACGGGACTGATCTACCTGGGTATAGTCGTGGCGGTAGGTTTCCTGAGGACCGCGATAATCCTTGTCATCGGGCGCATGATGCTCCCGCCCAAAGAAGCCGCAGTGATAAGACAGGAAGTGAAGAGGAAAAAATTCGGCATTGCTTTTAAGAACGCAATTTCATCGTCTGTGGTGCCGCTTAAGCGCATAATCCCGACAATGGTGGTTGTTGCGATATTCGTGTTCCAGCTTATAGATATAGGTTTTTTCGATATGATCTCTGTTTATCTGAAAGATATCCCTGTTCTAAAATATCTCCCGCCGCAGGGCCTTCCTGTGATCGCAGCATGGTTTGCAAGCAACATAGGGGCATATACGATAGCGAGCAACCTGCTAACCGAGGGGATAATGTCGTCCAGGGAGATCGTTATAACACTGCTTGTCGGGAGGGTACTTTCAAGCATCGTGCGCCTGAGGTTCACCGTACCTTATTATACCGGCATATTTTCCCCGAAGCTTGGTATGCAGATAATGTTGCTGGCCACACTCATGCAAGAAGGATTAACGGTTATAGTGATCGTTCTTCTTGCTTTGTTCTGGTGAAAACAGGCATATTTTGCCTAAAGATTTAAATCATATAAATGCATAGTTAACGCTGTTAACATGCCACAAAATGAAAAACACCTTTATTCTGAAACCGCGGCAGTGCAGGATGTTTATACAAGGAAGATAGAACATTTATCCCCCTCTGTGAAACTCGTTTTCAAGGTGCTTGAATACAAAGGGCTTATGACGCAGAAAGAACTCGCTGCAGAAAGCTACCTGCCGTCACGCACTGTGCGGTATGCCCTCAGCAGGTTAAAAAAAGAAGGAATGATAGAGGAGAGGCTTTATTTTAAAGATGCACGCCAGTGCCTGTACGGAGTGAAGAGTTCCATACATGACGAGATAATTTCAAACTTCGCATGCGGCATAGTATAGTTTTATGTGTTTTAAGATATATTATTAACCCATGAGCAGGACAAGTTTACGCGAGATAACACATCTTGTTATCTCTTTGATCGTACTCACTGTTGCCTTCACATATCCCAGCATGAGACCTGATATGCTGGCAATAGTGGCCATCGGCGTAGGAAGTGGTTTCCTCCTTCATGAACTCGCCCATAAGTTCACGGCTCAGAGATACGGCTATTTCGCTGAATATGAAGCAAGCCCCATCGGGCTTATGCTGGCGATTGCTCTTCGCGTTCTTACTGGAATTGTTTTCGCGGCACCCGGCGCTGTAATGATTTACGGCAAAAGAGTTCCGGACAGCCTTTTTGAAGATAGTTACCTGGACTCAAATCAAACCTCAAAGGAGTTTGCGTACATATCGGTTTCAGGAGTTGTGGTGAACCTGATACTTGCCGTATCATTTTTCCTGGCTTCGCAATATGTGATTCCCCATTCTTTGATTCACACTATTTTTACAACAGGGGCTTTCATAAACGTAGTCCTTGCAGGGTTCAACATGATACCTTTCGGCCCGCTTGACGGCGCGAAAGTATGGCGGTACAATCCAGTATTATGGGGCATGGTAGGGATCCCCTCGATAATCCTTTTCTTGTTCATTAATTGGTAATGGTCTCAATTGATAAGGAAATCCGCAAAGATGATATTCTGCATCTTGTCAATAACCAGGATATTGGGAGATTCAATGCCGGCATTTTTGTAACATGATGTCAGGTCAATAATTCCACCTAAGTCGGCATTGAGCTTCTTACCATTGAATCTTGTACTGTAATCGCAGTAATATGGGGGCGGGTGAGGGACTTTTTGCCTGACACTTGAAACGACCCAGGCGGATGACTGGTTAATGAACCTTATTTCAGTTGTCCAGAGATTCCCTTTTAAATCCTTTACAGAGAACTCCAATTCGGATCCTTCGTCGTCATCATCGTCATGTCCATGCCCTGACCGCCCAAAAGTGATATCCTTCACAATGAATTGATTTGCACTGTTGCTGGGTGGAAAATTACCACACATCTGGTTTTTTGTCCACATTTCCATCCCCTGTTTGCAACTGTAACCAGTCTCAGGGATAGTGATCATACCTGCATACATAATATCATTCACCAGTTCACTTGTATTTACCAGCCCAAGTTTCAGGATATCATACCCGTAGATATTTGTAATTTTAATACAACCGTAATCTGTAGTTATTTCTGAACATTTTGATTTATTTCCAGCTTCATACCACCTGGCCCACAAATCCGGATACCTTGTTTCAATTGTCACATTCATTGTAGTAAATCTCCTGCTGCGATACGCATCCGCCGGAACCGGCTGGAAATTGAGGGTTTCCACGTCCATTGAGGAGGAATAAAAACCAGCGCTCTTCAAAACAATTGGAAGATAAATATTGCCATCCAGGACAAGAGATTGTTTCTCATCTGCCGGGAGATTAATTTCTCCAAAATCCTTAATAACCAGACCATGCTCGAATACAAGCTTTGGCAGATTTGATATGGTATTCACCTGATATTCAATCCCGGTTGAATTAATTTGGTAATTCTTGATGGATCCGGATTCATTCAGGGTGACAGTAATATTTAGCGGATATGTGTCAATTATTCCCTGCGAAGGTGCCGGACTTCGAAGCATGAACCGTTCCGGATACCTCACTCCCATATGCAGGCTGCTCGTCTTGGGGATGTTCTTTGCCGAGACATCCTCAATGTCCGACCTCAGGGTAATAAAATCGCTATACACCTGGTCGAAATGCTGTCTTTCGAGCTCCTTATTCCATCTTGGTACATCATATGTCTGCATAATACCCAGATACATTACAACGATTAAAAGTATCAACATCACGCCTACAAGCTCCGAAACACCATCTTCATTGTCAAATATTCTCATATGTCTCCTAAACAAATAACACAAAGAACAAATATGCGATACCCATCATTATCACGGAATGTTTGAGGCCGTCGTACACGCTTTCCCCCGTCATCTGGCCCACAATAATCCCTGAAAAAAACCCCTGTATCACTGTAGCATGCATGAACAACCTTGTATATTCTTCCTTGTGGGCGCTTATTGATAACATACCTGAACCGGCAGCGGAACTGGCCTCTGGTATCTGCGGCAGGAACATTGTGGCGAATACATACAGCACGAGCAAAAATACAGCGAACGAGATATACACAACTATCAGGTAAGAGAAAAGAACCGTGAACTTCTGGCGCCTGAGTTTTTCAGTAAGCGATGCATCGTTCGCGGCTACTCTCAGAGTCTCCTTTATGTTTCCTGAAGTTTCACTGGCTTTGGTTATGAGAGTGACAATTCTTGATATTGAGACTGTCCTGATCCTGAGTTCGAATTTCGTAAGCGCTTTGAAGATACTGTTGCTCCATACAAGATCCTTGTACATGAGTTTTACCTCGGTGCTCAGTATACCGAGATTTATATTGGAAATCGACCTGATGGCTTCGGCAAGCGGCATTCCAACTTCATTTACAACTGCAAGGCGCTTGAGAAAAGTGGGTACCGAATCTTCAATCGCCCTGATACGTCTCAATAGTGTTTCATAAAATAAAAGGAACGGCACGAGAATAATTAATATGCTTATAATGATTGAATCGTCCAGAATATCTATTGTAATCTTGTGATTGTAAATCGAGACAATGAAGTAGATAACTGCAATGGGTATGCTGATATAGAATACTTTAAAAGGGTCGCCAAAAAAAAGTTTCAACGGATTCTTCCTGGCATTGACCACACCCGTCCAGCGCAGAGACCTCGTCAGTTTGCGAACCAGCCTCTCATCATCCATTGAGATGACCGTCCTTACATCATCGTAGTGATTTATCTTCTTAGTGACAGAATATATCTCGTTTGTCTTGGTATCACTTCCAAGTGATATTACACTCAGTAAAATACTAAATGCAGTAGCGCTCAACGGAATAACTGCGTATATCAGCAAATTGATTATCAGGAGGCTGCTCGGCCCCATCATACCCATTACGATAAGAATCGTTATCAAGAACAGGGGCCCAGCCACAAAGACCGTTATATAGGTCTCGGCCATCATTCCGAGAAGCTCAAGGTACATGCTCTGGTCTGCCTCGGATGAGGTATGGTAATACGCAACCATATTCCCGAAAAACGTTTCAAGATCCCCGCTGGTTCCTGCAACATTTATGAGATTCTCAAGAAAATCCCTGAATTTTTCCGATTGCGTCCTGACCGCTGCGGTCCGTAGCGCCGTGATCATATCACTCCCGTGGAGTTCGGTATCCATCACTATGTATCCTATCTCTTCAGCTGCCTCCCCATAGACATTGACATGATCATGTAAGGATTTGAAAATCGATACCAGGCTCAAACCCCCTTTGCTAAGGGCATGCATGTATGCCACTGCATGAGGAAGTGTCAGGTCTATCTTGCTTTTTCTTGTCTGGGCGACTAATCCCGGATAAGCTAATATCCCGAAATAAACGATAGCTGCCAGGAACAATGAAAATAATAATCCAATGACAATTATAAATAATGTCTCACCGTATGGTCCAAGACCTATTGATCCGACACGGGATATTGCCTTCAGGTAATGCAAATATAAAAAACGCCACAGAGGTATGAGCAGGAATACGAACAATAAACCCAGTATACCCGAGACTGCACCCCAGAAACATGCTGCACTTACATAAATATCCCATGGCAAAGTCAGGTGCGCCTGCCTGATGGTCACCTGTATTGAAGAGTAACTTTCCTTATTATTTCTTACATAATTGCCAAAAATCGCAAAAGCCAGCTTATGAATCCTATCCATATCCTTTACCCGGCTTATAGAACGAATTTTTTAGATTCATTGCGTTTGGTTGACTCTTCTTGTTTTCATTCGCTGGTGTTTTGCCACCTCTTGGGGAATTGTAGTTAATTTTTTCTTAATGTACATCTTATATTTCTTTCCTGGTTCCACTATTTCAAAGATCATCCTGTCGTATGGATGCAATTCCTGATGCTCATGGAACCAGACTTGAAGGTCGCTTCCCTGGAGGTATTTTCCTGCTATAGGATCACCTACAGCCGTACCTTTCCTGGCCGAATTTATTTCCACATTCAACAATCCTTTATCTGACTCAATTATGAATGGAACTTTATATCCGGGGAAAAAGAACCTGGATTTTTTGGTTATTGTTATGCGGCCAGATTTCTTCCATAAGGCTTCTTCCCCTGATTTTCTTGACGGCGATAAATTTATCTCAAGCTTCCTGCACTCCTTCGTGTCTTTTGATGCGGAAGATGATATCTGGGCCTTATTAGCATCACGCCCTTCCATAATTATCATGGTCTTTTCAGGGTTTACATAATAGCTCTGGATAAGTGAAACAATATCAAATTCATCCATGTCTTTCTCTACCATGTAATCGAGGAGCTTCTTCCTGTTCTCAAGTTCTTCCCTCAGCTTTTTTTCATCCCAGTTGCGCCTTGCCATGATGTCTTCAAGCACAAATGATTTGCCGCTTGTTTTGAAAGCGTCTGTTTTCGGGTCATATGCATAAATATCATTGAACTTGAGGTCCTGGGTCGTGGGGTCAATTCCCATGAACTCTATAACAGTATCAAGACGACGCATCCTTTTTCCTTCGAACTGTATAACCTTCTGGATGCTCAGGAGGTCAAGAGACTGTATCATGGCGCGTGGGATGTTTATAGGGTCACCTTCAAGCCTGCTGATAACAGTATTTACCGAGTCTGCATGCATGGTAGAATATGTTGTATGGCCTGTGCTCATCGCCTGGAATAAAGTCATGGCTTCTTTTCCCCTGATCTCTCCTACGATAATATATTCCGGGCGCTGTCTCAGGGCCTGTCGCAGCAGCTCGTACATATCTATATCCCTGCCACTCGCTGTTTTGGAGGCTGCCTCACGCGTAATGCTTCCTATCCAGTTATCATGATGCAGCATTAGCTCGTGTGTGTCCTCGATGCTCACGATCTTGGCCATCGAGGGGATGAACAGGGAGACTGCATTCAAGGAAGAGGTTTTTCCCGCAGCTGTTGCGCCCGCGAAAACCATGCTCTTGCCATTTTCCACCGCAAGCCAGAGATAGGCCAGGATTTCTTTCGAATATGTGCCGTTTTTTATTAGTTCCGCGGGGGTGAAGGCCTGTTCGCGGAATTTTCTTATCGTGAAAGTGCCGCCCCTGAACGTCACTTCTTTGCCAAGCGATGCATTCAGCCGCGAGCCATCAGGAAGAGTGCTGTTTATCAACGGTTCGCCGATAGAGACATGTTTTCCGCATCGCTGAGCGAGTTTCATGACAAAAGAGTCAAGCCTTGCTGCTTCAAAAGATATATTTGTCTTGATGTTCTGGTGTTTTCTGTGGTACACGAAGATGGGGATCCCGGAACCATCGCAGGATATATCCTCGATATTGGGATCTCTCATCAGTACGTCGATCCTTTCGTACCCTATATAATCTCGTTTTATATAATACAAGATTTTATGGATGGAAAGCATGCCGATTTCGATCGAGTAGCCATCTATGAGTTCAAGTGTTTTCTTTTCCAGAAGCTCGCTCTTAGCTTTGTCTGATGTTTCATAAACCGTCAGTGTATCAAGGATATTTTCATAAACGGTTTCAAGCACCATCCGCTCGAACGCCGAAAGCTCTGGCTCAGCTGCAAAATATAAGAACTCTTTCTCATCTTCATTGAACAGTATTGATACAAAAGCATATGGCTCGTTTACCCAGTATCGTTCTTTCTCCACATAACCCTCAGGTCTTTTAAAGGAAACCAAAGGTTCGAACTTTTCAGGTATGTATGGTTCCAGCTTGAGCTTCCCTCTTAAAAGAACATGCAGGTAGTTCTTTAAGTCCGCATATTCTTCTTTGATTTTTTCTTTCAGGCCTTCAGATATGTTTGCCGTAGAATTTTTCCCAAAATTTTCCTTTGATGTGACGGTTGGAACCTCTCTGGATTTAATTTTTAAAGATATTATCTTTAATTTCTCCGACAGTATTGGCACATGAACCATCTTGTAACTCCTGTCGTTCGCTATCATCATCATAATGCTCATATAAATTAATATAGTTTTCGATTAAATTTTCGACATTTTTGCGTTTCCCAATAACATTAAAAAATTTATTATAAATATGAGAAAGATTAGGTTTAAATACTAATTGATCCAGATATGTTCATTATTATTATCATAATTTTAATGTGAGGAAATGGTCGAAGGCTATGAATGATATCGAAATTCAAATCGAGGAAACACTGAAGGAACTTCCAGAGATTGTGTTGTGATAATATTTTTATAGATAAAAATAGGATATAAATATGGAATCATTTGAACTCGTACTGGGAATCTTTGCGGTCCTATTTGGAATAACTGCTTTAATAGTATCGTATTTAGCCTTGAAAAAACTGACTTCCGGATTGCTGGCAACCTATGTGCAATGGGTAATTTTCTCTATTTTTGTATTTACTTTGCATGATTTATGGCATACTTTGAGAGAGGCGATGGAATGGAAGGAAAATATTGGCACTTTCATGGAATACCCGGAATATATATTGTCGATCATAGCTTTTATGCTAATAGCATCTGCTTCATTCCATTTGTTCAAGCTGGCAAACGTGTTCGGATTTAAGGCCAAGGTCGAGAATGAAACTATCAAGAATTCCCACAGGTATTGATTCACTTGACCCCATCCTGCAGGGCGGCCTGCCCTCAGGTTCGCTCATCCTTCTACTGGGTGAGATAGGCGCGGGGGATTCCGAGTTCGTGCTCACATCCTCGGCACGCCTGCTGATGGGGCAGGTAAAACAGAACAACGGCATAATCATGCCCAAAAAAGTCTGCTACATCTCATTTACCCGGTCAAAAGAGGATATAATTAAAGAAATTGCATTATCTTTTCCGGACTATCACAAAATATTGGACGGCAATAATTCAAAAAACGGATTTGAATTCAAGGATTTCTCGGACTCTTACTTTGCCAGGTCGTTCATACCCGCATCCTGGAGGTCTTCTTCCAGTACCCAACTGTCGTTTGACTCCCTGAAGTGGAATGAAGAGCAAAAGAACCTTGTTGAGACACTGATAGACTATCTGGATAAAAATGCGGCTGGAAGCGTTGTTATCATAGACTCCCTGACCGCGCTTACACAGTACTGTCTTGAACGGATGGAATGGAATGACCTTATACTGTTCTTGCGCGGGCTCCAGAAAGCCTCAAAAATGTGGGACGGGCTTGTATATGCAATACTGAGCGAGGGGATTTTTGATAAGAGCAAGCAGGAGGAGATATCAGAATGCATGGACGGCGTTATGGTTTTTGAATGGGAAAAAATGGGGCCTTCACAGAGGAAACGCGTCATGTACCTGAAAAAATTCAGGGGCGTCCTGCCCGGCCTTTGTGAGGATAATATTGTGAATTTTGAGACGCAGATAAGCCCGCTGAAAGGTTTTGAAGTGTCGAATGTAAAAAGGGTGAGGGGCAGGTAATGGAGCAACTGAATACCGGGATACTTGGACTGGATGAGATGCTTGGAGGAGGCATCCCGGCCGGGCATATTGCCGCAGTCCTGGGACCTCCGGGTACCGGGAAATCCACATTTGCCCTCCAGTTCATTTACGCAGGCCTTCGAAAGAGCGAGACCTGTGCGTATCTGAGCCTTGAGGAAAGCGCAGAGAACATCATCAAGACAGCGGCAATTTTCAACTGGGACCTGATGCCTTATATTGAGAACAAAAAAATGGCGCTGGTGCACCTCAGTACGTTGAACCTCAAGGCCATGATAGAACGCATCGAGAATGACCTGCCAAAGCTTTTTAAGTCATTCAATGTCAAACGCCTTGCCATAGACCCTGTTACGCTTTACGAGATGATACACGACTCGGAATCTGAACGCCGCGATCATCTTTTCAACCTTGCCCAGATAATAAAAGGAACGGGGGTAACTGCAGTAATGACTTCAGAGATCAGCAAGGAGAACCCGTATTATTCAAAATACGGCCTGTTAGAGTATATCGCTGACGGGGTTATCATACTGCGGCAGGCCAGGCAGGCTGATATGGGCGCTGTCACGACCGTTATCGAAGTCTCGAAGATGAGGCACATCGACCATTCGAAAGAGATCAAGCCGTATAATATAACAGGAAGCGGTATCGTGGTTCATTCAGGATCAGGGGTTTTCCTTTAGTTCTGCAGGAAATGGATGTTGCGAGCAAATACATTGAAACACGGAATTTACATCATGCCAAAAACGCAAGCTACAAGCCACATAAGTACGGGATTTGTGACTGCTTGAAGTCGAAAGGTTTCTATTTCTAACTATTATGATTCATTCATCTTTTCGTTTTCTTCCGTAGGGACACACAAATAAACACAACCCACAGACTGCTATTTCATTTTTTTCTTCCAGGGAATCAAAATACCGATCACATTTTCGTGCATCATATCTGGCTTCTCGTGGTTCGTTTGCTCTGAATGGTTTCCCTGTGATTGCCTGTGTCGGGCAAATGTCAATACATTCTCTGCAATCTCCGCATTGTTCCTGTTGCACCTCTCCAGTTGATTCAAGGGGTGCATCAGTTAGTATAGTTGCCCAACGAACTCTTGGTCCGCATTCTGGCGTGATGAATAAACAACTCTTTCCAATCCATCCCAGTCCGGCCAGATTAGCACCCAGCTTATGCGAGAAAGATGCACAAATACGTTCATCATCTACACGCTTTGAAGAAGGAATTGGTAAAGCTCTGAATCCGGATTGTTGGAGATGACCACTAATAATTGAAGCTGCAATATCCAGCCGTAAATTCACTATATCATAAGCATGATGCCGGTAGCTTACTCTTACCGCTTTTTCATTTCGCTGTGGCAAAAGTTCGACAATTGGGTTAAGCAAGGATATCCCAATAGAGATGGAAAAAGGAAAGCTAGCTATGAAACTACCTCCCTGTTCAAGTATAGCTGCATAGGCTTGTGAAAGATCAGCAATACCAAAATAATCAACTCCATTAATAGATGCTAAATTGCGTAGTTGTTGATTCAAATTTTTATTTCTCCTAAACATAAATTTGGACTGCACCCAATTAGTAGATAGTCAGGACTACTAATTTGGTACTCATTAGTATTCATTGTTATTCATAAATATTACGATGTTTTTTATTCGTGACCTATTCCAGTAAGGGTGGCTTTTATTCTTATTTATTTTTCCTCACGCATCTCCCGTTGATGCCCTGCTACTCGGAGCAGGGGTGACGAAATCATATGCATCTACAATGGGTTTCCATAGTACATCTAATATGCATCTTCTGCTGGTTTCCTTGTAATCACATGGAGCATGTTCCAAACGGATTCGATTCCTTTAGCCGTCTGTCTTTTTTCAAGCTCGGTGATATACTCGGATCTGTAAGCATCACGCAGATATAAAGGCACATGATCCAGATAATTCCCAAAATGACTTGCTTCGGTAAATTCGATAAGATCGCTGGAGTTCCTGTAATGTATAGAGGTCCTTCTGAGTTTTAAATTTATGTCGCTGAAACCTGCATCAATCAACAGTTGAAGCAGCCTGTCCGTAGTAATCGATTTGCCCGAATCCATATTAGAACCAACCTCCGAGGCATACGGCTCTCTCTTTAGAAGCTCATCTGTAATCACCATCAATGGACCTGGCAATCCTTTGCTTGAAGTTGTTATTCCCATAAGTCCATCGGGTTTCAATACCCTATAGACCTCTGCAAGCGTAGTCTTTTTATCAGTAATCCAGCCAAAAACCACATTCATAATAACCGTGTCGAAGCTGTTATCGGCAAAGTTGCTCAGGTCTTCACCACTTCCCACCTCAAAGGAGATGTTGGGAAGGTTTTTGTCTTTGATCTTTTTCTGTGCGACCTGGATACGATACTCTGCAGGGTCAATACTATAAATACGCCCTTTGTTTCCAATTATCTCTGAGATATATTCTGCCAGGCGCCCGGTGCCGCACCCTACATCAAGGATGCAATCTCCTTTCTTTATTTTCAGTTCTTCAGCCAGCAATTTCCCATGCTCAAACTGGCTATTGCTAACCTTATCGTACCTCTCAGCCAGAGTTGGCGTATCGCAAATTACACTGCTCATTATTATCATATAATTATAGTCAACTTATATTAATTTTTTGATTTTTCAATACCTATATAATCCCGAAAAGAAAATATTCACTTGCTCATGAAATTCAAGATCAAAAGATCCGATGGGCATTTCGACATTTTCGAAGTGAAAGTAACGCCCCACATGTCAGTGCTTGAAGCCCTCTTCCAGATACAGGACGAGCAGGACAGCACCCTCGCCTTCAGGTACTCATGCCGGGGTGCCGTGTGCGGCTCGTGCGCCTTGCTCATCAATAAAAAACAGAGACTTGCCTGCCGCACGCAGGTTTCCGAGATAGCGGGAGAGCGCGTGCTGGCCCCTGCTGCATTCGGCCCTCTTGTGAGGCCGCTTCTAAAAACAGGGGATGACATCCTCATTGAACCGCTCCCGAACCTCCCGGTGGTCAAGGACCTTATAGTGGACTGGGAACCCTTCTTTAAGCATTACAGGGATATGCAGCCGTGGTTCATTGGAAATGGCACAAAGACTGAAACCGAAATGCTGATGTCGCAGGCAGACCTTGAAAAAGTCGAAAAATACGCTGCCTGCATCCAGTGCTGCATCTGCTACGGAGCGTGTCCCGTTGTTTCGCGTAATAAGGATTTCCCGGGTCCCGCTGCGCTTGCAAAAGCCTGGCGTTTCTATGCAGACACCCGCAATTCGGACACTGAAGCGATATTAAAGAGGGTTGATATCAAGAACGGAGTATGGGCATGCAACGAGGTTTACAGGTGCGTAGAAGTCTGCCCCAAAAAAGTCCCGCCTACCAATGCTATAACCGGCTTTATGAGAAACATTATAAAGCATAAGTTTAAAGCAATATTCTAAAACTCCATTTTCATTCCATGCAAAAATGAACTCATGAAAAGTTCACTTCGTTAACTTTATATAAAATAATTGAGTATATATCATAGTGTGAAGTGGCAGGTAAAAACGTCTTTTTTCAAAAACTAACCCCCACTCCCTAACCTGCCACCCTACACACTATATGTATCTATTTGGTATGCAATAGGGATTGAATTCTCGAATCGTCTGTCGCTATGTTTAAATATTTAAAGCCTTAACAATAATTAAGGCAACATGGAAAAAGAAAGAGCTTACGGGACAGGGATGTGGGCCTGGCTGCTCCAGCGCGTCACGGGATTCCTGCTGGTATTCTACTTGTTCCTGCACGTCGGGTGGGCGCACGGGATAAGCACGCCGTTTGATTTTTTATTTTTCCCCGCCCCCCTTGCATTCTTCATCCTTCTTTTGCTTGCAGTTCCCCATGCGCTTAATGGCTTTCGCGTATTTGCTGTCGATTTCGGTATAAGCGAAAGAGCGCAGAAGGTCTTATTCTGGGCGCTTATGATATTCGGGGGGGTTGTGATTATTTTTTCATATTACAGCCGTTTTTCCTGACAATTAATATATATTCTCTTAAAACATTATGTGTGTCAATGTCCGATTCCCAATCCACGGATGGATTATCAGTCTTAATAAAATACAAATGGAAGATCGTGCTGGCGATCATAGTACTGATTATCGCTGCAGCTTTCATAGCTATCCTGCTCCCTCTCCTTGACGGCATAATCATGGGAATTGTGCTGGCCTACGTCGCAAGACCCCTGAAACGTTTTATCGACCGGTTCAGCCCAAAACCATCTGCATACCTTGCAACATTTGCTATCGTTTTTCCGATTTTCCTGATAATCGGGCTGGGTGTTATTGAAATATTCAATTTTATTCTATGGGCTGCAAAAAACCAGGAATATGTGGTGAGTACCTTACTGGCACTGCTGGAAACGCTGAATCTCCCTGATTTTGCCGGGGAAAAGATAAAAGATATCATATTGAATTTCACCCTGTATCTTCTACCTTTCATGAAGCAATTGCCCCTTATTGAAATTGGCAAGAATTTTATAATGACTTTTACGATGTTCATAATAAATATCCTTCTTGCCGTGATAGTTTGTTTCTACCTCCTGGTCGATGGCGGCCGCCTTGTTGATAAAGTAATAGATATTATTCCTGAAGATATCGAGGTATTCTCTCAAAAATTCGTAAAACATTTTGATGGCATATTATCTGCTTTATTTATAGGAAATACATACAGTGCGATCGCGGTCGGGATCCTTTCACTCGTAATTTTCTGGGCATTTGGCTTCCCAAGCGTCCTTGCACTTTCCGCTCTCATGCTCATTGTTGCTTTTGTTCCCATGTTCACCGCCTGGATGGTCATAGTACCTCTTGCGATTTACAGGTATTATGAAATGGGAAGTGAAAGCGCGTTTATTTTTATCGGGGTCTCACTGATTGCGTTTATTATCATTCCCGATCTCTTTATCAGGCCGTATCTCATAAACACCCGCTCGAACATACACCCGATGCTGATCATAATAGCGTTCCTGGGAGGCGCGCTGGTTGGGGGGATTGCCGGCTTCTTCATAGCTCCGATACTGCTTGGCGCAATAGTGGCGGCATACAGGGCGAGCGCGGAAGTTAGAAGAATTGAGATTTTAAAACAGCAGGAGTGAAGAGGTACAACTATTTCCTCGACACCGCCATTTTCATCCCGACATCCTCGACATCCCAATCCTTGACAAGGTCGCCTTCCATCTCAACGCCAGAACCGATCACAAGCGATCTTGCCCTTATTTCCCCGGCGATGAAGTCTTTCATTTCTTCCACAAGCTCCATGACCCTCTTATCCTTGATATCCACGAATGCATCGATCTCTTCTTCCACGGCCAGGTCAAGTTCCTTTCTCATATCCTGGATTCTTCTTATGACCTCGCGGGCATAGCCTTCGGATTCGATCTCACGTGTGAGTTCGGTATCCACATACACCTCGCCTGCCGAAAATCCTGCGCTTGCAATCGATGCCGGAATTAAATCCTTGAAACTTACCATGTCTTTCGTGATTGTACCGGCTTTGAGTTCAAAACTGCCGGCTTCCATAATGGCTTTCTTGATCGCCCTGCCGTCTGCTATCTTTAACTCTGCGATCACTTTCCCGGCCTCTTTCTTGAAGGCAGGGCCAAGCGCCGCATGGTTCGGCATCACTTCAACTCCAAGCTCATCCCATGTCCCGCCTGTTCCAAGTAACACTATTTCCTTGGAGTTTGTCTGCTCTTTTAATACGGATCCAAGACTCTTTACTGCGGCAGCAACTTCATCTTTCTTCGGGGCCACAACTATCCTTTTCACAGGCCATCGCAGTTTGCGCTTCAATTTCTGCCTTGCATTGGATGAGGCTTCAACGATCTCACGGATTATATCCATCCTGGTTTCAAGATCGGTATCGATGAACTCTTCTTTCGCCTTGACCCGGTCGCACAGGTGAACGCTTGCGGGTGCATCAGGATCGACATTACGCACAAGGTTCTGGTACATCTCCTCTGAGATATGGGGCGCAAAAGGCGCTATAAGGTTTGTTAAACTGACAAGAACCTCGTACAGGGTATAATATGCCGCCAGCTTGTCCGGGTCGTTGGCTTCGCGCCATGTGCGCGGACGTATGAGCTGGATATACCACCGGGAGAGGTCTTCGAGTATGAACTCCGAGATCGGGCGCGTGGCTTTGTGCAGGTTGTACTCAGACATGGCAGCATCTACCTTTTTTATCAAAGACTGCACTCTTGAGAGTATCCACCTGTCCTCAGGGCGTAATCCTTCCGGGGTTCCTTTCATCTCAAGCGGGTTGAAGTTATCAAGGATCATATACGGCAGCGGGAAGCGGTAAACATTCCAGAGGATATTCAGCATCCTGTGCACGTTGCCCACCTCGTCCCAGCTGAATTTAAGGTCTTCCCAGGGCGCATTCTGGGAAAGGACGTATAAGCGAAGCGATTCTGCGCCGTACTTTTCCACAACAGCTTCAGGTGAGACCACATTGCCAAGGCTCTTTGACATCTTCTTGCCTTCTGTGTCAAGGGTGAAACCGTGCATCAGTACGCTCCTGTAGGGCGCTTTCCCGAATGCTATCATGCTTGCGCCAAGCTGTGAATAGAACCAGCCGCGCGTCTGGTCGTGGCCTTCCGTGATAAAATCCGCAGGCCACCATTCATCAAATGCTTTCTCTTCATGCGGGAAATTGAGAGTTGCCCACGATGCGACCGCCGAGTCAAACCACACGTCAAAAACATCCGGGACACGGGTCATCCTTCCCCCGCATTTACACTTGATATGGATGTTATCCACGTTCGGCCTGTGAAGGTCAGGGAGTTGCGGTACACCTGAGCGCTTCTCAAGTTCGTGTTTTGTCCCTATCGCCTCAGCCTCGCCGCAGGAATCACATATCCATACCGGGATGGGGATACCCCAGTACCTCTGGCGTGATATGCACCAGTCGCGCGAACCCGCAATCCAGTCGGCAAACCGCGCTGAACCTGCCCACTCGGGATACCATTTTATTTTTTGTACCTCGCCAAGCATTTTTTCCTTGAGGTCTGTCACCCGCAGGAACCACTGCTCTGTGGCCAGATAAATGATCGGGGTCTTGCATCTCCAGCAATGCCCGTACCTGTGAGAGATGCTGCCGCTTGCAAGGAGCAGGTTCTTATCTGTCAGGTCATCAAGAACGACTTTATTTGCCTCCTTTACGTGCATCCCTCTATATTCCCCGGCCTCGTCGGTATATCTGCCGTCGGGACCCACGGGGCAGAATATCGGAAGGCCGTGCTTTGCCCCGAGTTCAAAGTCATCGATGCCGTGACCGGGAGCTATGTGAACGCATCCCGTGTTCTCGGCCGTGACAAAATCAGCCATGTAAACGTTATGCTTAAAAGTCTTTTGCAGTGGCACTTTAGAGTCAAGCGGATGAAGGTATTCGATCTTGATATCTTCCCCCAGCACAGTTTCAAGAACCTCATAGTCCTTGTACCTTCCCTGTTTCAGGACATTTTGCATAAGCTGTGCTGCCATTATCAGTATTTCTTCCTTCCCGTCTTTCACTACCCTGACTTTTACATACTCAAAAGAAGGATGGACGGCAACCGCTATATTTGCAGGGATGGTCCACGGTGTGGTAGTCCATATCACTATGAATGTATTTTCCTCATCCTTTAGCGGGAATTTTATATACACTGAAGGGTCGGTCTCGTCCCAGTATTCCACCTCTGAGTCGGCTATGGCGGTTTCGCATCTGGGGCACCAGTTCACTACCCTGCGGCCTTTTTCAAGAAGCTTTTTCTCATGCGCCTGTTTCAATGTCCACCAGGCCGCTTCTATGTATTCGTCCCTCAGGGTCATGTAGGGGTCTTTCCAATTAAGCCAGATGCCAAGGTTCTGGAACTGCAACGTCATCTCATCCCTGTGCGTGAGGGCGAATTCCTTGCACTTTGCTACGAAATTTCCAACTCCGTATTTCTCAATGTCTTTTTTTGATTTAAAACCAAGAACACCTTCGACCTTAACCTCGATGGGGAGGCCGTGCATATCCCATCCTGCCCTGTCAAGGACGTGAAAACCGTTCATGGACTTGTACCGGAGGATAGAATCCTTGATTATCTTGTTCCATGCAGTACCAAGATGTATCCTGCCCGTGGTATATGGGGGGCCGTCCACAAAAAAGAACTTCTTTCCGTTTTTCCTGAGTTCCCTCACACGGGAATAAGTATCCATTTCATCCCATGATTTCTGGACTTTTTGCTCTATGAGTTTTGCGTCGTACTGGGAAGCCTCTTTTAACATAAAAATAATCTCCAAAGAATGGAGGGTAGTAATGCGATAAAGCAATTAAAACTTATGGTTTGGAAAAGAAGAAATAGAAATGAAAAAAGTTTCCGGTTTTTACCGGAACACCGACCTTATCCCGTCTGTGTAAGATACCAGAGAACAATCGCTACTATTACGATGATTATTGCTATCCAGATATAGGCGCCGCTGCCCTTTTCTTCTTCTTTCACGACTTCAGGTTTTGGTGTAATCCGAACGATTGGTTTTGGCTTCGGGGCTTCAACTTTTGGCTTTTCGATCACAGGTTCGGGTACCGGTTCTTCAACAGGTTTTTCTTCCACCTTTACTTTCCGGGGTTCGGCACCTGATACGAACGGGCTCTCAACACCTGTCAATACTGCCATAACGCGGACCGCCCCGGTGAGGTTGTTATCCACCTTTGCGCCCCAGATGATCCTCTTTGTGTTCGGGACTTTGTCCATTATCAGTTCGCCTGCTACCGCCACTTCTTCAAGTGTCAGGTCCTCGGCTCCTACGATATGTACAAGGACGCCATAGCTTGAGGAAATATCCGTGACATCAAGCAGCGGGGTTCTGATATCCTGTGCAACTGCCTTCTCGACCCTATCATTGCCATCGCTTTCACCGATTCCGATTGATGATATCCCGCCGCGTTCCATTACTGCGCGAAGGTCAGCATAGTCCAGATTAACAAGACTTGGCTGGGTTATTGTGTCAGTCAGGTTCTTAACGAATGCTCCAACAAGCGCGTTCGCAACATTGAGGGCTTCTTTTAATGGGAGATTACCAGCAACTTCCCTTAATTTCGTGTTATCAATAATTACTACTGAATCGCATGAAGAGGCAAGCAGGTTTATCGCTTCCCTGGCTTTCTCCCTTCTTGCCATTTCTATTGTGAACGGGATTGTCACGCATCCGATTGTAAGAGCCCCCATCTCGCGTGTGAGCTCTGCAACAACAGGCATGGCGCCCGTTCCTGTTCCTCCGCCCAATCCGGCCACAAGGAATACAAGATTCGCACCTTCAAGTTCAGTTTTTAATTCTACGATATTTTCCCTTGCAGCCTGGCCCCCCATTTCAGGGAATCCTCCGCAACCATGACCTTTGCAGAGTTTTTCTCCAAGCAGGATCACTTTGTCCGCTTTCTGTATGTAAAGATGATTCACATCGGTATTGGCAGCAATTATCCTGCCGCCAGACATTCCTTTCTCAGCGATCCATGTCGTTATATTGCAACCAGCACCACCCAGCCCGACAACAGCAACAGATGGTTTTGCAGTCTTTGCAAATTCTTTCAGATCTGTGACCATATATTTGAAGCCTCCTTCGAAATTGCGGCTCACTATTTTAATTGTTGTTTAACTATATAACTTTATACTCCCATTCCGAATTTCTTCATCATTTTTTGCAGGTTGAATTTCCCGCCTTTTAGACCTTTTATTGTTTTTTGCATCGTTTTATGGTATTTCAGAAGCTCACGTACCTCGTCATATTTGGTCCCCGAACCCCGCGAAATCCTTATGATCCTTGAACTGTTGATGTGTTTCGGATCTTCAAGTTCCTTATCTGTCATCGAGTCCATTATGACCTTGTATTTGCCCAATTTTTCCTGTGTAACGCTGTACATGTCATCGCTGACGTTCATCCCGAGTTTCCCCATAGGAAGCATCTGCATAACCTGCTTGAGAGGCCCAAGCTTGTTCATGGCTTCAAGCTGCTTGTACATATCTTTCAACGTGAATTTCCCGCTGAGCATGGCTTCCATGTCTATGTCATCCTCTTTCAGCGACTCTTCGGCCTTCTCTACAAGGGATTTGATATCCCCCATACCAAGGAGCCGGGAAATGAACCTGTCGGCCTCGAATTTCTCAAGGTCATCCGGGGTCTCGCCCACTCCGATGAAGGCGATAGCAGAGTCAGTCTCTGAGACCGCAGAAAGAGCGCCGCCTCCTTTTGCCGTGCCGTCGAGTTTTGTTATGACAACTCCGGTTATCCCAATGGAATTATTGAATGCCCTTGCCTGCTCGCTTGCCTGCTGGCCCATCGCAGCATCGATAACAAGAAGCTTGTGATCGGGTTTTGCGACCTTGTGAATATCCTCCATTTCTTTTATCAGGTCTTTCTCAAGAGCATGCCTTCCCGCAGTATCTATTATCTTCACATCATATTTTTCGATGGCTGGAAGTCCCCGCTGCGTGATGGCGACCGCGTCCTTCACATCCTTCTCGCCGTAGAAGAAGATCCCGTTCCTCTCGCACAGGGTTTTTAACTGGTCATATGCCCCTGGCCTGAACGTATCTGCACAGATGACCGCGGTCTTTAATCCTTTCCTCTGGAAATAACGCGCAAGCTTTGCCGTCGTGGTGGTTTTACCGCTCCCCTGGAGCCCCACCATCATTATTGTCTGGGGCGCAAGCCTGACATTTGCGCTTTTCCCGAGGATGCCGATAAGTTCCTGGTACACGACCCTGAGGATATGTTCTCTCGGGTTCATGCCGACCGGAGGTTCTTCCTTGAGCGAACGCTGCTTTATCTTCTGTGATAACGTCATCACGAGTTTGACGTTCACATCAGCCTGCAGCATGGCGCGCTGGATGTCCTTTACAGCTTCGTCCACTACCTTTTCATCAATCCTGCCAGCTCCTACAAGTTTCTTTAATGCCCCCTGGAGGGAATCGCCCAGTTTATCGAGTACCATAAAGCCTTCTGTGTTTGATTTGATGTTAGTTAAAGTTTATGGTCTCTTTTTTGTGCAGTTCACGCTGAAATCCGAAAACTATATATACGATAATAAGTATTACCATGATGAGGGTTTATTATGACCAAGAAACATGATGATAAAGGTGAAACGCTCGACGAGAACCGGGATATTTTCAAAACCTGGGCCGACAGTTATGTCGGGGTATCGAAAATGTGGGATGAATCCTACTTGAAACTGTACAAGCCCTGGATTGAATTTATGGACGTATCCCAGAAGATGGCTGACCTTTCGGCAAATGCAGTCCCGAAAAAATACAAGGACTTTTACGATGAATGGATGAAAACATACCAGAATTCATTTGGAAGGTTTTATCCAGTTTCAACACCGGCTCCCAAAGAAACTCTTGAGAATTTCTTAAAAAGCGCCGATGAATCAAAAAAGATATACAAATCGTGGATGGATGAGTTCGAAGAGAATACACGCAAGACTACAGAGGTGCTTACCAACGGAGCAGATCCTGCAAAATACAAAGAAATCCATGATATGTGGATGAAGACCTACGAAAAAATATCAGAACAATTACTTGATCTGCCAGCCATCAGATATCATAAAGAGACTTTTGAAAATTACACAGGTATTCCGGATTTTTACACTGATAGTTTTGTGAAAATGTCAAAACTCTGGAAGGATTCATACACCAGGCTATATGACCCATGGGTAGAAGCCATGCAGAAGCTTTCCGGGAACGTAGCAAAGATCTCAAAAGGCGAGGGAACCCCGGAGACCTACAAGGAATTTTATAACATATGGATGCACACATACCAGGAGACATATGGCAAGTTGTTTGACAGCAATTCCATGAAGCCTTCAAAGGAAGCATTCGAAAATTTCTTAGAGAGCACCAACATCTGCCTTAACCTGTATAAATCCTGGATAGCAGCTCTTGAAAAAATATCAGAAAAATTAAAAGATAACTCAAAGCTGACCACAGACCCTGAGGCTTATAAGGAATTTTTTAATCTCTGGGTAAAAATGCATGAGAGGGCTTTTGAAGACTTCTTTGAAGGAATGCCTATGATCAGCCCCCTGAAAGAGATCATGGACCCTGTAAAGAACGCAAGTAAAATATATTCAAATACTTCAATCAAGATGTCAAAATTGTGTATGGATTCGTACCTGCGCTCCGGGAATCCTTTTAAGGTATAACTATGGATAACGCAAGGTTTGCATCTACACAAGATTTTTTTAATATGTATTTGAAAACCTGTGACGCTTCCTTCGGCAAGCTGGCCGAATTGCCTGCCATGGGGCCGGCGCGCGAGAGATCTGAAAAAATGATGAGGGGTTTCTCGCTGTTTTTTAACCTTTATGAAACATGGATGGACTCGGTTTCCGATTTCCAGAAACTTTCCATGGAAGCCATGAACAGGATGCAGGAAAAAGCTGCTGACATGGAGGGTGAGATCAGTCCTGAGCAGTCCAGAGAACTTTACAACATATGGATCGAAACCTATAGCGATACTTTCAAGGAATTCCTGAGATCAGGTCATTTTGCTTCGGATTCAGGGAAATTCATGTCAAGCTTCATAGAAGCCCAGAAATACAACCAGGAAATGCTTGAGGAGAGCTTTCTTAAACCCATGAATCTTCCGACAAAGACTGAAATCGATGAATTGAACAAAGAATTGTATTCTCTTAATAAAAAGGTAAAAGAGTTAACCTGTAAAGTCAATGAACTCTCAGGAAATATGTGAGTATTTTATGATCCAGGAAAGCATTATGGGTGAGCTTGATCTGTTACAGAACAATTACATGAAATTTACGAAAGGAGCACAAATATTAATAGAGCCTCCGGATTTTTCTGTCGGGACAACGCCTCACAACGTAGTTTACAGTGAAGATAAAATGCAACTGCTCCACTATAAGCCGACAGTAGAAAAAACATGCCCGGTACCGGTTCTTGTAGTGTATGCTCTTGTGAACCGTTATTATATCCTGGATCTCCAGCCCGACAAGAGCGTGATAAAGAACCTGCTTGACCAGGGTTTTGACGTATATGCCATTGACTGGGGATATCCCACAGGCACTGACAGGTATCTCACTATTGACGATTATGTGAATGGTTACATTAACAATGCAGTGGACTATATCCGGAAAAAGTCGCGTCTTGACAGTATCACGCTTATGGGCGTATGCCAGGGCGGGACTTTTTCACTGATGTTCACTGCGCTCCACCCCGAAAAAGTGAAAAACCTCATTACTTTTGTGGCCCCGCTGGATTTTGATACAGATAAGGCTCTCCTGAATATATGGGCAAAGAAACTTGACGTCGATAAGATCGTTGATTACTATGGAATAGTCCCGGGAGATTTCCTGAACATGGGGTTCCTGCTGCTTGATCCTTTCAGGCTCCTGATAGATAAGTACATAGGGTTTCTTGAACGGATGGACGATAAAAGAACAGTTGAAAATTTTCTTCGTATGGAAAAATGGATATTTGACAGTCCCGGCCAGGCAGGCGAGACTTTCAGGCAATTCATCAAGGACTGCTACCAGAAAAACCTCCTTGTCAAGAACAGGATGGTGATTGGCGGAAAGAGGATCGACCTCACGAAAATATCAATGCCCCTCCTTAATGTCATGGCAGAATTCGATCATCTTGTCCCCAACGATGCAAGTCATCCTATCACTGATGCCGTTTCAAGCGCAGATAAGAAGACACTGGTTTTTCCAACAGGGCATATAGGCATGTTCGTGGGTTCAAAATCCCAGAACGAAGTCTGTCCTAAAATCGCCGACTGGCTAAAGCCTCGTTCCATGATTGAAGAAACCGGGAATGCGAATCATATAAAACAAAAAGAAATTAAAAAAATTAATCGAAAATCGAAGGAGACTAACAAATGAGAGTTGAAAACAAGGTTGTTATTATCACAGGAGCAGCAAGCGGTATCGGAAGGCAGACCGCACTGACTTTCTCCCAGGAAGGAGCTAAAGTCGTGGTGGCGGATCTGAATGAAACCGGGGGGAGGGCAATAGTAGAGGAGATCGAGAAGGCTGGCGGAGAAGCATTTTTCGCAAAACTTGATGTTTCAAACAGGGAACAATCGAAACAGGTTGTAAAAGATACACTTGAAAGATTCGGCAAAATCGACGTACTGATAAACAATGCAGGAATCAACCAGGATGCCCTTGTATCAAAGATGACAGAGGAGCAGTGGGACAAGGTAATTACGATAGACCTTAAAGGTCCTTTTAACTGCATACAGGCTGTGGTCGATGCCATGACAGAACACGGGACAGGCGAGATCATAAACGTATCTTCTATTGTTGGGTTGTACGGCAATATCGGCCAGACCAACTATGCCGCTGCAAAAGCCGGATTGATAGGAATGACAAAGACTCTGGCAAAGGAACTCGGGAAAAAGGGGATAAGGGTCAATGCAGTAGCTCCCGGATTTATAGCAACTCCGATGACGGCAGGGGTACCTGATAAAATACTTGAGATGATGAAAGAGAAAACCCCCCTGAAGAGACTTGGACAGCCTGACGATATTGCAAATGCACTTTTATACCTGGCTTCGGATGAAGCTAATTTCGTAAACGGCGCAGTGCTCAGTGTGGATGGAGGCCTGCTGATATAATCAAGGAGACAAAATGAGAAATGTCGTTATTGCATCAGCCTCCCGCACAGCGATCGGGAAATTCGGAGGAAGCCTGAAAGATTTCACTCCCGGACAGCTTGGTTCCATAGTATTGAAAGATGCGCTGAAGCGGGCAGATGTGGATACCGGCGAAGTGGATGAGGTCGTTCTGGGAAATGTCCTTTCAGCGGGTCACGGGCAGAATGTTGCGAGGCAGGCCGCGATCGCCGCAGGCATCCCTGTTGAGGTTTCATCTTATTGCGTGAACAAGGTATGCGGTTCGGGATTGAAATCAATTATTCTTGGCACGCAGGCCATCATGCTGGGCGATGCTGATATCGTCCTGTCAGGCGGCGTGGAATGCATGTCCACAACGCCCTACGCACTGAAAAAAGCCCGCTGGGGGGCGAAAATGGGGAACGATGAACTTGTGGACCTGATGGTGCATGACGGGCTGTGGGATATTTTCAATAATTATCATATGGGAGTTACTGCTGAAAATGTTGCACAAAAATTCGGGATTACAAGGGAAGAACAGGATGAGTTCTCGGCACGGAGCCAGAACAAAGCGGAAGCTGCCATCAAGGCCGGGAATTTCAAGGATGAGATAGTTCCGGTACCTGTACCGCAGCCAAAAGGCGATCCTGTTCTTTTCGATACTGATGAATTCCCCAGGTTCGGGACAACGAAGGAGACGCTGTCAAAACTAAAACCGGCGTTCAAAAAGGACGGAACAGTGACTGCGGGCAATGCCTCGGGCATTAATGACGGGGCTGCCTGCGTCCTTTTGATGTCGGAAGAAAAAGCAAAAGATAAGGGGATTGAACCCCTGGCAACAGTGAAGAGCTACGGCCTGTCCGGCGTGGCGCCGGAAATAATGGGTACGGGGCCCATCGATGCAACTAAAAAGGCCCTGCTGCGCGCCGGTATCGCTACAGGCGATCTTGACTTTATAGAAGCCAATGAAGCCTTTGCAGCGCAGAGCATTGCGGTCAATAAGTCGCTGGGCCTGAATCCTGACAGGGTTAATGTTAATGGAGGCGCCATAGCACTCGGGCATCCGATAGGGGCAAGCGGCGCAAGGATCCTGGTAACACTTCTCTATGAACTGAAGAGAAGTAAAAGCGTATACGGCCTTGCAACCCTCTGTGTCGGAGGAGGGCAGGGCGTTGCGATGGTTGTAAAGAGGTGAAATGATGGACAAAAAGTATGGAAAAAGACTTGAAGGTAAAGTTGCCCTTGTTACCGGGGGCTCAAGGGGGATCGGACGGGCGATCGCACTGCGGCTTGCGCAGGAAGGAGCAGATGTTATAGTCAATTACCAGAGCACGAAGGAACACGCGCAAAAGGTGTCCAAACTGATAGACCAGATGGGCATGGCGGATGAACTCGAAAAACTGGCGGTTGAGATAGACAGGCTGGATACAGGTGTTAAGGCCCAGGAATTTTCAAAGTTGATCGATGCCATTGACAGGCATTCTTACATCTGCCAGGCGAACGTAAGCAGTCCTGAACAGGTAAGCAGGATGCGTGAAGAGGTTCTCAGCCAGTTCGGGAAGGTCGATATCCTGGTCAATAACGCGGGAATAGTCAGGGATAAATCATTTGTCAAGATGACCCATGATATGTGGTCTGATGTCCTATCCGTGAACCTGAACGGGGCTTTCTATTGCACCAAGGCATTCATAGAAGGCATGCTTGAAAGGAATTACGGCAGGATCGTAAATATTTCCTCGGTTATCGGGAGGATGGGTAATTTCGGGCAGGCGAACTATACGGCTGCAAAGGCCGGGATGATCGGGCTTACGAAAGCGCTTGCAAAGGAATTTGCAGGTAAAGGGGTTACGGTGAATGCGATAGCGCCCGGATTTATAGAGACCGATATGGTGAAAGGCGTCCCTGATGACGTTCTTGAAAAAATCGTTGCAAAAATACCTCTCGGAAGACTGGGAAGGGCATCGGAGGTCGCCGGCACTGTAGCTTACCTTGCGTCTCCTGACGGCGATTACATAACCGGGCAGGTAATCGATATCAATGGCGGGCTGTACATCTGAAGGATGCAGTCCCTGTTTTCACTTTTTTTAATGATCGGAACAACGCCGGTCGATGAGAACCACATGCCGACAGAACCAGGAGCAATTAACGGCGGCATGATGAAGCGCCAGCGTCCTGTCCTGTCTCCTCTAATTATTTAAGATCCAGGATATTCTCCGAAGGATGCGGTAATTCTTGAAAATGGAAAAACCATAAAATACGTCCCGGTTTGGAAGTGGCTGTTAATATAATAATACTTTTAAGGCATTAGACATAGAATATGAGCGAAAATGAACGATCCATCTCCTAATTCCTTTGTTGCCAAAGAACTGGCAGAAAAAATCAGCCCGTTCTTTACCATATATGATATACAACAACGTGATGGCAATATTTTTTTCTTCGTAACGCCAAAAGAAGCAAGAGTAGTGGCTGAGGAGATAGATGGTGCTGTTGTTAGGCATAGCATAGAACCGATGTTATATCAAAAGTTGTGGGCGATATTTGCCGAAAAAGGCTATCAGTTCTCTCTCAGGCATGATCTTGGAGAGAATGTCCTGATAGCGACTCCGTTCAAACCTGCCCATGAACGCCGATGGATTAACGTGGTTTTGTTAGTTGCAACTGTTTTATCTACCATGGTCATGGGTTCTTTCCTTTTTGGCGTTGACCCGATCAACAATCCATCCGATGTCCTGAAAGGTATCCCGTTCACCATTGCGATCATGACCGTGCTGGGCGCCCATGAAAGTGCGCATTACATAGTAGCGAAAAGACACGGTATGAATACTTCCCTGCCATACTTCATACCTTTCCCGAGCATGATAGGGACAATGGGGGCAGTTATCAAGCATCGCGGGCCGATACCAAATCGAAAAGCCCTGTTCGATGTGGGAATTTCATGTCCCCTGGTGGGTCTTTTCGTATCTGTCATCGTCACCATAATCGGACTGCTCCTCCCACCCGTTCCTGCGGTCTCTGGCATGGATGGTGTCCAGATCATCCTGTCCCCTCCCCCGCTGTTTGAACTCCTCATGCGCCTTATCCCGCCTGCGGAAAATTCGATGTTGCACCCTGTCGCTTTTGCGGGCTGGGTAGGGATGCTCGTAACTGCCCTGAATCTCATCCCGGCAGGACAACTGGACGGGGGTCATGTTCTTCGTGCCATGCTGGGTAAAAAAGCCTCGTATGTGTCAGGTACTTTGCCGTTTGTGCTGCTCTTCCTGGGAATTTACCTGACTTATGTGAGGAATATAGATGGCTCCATATGGATGTTCTGGGGGGTGCTTTTGTTTTTCTTTGCCGGCATGGGCCATCCAAAGCCTCTTGATGACGATGTACCGATCGGAAAAGTAAGGATGGCTCTTGGAATAATCACCTTTATTCTTGGGCTGCTCTGCGTGACGCTGGTCCCTTTCCAGGTACAGTAGAAAGGATGAATTACCATAAAAGCATTTAGTTGTGCAAGATGGGAAAAATCCACATACTTGATGAAGCAACGATAAACAAGATCGCCGCCGGGGAAGTTATTGAGCGACCGGCATCGGTTGTCAAAGAGCTTATCGAGAACTCTATCGATGCCGGGGCGTCCAGTATCAGGGTGGAGGTCATAAAAAGCGGAAAGAAGCTTATACGCGTTTCAGACAACGGCTGCGGAATGAGCAGGGAAGATGCATCCCTTTCATTTATCAAGCATTCTACAAGCAAAATAAATGGGATAGATGACCTTGAATCCGTTATAACGATGGGGTTCAGGGGCGAGGCCCTGTCCTCGATCACTGCCGTGGCGAAGGTCGAGATCACTACAAAAACCAGGGATGAGCTGTCAGGCACAAAGCTTGTCATCCATGGCGGCAGGTTGGTGAGCATAGCAGATACCGGCGCCCCTGACGGTACGACGGTAACGGCAGAGGAGCTGTTTTACAATACCCCGGCAAGAAAAAAATATCTAAAATCCGACAGTACCGAACTTGCGCATATAATTGACGTTGTAACGAGGACTGCGCTTGGCAATAACAATATTTCTTTTACTTTGCTGCATAACGGAGCGGAGCTCTTGCGGACGCCGGGTTCCAATGATCTCATGGATATAATCGTCCACATTTACGGCCAGGAAATTGCAGGAGCGATGCTTCCTGTGAACTTTGAATCAGGATTCGCAAGAATCACCGGATTCGTCACAAAACCCCATGTTACAAGGGGCAGCGCTGACATCCAGTCTTTCTATATTAATGACAGGAGCATAAGTGGAAGGGCGTTCAGTTATGCAATAAGGGACGGCTACGGCACCCTGTTACAGAAGGGACGTTATCCTGTTGCCGTTTTGAAAATTTATGTAGATACAAGACAGGTCGATGTCAATGTGCACCCGACCAAGAACCAGGTCAGGCTAAGCCACGAAAGGGAGATTTCCGATACTGTAGCTGAAGCCGTGAGGCGCACGCTTTCAAAGGAGGCACTTATTCCAGATGTGAAACCCCCTGCCCAGTTGCCCCTGCAATATGAACAAGTTCCTGAAAAACCGGATTTATTAAAAGAGACAGGCGGCGGATTTAAGTTCCCTGCGAAGGATACGGAAAAGAGATTAAGGCGTACCGAGCGTTATTTTCCGGATGAAGAAAAAAACAAAAAAAGCGAATTGCCGCAGGTAAAAGTGCTCGGGCAGGTGGACAGTGTATATATCATCGCAGAAACGCCGGACGGGTTAATGATAATAGACCAGCATGCAGCGCATGAGAGGATTCTTTTTGAACAGGTGAGGGATTCAAAAAGCACAGATTCCCAGGAGCTTATCGTGCCGGTAAATCTTGATCTTGATCCGAGGGAGCTAAGCTTGATGAAGGAATCCATTCCCTATCTTGAAGAGTTTGGTTTCAGGATATCGGAATTCGGCCCCTCCACTTTTGCCGTGACCTCTGTCCCGAACGTGCTGGGCAGGCTTGAAGACCCGCTTCTTGTACATGATATAATATCTGATATCCTTTCAGGAGGCAGGATAAAAGACGATACCGGTCTTTTTGAGCGGGTGACAAAAAGCATCGCATGCAGGGGCGCAATAAAAGCTGGAGCCGACTGTTCGGGGGACCAGATGGAAAGCCTTGTCAGGCAGCTTTTCATGACAGGGAATCCCTATACTTGCCCGCACGGCAGGCCCACGATGATATCGTTCAACAGGCAGGAGCTTGATAAGCTGTTTAAGAGAACTAACTAATCAAAACCTTTATACACAAAGCTTGCGAAACGATGAATTGTGATAAATTATGGTGAAAATGCCTCCTGAGATAAAAGATGTTGTAGCAAAGCAAAAACCGCTGCCCATAGCGACCGCGGATAAGAGCGGGAAGCCAAATGTGGTATTCGTTACCATGTGGAAGATCCTCGACGATGAGACCATTCTGTTCGTGGATAATTTCTTCAATAAGACAAAAAAGAACATCGAAGCAAATCCCAATATGGCCATAGTGGCGTATGACGGCGATGCCAAGAAATCCTACCAGATCAAAGGGACCGTAGATATTGAAACAAAGGGAAACAGGTTCACAAGCGCAAGGGAGATGGCTGATACCAAGAAACTGCCGGGGAAAGCAGCTTTTATTTTCCATGTGAAAGAAATATACGATGCCACGTACGGGCCGCGCGCAGGTGAGAGGCTTCTGTAGGCAGGATATTTCTCTTTTTTTACAAAATTGCCCAAAAGATGCGGGATCGTTTACCATCCCGATTATTTGAAACACGAAACCGGTTCGCATCCTGAGAGAAAAGAGCGTTTGCTTTCGATAATTTCTCATCTTAAAGAAACCGGGATGATGGAAAAGGTTGTTTTGACAGGGCCGCGGCCTGCTTTACAGGACGAGATACGATATATCCATACCCCCGGATATATTGAAAAGGCCAGAAGGTATTCGGAACTGGAGCTTCAGATTGACCCCGATACCGTCCTGAGCAAGGAATCATACAATGTTGCGCTCCTTGCAGCAGGCGGCGCGATAACTGCCGTGGATTCCGTGCTCGATGGACTTGATTGCTCATTCGCGCTTGTCAGGCCGCCGGGTCACCACGCAATGCCTGACAGGGGGATGGGGTTCTGCATTTTCAACAACATTGCGATCGCGGCGCGCCATGCTCAGAAAAAAGGGAAAAAGCGCATATTGATAGTGGACTGGGACGTGCACCACGGGAACGGGACGCAGGATGCTTTTTATGATGACCCCACGGTGCTTTATTTTTCCACGCACGAATACCCGCATTATCCCGGTACAGGCTGGCTGGATGAGGTCGGAAGCGGGGGAGGGGAAGGGTTTAATATCAACGTACCCCTGCCTGCCGGGACCTGTGATCCCGGATTCATTGCTGCTTTTGAAGAGATACTTGTTCCCGCAGCGCGTGAGTTCAAGCCCGATTTGATACTCATTTCTGCGGGCCAGGATGCATGTGCAGAAGACGGTCTTGCAAGGATGAGAATGAGCCCCCGGGGTTTTGCGGCGCTTGCATCTATCGTAAGATCAATCGCCAGCGAGACCTGTGAAGGAAAAGTTGTTGCCGCACTTGAAGGGGGTTATGACCTCGGGCTGCTTGCGCGTTCTGTTGCTGCCATACTGGAGGTTTTCATGGGGAAGGAACCTGTGAGGGGAGAAGATGTAGCATTGGATCCGCGTGTCAGGGAAAGGTTGGAACAGGTGAAGAAGGTTCAGTGGCGGTACTGGAAGCTTGGGTGAGGCGGATAAGAATGAGGAATTTTCAGGGGTCGTCTGATTCGATTGATTAAAGTACTAATCTATCATACCTTATCTTTTTAAGGCTGTTGATAACGATTTTAAGACATATATTTTTAAAGATATTTTAGATAGAAGAGGAGCGCGAAGAATTTTTTAATTCTTGCGTTGAATTAAGAAAACACTTTGTGCTATTTGGTGCGATGTAGAATAATTTTTCAGTATGTTTTCTGAAAGCTCCAAATATAGTATTGTTTATAGATGCCTCATTCGTAACTTCAGCATGCAACATATAATTTCCTGGTTGTAAATTGCATGTATTAATGTTCAAATACCATATACCTTCATAATTCTCTCCGAACATGAACGAATTATTTGCTGGAGATTCTTTAGTTCGATTTATTGTAACATTACCAACATATTGCTTATGGTTATCAGTAGAGTTGAATATATCTAATGTTATATAAATATAGTTATACGGGAAGCCTGTTTCTTTTATTGCTAAGGTTATAAAATCAGAGTTAATATTTGATTGCGGAAAAACATCTACCGAATAAGAGTCCTTTAACAAATATGTTGGCATCATTAAGAATGAATTAATAATAAAAAGGAATACAAAAGATAATACTAAAACACCTGTAAGTATGAAATATATATTGAGATAAAATCTACTTATCTTATTAAGGTCTATTTTTCTAAGAAATGATCGGAAAATCAATGTCTTTAAGATTTTAGAACTATAAGTTAAAAATCTGCTCGTTAATTCATATTGTTTTAGTTGCAGCAATTTTTGTGCCAGAAACATTTCTATATTCTTGGATTCTGGTACTTTTTCATTAATGCCCATAATCTTTTTAAAATATAAATACATATATGAAATAAGTATTTTAATATAATCGGAAAATATTAAACAAAAAAAGATAATTATTATTAATGAAATAATAAAATCATATTGGAAACTGGACAAAAAAAAGTTTTCTCGCTGATTTTTGAGAATAAAATCTAAGAAAAGTTTAGAAATCATCAAAACAGAAAAAAATATAGAATATTTAAAACTATTTTTCAATAAAAGTTGAGCGATTTTATTTAACCATTCATTTCCATTTTTACCGGATATTAAATATCCTTTAATTAGTATAAAGAAAAACGTTATCAAGAGTTCTATAAGCAAAAAAATTAACACAAAATAAACTATAGACTGAAGGTAGTTATTTTGAGTGAGTAAACTATTATTAAGATAATCAATTAGTTTTGATAAAAAGAACCATGTTCCAGCCAATAAGGATATTGCAAGAGTTATCTGATTGAAATCATTAGAACTTTTTAACCTTTCTTTATCAATCTGTAGCTTCTCTTTTTCAACTCGTTCGCTTTTTATTTGAAATCCTCTAATTCTCCGTGACCTTGCCATATAAGAAGTCGCCTCTTCCTCTATACTTTAAAAATACAGGTTAGTATTTAATAGTTTTCTAAATATATTGAATAATTCCTTCACTGATATCAACAGCGTCCTCCACCCGGCGCGCCCGTCGCCGATGAGGCCGACCCTGCGAGCTGCGCAAACTCGCAGGCTGCCCGTCAAGAGGCAATTTGGCATTTACAGTCGTTAAGATAAAACAAAACATTCCCAACCGACATAACTATTCTCACGGTATGATCTCGCACCCGTTATTGAATTCAGGGTACTCGAATTCCTTCCTTCCTATAACCCCGCCATCGATCATCTCTTTAATACGGGGAAGTGCAGTCTCCAGTTCCTGCACCAGGTGCCTGACTGTCGAGCATATCAGGGAGTAACCGTTCTTCCGTAGCATATCCTGCGCGCGGTTCACGAAAAGGCATCTCCCACCGCAAATAGTGAAGATCCCGCAGGATGTGCAGGGTTCAACCACGCAGACCTTATTGCAAAGTGACTGCGGGGCATCTTCAAATATCGAACCCGCAATGGAAAAATCAAAATCGACAGACACTGGGCATGCCGATATCCTGCCGTCTGGCATGACTGTGAAAAAATCAATGCCCGAACCGCATCGAAGGCGTGAAGGCGCGCCGCTAAGTAACGAATTCGTGATGCCGATAAATGGAACTATACCCGGAACCCTGCCTGTATTTTTCATCTCCCTGATCCACCATTCCACAAGCGAGGATATGCCCGCATTATACGTTCGAACCCATGTTTCAATTCCTGTTTCTTCTTCCCAGCTTTCCCAGAACATTTCAAAGCCAAGCTGCCAGTGGATATGATCAAATATCTGAAGGCCTGCAAGGTGCAGCACATTTTCATAAATATCCATACCCTGCGGCACGGTCATCCTTGCAATAAGGTCGCCCGGGAATCCTCTTTCCCGGATCAATTTTGAATTCCTGATTACCTTATCATAAACACCGCTACCCCGGTTCCTGTCAGTCACTTCTTTTCCTCCATCTATCGAAACCAGGATAGAATGGAATTTTTCAAGATAGTGCGGCTCGATTTTGTCTAAAAGTAAGCCGTTAGTCTGTACCACGAACCTTCCCGGTACGGCATCCATTATCTGTTCCATCGTTCCGGTCCGCAAAAGCGGTTCACCGCCGTAGAACTCGACGACCGGCGCCTTATCTGTTGATAAGAATCCCACAAGGTCAGGAATTGTGTACTGTATCTCCTTTGGTGGAGTGTCGCTGCCCCCACCGCAGTAATTGCAGTTAAGATTACATTCCTTTGTCAGGATTATATGATAATGCATGAGTCGTCATGAATGGTATGATGAATTTATATAATATGAACATGACTTAATTATTTATATTGTCAATTTGTACACGGGCAGGACGCAATACAATTAAATGAGATGGAAGTAATCATTATAAGTGAGGTTAGTTCATGGCAACAAAAGTCATAATAATGGGTGCAGCGGGCCGGGATTTCCATAATTTCAATGTCTTTTTCAGGGATAACAGGGATTACGATGTAGTTGCATTCACGGCGGCCCAGATACCGGGAATTGCAGGACGGGTTTATCCGCGGGAACTTGCAGGTTCGCTTTACGAAAAAGGCATCCCGATATATCCTGAAGAAGATTTGATGAAGCTCATAAAAGCGCACAAAGTCGAGCAGGTCATTCTTGCCTATTCTGACCTGTCGCATGAGACCGTCATGCAAAAGGCCTCACTGGTTCTCGCCTCAGGCGCTGATTTCAGGCTGATGGGGACTGAAAGCACGATGCTTAATTCAAAAAGGCCTGTTATTTCGGTGTGTGCCGTCAGGACAGGCTCTGGTAAAAGCCCAACCTCGCAAAAACTTGTTGACATATTGAAAGAAAAAGGTTTCAGGGTCGTGGTGGTGCGCCATCCCATGCCTTATGGCGACCTGCTTAAGCAGGAATGCCAGCGGTTTGCATCTATGGAAGATTGCATCAGTAAAGAATGCACAATTGAAGAAAGAGAGGAGTATGAACCGTATATCTGCTGCGGAAGCGTGGTCTATAGCGGGGTTGACTTTGAGAAGATACTCCGCATGGCAGAAGAGGAAGCTGATATCATCATCTGGGATGGCGGGAATAACGATATCCCGTTCTACAGGCCTGACCTCCACATCGTGATAGCAGACCCGCACCGGGCCGGGCATGAGCTCACTTACTACCCGGGGGAAGTGAATGTGCGGCTCGCGGATGTGGTGGTCGTCAATAAGGTGGATTCCGCAAGAAAAGAGGATGTGAAGACCGTCATTAATAATGTCAGATCCATAAATGATAAAGCAACGATCATAAAAGCAAAATCCGTGGTAACTGTTGATAAGCCTGAATTGATAAAGGGAAAACGCGTCCTTGTCGTGGAAGACGGCCCCACGCTCACGCATGGCGGGATGGCCTTTGGCGCAGGTGTTATTGCGGCAGAGAAGTATGGGGCAAAAGAAGTTATAGACCCCCGTCCGCATGCCGTCGGCTCGATCCTGAGGGTTTATGAGGATTTCAGGCATCTTGGCGCGGTGCTTCCTGCTATGGGTTACAGCGCCGTGCAGGTGAAAGAACTTGAGATGACGATAAACGCTTCTGATTGCGATGCTGTGATAGCGGGCACGCCCATCGACCTTGGCGGGCTGTTAAAGCTCAATAAACCTGTTGCGAGGGTGAGGTACAGAATAGAGGAGGTGGATATCACGCTGGAGGAAGTTATTGATAAGTGGCGAAGGTCAGGAAAGATAAAAATCAATTCTGCCCGATTGGAACGAAAGAAAAAATTGAGCAAGGATAGTTAAACCGAACAAAACCCTTCACATCCAGTACACACCTTCCTCACACCCACACTAATAAAATTGTGAATATATAAAAATGACAAGAGGCGTATTCAGGCTAAAAAGAAAAATCGGCCAGGTAAAGTGGTAAAAATGAAGTGCAAACATATGAACATCAACTGCGTAACGCGCATCATAAACCAGACATGGGAAGAGATGCGCGCCTGCGAATATGGTGTAGACTGCAGTTATAAAAATAAACGTACAATAAATTTATAGATCGGTATTGGGTACAGGGCATAAAAGTAGGAGTCGGGGGTTGTTAATATATTCTTAATGTTCTATTTACTTGACATCAATATATTCCCCGACAATCCGATCAATTTCACCTTTCCCGAAATCCGATAAGCGGAATAAGAGTTCACACCGGATCACATTTTTTTCACACTTATGCTAATTTGAATGTGAAAGGATTAAAGAGTGAGGTTTCAGATTATGATCATAGCAAAAAAATATAAACGAAGAGCAATAATATCAAAGATCCGGTCGAATAATAAGCCTGAAGGCTTATATGCCGATGTGCCACCTTATCCTGAAATGCATGATGACAAGCCTGGAGCCTGATCAAATATATCGGCGAAAAACGCAAATACAATGAGCGTAAATGAGTCTACATGGAACAAACCCTCAAGGGTACAATAATTCTCGGGGATGAGTTCGAGGCTATTGAGGGTTACATCACAATAAAGGACGGCATAATCGAAGATATTGAAGAAAGCAACATCAAAACCGAAAGCATAATCGCCCCATGTTTTGTGAACGCACATACGCATATCGGGGATTCGGTAATAAAAGACCCGCCTTATCTTCCCCTGCCTGAACTCGTGCAGCCTCCCAATGGATTAAAACACAGGATTTTGAAGGAGACATCGTACCTGGACCTTGTTATGGCAATGAAGGCATGTACCGAAGATATGATAAAAACAGGCACCTGCGCTTTTGCGGATTTTCGTGAAGGCGGCATTAACGGGGCCAGGGCACTTAGAGAAGCACTTTCAGGTCATAATATCTGTGCCCGGGTTTTTGGAAGGCCGATGGATAGCGACATGAGTTATCTTGGTCTGTGCGATGGGACAGGATTGAGCAGTACCAATGACATGGATATTGATTCCATAAAAGAGATCCTCAAACAGACAAAAATAAAAAAGAAAAAATTTGCAATCCATGCGGGAGAAAAAGACACAACCGATATAGATACGGCTATTGGGCTTGAACCCGATTTCCTGATGCATCTCACCCACGCAGGAATGAATGACTTAAGATCGATCTCTGATGCAAATATTCCTGTAGTGATTTGCCTGCGCTCGAACTTCCTTACAAGATCAGGAATCCCGCCTGTTAAGAAAATGCTGGATGAAGAGATACTCGTTGCTGCGGGAACAGACAATGTAATGCTGAATTCGGTAAATATGTTCTCTGAGATGGAATTTCTTGCCAAGACAACCCTGTTTGATGACAGACAAGTATTTAAGTTGTGTACGCTAAATGGAGCAAAAGTATTAGGAATCGATAATGAATTAGGTTCCATCAAAAAGGGGAAAAAAGCAAGATTGATGATACTGACAAAAAAATCAAATAATATGATGGGGATAAAAAACCCATTGAGCAGTATGGTAAGGCGGGCAAGACCTGACGATATTATAGGGATTATCTAAAGGAAAGGATAAGTTATGACAAGCAGATTGTTTAAAAAAATATTGATTTCCACAGACGGGTCGGAATATACTAAAAACGCGGTCGAGTATGGAATAGAACTGGCAAAGAACACGGAAGCAAAACTATATGCAATCTATGTTGTTGACACTGCGGCTTTTGCGTCTATCCCTATGGATGCAGCATGGGAAAGCATGTACGAGCTTTTAAAACAGGAAGGCGATGAGGCTACAAAATACGTAGCTGAAAAGGCGCAGGCAGAAGGATTGGACATTGAAAGGCTCACAGTCGAGGGACATCCGGCCGAAGAAATAATAAAATATGCAGAAAAGAACTCGGTGGACGTGATAGTGATGGGAACCCTTGGAAAAACCGGCCTTGACAGGTTCCTGTTGGGCAGCGTTGCTGAGAAAGTTGTCCGCACCTCGAAAATACCGGTACTTGTGGTCCGCGGAAAAAATGGCAAAAAAAGGTGAAGTATAATGGCTGATACTCCAGAAAGCATCACTGTAGAGGAAGTGATGGTCAAGGATGTTGCATATACTGAATTACCAGGATCCAGGGATGAAGTCCTTGAGATATTGAAGAGTAAACATATTTCCGGAGTTCCAATCGTAAAGAACCATGAACTTGTCGGGATAGTAACCCGAACCGACCTGTTAAAAAACCCGGAAGAAGAGCAGGTTGCTATGTTGATGACCCGGAGCCCGATAACGATCTCACCTGACAAATCAATCGTTGAAGCCGCGCGTATAATCCTGGCAAGAAATATCAGGCGTTTGCCGGTTGTAGATAACCATTCTCTTGTCGGGCTTATCACTATTGCGGACATAGTAGGGGCAATAGGCAGGTTAAATATCACCAGTCCTATCAGTGATTATATCGGGAACCACGTGGTGTCGGTATGGAGCGAAACGCCTATTTCAGTAACAGGCGCCATTATGGAACTTGCGGATGTAAAAGCCGTTCCGATCCTTGATTCAAATCTCGCGCTTATCGGCGTGGCCACAGATAAGGATCTTATCAGTGCAAGCATGATCGAAGACCGGACAGAAATGTCAAATATGTCGGCAGGGTCGGATGACGATGCATGGACCTGGGAATCCCTTCGGGATACTATGAGCCTTTATTACAGCGTATCCAAGATCAAGCTCCCGGCTAAACCTGTTAAAGATGTTCTAAAAATCACAGGTGAACCTGAAACTGCGGTTTTGAGCTCACAGGTCAGTGATTGCGCAAGGAAGATGAGGCGGCACAGGATCGACCAGTTACCCGTTATTACAAGCTCAAGAAAACTCCTGGGTCTTTTACGTGATAAGGACATGCTCAGGTCTATTGTTTAACTGCTTTATCTTTTTAGCAATTCTTTTATACTGACAAGCGCTGTTAATTCCACATCAGCATCAGCCAGGTTCTTGAATGCTCCTTCATCGCGGTCTACCACAGTTATGACGTGATTAATGACCATTCCCTCATCCCTCAATATTCCTATTGCTTTCAGTATGGAGCCGCCTGTAGTTGTCACGTCCTCGACCAATATGACTGACCGGCCCTTTTCGATTTCTCCCACGATCTGGCCTTTGGCGCCATATTCTTTGGATTCCTTCCTGATTATGACAAGAGGCAGTCCTGTTTCCAGCGATACTGCAACGGCAATAGGGACGCCTCCCAGCGCCACGCAGGCTATATAATCTCCAGAAATGGAATGGGTTCCCATTAAATCCCTGACCCGGCAGGCTATCATTTTTAATATTCCCGGATTTGTGCTCGCTTTTTTGATGTCAACATAAAAATCGCTCTTTTTCCCTGAGGCAAGAGTGAAATCACCGAATTTGATGGCGCCGCATTCTTTAAGGGCACCTGCAAGACCGCTCATTTACCATGGCTCCTTTTTTAGTTTTATATAATAACCGAAAATGTTTGTCAACCGATGGAATATTGGCGTCAGGATAAGTACTGTGATTATTATCTGTGGTGTAAAGTTCATGATAAACCACTGAGTATCGAAAGCATATGTCAGTATCCATGCACCCGCAACAAAATCAAGCTGGTCAATAAGCAGGAGTTTTGCCCCGCGGGTAAATCCGAGTCTTCGTTTGAAAAAACTTTTTACTATATCGCCGAGCAAAGCGCCAAACGATATTGTGATTATCGCTGTGTATGTGAAATTGCCCAGAGACCCCAGAGGTGAGATCTGCATCTGGATGAGCCCGGCAATGATCCCGCAGATTGTGCCCGCGAAAAGGCCGCGAATGGTTTTTCCGTCACCAAGAATCCTTCGCCCGTCACCCCATTTCTTCCCAAGATCGATGGGAGTTCCCCCTCCGAACACTACAGCCATCGGATTGGAAATATAAGCAGGCAACATCAACCAGATTGCATTGATAATTATTTCAAGCATATATCTTCCTGGGATTAGGGATTAAATGTTAATTGTTCGACCTTGACGCCGGCTTTCTCAAAAAATTTCAATGCTTCAGTGTCAGGATAGACTGTCCCGAAAACTACTTTTTCAATATTCGCGTTGATCAGCATCTTGGCACAGAGAATGCATGGCTGGTGCGTGCAATAGACTGTGGCGTTTTCAATGCTGACCCCGTGGAGCGCAGCCTGGATGATGGCGTTTTGTTCTGCATGCACGGCGCGGCATAGTTCATGCCTTGTCCCGGATGCAATATTGTTCTGCTGTCTGATGCAGCCTATATCAAGACAATGCGGAAGGTTCCTTGGCGCGCCGTTGTAACCTGTAGAGAGAATCCTCTTATCTCTTACTATCACAGCGCCGACCTGATTACGCAGGCAGGTGGAACGTTTTGCCACGACGGTTGCAAGTTCCATAAAATATTCATCTATTGTGGGTCGCATCAGCGGTGAATATGCACCAAATGATAAATATTTACCGAAAGCATCAGCGAAACCATCTGCGAAACCCTGCGGGTTCTCGACTCCGCGCACACGCATGGCTCCCGCCATGCGTGGACATGCCGACTCTGAAAGCTATCCTTCTCGACTGGTATCTACGTGTGCCCGCAGGGCATACGTGTGTGCGCCCTCCAGAAGCGTGAGCTCTTTGAGGCGCAATTCTGGGTTCCCTCGACCCCAATAGCAAAAGGTAAATATGTTGTGTTATAATTTAGGCAGGTTCTGAGTTGTCGAAAGGAGAATCCTGATGAATCTCATTGATGAAAAAGCCTTAGAAGCATACATTAAAAACACGACTTTAAAACAATTGCTTATTGTCCCGGCATTACTTCTTTTATTATCACTTTCAATTCTGGCATATACGACATACAGGACAGGCTCGCCTCTTGAACTTGGCCTGGAATTCAAGGGCGGGACAGCCGTATATCTTGACACTGCGAAAACACCCGACCAGTTAAAAGAGGATTTCAAGGAGTTCCATGTGTCCCAGGCGAGAGAATACGGCGCAGGACAACGTAAAATCATACAGTTCGGCCCGATGGATCCATCATTGAAAGATAGTTTGATCCAGAAAGCCAAATCAGAATCCACCAACCCTGATACTGTCGAAATAAGGGATATGGGGGAACAATTCAGCCAATCGCTGCAATCACAGGCCATTCGCGCGATAGTTATCTCATTCATTCTCATGGCCATAGTAATCTTCATTTTTTTCAGGACTTTTATCCCGTCTGTCGCTGTTCTTATCTCAGCCTTTGCCGACATAGCGTTCGCGGCCGCGATGATGGATGTTTTTGGAATCCTGCTCTCTCTGGGAACTGTGGCAGCTCTTTTAATGCTTATCGGGTATTCAGTGGACACCGACATACTTTTGACAACGCGCCTGCTCAAGAGGAAAGGCGAGCTGAACGATAAAATAAAGGAAGCCATGAAGACAGGCCTGACAATGACCTTTACGACGCTTGGCGCACTTATTGCATTGTTCTTCGTATCTTCAGGTTTCATTTCATCATTCATGCTTATAGATATAATTCGAGATATTTCCATAGTGCTTATTTTCGGTCTTTTAGCGGATATCATAAACACATGGATGACAAATGTGGGTATTCTGAGATGGTATCTGGAACGAGGAACCAAAAAGATAGAAAGACGAATTGAAAAACCGAAAAAGAAGGGGCAGAGAGCATGAACGAAGATGAACCTTTTTATAAGAACCGGCGCGTCTTATTGCTGGCAGCGGTCATCCTGGGTTCGGTGGCTGCCATAATGGTATCATATTCCGATGGCGAATTGCATATAGGGAATAATTTGAAGTACGGCCTTGATCTTGACGGCGGTTCCTGGCTGCAAGTACAGCTCCAGGGAGCTATCGCCCAGGTAGATGCGGATCCCGGCAAAATCATCCAGGTTGAATTCGCAAAATTGCTTGATGACCCGGGGGTCAGGATAGAAAACGCATCTGGTGCTTCGGTAACTTTCATAACATCAAAACAGACCACGCAAAAAACCATTGATTCATTCGGTTTTGGCGCATCCGCAGTATCAGCCGATCCAGGCGGCGGTACAAGGGTGACACTCCAGACGAACAAAGAATTTTTTATCCAGAAATATCTGAAGGACACCCTCAATGCGGACGTTAAACAGATCCCCGGCAGGTTCCCCACATATGAAATACGGAAAGAGGTGACAGAGGACTCGTTAAATGCCATCCTGCAACCTGTGGATGGAAAAGTGGTACCTCCATTCAGGGCTGGTGTGACAAAAGAAACGCGGGATGAAACCAAAAAGAGATTGGAGAATAAACTCAATCCCGTTGCCCTCAAGCAAATAACCATTACGCCGATCGGCGATAATTATCTGCTTATCGACCTGCCTGGCGTATCGATAGAGGAAGCAAGGAAACTTGCCCTGACTCCTGGAAAATTCGAGATCAGGATACAGGTCAAGGGAAATGAGACTGAACATATCCTTTACGGCGATATGATAAGCGGCGTAGGGGTTCCACAGAAAGAAAAAGGAGAAGCGTGGGGTGTGTCATTTGAGCTTAATGATGAGGGGGCCAAGGCACTCCAGGATGCGGCTATCCAATATGATGCCGTGAAAAACCCTTCCGCACATTACCTTTACATGTATCTTGACGATAAGCTTGTGTATGATGCGCCGCTCGCTCCTGAGCTTGCCAGGAACATCCAGAGCGTACCTGTGAAAAACGTAGTAGCAACAACAGGAACCGGTGAAGCGGGACAGCAGAAAGCAAAAGAACTCCAGCTTCACCTAAGGGCAGGGGCGTTGCCGGTGCATGTGAAAGAAGCGGGTTCAGGAGAAGTCCCTGCGCCCCTTGGCCAGAAATTCAAGGAGCAGGTCGCGATAGCCGGGCTCATTGCCTTGCTGCTGGTTGCCATAGTTGTAGGTTTCAGGTACAGGCAGCCCAATATTATCATCCCGATGCTTTCAACGTCTTTCAGTGAAGTGATCATTATCCTGGGTTTTGCAGTTATTTCCGGATTGCAGCTTGACCTTGCGACCATCGCAGGCATCATAGCGGTTATCGGTACAGGCGTTGACCATCTGATCATTATAACAGATGAGGCGCTTGCAGGCGGAGCCATGCCGCCGGATAAAGTGTACAAATCCCGTATCGCAAAAGCATTTTCCATTATCTTTGCCGCAGCCGCGACAGTCCTTGTTGCCATGTTGCCGCTTATATTGTTCATGGATTCAAGCGCACTGAGGGGTTTTGCAGAAATTACCATAGCAGGCGTGTTCATAGGTGTGTTTATTGCAAGACCGGCTTATGCTGTTGTCATACAGGGTATGCTTACTGAAGGCACAGATAAAAAATTTGTTGATGAGGATTGATATACCGAAGCTTTTAAATTTCAATCAATCCTTAAAGCCTTTCCTCAAAGCCTCGGTGGCTCAGCCTGGCAGAGCGAGAGATTTGTAATCTCTAGGTCGAGGGTTCAAACCCCTCCCGGGGCTTTCTTTATTTTTCCATCACTCCAGCCCATACATATCCTTTAGCCCGTGCCCTGTGGCAATGACCACAACTGTACCGGATAGCTTCTTTTTCAAAACACCCGCATAAGCGACGGCGCCGCTTGGTTCAACGAAAAGCCCGTTCCTTGCAAGTTTATCGCGGGCAGAAAGGGCTTCCCCATCTGTTACCCTCAGCGCTTCCCCACCTGAATTCCTTATTGCCCGAAGCGCTGCGATACCGTCTATCGGGTCGCCGCAGGCTATGGCGGTAGCTATTGTTTTCGGGTCCTGTACCGGGATTATTTCACCAAGCTCGTTTTCCCATGCATGTACCACGGGCGCGCAATTCTCAACCTGCACGCCTATTATGCGGGGTATCCTCTCAGTTATCTTCACAAGCGCAAGCTCGCGGAACGCTTCATAAATACTCCATATGAGCGTGCCGTTGCCGACAGGCACTACAACATGATCCGGGACGTGCCAGTATAACTGGTCTGCTATCTCAAAACCCACGGTTTTTGTCCCCTCGCTTCGCCACGGATAATCCCCCGTTAAAAAAGAATCGCTGTGGGAGACCACATATTCTTCAGCCTGTTTCATTGCGACAGAGTAATCCCCTTCGACAGCAACTATTTCTGCGCCGTAAGCTTTTATCTGCGTGCATTTCTCTTTTCCTACGATGTCCGGGATGAACACTTTGCATTCAAGCCCCGCAAAACCCGCATAAGCTGCCACGGAAGCACCCATATTGCCGGTTGAAGCAAGCGCTACTTTGCGTTTTCCATGTTCAAGCGCTTTTGTTATCTCAAGTGAGGAACCCCTGTCCTTAAAAGACCCTGTGGGGTTTGCAGCTTCATATTTTACAAGTAATCTCCCGGTTTTCCCGAGTCTCTTGTTTTCAAGCAGCGGCGTTCCCCCTTCTCCCAGGGTCACAACTTTTGAGAGGTCTTTGACAGGCATGAATGCCCAGTATTTCCAGTGTGTGGGGTCATCGCGCATGAAGTCGTCGCGAAGGATGAGCTTCTGTATTGACCTGTAATCATATTCCGCATCAAGGGCAGAGCCGCAATTCCTGCATCTGGGGATGGGAAGCTTTTCTATTTCCTGTGGTTTATATTTTCTTGCGCAGCGAAAACACTTGAAACTTGTAACATACACCATACTAAAGTAATTCACATGCTTTTGATAAATATTCTTCTCAAACTGGTAACAAGTTCTTTGAGATTTTATCTTACTTCAATACGCGTGCGACATGGATTTGAATGACCTGAGGCATATACTGAAATATTAATCGAAGATGAGGGAAGTTACATTAAAATGATACCCAAAACGGCAGATCTTACAACATTGTGCGGGATATTGAAAGGACAACTCGATCCTAAAGCTGTAAGAAAACAAATAGAAGAGATGCGAAAAGATGATGAAAAGAGGGAGAAGCTAATAGGTAAGGCGATCAAATGAATCCTGTTATTAATTTGATCAAACCTATTAATCTCAAAACGGCTTTGAAAATAGCCAGGTGAGATCACTTAAAACTTTGCTGCGCCTCTGCCTCTATATGCGGCGCTTAAAACAAGCTGCCTGCGGAGTTATTATGAAGAAGCTTTACAATTTTGTTGATCTTATAGATAAACTTGAAAAAAGAAAAGAAGAGCTGGAGTTGTTAAAGGATGATTTGCTGATATATAGCGATCCAAAATTTATGGCAAGCATTAAAAAAGGCATCGGCGAGGCTGAAAGCGGAGATACCGTGAAATGCAAAGATAGCCACGATGTAAAAAAACTCTTTGAGTCGCTAAACTTGAAAAGATAAAAATGCCTTATATTGTCGAAACAGATGCACAAAAACTGAAAGAAGCAGTCCATAAATATTTAGAACCTCAAGAGAGATCGGAAACCGGTGGAAGGGCAAATTATCTTCTGTTGAAGAAGTTAGAACAATGAGACGGCATGTAAAGGGTTAATGAGGATGAATTTGTTTTGAAATTAAAAAATAAAAATCTGCCCATTGAAGTTTACCATCCAAAAGAATTTCCCTACTAAGAACGAGCCTTAAAAAAAAGAGAACAAAAAAAATATTATTTATCTTACTTCCACAACCGTGTCAAGCGACATGGATTTGAACGGAAATACGATCAATTTGACCTCGTATTTCTGGCCGAATGCAAGTCTTGCCGTCGTCGGGCTGTCTCCCGCAGTTATGAATATCGCGCCATTGGTTACGTTATAAGTCGCACCTGCAAGATTTGTCACATTCCCTGTCAGTATCTGGTCCCCGACATTTAGATCGGCACTTGAAACCTGATACACGGGCGGCTTTCCTACAGGCGCTATGGATATCTTCCAGTCCCCGCTCCTGAGCGTGTCCCCGCCCTTGTGCTGAATCCTGATGTCAGGTACACCGATGGTATCAGGGTAATTCCCTGCTATAACAGCTACAGTAGGCGCTTTTGAATCCGAGTTACCGCCAAGCCCGAACGCGAATGCCGCCACTACCGCCGCCAGTATAACGGTAATAGCCACCATCATAATAACACCGATGACCGGTGATACAGCCTCCTCGCATCGTTTCATTCTTCAATCCTGTGTTGATAAAAAGAAAATTCCCCCAAAAAGGGGGATTTTAAGGCTTATCTTACTTCGACTACAGTGTCAACCAGCATTGCGTTGGATGGAACGTGTACGAGTTTAATGTCGTACTTGGTGCCTGTTGTTAACACCGCAGTAGACGCCGCGCTGGTGTTAAGGCTCTGGTTAGTTAATGTGCATGTCGTTCCACAGCCGGTTGTTATATTTGTAACACTGATCTGAGCGCCAACCGACAGGTCATTTCCTGAATTGGAATTAACAAATTCTGGTGCAGTACTGCCACCTGTGGCTGAAACTACGGATAACTTCCAGTCGCCGCCTTTCAGGGTGTCTCCGCCTTTGTGGCTTATCTTCAGGTCATATGTTGTAGTATCAGGGTTATTCGCAACTACTATGCTCGCGGTCGGGGCTTTTTCCTGGGAGCCGCCTAATCCGAACACGAACGCGGCTATCACAGCCGCCAATATAACAGTTATCGCCACCATCAGGATGACACCGATGACAGGCGATACTGCTTCTTCATTTCTTCTGAACATACTCAATCTCCTCCATTCAAGATGTGTTAATTTCTTTCTTACGATTGACTACCTTCTCAAGTTTCTTGGCCCACATATCCTCTACCTGCGTGTATTCGCAATCGAGGAAATGATGGACCGCTTTGGCGAGGGCGTCCTTGGTGCTGCTCTCACCCGTCTTTACTTTCAGGGCTTCGAGGTCTTCTACCACAAGAACAGTTTGTACGTGCATTATTTTCGCCATCTTTCATCTCCTTAGAACGAGATGATGCCGCAACCTAAGTTACGGTAGTGTCTTCTCGCTATAACTATCATTATTATCATAATGTATTTAAATGTTGCGGAGGTTATGTATATGGACATTATCTGCATTACATTCAACATTTTTTTATTATGCGCCCGATAGCGTTAAGAATAAATAAAAAAATCTTTAATCCTTGAAGATTTTTCCCATGCCTGCGCAGAGATTGAGCGCACCGGTGATATCGTGTCCTCATTATCACTAAAATTCGATACCCTCATATCTCTTGTTCCTATAAAAGAAAACGACTGGCGTAGAAGAAAAACTGCATTAATATTAAATATTAAACGCGATGGGATTGCCATATGAATGAGGAAATAGCGGCACTCTTAAAGATGGCTGGTAAGCGCTATCCTCCTGACAAAATATCTGAACTTTTCAAATGAAGAATTTTTGGTCGTTGTGAGGGCATATCTTGAAAAGGCTAAATGAATCCCGAAATATGAAACCCGTGCTATAAGTTCAGGAAGTGCGGCCACACCGAAGTCTTTATCAGCCATCATCAACATTGGGAGGATACTATTTTAGCTCCAAAGCGGGGTAGGGTAGTCAGGAAATCCCGACGGGCTCATAACCCGTAGATCCATGGTTCGAATCCATGCCCCGCTATCAATTTTATGCAACAGGAGCCTTTTTTAATGTTTTTACACAACCAACAAATTGCGGATATCCGTCTTTAGCGACATATGGCATATTGGCAGTTCCAGAATCCGATGATGAAAAGTATGAAGATGAAGTCGAGGACTATTGTGAATGATCTCCAATTCCGTTACTTCCTCAGAAAAAAAAATGTTGGATAGGGAATAATCCCTATCCTGACTTTCCACTGTATGCCATCGCAACCTTCGAAGCCGCATCGATCTCGTGAACCGCAGCAGTAACCGGCTGGAGTGAAGTTATCATCACAGACCCGCCTGCTGTCGGTGCAGATGACCTTGGAACGAATATTTGCGAAGCATTCGCCAGTATGTTCCCATTTCTCGTCTCCACAAGCCCGCCATTCTGGTCATAGAACGACACAGCAACATTTGCACCTGATGTACCTGCATTCTGGACATACACCGGCGTAGACCAGCCAGAACTGCCGTATGCTATCCAGGGTATGAATACCTGTGTCGATCCTGCCGAGAACCCATAATAGCTCATGGCCCAGTTGTTATTGTTTATCATCTCATTCACGATCGCGATAACATCCTCGTTCGATTCAATAACTGCCGAACCCGAAGGTGTTGACGCGGCCGGGGGCCAGAATACAGCCGAAGTATTTGGTTGTATTATTGCATTCTGGGTCACTACAAAGGCTCCATTTGAATCATATATGTTGACATTCACACTCGCACTTGCCGTTCCGACGTTCTGTACCTGGATAGGCGTATAAGTGTTCGTCTGCGAGAAGCTTATCACAGGAATGAATGTCTTCTTCGAGCCTGTCTGGAATCCCTCGTAGCTCATTGACTGCGATCCTGTCTTTGACATTTCATTGACTATTGCGACTACATCCTGGGTCGATGTTATTACCGCAGAACCTCCATCTGTCGGTCCGGCTGGCGGCCAGAAGACAGAGGCGGTCTTGGGCTGGATGGTTGCATTCTGTATCTGGACCAGATTGCCATTCTGGTCATACATCGATACATTTACATCAGAAGCAACTGTGCCTATGTTCTGTACCTGTATCGGGGTATACCAGGTAGTCTGGGAATAAGCTATCCAGGGTATGTATAATTTGGTCGAGCCCTGGGCGAATCCGCCATAACTCATTCCATCAAGACCATTCTTTGGCATTTCATTCACAATGGCAATTACGCTCTGGGTCGAGGCTATCACCGCAGAACCACCATCTGTCGGACCTGCTGAAGGCCAGAATACTGCGGAGGTCTTTGGTTGTATTGTTGTATTCTGGATCTGGACGAGGTTACCGTTCTGGTCATACATCGATACATTCACATCAGAAGCGATTGTACCTATGTTCTGTACCTGGACAGGCGTGTACCATGTGGTCTGGGAATAGGCGATCCACGGGATGAATATTCCTGAAACCGGAACGAGGGTGAAGTCCTGTATGCTATCTGCATTTATTGTTACTGTCGTTGTGTTCAGGGCGTATCCCGAAGCACTTGCACTGAAATGGTATGTTCCTCCCGGAACTTGCATTGAATAATCCCCAAGGCTATTGGTCAGGTTGTTATAAACCTGTGAATATTCAACGAGTTCAACGCGGGCCCCACTTATCGCATTTCCAGAAGCATCTGTAACTTTTCCACTGAGCGTAAAAGCCGGTGCTGATATGATGTTCAGTGTTGCGCTTTGCGTAGTGCTCCATTGCTTTCCAATATCCATGCCACGGACATATATTGTGTATGTGCCCGCTGGCATTGCGGTCGTATCAATGCTGCCTGTTATCGACTCCCATACTCCATTGATTGCATCAAACTTACCATCCAGTGCGCTCATGGCAGTCCAGTCGATCAATATTTTATTTGTACTGTTCCTGAGCTGGAACTGTGCCGCCGCTACTTTACCTGCACTGCCTGCATCGCTGATATTTGACCTGATCGTAACCGGCGTTGTTCCCTGTGTAATTGTGAGGCTGTTCTGGCCATTCAGGAAAACCGTGTACGTTACTATACCGCCACCGCTATAATTGCGGTCTATGTTGTGATCCGCAACTGTAGCTATTGTCGTAGTACCGGAAACGCCTTTATGGCAGTTGTTCCCTCCACAGGATGAATATCCTGCCATTACCGTGCCAGTCAGATTGGGTGCTCCGTATTGGTCTGCATATGTTGTATGGCAGGTTTTGCATACGTTCGTTGCCGGCAAGGTAAAGCCAGAGCCTGGAGTTACTACATGGCACTCATCACACGTCCCACTGCCCGTATGGGCAAGTATTGAGCCTGCCAGCAATGTTCCTGTAGATTTCGATTTTGTCATATGGCATTTGGCACAATTCACTTCTTTGCTTATATTGTGCAGGGGCCATGTTGCAGGAGTACCGTGCGAATCTTTCCAGCTTGATATTTCTCCGGTTAAAGTATCATTATAGAGGCCGTAAGTCTTGCCATCGGAACTCACTGCATAACCGGTGGCATTCCTTGCAACTGTCTTATCGTGGCAGGCTTCGCATGTTGCTTTACCCGTATGGTTTGCTGAGAACTGGAATGTGTGATCTTCCGCTTTATGGCACACTTCACAACCTGTTACACCTGTGGTAGTGTTCTTGACCTCGAACATATGTGTTTCATTCTTGTTAAATGTCGTATTCAGATGGCAGCTTGCACAGTCAAAGCCTACAACATTCTTGTGCGTTCCGCCGAATTGACTATTGTGCGTTGTTCCGGTATGGCATTTCTCGCACAATTGGGTGGCATTGCTGACCGGTTCATAAATCGCATAGCCATTAAGGGAACTACTGGTTTCGTTATAGTATGCTATTGGCCCACTGGTGCTTACATTCCTCTTGTGGAGATTATGGCAGACCCTGCACTGGATTCCCTGCCAGTCAGGCTGTGAAATGAGTGTACCTGACGGCAAGCTTACGTTGTAGTTAAATGGTGACTTGCATTTTGCACAGGATTGCTTGTTGTCGCCGCTCATGTGTAATGACCTTGCATGTGCACTTCCCAGCCAGCTATTGGCCGCTTCATCGATTTTTTGGTTTCCACTTCCATGACAGGTCAATGTGCATGTGTAGTATGGGAACATACCCACGCCAACACCACCATTACTCTTGAGAGGCATGCCTGACTGGTTGTATTGATAGAAATTATGCTCAACTGTCAGGTTATGGTCATGTTCGAAGAGCGATCCATTCAGGCTGAAAGGTCTAGTAGTATTTGCAAAGTGACATTGCGTACAATCCGATTTACTGCTATGTCTTTCATAGAATCCATTAACATCCTGTTCATGACACCCTGAATTTCTGCATGTGTTACTTTCATTCACTACATAACCAATGTATGAATGCCCATCGACATAGCCGGTGTGACAATCAGTGCACACTGGCGTACCTGGATTGACCGGGCTATGCTTTGAAGAACTGACTGCATCACCATATGATGTATGGCAGGTAGTACAGTCCGCTGCAACTGTTTGTATAAAAAATATTGAAAAAATAAAAAATATGCCCAGCAATAAACTTGTTCGTATACGGTTCAAACTTTTTATCCTATCTAACGTTTTATTTATCATATCCTATCCTGCCTCAATTTTTGCTCAGTCCAGGACAAAAAACGCTATGCTAGCATTCCTGCCCTGTTTGTAGATGAAAGGTTCGAGGAGGCCTATCCATTCATCCTATCCTGATTAATGGAACGTGAGCTTCATATATAAAAAGACATAATGGTTATCATTTTATGATTACCATCATTTGGTAATCGGTCACACAGGAAAAATATATTTAAACGGGTCCAATACTTTTCAGCTTTCAGGAGCAGAAAGTTTTTTCCAGAGCTTTACAAATTTATCTCTGAAGTCCAATCTCTTTATTGTGATCAAAACCTTACCTTCATTGAACTTCACTATAGCTTCCTGGATTATACAACGATAATATTTCTCCTCATTACCTGAGCGGTCTATGAGCGTCTTGACGTTCTGTATCATATCGGCCTCTTCAAGAAGCTTCAATTTCCTGTAAACAGTCGTAGAAGGTATATTGAGTTCACGGCTAAGCTGCAGGGCTGAGTATTCCTTTCTTGTGGTCAGAGACATTATTGCTTTGGAGCACTCATCTGCCAACAGTTGAATAAAGTTGTCTTCAGAATTTGTTTTTAAGTTCATTGTTTTTCCAGGTCAAATGATAATTTCGAGAAAGATATGTTGTTATTGAAGTACAATCCCCGGCATAATTCCTGTCGTCTATGCGACTGATTTTAGAGGCTACTATTACTGCCGGGCCAAAGATAAGGTTATTAAAACCTTTCATATCGTTTTTCCTATCCTTTCTTAAATTATATTGACCAGCTTTTTGCTTAATCGTTATTGTCCTATCCTGATTTATGTTTTGACCTTGTTATTATTTAAGACTTGTGGTATCAATTGTATCAATGAACCATCCATTAATGATGTTTCAATCGGCGAACCGAACTCACAAGCCACCGTTTCTGCAAACTCTATACTTTTTCTGAAGGTTATTTCGACCTTATCGATTTTACCCCTGAATTGTTTCCTTGTTTTTATCGACCATGGCCGCTTTTTCCTCACTCCTGGGTGAATTCACACGACTCAAACAGCATCAGGGTCGGCCAACCCCTTTATTTCTGTTGGAAAATATTAAACATAATACTCATTATTATGATGTAATTTTATTCCATGAAAGTCATTCTATACTGCCTGGTTTTTCAATCCGGAAATTCTGTCGATTTTGATATATTTCCCTCCATTTTCATTCTTTGGGATTTCCCCGGATAGCAGACCCTTATTTCATCTGGAAACTGACACGTGACCCCTTCAGAATTAGCAGGAGGATAGTGGGCAGGTGGGGATTATGGTGGTGTAAAAAAGTTATTACTTGCCCACTATTAATTCGTATATTTGCGAACATAGTATATAAATCTTACGATTTAGATTTAGAAAAACCTGGCCAATAAAAGGCTGATTTCAAATAAAACCACAAGCGTTGCGGCAACAATCAATTCCGACAGGGCTGAAGGATCAGGGGATACCACCAATGAAAATGCGATGAGGATACCGTAAACCACCTTCCTTTTTCCCTTCAGGTATTCCAATTTTAAAAGACCCATTTTTATAGAGAATACGACAAGAAGGGGGAACTGGAAAACGATCCCGAAACTCAGGATGAGTGTTATAAGTGTGTAAATTGTCTTTATAACTGAAATCTGGGGAGTCGCAACATCGATCGAATAGAGTATCGTGTTTTTGAATATGAAAGGTACCACTACAAAGAAAGCAAGCGCTGCCCCGGCTGTAAACAGGATAAAAGATAATGGCACGACCTTGATAAAAAAGTTTTTTTCATTGGCATACAAACCTTTGCTTACGAACATGAAAGCTTCGTAAACAATAATCGGTATCCCAAAAAAAAGAGCGCACATTAAAGACAGGGAAAGTTTAGTGAGGATCAAATCCATCGGGGAATATATGGTCATGGGAACAGGAACTGTTTGTTTCCATATCAATTGCAGCAGTTCACCTGAGAAAAGAAACGCAATTGATGTTAATATTGTAATTGGAACAGCAGTAATAATCATTCTTGAGCGTAATTCTTTAATATGCTCGACCAGGGGCATTTCCTGGTCGCCCGGTACTGCGTTCATCACTGTTTACTGATTCCTTATTACTTATAAAACGTAGTGTCATATAAATTTATATAGAATACAATGCGAATAATTGGATGCATGAAAGCCAGCGAACTGGGCGAACGTGAATTGATTTCGCATATCACCAAGTCACTTACAAAAACAGGCGGCAATGTCCTCGTTGGAGCGGGTGAGGATGATTGCGCCGTGCTTGACATAGGGGGGGAGGATTACCTGCTCATAACCACGGATATGCTTCACAGGAAAACGGATTTCCCGCCCCTGATGTCAGGATGGCAGATAGGCTGGATGTCTGTTGCAGTAAACCTGAGCGACATCGCTTCCAAGGGAGCAAGGCCCATTGGCGTACTGATGGCGATGGGGATACCGCCGGATACCGAACTTGCATTTATCGATGAAATCGCAAAAGGAATGGATGAATGTGCCTCCAGATACGGCACCGGGGTTATCGGAGGGGACACTGATTCACACGATGAACTAACCATTACCGGGACTGCTCTGGGGCTTGTGAAAAAAGAACTGCTGGTGCATAGAAGTGGGGCAAAGCAAGGCGATCTGGTGTGCGTGACAGGACATCCGGGGATGGCAGGAGTGGCACTTCTTGCACTGGATAAGGATTTACCTGTCGGCAGCGAAGTGTTAAAAGCCCTTTTTGAACCGGCACCAAGAATAAATGAAGGGATTGCCCTTACCTGTTCCAGGTCTGTTTCGTCCATGATGGATATAAGCGACGGGCTGGCTCTCTCGCTCCACGATATGGGCAGAGCAGGCGGCGTGGGTTTTAAAATATACGAAAGCAGGCTGCCAGCCCTTCCCCGGGTCAGGGGATTGAAAAATGAGGATTTGCTGGAGGCGGCTGTTTATTCAGGCGGCGATTTTGAATTATTATTCACTATAAGTCCTGATAAAACCAGGGGGGCGGAAAAAGCCTGCCAGTTCACGATCATAGGTGAAGTCATTGAAAAAGGTATTTTTATTGAAAGGGCTGCCGGGGTTTGGGAGCTCGAGGCGCGCGGATATGAGCATTTCAAGGCCCAAACTGCTGGTCCTTCCTGAGCCTTTCTCTTAATACATCGGCTGCGCTTGAGAGGTCTGTATCATAAAGGTCTTTTATCTTTGAATTGTACAGGAACGTGTAGATTTTTTTTAGTTTTGCTTCTTTCCTGTCTTTTAACATCGTATTTTCAGGCGCAAGAAGGGTACTGAAATCATGCGGGTGGGTCAATATGAAATTTCTTAAGTCCTCTGCTGTGTTCATTCCGGGCAAAAGCGCGAGCATCCAGATTATCGGGGGTCCCCTGCTTTTTCGCTGTTTTGGTCCGTCATGGATATATAAACCAAAGCGCAGGTCTTTCTTTTCCAGTACTGCTGTTAAAGTCATAGCCCCTGCCCCGCTGCATACTTCCACTTTTTCGCTGAGCACAGAGTAGCCTATCTTTGATAACTCCTCCCTTGCGAATTGAAGGAGTGAGATCTCATATTCCTGTTCGGGGACATCCCAGTAATCGCTCATTGAATCAAGCAGGTATCGAGGAATATTTATAAGTAATGTTTTCATTAATGCGTCTATAATTTTCGAATATTCTTTATATCCCAAAGTCAATCCTGCTACGATGCTCAAAGGACTTCTATTAATCATTATCCTTTCAATTGCAGCTATCCCGGGAAGTGCCGGGGCCACAAGATGGTACAACTACGAGGAGGGAATACTGGCGTCAAGCGTAACTGAAAAGCCCGTCATCATTGACTTTTATGCCGACTGGTGCGGGCCGTGCATAGCTATGGAACAGGGAACTTACCCCGATCCCCGGGTGATGTCCGAGATGTCCGACTTCATCGCCATCAAGGTCGATACCCAGAAGAGGATTGATATCGAAACAAAGTACGGTATAGCCTATTATCCCACGGTCGTGTTCCTTGATCCAGAAGGGAAAGAAATTGGAAGGCATATCGGTTACCTTGGCCCTGAGGAGATGGTGGAGGAGATAAAGCAATGGCGCGGAAAATCGCCAAAAGAAGCGCCAGGATTTGAAGCACTGTATCTATTATTTTTAATATCCATGCTTAAAATCATGAGATTTATTAAGAGAACTTCTTAATATTTTTGACCATTTTATCCACAAGCGAAGGAACATCTATAAGCTTCTCAGCATCCAGCACTTCCTGCGGTTTTGCCGCAGTTGAGGGATATTCAGGTACTGCCATGCAGCAGGTAGCGGGTTTGGTCGAGGGTTCAAACGTTCCGATTTTTCGTGCTATATCGGTTATCTCAAGTTTATCAAGACCGATAAGCGGATGATAAATTGGGTATTCCATGCCGTACATCTCTGCAAGCATGTTCAGCGAGGTCTGTGACGCGACCTGCCCGAGCGATGAACCCGTGATGATACCATGTGCGTCTTCAAGCTTTAACACCTCTCCCGCTATCCGATACATCATACGCCTGCACAATACGCAGTTCAGCCTGTTATCACAATTTTCCAGGAAAGCAAGGAGATTTTCACCATGCTGCGCTTCGTATATTGTGAATTTCTTCTGGGGGGACCATTTCTGGAGGACAGCGATACATGCCATCGCCCTCTCGCGTGTGGTCTCATCAGAAAAAGGCTCGTTGTTAAGGTACAGCGGGACTATCTCGCAGCCGCGTTTCATCATTAGCCAGGCTGCAACCGGTGAATCTATGCCTCCTGAGATCAGCGCTACCATCTTGCCCTGTGTTCCCATGGGCAAGCCACCAACACCTTTTACGGATTCCGTGAAAACATAAGCCTTTTCCTGCCTGATCTCCACGAAAATTTCAACATCCGGCTCATCAAGGTCTACCGTGGTGTTCTTATTGATCTTTTTAAAAACAGCATCCCCGCAGGCAACGCCAATATCGCGGGAGGTGAAACTATGGTTCCCGGCCCTGCGCGCCCTTATTGCAAAGGACTGGCCTTCCCTGATTATACGACATCCCACATCTGCACATAGCCCGGCAGCCGATTCCAGTGTGGGCTCGCATGTATACGCAGGACTCACCGAAACCACCCCAAAGACCTTTGCTGCGCTTTTTACAACATTATCATCATCTGAGTGTATAAAAACACGGCCCATTTCCTTGCTTATCTGCGAGTATGAACAACCGTCTGCATTTAGCATTGATTTTATGTTCTTTACAAGTATCTGTTCATACCTGGACCTGACTTTTTTGCTTTTCAGGGCTATCTCGTCGTATCTTACTAAAACTATGTCATGAAATTTCAATACCTTTTTCTCCATTTTTTATAATACTCTTACTTTTATGCCTTAGTTTTCATCTTGCGATCCTTAAAGGGGTTTGTCGACCCTGAAATAAGGAGTATGAATGCTTTAAAACTACCTTTCTAACATGACCTGTACAGATTTAAGTTTATAGCTGGACAGGTCTGAGGGACGCAGAGCGATAACCTGTACATATTTGTGCATATCCAATCTGATTTAGGGTTTGTCTAAATTTTTCATGTGTTAGATTTGTGGTTGGTGAATTGGCTGGCGTAACATGTTTCAATCCCTTATGGTTTTCCAATATCGCTAAGTTTGGAACAAAATTTCTCTCTGTTCCTTTATTATCTATTGGACCATCGAATTCGACCGAAAGTTTTAAATTCACTGTTATCATATATCGATATCGAAATTTGATATTATGATTGACAAAGATTTTTTCCTTGGATTTATAAAAGTCCACATACTCCACCATGCTAACAAAGAAGAAATTTATGGAGTAGAGATTTTAGATGAGTTAAGAAGGCATGGCTATTCCCTTAGTCCAGGTACACTCTATCCTACTCTTCATCTTTTGGAAAGACAAGGTTACTTGAAAAGCAGAAAGGAAACCGTAAATGGAAAAGTAAGGAAATATTATTCCATTACGCCAGAAGGGTTAGAGATGCTGGAAAAGTCAAAAATGAAAATTAAAGAGCTTATAGATGAGGTTTTGGTGTGATGAGTCAAAAAAATTATAATGGACTGAGTTCAGCCGAAGCTCAAGAGAAAATTTTAAAATTCGGCCCCAACCAGATTTTTAAACCCGCTAAAGTCAGTTTCTTTGGCATTGCTATGCATGAAGTTACAGAGCCAATGATCCTTCTTTTACTGGTGGTTGGCTTTTTCTACAGCATCTGGGGAAAACTTGAAGATGCCATTACCATCTTTGTAGTAATCATATTATTAGTTTTAGCCGAAGTCTATAATGAATTCCGGGCAAAAAAAGCAATTGCTTCTTTAGGAAAAATAGCTGCGCCAAGAACAAAAGTGTTAAGGGATGGAAAGATCACAGAAATCGATTCGGAGAGCGTTGTACCTGATGATTTTTTAATTTTAACCACCGGAACCAGGGTTGCTGCCGATGCAAAAATAGAACGCTCAGCAGGCATGCAACTGGATGAGTCAGCATTGACTGGCGAGTCTTTTCCCCAGGACAAAAATAGCGGTGATGAAATTTATGCAGGTACGATAATCCTCTCCGGCGAAGGACTGGCACGGGTCTTTGCAACAGGTAAGAATACAAGGCTTGGTAAAATCGCTACTATTTCAAAGGAGATCAAACCGCCCAAAACCTCACTGCAATTGGCGATGAAATCCCTGGCTGGCAAGCTGGTTTTTGTAGCCCTGTTTTTTTCGATCACTATTCCCCTTATTGGTATTTTAAAAGGGCAGGATATAAAGACGATGATCCTGACCGGTCTTTCCCTTTCCTTTGCTACCATTCCCGAAGAACTTCCTATAATTATCACGATGGTACTGGGGCTGGGTGCATATACTCTATCTAAAAATAAATTTTTGGTCAAAAGAATAAAAGCTGCCGAAACCTTAGGTAATGCCACAGTCATTGTTACCGACAAAACCGGAACAATCACGGAAAGCCAGATGAAAATTGTCTCATTTTATCCTGAAAGCAAAGAGAAAGAAATCCTTGGAAAAGCTCTCGGCTCCCTGACAGAATTCACTTTATCCCCTCTGGACCGGGAGATAAAAAATAAAGCCGGTGAGTTGAAAATTGGAACGGTCCTGCCCCGGCTGGTCCGCGCAAGAGATTTTGGGAACGGCAGGAAAACAAAAGCAGTTATAAGGAAAAATGAGCCGGATTATGAATTGTTTTTAAGCGGCGCGCCCGAGGAGATTTTTAGAAGCTGCTCTCATATCGGCGGAGATATAAAAGCTGCGCTGGCAAAAGAAACCGAAAAAGGCAGACGTGTAATAGCTATTGCGTATAAAAGATTAACTCTTGAGGGAAAGTACCTTGATTTTGACAGGATCGAGCAGGAAATGGAGATTGCAGGGCTGATAAGCTTTGAAGACCCGCCGAGGAAGGGAGTTAAGGAAACTATTGCTGCGGCGATGAGGGCAGGTATCAGGACAATCATGGTTACAGGGGATCATCCGCTAACGGCTGTCTTCATTGCGAGGGAAGTCGGTATTCCAACATCTGACAGAGTATTAACAGGTGAAGAACTGGATAATTTAACTGACGATGAATTGCAGAAAACCATGAAAGAGTCTTCCGTTTTTGCCAGAGCAACCCCGGAACATAAATACAGGATCGTGAAAGCATTACAAAAGAACGGGGAAGTGGTAGCTGTGACCGGTGACGGTATCAACGATGCACTGGCCCTGAAAGGAGCTGATATCGGCATAGCGATGGGAATCAGGGGAACCGATGTAGCCAGGGAGGCTGCAGAAGTTGTAGTGGCGGATGATAATTATATAACTATTGCGCAGGGTATTTTCGAAGGCAGGAAATTTTTTGATAATCTGCAAAAAGGAATTAAATACTATCTCTCGGTGAAGACGGCTTTAGTGTTGATCTTCCTCCTGCCCGTTCTTTTAGATATGCCAATGCCTTTTGCTCCCATCCAGATAATCCTCCTGGAATTATTCATGGATTTAGCCGCATCTGCTGGTTTCGTCGCCGAGGCAAAAGAAAAAAATATTTATTCCAGGCCTCCCCGCAACCCGAAAGAGGATATAATCAATAACCGGGTAATTAAAGACCTTTTAACCAAGGGAGCATTCCTGTTCGTCGGGGTTATTTCCGTGTACTTTTATGCCCGGAGCCAGGGTTTAAGTATTAGAGAGACACAAACCTATGCTTTTTCAGCCTGGATTTTCGGTCATATCGCTCTTGCTTATATTTCCCGTTCTGATAAAGAATCCATTTTCCCTCTGGGAATATTTGCTAACAGAGTCATTAATCTCTGGGCTGTGGCAGCAATCACTTTTCTTGTCATGGGGATTTATTTCCCATTTTTGAGTGACAGGTTTAATCTTGTTCCGATCAGCTTTACTCAGCTAATACTCATTGCCTTAGCAATGACATTCGTTGTCGGTTTGTTGGAGATGAAAAAATTATTCAGTTCAGGAGGGGTGTGAAAATTGCAGATTAGGGGGTTTCATACCATTCGTACGGCAATGGCGGGGTCACTGGTGTCTTTCCCCTGAAAAAAATCTGATACCGCGCTCTATAATGTGCAAAATTTGGGCCCGACCGAAGCTGATACGTTGACGGGGGATGAGGGAAAGTTAACTATTTAACTTGGAAAAACATATATTTATTCAAGTGATCAAATGCCTACTACGGTTGAAATAAAAGGTGAGTTCGAAATAAAAATAAAACGGTTGATAGATGCAGGGTTATATGGGAACATAGCCGAAGCTGTTCGTGACGCGCTGCGCCATATGCTCAGGGAATATGATGAGAAAGAAATCGCGGCAGAACTATACAGGCAGGAAAAAGTCTCACTTGCCAAAGCTGCCGGAATAGCGGGGGTTTCAATAACCAGAATGAAAGAAATCCTTATTGAAAAAGGTATTAGACCCAGGCTTGGAGTAGAAGGCGTAAGAGAGCTTTATGAGGACTATGAAACTTTGAAGGGGACAGAAGATTGATAGTCCTGGATACAAGCGTCATAAGTGCGTTCTGTGAGATCGGAAGGTTTCCTCTGCTGAAGGAGATATTAAGCCGGTTAAAGGTAAAAGCCATAATTCCGCATACTGTAGAAAAGGAAATCATATTCTCTGAAGCCATCTCAGCCCTGAAGGAAAACGGCGGATGGATAGACATAGAAAAAACGCAGGATTTTGAAAAATATCTTTCTATACTTCATGATGGCGAAGCGGGCGTTATTGCACTGGCAAAAAAACATAGCTGGATAGCGGCTCTTGATGACCTTGATGCAAGGAAACTCGCAAAGAAAGAACACTTAAAAATTACAGGAACACTGGGATTGCTTAAAATAAGGTATGAACTCTGCCCGATAAAAGATAAAAATGAACTGCTGAAAATAATAAGTGAACTGGGAGCTGCTGGATTTTTTATGGCGCCTGATATCATTGAAGGCATTCTGGATACGAAAAAGAGACCGAAAGCCAGGGAGGGCGATTGAAGGATCGGGGCAGACACCTGCTTTTTCGCTTTCCGATGCTGGCGCGCAGGCGATCGTTTGTCATGATGGAACACATGCCTGGGGTGCACTCCGTGGCGAATAGAGAAGGGGGGGTCAAGGCCGTTAAAAAGCGAAACTATTTATTGTTGAATTTGATATGCATATCAAAGGGTTTGGTAACTTAAAAGAGGTAAGAGCGTGAGTTTGATAATTAAATTAGATGAAAACATTGAAGAAATAATGGAAAATCATAAAAATGCTGCGAATGACAATGAATATGTGTGGTATTGTTATTTTGGAAACCCTACCACAAACCATATGACCATAAAGACATAATAAAAAAAGAAGTTTTTTTTATTGGACAAGGGAAATTATACCATGCTCATCTTTTAGATATATTTCCAGGTCCAAATAACATGGGCAATCCGTTAAATGAAAATGAAAAGAATCATCTGCCACCCGAATATCAAGAGAACATCAATCAAGATAAAATTGCATATTTTCTGCAATGCACAGATATTAAAGAATTAGATTATGATAGAGCTAAAAAAAATATCCTTTATTATAAAAATAGCAAACCGTATATTCTGCCAAGAGCACCTAATCCTGTAAGTTATGTCTATTTTAAGGGTACTGCGAGAGATTACTTGTTAAAGTCATAAAAATAGCCGCCAAACGTAACTGCCAACCATGAATATAACAAAAATAAGAGAGTAACTATTTCTATTTTGCGCATGTTAATATAATTAATCCATCCAAAGAATAGAATATACATTGAAAACCATATCTTCGATAAAACCCCCGGAGTCAAAATGACCGATGAAATTCAAAACCTCTACCTCAATTACGCCAGCCTCATTGCTGACAAATTAGAGGAAATCTTACAGGATGACCTCATTTCAATCGTCCTTTTCGGCAGCGCGGCAAGAGGAGACGCGGGAGAAGGAAGCGACATTGATATTTTGGTAGTCGCTGAAAAATTCGGAAAGGAAGGTCGGTTTGAGGTTTTTAATGCGATCGAAAAAGAACTGAAAGCTTCCGAAGATTACCGGGAACTGAAAGATAAAAAACTCGGAACATTAATCAGCCCTGTTCCACTCACACCTTCTGAAGTTGAAAATAACCCTTCCATCCTGCTGGATATAGTAATGGATGGAATTATGCTTTATGATGTCGATGATTTTATAGTAAATAAAATGAAAAGCATGAGAAGAAAACTTAAAAAAATGGGCTCAAAAAGGATATTCCTTGATGACAAAAGATATTACTGGGATTTAAAACCTGATTATAAATTGGGAGAGGTCGTGGAAATATGAGGACTGATGAGCTTGCGCATGATTATATCGACCGCGCCGGACTTACGCTTGAAGAAGCGAGGAGCGCATTTGAAAAGGAAGTATATTCCCTGGCTATCAGGAGGGCGCAGGAGACATGCGAGCTTTCATTGAAAGGAGCTTTGAGATATCTTGCGATTGAATATCCGAGAGACCATGATGTGAGCGATGTTCTTATCAGGGTGAAGGAAATACGACAAATCCCAAAATGGTTTTATGAGAAAATAGAGTTCATGGCAGCCGTTTCGAGTGACCTGGCAAGGAAAAGAGGTCCGGCATTCTATGGGATTGAAAGGTCAGTTACACCTGCATCTAAAATATTCGGCAGGGATGAAGGTTTAAGAGCGCTGAGGAAATCTTGAAACTATGCAGGAGGCTTGTTAAGGAAGGGGGAAAAGATTGATGATAAACTCGACTTCCTGCAAAACGCATACAATACCAATAAAAGCCAGATCATAGTCCTGTACGGAAGAAGGCTCTCGGGAGAAAGGGATTCCTGGTGTGGGATATGAGGGATTTTTTAATTACCTTCAGTACCCCTCCACCGCCAGTCCTGGCACCTTAGAGAAATGCTTGGTGTTCTTAGTAAGCAGCGTCTCCCCGTGAGTAAGCGCAATACTCGCTATCATGAGGTCAAAATCCCCAATGTCATTTCCTTTTCTCTGGAATTCAATCGAAAGTTTTCCAAAGGTTTCACTTGCAGCCGTTGAAAACTCCAGAATGTCAAGTGTATCGAGAAGACGCCTTACTTTATTAGCTTCTTCGATTGGCCGGGAGGAGTTATATGCACCTTTATAGAGTTCAGATGCGTTAAGGGGCGTTGTAGTTAATTTATCCCCCTCTGCTGTAAGGTTTTCCAGTTTCCTCTCAGCAAAAGGTCTCCGGCGCATCAGGTCGATCATGAAATCAGTGTCAAGGCAGGTCATTATAAATCAACTTTCCTCAACTTTGCTTTTCTTGTTTCCCGCATTGCTTTTTCAATATTATCCGCAAGTTCATTGCTTGGTTTTAAAGAGCGGATATAGTCAAGCGTATTTTTTCTTCTGGTCAGTTTCAATATGATATCCGAAAAGCTTTCATTAGAGGCTTTTTTTGCACGTAATCTCTTGTAGGCATCCAGTGTGATTGTAATGGTTTTAGTCGCCATATTATCCATGTATGTGCATGTACACTTATAATTCTTGCTCTTGAATAAAAATTAATTAGAAAAGGAAAAACATTATCTCTTCTTTCCAATAGAAAATGCCTTTCCAAGATATTTGCCTATCCCATAATATCCAGCAGTATCCGGCGCGAATATGACAGTCCTTAATTTTTCAACATCAATAAGCCCATCTTTCCCCAACACCCCCTCATCCGCTTTTACATCCATAATCTCGCCGATAAACTCAGTATGCAGTCCTATCTCAATGGTGTGGAGCAGTTTGCACTCAAGAACAAGCGGGAATTCTTTCACGCATGGAGCATCCACCAGTTCGCTCTTTACGCTGGTAAGCCCGGTTTCACCGAACTTGTCCGCATCCCTGCCTGAGATCGTACCGAAATAATCTGCTTCCCTCACGTACTTTTCTGATGGAATATTCACAGTGAAGGCTTTTCGCTCCACGATATTCCCGTAAGAATACGTCGCTTTCCGAAGAGATATTGCGACACACGGCGGCCTGGAACAGCATATCCCGCCCCAGGCTACGGTCGATACGTTCGGCTTTCCTTCACTGTCATACGTTCCGATCACCCAGACCGGGACAGGATGAGCAATAGTTGTTGCACCTAATGACTTTTTCATAAATTCCTCCTTATTATAGTTCTGGTTTTCGGTTCTGTCAAGTCTTCGGTTGCTTTTAACTTTATAAACCATTGTCAAAATCCGGTTGCTGATTTTTCAGAGAAATATTATATAGAAGTGCATGCATTCTTACACCGTTCAGTCGAAGGAGTTGATATAAAAAATCTGAATTGTAAAGTAAAACCAAGGATGGCTTTACCCTACAACATACAGAATAATTAGCACCTTTTTGTATGCTCTACAGGGTAATAATAATATCGGTGTAGCTTAGCGAATCTAAAATCAACAAGTAATGATAAAATATAGGTGATCTAATGAATTTGAAATGTATAGAATGCGACAAAGATGCAGAATATATATTCAATGGAAATAGTTACTGTAAAACCCATTTTCCTAAGAAAGAATCGAAAGAAGAATCTAAAATAAAACAATTCCTCAGTGTATCTACTGGCGTTGGTGGGGGAACACGAGTTTAAAGTGTATTCATAACATGGTCGTGAGCTTTCACCTGAGCGGTTAAGATTGCATTTAAAACTACGTCCTCAATATGTGCCCCTTTATAGTTAGAAGCTATTACAAGGGGGGAGAGGTCACTTAAAGTTACTTCAAAAGTGTTTGCAATTCCTTCTTTTTTTACAACTTTAATACCGTGATATTCACTCATACCAACAAAAATGAGAAGCAGGATATATAACATTAAGTTGAACTTGCGTTCTGGATTAAGGTAAGCCATTTGTCATCTCCTTCTACCTTTATACCACAAGCTTCGGCTGGAGTTTTGCCATCAAGCCCTTCATGAGTTCGTATGAAATTATGAAATATCTGATAGCCTTTCAAGATGGGGGTATCTTTCTTCTTCAAGCCCCTCATTACTTTTTCCCTATCTCTGATTTCTCCGTTAATCCTTTCCATCTTGTTATTATTCATGTCACCATTTAACTTTATGGCGTTAATATGCTTCGAGCGTGGGGCAGAGTTTTGATAAAATTCTCTGTTAAAAGCATCGTGGTAAGCTCTCAGGCCGTCGGTTATAAGCACGTTAGGCCGTTTGCCTATGATTTCCTTTCCTTCTTTAAACCGTAACTCTGCCTGATTTAGGTAATATTTTCATAAATTCAGCCAACTCATGTTGAAAGGTTTATTTATATGTATTACGTATATACGTAATTTATGGGACATCCGGATTGGGTATTGAAAC
>CABMIH010000008.1 GCA_902386205.1 uncultured archaeon | reverse complement strand
TTTTTAAACACTATATTTGTATGATATAAATGTTTTGAAATATTTTCACAAGCTATAGGCTTGATTTGAGATAATTATTTTGTGATTCTATGAAGTGATTCGATTAATTATCGGACAGCCTCTTCAAAACGAGGTAGTGACAAACCCCGGACTTAAGGTCACTGAAGGCGATGGGCGTCTTTCATGCTCTCGATAGGTGTAGAAAAATCAGGCGTATATATTACATTCACCTCGCTCTACTTATAAGCTTTTTTTGCATATAATTCAATAATTTACACGTTCAATACCTTTCTTCAAAAATTCACTCCACTTCTTTGATCATTTCCACAACCTGGGAATTCAAATCTTCGATCATGTGCTCCATCAGTTTTACCTTTTTCAAAAGATCCCGGATCTGCGCCTCCCTGGCAGCTTTCCCTTTGTCATCCATCGCATTTTCCTGCTCTTTTTGTTTTCGCTTGCGGCATGATTCACGATGCCTAACCATGCCTCTTTTATCAAACTTATTTCCGCAGAATTCGCAAATTTCACCTACCATATAGCCGAAAATAGACATGATTGCTTATATACAAATTGTATTTATCCTGCAGGAAGAAGTAAGAACCGGGGGTATATAAAGCAGGTTCCAAAAAATAAATAAAAGAAGTTCTCCATTATAAGCAGGATAAATAATGTCCCTCACAGGCTATCCGGAAATAAAAGATAAGATCGCTGCTTTCATAAGGTCAAAAGTGCAGGAAGCAGGTGCAAGCGGCGCAGTTATTGGAGTGAGCGGCGGAATAGACTCGGCTTTGACAGCCTATCTTACGGTAGAGGCCGTCGGGGCTGAAAACGTGCTGGGGCTCCTGTTACCTGAGAAGGACATAACGGCAAAACAGGATATAGATGATGCGATGGAAGTGGTTGAGGAACTTGGCATTGCTCACAGGGTCATTGAGATTTCAGGGATTTTGCGCTCCTTTTCATCAGTCATCCCGGATTTTGATAAAAAGAGCCTGCTGGCAAACGGGAACCTGAAGGCTCGCACGCGCATGTGCATACTTTATTATCATGCAAACCTCATGCATCGCATGGTGGTCGGTACAGGGAATAAGACCGAGCTGCTCCTGGGTTATTTCACGAAATACGGTGACGGCGGGGTGGATATTGAACCAATAGGCGGGCTTTACAAAACGCAGGTACGTGGTCTTGCCCGCCATATGGGCGTACCAGCCGGGATCATTGAAAAAGTACCTACCGCGGGACTCTGGCCCGGCCAGACCGATGAAGGGGAACTCGGCGTTTCCTATGAAACAGCAGACAGGATACTCTCCATGCTTGTGGATGAGAAAAAGGATATTACGGCAGCTAAGAAAATATTCCCGCCAGGCCAGGTGGACAGGCTCGTTTCATTGCTTCGCGCTAATGCCCACAAGAGGATACTGCCTGTGGCTCCCGAAATCTGATAAGGGGTTTTGACAGGTGCCTCCTGGCACACGGCGGTACTTCATAGAATCCCAGCGATATGTTCCTGTGAATTGTCACCATCTCCTGCTCTTTTTTTATTGCGCCACATTTTTCGCACCTGTATCCCTGCCCCCTGCCCCTGGATTTCATCCTTTTGCCGCAGCAGAGCGGGTTCTTCAATTCCTGCCTGTTCAGGGACGTGATTTTTAGCTTTTCAAGGTTCAGAGTATTATCTTTAACGCTTCCGTATACTGTTACCTCATCTCCCGGACGGAGCTGCCTGACAATGCCCCTGAAGCCCTTTGTTGGTTCAAAAGCAGCGCAGTCCAGGGATGTCCCGTCTGTCAGTTCGAAAAAAACATGCCCGCCTTCTATTGTTTTCGGGAAGGTTTTGACCTTTCCTGAAAGAACGTACGAGCGGTCATCCCTGATCTCGCAGATATTCGCATGAACCAGGTGCATGTCCGTATTCTGGTTCGTCTTATAGACCACATGGCGTTCAACAGGCTCGCTTTTTATTATCGAGAATGCACGAAAAACTTCGCTTTCACTTTTCCCGCGAATGCCAAAAAGTATCGGATCAGGTGTATGTGGTGCAAACACGATACGCTCATTTTCATGATCCACAGTATCCCATGTTCCGGCAATGCCGGCTGATTCCCAGACAGAATTTTCATCTATTTCCCGCAATGTCCCCCATCTATTCCTCTCCCTGTATGCGATCAGCTCATATGTGGAATCCGAAAGTCCGCACAGTGCAAAACCCGCGGCAGCAAGGGCTCCGATAAGTCCCCTTCCGTTCTTGAAACTTTTATGGCTTATCCCGTAGAGCTTAAGTAGCTCCAGGGCCTCTCCGATTTCCAGCACATCCTGCACCGCGCGCAGGGAAAAAAGGGCAAGGTCGCTTTTCATCTCCTCCCGGGTTTCCTCGATGAACACAACACCAGGATTGGTATTCTCCTCTGAAAAAACCGCCATTTTTTCAATGGTTTCTATCGTTATTTTTTTTACTTTTTCAACCTCATCACGGTTTTTCAGTTCAAAGGGAAGCGCGATTGCAGCATTACCGCGGGTCTTATACTTTATATTCGGGTTCAGCCGGATAAGCAGGGGGTACCCATCGATCCTGCCATACTGCTTCAATTTTCCGATAAGCACGGCTGCCAGGTATGTTGTGCACATGCCTTCCTTTGAATCCGTGTCGTCGATTCCAATGATCATGTTAAAGTTCTTGTCCATTTTTACCTGCTAATTGCATCATAGGTATTTATATAGAAGCAGAAACAATCAAATTTTTATGAATAAGGAGTTGCTTATAAATCGGGTCATCGCCATTTTAAGCAGGGCCGGTTTCATCATTTCAGAACGCTGCGATATCCGTCCCAGGAGTTTTGACCTTGCAGCCAGGCGTGATAACGTCTTGCTTTTGATCAAGGTATTATTTAATATTGACGGCTTGAATGAAGAGACCGCCACAGAAATGCAGTTTCTCTCCAAGCACCTGCATGGCCATCCCCTTGTAATAGGCGAAAAAACCCGCGATCATTCCCTTGAAGCCGGAGTGGTTTATCTGAGGTTCGGGATACCGGCCCTTGATATAAGCACGCTGAACGATTTTTTTATCGATGACATCCCGCCTTTGATATATGCAGCTCATGGCGGTTTATATGTGAATATCGATGGAGCAAGCTTAAAGGAAGAACGCACAAAGAAAAATATCTCCCTTGGTGCTCTTGCATCCATGCTTGGCGTTTCAAGAAGGACCATAAGCAAATACGAGCAGGGTGAAATGGCTGCAAGCGTTGACCTTGCCCTCAAGCTTGAAGAGATCATGGACAGGGGATTTGCAATAGCTGTTGGATTATTTGAAAAAAATTATTCAGATACGCAAAAACAGGATACTGCTGAAAGAGGTATCACTGATATCCTGTCACTCCTTGAAAATATGGGATTCGATGTCCTGCCGACAACACAGGCACCATTTGACGCCGTATCCATTTCAACAAGCCGCAGGTCCCAGAAGGCTACGATACTGACCGGGGTGGGTGAATATACAAGCACTATGGTAAAAAAGGCCCACATTATGAGCAGCATATCCGAGGTGGCCATGACGCAATCGCTCCTGATAATACACGGTGCAAGTAAAACGAAAAATATTGAAGGAACAGTGCTTGTAGAAGAAAAAGAACTGAAAAAGTTCGACGACACCGATGATTTTATTAACCTTTTGCAGGAAAGAAGGCGCAAGATCGAAGTTTCATAGGGAATAATGTATCAATGAAAGAAAAAATTGACTGGTACGATGAATTCGTAGATTTTGATTATGCGCCTGCAAAAGAGGACCTGATATGCCTGTACTATTTTGAGCCTGCAAAAGGGATCAGCCCCAAAGAAGCCGTCGGGAGGATCGCCTCTGAAAGTTCAGCTGGGACATGGACCACCCTTTACAAACTTCCTGAGAGGGTGGAAAGGATTAAAGCACGAGCGTTTGAAATTAACGGCAACCATGTAAAAGTTGCCTATCCAATGGACCTCTGGGAACCCGGGAATGCGCCGCAGTTGCTAAGCGGCATAGCCGGTAATATTTTTGGCATGAAAGCCCTTAAGAACCTGAGGCTGATAGATGCCTCTCTTCCGGAAAAGTATATCAAGAGTTTCAAAGGGCCTGGTTTGGGTATCAGGGGAATAAGGTCTATCTTGAAAGTTGAAAAAAGACCTATAACAGGCGCAGTCCCAAAACCGAAAATAGGGTTCAGCGCCAAAGAACATGCAGAGGTCGCTTACGAAACCTGGATGGGGGGGTTTGACCTTGTGAAGGATGATGAAAACCTGACCTCCACAACGTTTAATCGATTTGAAGAACGGGTGGAGCGGATGGCAAAATTACGAGACAGGGCGGAAAAGGAGACAGGCGAACAGAAAGACGCCCTTTTGAACATTACAGGTGAAACAAGGGAAATGATACGCAAAGTGAAATTTCTTCATGATAAGGGTTTCAGGCTCGCCATGATCGATGTGGTCACCTGCGGCACAGCATCGGTCCAGACAATGCGTGAAGAATGCAGCGACCTTGGCATAGCCATACACGCGCACAGGGCCATGCATGCAGCATTTGACCGCAATCCCAGGCACGGCATATCGATGTACTTTTTGGCCAAGATCATGAGACTGATCGGCGTGGACGAGATTCATGTAGGCACGGCAGTAGGAAAACTGGTAGGCACGAAAAAGGAAGTTGTCAGTATTGCCAATATGCTGAGGGATTCGCATGTGGAAGCCGGCTCTTTACTTGCCCAGAATTGGGGATCGATAAAGCCGGTGCTCCCTGTTTCTTCAGGAGGCCTCCATCCGGGGCTCGTACCTGAAGTAATGCATATCCTTGGAAATGACTGCACGCTGCTCGTAAGCGGCGGCATTCACGGGCATCCCGACGGGACACGCTCTGGCGCAAAGGCCGTCATGCAGGCGATAGAAGCCACGATGGAAGGAACGGATCTAAAAGAGTTTGCGCAGACGCATAGAGAATTGCAGCAGGCTCTCAGTAAATGGGGAGAGCTGAAGCCGAAATGAGAAATTAAGCTGGACGCAGTTATGGAAATACAAACATCAAGCCGGAGTGAACTTGTCGATATTACCGACCGCGTAAGAGCAATAGTAAAAGAAAGCGGAACAGAGAACGGGATCTGCGTCATATCCACCCGCCACACCACATGCGGGATAATCATCAACGAGAATGAAAGTGGATTAAGAAAGGATATACTTGGAATGTTAGAGGCACTTGTCCCTGAAAATAAAAGTTACGCCCATAACCAGATAGACGATAATGCCCATTCTCATCTACGCGCTATCCTTCTTGGGATGAACGAGTCTATACCGATAGAAGACGGCCATCTTGTTCTCGGGACATGGCAGAGTATATTCTTTGTCGAACTTGACGGCCCCAGAACTCGTAATATAAACGTAAAAATAATAAGCTAAAAGGTTTCCAGTTCTCCTTTAGTTATCATCTCAGTTATTTTTGTGATATCTGCCAGCCAGTTATTGATGATCGCTTCTGATTCAGATTTTATTACCTTCATGTTCGCGCCTTCTTCGGGTATGACCTGCGCGCTGGCGATCAACGGCTCATCTATTGGATGCCCTATCTGGGAGAGAATCCGGATATACACATCTTCAATTCCCGGGACATTTTCTGCGATGTCATTTGCTATCTTATTCGAGAGAAGGTTATACAGCTTACCAACATGGTTTATAGGGTTCTTGCCGCTTGTTGCTTCCATGCTCATGGGCCTGTTTGGCGTTATCAGGCCGTTGCACCTGTTCCCGCGTCCTACCGAACCGTCATCTCCCATCTCGGCAGAAGTGCCGGTAACTGTCAGGTAAACACACCCGGTATTTTCGTCATCCCCTGTATTGACAAATACTTCCACTTCGCGGTCCGTATATTCCACTGCAAGATCGCTGATCTTATTCTTAAGTTCCTCTTTTATTGAAAAATAATGCGCTTGGTCGTCAATGTGTTTCCCTATCATAGCGCAGGCGACTGTGAGCGTTATTTTATCGCTTGACCTCATGCCCATAACTTTTATATCAGTTCCTATGGCTGGCATGTCCTTCTTGAAATTCAAGACCATCTGCCGTTCGGTATTATAAACTATCTGCTCGGTTTCCGAGAAGGGGGCATGTCCCACGCCAAAAGATGTGTCATTGGACATAGGCGCTCTCCCGCGTTTGAATACGCTCTGGAGATCAGTTGAACCCACGCCGAGTTTGCAATCTATGATGATATCATGTTCAGGATCGATGTCGGGAAGTGTATTTCTCAGGTATTGCTTTGCAGCTTTTACTGCCGTGGTATCTGTCGGGATCTTGATATCCTTGAATTCTTTTGTCGCCCTCCCCACAAGAAGCACATAGATCGGTGAAATTAATTCGCCGCCCCTGTATTCAGGACAGGAACGCCCGGCAACGACTTCCACCTGGTCAGTATTATGATGAAGCACTGTTCCGCATTTTTTTATATATTCGTTGCACAATGCATGGCTTACAGCCTCGGCAAAGCCATCTGCCATGCTGTCTGGATGGCCAACCCCTTTTCTTTCTACTATCTCAATTTCCTGTTTCTCAATAGGAGTTTGTGTGAGTTTTTCAACGCGGATATTTCTCGCCATTAAATTACCTCTATAGGTTTTTCTACAATTGATGCTATTTTGTATATAATAACTTTTGGTTTGCAGCGAATGAGTATCATTTCCCGAAATAATTTCAGGACTCCACAAAAACCAGGCAAAAGATTGAATATCTTTTAAACAATATTATGTGTAAATGGCTGCAGACTTTGCTTCAGACTTTACTTTTTTTATCCAGGCGTTCATAGCCATTTTTTCAATAGTCAATCCCTTAAGCGGTGTGATGGCTTTTATCTCCATCACATCACACATGAGCAAAGAGGATAGGATCTATGTTGCAAAACGCTGTTCATTTATTGCCTGCATTATAGCTATTATTTTTGCATTATCCGGAGAATATATATTGCAGAATCTTTTCCAGATCACAGTAAATCACCTGAGGGTAGCAGGCGGCGTTTTATTATTCCTTGTAGCAATGGACATGTTATTTGGCAGGATAACAAGAGAGAGCATTACATCCGAGGAACTCAAAGATGCTGCACAGCGGGAAGACGTCTCGATCTTCCCGATGGCAATGCCAATGTTAACAGGTCCGGGCGCAATTACCACGATTATTTTATATACTGCCACGGGCACAGATAAAATAAAAGCTGCTGAATATAATCTTGATCCGATATCTGCGAAAATTATTGTTATAGGAGCTATCCTGCTCACTTTTGTAATTACCTTTCTGATTTTCAGGTTTTCCGATTATTTTAACAAAGCTGTCGGGTTAACAGGTATGATGGTAATGACGAGATTAATGGGCCTTTTCCTCGGCGCTATAGCTGTCAGCTTTATTGCCGATGGAATAAAAGGATTATTTGGATTGAGCTAAAATGAATATCCTTGTTGTCACAGGGAGGCTGGCGGAAAAGGCGGTAAAGAAATCAGTTCAAAAGGAAGCTGAAGTCCTTGTCCTTGATATAGAGGTTGCAGCGTTTACTACTCCCGGACTCCTCCGGCGTTCCCTGCCCCATAAAAAGTATGACCTGATACTTATTCCAGGTCTTGCGTCAGGTGATTTTTCAGGACTTGAAAAAGAAATAAACACGCCAATAAGGCTTGGCCCGAAGCATGCTGTTGACCTTGGTTTTGTTCTTTCTTTTGCGGAAAACACTCCTTTTTCCTCCCAGATCCCAGCATGTGAACTGCTGATTGAAAAAAAAAGGGCAAATGCGATTGGAAAAATAAATGAACTTGAGCTGGAGGCGACTGCTTCCTTGTTCATAAAAGGAGTAAAGATCGGCGGGAATTCCCGTATGAAAGTGATGGCCGAAGTGGTGGACGCCGGGCATTTGGAACAACAGGACTTGATAGATAGGATATTGTATTTCAAAGAACAGGGCGCTGATATAATCGACCTTGGGATGTCGCTTGAAACAACAAAGGAACAGGTAAGGTCTGCTGTATTAACTGCAAAATCGGTCACTTCCCTGCCTCTTAGCATCGATACATTGGATCCCGATCTGATAAACGAGGGACTGGATGCAGGTGCAGATATCGTACTGAGCCTGAATTCTGAAAATATTAATGAAGTAAGGGATAACATCATAAGGAGTTCCGCTGCTGCCGTAATAATCCCTGATTGCTCATGCGAGCTTGGGAGCCTTTTTAACACGATCGGATCGGCCCGTGATTCAGGGATAAATAATATAATTGCAGATCCGGTGCTTGAACCACTGGGTCACGGATTTATTGAATCAATTGACAGGTATTATGAATTCAGGAAACGCGACAGGTCAACACCGCTATTTTTTGGCGCAGGTAATGTGTCAGAACTCATGGATGCGGATTCTGCGGGGATCAATGCATTACTTTCAGGTATTTCAATGGAGCTTGATGCAGGCATCTTATTCACGCCCGAATACAGCGACAAGGTCCGCGGCAGCGTGCAAGAGTTAAGAACAGCTTCAATGATGATGATGCTTGCAAGAGAGAGGGGCAGCGCTCCCAAGGACCTCGGTATCGATCTTCTGGAGATGAAAGAAAAAAGAAGGCGGGAGTTTGGAAAGCTGCCAGTTTCATCCATAAAAGCAGAGGGCAGCAAGCAATGGCATCTTGACCCGGCCGGTTGCTTCAAAATCGAGGTCACAGAGGATGAAATCAGAGACGGGAAGCTCAAATCCGGAAAAATCGTCGCAAAACATAAGAATAAATCGATCGAAGGTTCAACGGCCAGGGAAGTCCTTGATACTATTCTCCGGTTGGGGCTTGTTTCGACTCCTGACCATGCAGGTTATCTTGGAAGAGAACTAATGAAAGCCGAAATTGCCCTGAATTTCAAGAGGAGCTATTCCCAGGATGACAAGTTTTGAAGTAATAAAAGAATTTTACAATGATGAAGATGATATTGCGGGAATTCTTACCGCTGCATTGAATAATGAGCCTCAGGGATTGAATGATGGCGTTAAGCTTCTTGAATGCAGCAACGTCAACCTTCCCGGCGCGGCTGCGGACATGCTGAGGAAAAACAGTGCAGGAGAGCTTGTTACTTTCGTTATAGACAGGAACATAAACTACACCAATATCTGCTCTTCAAAATGCAAGTTCTGTGCATTCTACAGGGAGCCCGGGGCAGCGGATGCGTATGTTCTCGGAATAGATGAGATCATTTCAAAAATCGATGAGGCTGTCAGGCTTGGCGCAACCCAGATACTGCTGCAGGGCGGGCTGAATCCTTCAATTACTATAGATTATTACGAAGAGATGCTAAGGCAGGTCAAAAAAAGGTTCAATGTCCAGATGCATGCGTTTTCACCGCCTGAGATCGTTCACATCTCGAAGTTGTATGGGGCAGGTATCAGGGAAACGATCTCGCGCCTCCATGATGCAGGGCTTGATTCCATTCCCGGAGGCGGGGCTGAGATCCTCGACGACAGGGTGCGCGGTTACGTCTCGCCAAATAAGATCGGATGGGAAAAATGGCAGGAAGTAATGCTTACCGCCCATTCGCTCGGGATCCCGACAACGGCAACAATGGTATTCGGGCATGCCGAAACCCTCAGGGAAAGGGTTGAACACATTATCAGGATACGAAAGATGCAGGAAAAATATAATGGTTTCACTGCATTCATTCCGTGGAGCTTCCAGTCAGAAAACACGCAGTTAAGCGGGAATTCAACAGGAATAGATTATCTTAAAATTGTCGCAGTATCGCGGATTTTGCTAAACGGTTATATCAGGAACATCCAGGCGTCGTGGGTCACACAGGGTATTTCCATGGCGCAGGTGGCTTTGAACTACGGGGCGAACGACCTTGGGGGGACCATGATAGAGGAAAACGTCGTCAGGGCGGCGGGTGTGCCGTTTCACAGCAAAAATGTGGAGGAATTCGTGCATATAGCTAAAAAAATGGGGCGTCCAGTAGCAAAGAGGGATACGCTGTATAATATATTAGAGCGATATTAGATGCCATTTACACCATTTCACTGGGGGCCGGCTTCTTTGACAGGGTTGCTTTTTTTCAGGATTTTTTATTTCCCGGCACTTCTTGCAGCCAGCGTGATAATCGATATTGAACCGTTCAGCATCCTGGTTTTCGATATGGACTACCCCCTGCATGGGTTTTTTCACAGTTTCCTGGGAGGGGCTCTGGTTGCAGGCTTGATCTCTACTGTTATGTATTTTTTCAGGAATGACATAAATAAATTGATGAGGATGTTCAAACTTGAACAGGAGTCATCATTCAGGAAAATTATATGGACTTCGTTTTTCGGTGTTTATTTACATATCCTGCTTGACTCAACGCTATATATCGACATGAAGCCGTTTTATCCTGCTGGAAGTAACCCGTTCTATGGATTGTTCTCACAGGAACAGGTTTATCTTTTTTCGGGTGTGTCGTTCCTAGCCGCAATAATGGTTTATATTGTCAGGGTTTTTATTGTTAAAAGGAAATAACAAGCCTTCTTAATTGAGTTCGTACTTCTGTGTCTCTGTATTGAATTTTGGCGGGATTATTGTATATTTCTTAACCCAGCTCATCCAGCCATTTTCATATATGGCTGTTGCATAATCGTCATAAAGCACTATTCCGTAATAATCATATTTCTTAGAGTTTATTTTAATAGTATTGTTATTACGATATAGTTTGTATGAAGCAATCTCCATTTCACCATAAGAATCCTTTATTTCAACTTCATTTTCTTTAAAAGTATAAACCAAAGGGATTTGCCATTCTGCCCATTTGACTTCGATTCTAAAAGGTACTTGAGGGATCAAACTCTTGGTACTGGGTTTTAATAGATCTAACCTGTTAATCCTTGTTTGCATCTCATCCATTTGTGTTTGCATGGAATTGATCTTTGCTTCAAGTTCATTTACTTTATTTTGATCTATAGATTGTGGTACCTGGTTTGAAGTAGATGACGCTATACCAGTTGGTGATACCTGCTCTAAGGGCTTTTCGGGTGAATTGCTTACACATCCAGAGAAAAATATCCCTGTGATAAAGACACCTAAAATTATGATTATTCTAATTATAATCATAATATGCCTTGATACTTTTTCATGTATATATAACCAACTCAAATCTCTTTACTATCATGGAATAAGTACCCACAGAAGTTTAATATTACAGGGAGATGATTAAGCCCCAGATGTTAACCACTGATGACATAAAACTCCTTATAAAAAAATATGCCCTGCAAAATGCGGTCAAATATAACAAGACACCGCAGGCCGGGGCTGTCATAGGCAAGGTCATGGCCAATCCTGAATTACGCTCCCGGGCAAAAGAAATTACAGTCCTTACCGGAGAGGTCCTTTCGGAGATCGAGCAGATGGCGCCTGCTTCAAGGGAAGAAGAATTAAATAAACTTGCGCCTGAACTTGTTTCAGAGCTTAAGGAAAAGAAAGAACCTGAAAAAGGCTTACCTCCGCTTGAGCTTAATGGAGACCTTGTGATGAGGTTTGCGCCCAATCCCAACGGCCCTCCTACGATAGGAAGCGCCAGGGGGATAGTCGTGAACTCGGAGTACACAAAAAAATACAACGGCAAGCTCATTATCCGGTTTGATGACACGGATCCGGCGACCAAGCGCCCGATGCTTGAAGCTTATGACTGGTACCTGGATGATTGCGAATGGCTCGGGGCAAAACCTGATGAGGTCGTTAAAGCGTCCGACAGGATACCCCTGTACTACGAAGTTGCCACGGAACTGATACAAAGAGGCGGAGCATATGTGTGTTTCTGCGAACAGGAAGCTTTCAAGACGCTCAAGGATGCAAAGAGACCCTGTCCCCACAGGGAGCAGGGGGCAGAGAAAAACCTCTTGTCCTGGAAAAAGATGATCGCAGGCGACTATAAGGAGCAGGAAGCTGTGCTGCGCATCAAGACCGACATAGCCCATAAGGATCCTGCTATCAGGGACTGGGTGGCTTTCCGCATCATTAAGACCCCGCATCCAAGGCCTGAGGTAGGTGATAAATACTGTGCCTGGCCTCTCCTTGATTTTGAAGGGGCGGTCGAGGACCATCTTTTAGGGACTACGTTAATAATCCGCGGCAAGGACCTGACGGATAGTGAGACACGCCAGAGGTATGTTTATAAATACATGGGCTGGAAATATCCGAAAACAATGCACTGGGGCCGCGTGCAGATACACGAGTTCGGGAAGCTGAGCACCAGTGGCCTCAAGAAAGCGATAGCTGATGGAGTTTATACAGGATGGGATGACCCGCGCGTGCCAACTATCAGGGCGCTTCGCAGAAGAGGCATAAGACCGGAAGCACTGCGGAAATTCATGATCGATCTTGGCCTTGGAGAAACTGATATCAGCCTCAGCCTGGACACCCTTTATGCAGAGAACAGGAAGATCATAGACCCTGTTGCGAACAGGTATTTTTTTGTATGGGATCCTGTTGAATTAGAGATAGAAGGCTCAGAACCGAAAATCGCAAAGGCCCCACTCCACCCGTCCCGCGGGGGATTGCGGGAAATACCGGCAGGAACGAAGGTGCTTGTCTGCAAGAACGATGTGGATATACTCAGTGCTGGTGAAAGATTGCGTCTTAAAGATCTATATAATATCCAGATAACGGGCACCTCACCGCTGACAGCGAAGTTCATAGGAACCGATATGGAACTTGTCAAAAAGGAAAAAGCCCGCATAATCCATTGGGTTCCGCTTGACGGGTTAAAAGTCAGGGTTCTTTCTCCCGAAGGTGAGTACATCGGTATTGGTGAGAAAGGGATTGAGAAAGAGCTTGATAAGGTCGTGCAGTTCGAGAGGTTCGGTTTCGTGAGGATCGACAGTATTAGAAATGACGATGTTGTGGCGTATTTTACACACAGGTAATAATTTCAATGTTCCAGCTTAAATCAATTCTGGCATGAACTGGATTTTTTCATGTAGATAATAATAATAAGTATAATGATTATTATTTTTATACAGAGATAATTTTATATATTTTAAACATCATCCAGTATATTTTAATTGGAAGATAGGTGATATAATTGAGCAAATCTGGAATTAGCGCAAAATGGGGAATAGGAATTGTAGGGATAATGATTTTGGTTGTTTCTTTATTGATTAATGGTTCATTTTTTATTATTAATAACCCGATTTCGCATGTTTCAGATCGGAATAATGACCTTCCGGATGGAACAAATCAAAGGGATGATAATAACTCAGGGATGGATAAGGTGTCTGGAAATATCGCATTGAGCGACTCTGGCAAAGGAAGTGGTCAGGGAAGTGGTCAGGGATCTGGGGGCGGAATTAACAGGGGAAACACTCAGGGATCAGGACAGGCATTGAACCTAAAAAGCGACCAGGGAAATGAACAGGAGGAGCTATCAAGAAATGTCATTTCTGTGCCTGAGTTCCCAACAGTGGCACTGCCTATCGTTTCCATTATAACAATAACTTATCTATTCAACAGGAGAAAGGGATAAGAGACCTCTGCTTTTTATTTTTCCATCCTCTCCCTCAACTCCCTCGCCATACTTCTCAATTCCTTTTTTCCATAAATCCCTGCGATCAATTCAACAGCCTCAAGAGCCCTCGCTGCCTGGTCAAGGTAGCCAAGCACATCACCAGCGTATGCATAAACGCCATATTGTTTCGTAAGCTCCGCGATAATCCCCTCGGGGGATAATCCCTCTGCGCACAGCTCAATGACCCTTGCAGAGAACTTTTTCTCGGCGCATCCGCAGTACGGTGAATCCTTGCATGTGCATGCCATGAACTCGCGCGCGAAATCAAGCATGGTGCGGCGGAGGTTCTCCTTAAGCTTTGAAAGCCCGTCTGCCGAGAAAACAATGTCAAGCCCTGCGCCGAAAACTCGTGTCGGGATGTCGGTCCCCAGGGCATCAGACAACTGTGAGGCAAACCTGAAATAAACGGCGTCCAGGGTTTCAAGCTCTGTTACGATATTCAGCGGCTTGCGTCCCGCAAGGACAGCGTTCTTTATCAGAAAAGTCTGCTCCACGCTCAAAAAATGCGCGGCCACGATGTGTCCAAGTTCAGTCGGGGAAAAACCGGAATTTCCTTTTTTGATGAACCCGAATTCTCCAAGCTTATCCAGAAGGTAATCGAGGTTCCCCTCACCGAGCAGCGATCCGTTCATTTTCCTAAGATCCGAAAATTTATGGGCGACAACGATGTTGGAAAGTGTCTCTTCAAGCAGTTCATCCTCTCCATAGTCCACGCCGAAATGCTCTAATTCTCCCCGAAGCAGCCTGAAAGCTATTTCATCTTCTGAATCTCCTTTCCCGAACCTCTTTTCAGGGTCTGCAAGCAGCACAACCACGCCCCTGTCATGGTAATCCGGCCTTCCCGCCCGCCCGAGCATCTGCTGGAACTCGCGCACGGTCAGCCATTCTATACCCATGGCAAGGGACTCGAATATCACCTGCGATGCGGGGAAATCCACTCCTGCCGCAAGCGCCGCCGTAGTAACTACAACAGGAAGCTCCCCTTTTCCGAATTTTTCCTCCACTTTCTTTCTTTCGTTATATGAAAGTCCTGCATGGTAAGGCATGGCTTTAATCACAAGCCCCTGAGAAAGTATCTCGCAATTGCGGCGCGAGTTTGTAAATACGATGGTCTGCCCCCTGAAACCTTTGGATGATCTCTTATCGTATTCCTGCCGGGCAAGCTGTTCGATCAAACGTTTCTTTTCGTACTCAGGCGCGAAGATAAGATGCCTCTCGATAGGTACAGGTCGCTCCTCGAACTCGATTAATCCCGCACCCAGCTTTTCAGCTAGCCATTGCGGTTTTCCAACAGTCGCAGAGAGGTATATGAATTGCGCATCCGGGGCAATGAATTTCAAACGCGTGATAAGGCCGTCGAGACGGTGACCACGTTCTTTATCCTCAAGCGTATGCACTTCGTCTATGACCACTGTACCGATACTCCCGAGCGTTTTAGCGTTCCCGGACCTGAGTACGAAGTCAATACCTTCATAAGTGCCAACGATTATATCCGATGATAACGAGGTCCGGATACCTTTTGTACCTTTTATTATCCGGCTTGTCCCCACCCGGAGGGAAGTTGCAGCAATGGAAGAATAGCGCCTGGTGAATTGTTCATATTTCTGGTTTGCAAGCGCTACGAGGGGTACTAAGAAAAGCATCCTGCCTTTCCTGTTCAGGATGTTCTGGAGCCCGGCAAGTTCACCGACCAGCGTTTTCCCTGTGGCCGTAGCCGAGACGATCAACTGGTTCTTCCTTTCAAGGAGCCCTGCGTTGATCGAAAGCGCCTGGACTGGCATCAATACTTCAAGCTGGTGGAGAAGTATTTTTTTGAGTTCATTATGGACTGGCAGATCTTTCACTTTGATTGAGCAATCGACCCTGCTTGCCTCTATCGTATCGAATCTCGTGAGACCCGAATCCAGTTTTTGGGGGCTTAGCATGGCAAGCACCCTGTCAAGGTTCTTCGTCTTAAGCAATATATGGGTAAGCCTTTCCTGCCCATGCTTCCCCAGCTTTGCGGATTTCATTTCACGCATGAGTTCGTTCCTGGCGCACTCTTCACATATATTTTCATTACGAAACCTGATAGAATCGATACCTGTGGTGGTATATCTGCCTGCGATAAGGCATATGCGGCATGCAGTTGCATACCCGTAATCAAGCTGGTATGCGGATAAAAGCTCCTTGAATCCTGCTTCGGAATCTTCATCCCCTTCTGCAATGAGGATCTTATCCGCAAGACGGAGGAGTTCAATAAGCTCATCCGGCGCCCTGAGTTCTTCTTTATCTCCCTGTCTAATCCTGAACCTACCGGCTCGGGCTCCTTTTAGGGTTTTCTTCAATGTCAGGATGCCGTAAAAAATAGGGTCTCTTGCATTATCTTTGATCGGCAGGACAGCGATCTTTGATTCCTGCGGGTGGATGATAACAGAAAGCATTGTGATTCAGGATAAACGTATCAGGTTATTAATTTTGGCCTGGATTATCGAAACGGATGTCACGAATCTCTGGAACAATAACTATTATGGAGAGAACCTTTCAAATCCGATCAAAAAAGAAGCCTGCAAGAGTTTGCAGATAATGTCATCATCATTATACTAACAATAATATAAACCTTTCGAAAGTTATAAATATAATAACTTTCAAGTTATAATAAATGTATGAAGTATATCTTATTTACTTCATATAAAATATGAAAGGTGGTAGAAAATTTTGATATGGGATTAAGTTATTAAAACTAAACCATGCTTTAAAAAATCCGAGATGCATGGGGGTTTGCCATTAATAAGGCAGTATGGTGAATGCATCAATGTCTAATGAATAAACTATGGAAAAATGCAACGGAAGAGATATTGGAGGCATTAGTATGCGAAACGAAAAAAAGAAAAGTATATGGGAACTTAAAAATATACTTTTAATTTTAGTAGTGTTATTCACTATCGGAATAACACCAGCTATGGCAGCAGAAACAATAATATATTCTGAAGGATTTGAAAGTAATGATGGTGGATATACACATACGGGTACGCTGGATCAATGGCAATGGGGCACCCCTACATATGCTTTGGGACCTGCATCCGCTAATTCAGGTACAAAAGTGTGGGGAACAAATCTTGCAGGAGAAGTCCCTTTAAATAGCGACTCCTCTCTGACCTCACCGAAAATTACAATACCTGCTCTGGGACCCAATGAGATCGCTCGCGTCCGGTTCTTTGCATGGATCGCAGTAGATTACATGAATGATAGAGGTGAGTTCATGGTTTCAAAGGACGGAACAACATGGGAAACAAAGGCCGAACTCCTCTACAAGATGTCGGGGGATTGGGGAGAATATTATTTCGATGTATCTGATTATGCTGGAGGAGATATCTATCTGCGGTTCCGGTTGCGCACCGATAATTCAGATTATCGTTTCTATCCTGATATGTCCGCTCGGAATATGGCCGGACTTTATATTGATGACATTGCCTTAATTCTAATGGAATCACCGGTAGTAAAGACAAAATTGACACTGGAAGCATGGGAAGATCCAGCTGCTTATGCTTCATGCCCCTGGGTTTATACATGGGATGGTTCAGACTATATCAAAGACAACGATATATATTCCACGGCAAGAGGGGCAGGTAGTGAATATACGGACTATTATAAACTAAATAAGCAACCCGTGGAAAGTAATGGCAAATACCAGCTTAGGTTGATAGAAACACAAGATGAGTCATCGTATACTGATATGGTTAAGCTTATAACTGTTGACCATCCGGCCGATGTGAAAATCTCCAATGATGAGAACGGCAACATCTGGACATATAGCAGTCCGTCAGCGCCTGCTTCTGCCACTGATAAGAACGGCAACAGCGTTCTGAGCCAGATATCATCAGAGGATAATACAGGTACAAAGGTTTATCAGGATGATATCATCGATCTTGATTTTGGCGGTTCGGACACTTCTAATGGTGCGACGCTTGTACTGCACGTTCTCGGTTTCCAGATGGAGGCAGATCCGGGCGCCCCGACCAATGAAAAGCCCTATATCTACATCCAGACTAAAGAAGGCGGAAACTGGGTCACCAGAAATATATTCTATCCAAGAAGTGATTGGGCGACCAATGCCTACAACCTCGCGCCGTACCTGACAGAAAGCAAGCTCGTCAGGCTGCTTGTTAAGTCATGCAATGTAGGGAAATATCACATAATCGACTATGTCGGCCTTGATACATCAGGTCAGGGCTCCACGACTATTAATGTGCTCTCACCAGTTACAGCAGTAAATTCAGTTAATGGCGATGTCTTGGGAGCGATCAGCACTTCTGACAACAACTATGCGTCCATGTCTCCGGCCGAAACGATCTCACTTGAGTTTTCGGCACCTGCTGCCACGGATTTAGTACGGGATTTCATCTTTGTTTCAGAAGGCTATTATCTGCCGATGGGAACGTTCTTCATATATACATGGGATGGCAGCAAATGGGCACAGAGGGACGGCTGGTCGATCGAAAGTGGTTATGGAATCGACGATACCAGGGACTTTGATCTAAGCCTTTGGCTGCCGGATCCAAGCGGCGAGTACAAGGTAAGAATATGGCAGGATTACTGGTATGAATCCGCAGGTATCGATTACGTCGGTTTGACACAAGGTTCCACAGCCGGTACAATGTCATATGCATGGGATTTGAAGAAATCTCAGGACGTGCAACTTCGGCTTCAAGCATCTGATAATTCTAAAGACGAATGGACTTCTTCTTCAATAGGTAAACGCGACCGTTGGGTCGAAGTGCGCTGGACAGGACTGGGATCAAACATTCCACCTACCACGAACCCTGTTGCAGTGACAAATCCCACCAGTTCGACACCTACTATCGGATGGACCTACAATGATGCAAATGGTGATCCACAAGCCCAGTATGAAGTACAGGTATGGACTGGACCAGGAGGAACAGGTACGAACGAGTGGAACCCAGCAGTTGGAAGCGGAACAGGAGCATCAGTTGTGTATGCTGGGGACCCGTTAGTTGATGGACAGACCTACTATGCCCGGGTGAGAGCATTTGATGGAACAAACTGGGGAGGCTGGTCAGAAGCAAGCTGGACTTATACGCCTTCCCAGCAGCCACAATGCAGCGATGGAATAGACAATGATGGAGATGGATTGATAGATTACGGCAGTAGCCCCGGAAACGATCCTGGATGCAGCAGTCTTCAGGACAATGACGAACGAGATAGTAACTCTATTCCAGAATTCCCATCAGTCGCACTCCCGGTAATTTCCGTAGTGAGTTTGATGTTCCTGCTGCATAGCAGAAAGAAATAAGACTTCAATGTTGGAGAGAAATTATTCTCTCCTTTTTTTATTTTTTAACCACCGGTATCTCATTCTATTGACGTCATTTTATAAATTAAATATGCAATTGAAATAAATGCAATAATAATGGTATGTACAAAAGGTAAAAGAAGTTACGAAAGATGAAATTATTTCGGGAAATGATAAAATTAAATCCCGATAAATCAAAACTAGGGATTTAAAGAGGCTTTTCAAAATACTTATAGCCAATAAGACAGTAGTAGCACAAATCGTATCGGTGACGTTCATGGCGGAAAAACAAACAGAGGAAAAGAAATCAGTTCTTCCTTCAAAATCAAATTTCAGCGAATGGTACAACGAACTCCTGCTGGCAGGCGAGATAATGGATGTGCGTTATCCTGTAAAAGGTCTCTACGTCTGGTTCCCCTTTGGCTTTGAAGTAAGAAAGAGGACATACTCATTAATAAGAGAACTTCTAGACAAAGATCACAAAGAGGCGCTTTTTCCTCTCCTCATCCCCGAGACCGAGTTCATGAAAGAAGCCGAGCACATCAAAGGTTTTGAGAACGAGGTTTACTGGGTCACGCACGGCGGGAAAAACGAGCTTGATGTCAAGCTTGCCCTTCGTCCCACAAGCGAGACCGCCATTTATCCGATGTATAAAGTGTGGGTGCGCTCGCATGCCGACCTGCCAATCAAGATTTACCAGATAGTGAACACCTTCAGGTACGAAACAAAACACACCCGCCCCCTTATCCGCCTTCGGGAAATAACCTCATTCAAGGAAGCGCATACTGTTCATGCCACATGGGATGAAGCTGCGGAACAGGTAAGAGAAGCGACGCGAATTTACCAGGAATTCTATATGCGCCTTGCTATCCCCACTATCGTATCAAAGCGGCCCGAATGGGATAAATTCCCGGGTGCGGATTACACGATGGCTGTAGACACGTTGATGCCCGACAATAAGACCCTCCAGATAGGGACCGCACATCACCTCGGGAGCAATTTTGCAAAAACATTTGACATTAAATACGAGGACGCAAAAGGAGAGCAGCAATATGCCCACCAGACCTGCTATGGAATATCGGAAAGGAGCGTCGCTGCGCTGATCTCTGTCCATGGAGATGACAAGGGGCTTGTATTCCCGCCCCAGGTCGCGCCTGTCCAGGTCGTGGTCATCCCGGTACTTTTCGGGAAGAGCGAAGAAATTATAACTGCCTGTCGCGAGGTTAAAGATCGCCTTATGGCAGTAGGGATCCGCACGGCAATTGATGAGAGTGATGAACGCCCTGGCGCCAAGTATTATAGATGGGAGATGAAAGGAGTGCCGTTAAGGATAGAGGTCGGGCCGAGGGATCTAAAGAATAAGGCTGCCACTGTTGTAAGAAGGGATAGCGGAAGCAAGGAAAGCGTCCCGCTCGGGGATATCGTGGAAGAGGTAAACAAGCGATTCGGGATAATTCATGAAAGCCTTTATGAAAAAGCTGACAACTCATTGAAAGCGCGTATATTTGATTGCAGGACACTTGAAGACGTAAAAGAAAAAATCCAGGCCGGCATTACCAGGATAGCGTGGTGCGGCGGACGCGAGTGCGGCCTTGCGATGGAAGAAGAAGTGGGAGCTGGGATTCTTGGGATACCGGAAGGGGATATGGGCCGCGGCGCGGGAAATTGCCCGGTATGTAAAAAAGAAACAAAAAATATGGCGATAATGGCTAAAACATATTGAATTACAGAATATGAATATAAATTATAATTTAAAATGTAATAACCTTTAAATACCCCTATACAGATTATTAGATGCTAATTTTCTCATTTTTGATGAGGTATTTGAGAGGTATTTAAAATGGATGATATGCAATACAAAGGAACTACCACAATAGGGTTAGTTTGCGATAAGGGTGTAGTCTTGGCCTCAGAAAGAAGAGCGACAATGGGACACTTTATTGCAAGTAAAGACGCAAAGAAAGTCTACCAGATAGACGACCTTGTAGCCATGACCACGGCAGGCTCGGTAGGAGATGCCCAGAGACTCGTGAAATGGATGCAGGTCGAGTCAAAACTTTATAAAATGCGCAGGGAAGAGCCCATGACCGTAAAAGGGACTGTAAGCCTACTTGCCAATATCCTGAACGGGAACAGGTACTATCCATACTTTGTCCAGCTTCTTGTCGGCGGAGTTGACAAGAACGGGCCATGCGTATATTCAGTTGACGCACTTGGCGGGACAATAGAAGAAAAAAAGGCAGTGGCAACGGGGTCAGGTTCACCGATGGCATATGGCGTGCTGGAAGACAGGTATGCGGAAAATATGCCGATCGACGAAGGCGTGGAACTGGCTGTACGTGCCCTTCATAACGCAATGAAACGCGATTCAGCATCAGGAGATGGCATTCATGTTGTTAAGATCACTCCTGAGGAATATGTCGAGATAGAAGATACTGAAATTAAGAAATTGCGTGAAACTTTAACGTAATTTTTTTTATTTTTTTTTTACATTTTAGAAGGAAAACGACGATGACAGTTGAAGAAGTATTGAACGATTTAAAACATAAAATAAGAGCACAACTACCAAAGGATATCACGATATCCGATGTAGATTTTGAGGGACCGGAACTCGTTATTTATACCGAAGAACCAAGAAAATTCGCGGATAATGGCGACCTTATAAAGAATCTTGCAAAAGAACTGAGAAAACGCCTTGTAGTCAGGCCTGATCCAAAGGTTCTTATCCAGCCTGAAGACGCCATCAAATCCATATCAAATATCGTGCCACAGGAGTCCGGTATTTCGAATCATTATTTTGATGTTGATACGGGCGAGGTTATAATTGAAGCCGAGAAACCCGGCCTTGTCATAGGAAGACACGGCGAAACACTGCGTGAAATTACCAAGGACATCGGCTGGACGCCAAAAGTCGTTCGTACGCCTCCCATGAAATCCACTACAGTGAACAACATCCGCCAGTTCATGCGCGCAAATAAAGATGAACGGAAAACAATATTGAAAACGATCGGCAGAAAAATACACCGGGGGATATCTTCCAAAGATAAATGGGTCAGGCTGACTACCCTTGGGGCCTGCCGTGAAGTGGGACGAAGTTGCTTTTTGCTGTCAACGCCTGAAACAAAGATAATGATAGATTGCGGCGTCAGTGTCGGCGGGGAAGATAACGGGACCCCGTACCTCTATGTACCTGAAGTGCATCCAATCAGCCAGATCGATGCCGTTGTCCTTACACATGCCCACCTTGACCATATAGGACTTGTGCCTCTGCTGTACAAATACGGATTTGAAGGACCGGTTTACTGCACTCCCCCGACCAGGGACCTGATGGCGCTCCTGCAACTTGATTATATTGATGTGGCTGCCAGAGAAGGACGGAAAAACCCATACGAGTCGGCCATGATCCGGGAAGTCCTGAAGCATACTATAACATTGAATTACGGGGATGTAACGGACATCGGCCCGGATATGAAATTGACACTCCATAACGCCGGGCATATACTCGGTTCATCGATAGCGCATTTCCATGTGGGAGAAGGTTTGTATAATATTGCCTTCACAGGAGACTTCAAATATGAGAAGACCAGGCTGTTCGATCCTGCGAATACTGATTTTCCCCGCATAGAGACCCTCGTGATGGAAGCTACTTACGGCGGGTCAAGGGATATGCAGCCTTCAAGGAAAGAGGCTGAGCGTCACCTTGTGCAAATAGCAAAAGAAACACTTGAAAACGGGGGCAATCTTGTCATTCCCACGTTCGCCGTAGGAAGGAGCCAGGAAGTGATGATCGTTTTCGAGGAAGCCATACGCAAGGGATTGATCGGGGACGTGCCTGTTTACCTTGACGGGATGATCTACGAAGCCACTGCAATCCATACCACGCATCCGGAATATCTCAATAATGAACTCAGGAACCAGATTTTCCATAAAGGAATGAATCCCTTCCTTTCGAAATGTTTTGTCCAGGTAGATTCCAAGGAGAAACGCCAGAAAATCGTCGATGACCGGGAGCCGTGCATCATCCTTGCTACATCAGGTATGCTGAATGGCGGACCGATCATGGAATATTTAAAGGCATTCGGCCCCGAGGAAAAAAATACCCTGGTGTTTGTAGGTTACCAGGCAGAAGGCACCCTGGGAAGGCGCATCCAGAAAGGGTGGAAAGAAATACCCGTGCATAGCGGCGGAGGAAAGACCGAGACCGTAAAAATCAATATGCGTATAGAAACAGCAGACGGATTCTCAGGCCATTCTGACAGGATGCAGCTCATGGAATTTGTCAGAAGATTGAGGCCGCGTGCAGAACATATAATAACCCAGCACGGGGATGATAAGAATTGCATGGACCTTGCAAGCTCGATATACCGGAAATACAAGATCGAAACACGGGCCCCGATGAACCTTGAAACTATAAGACTGGCCTGATGGGCTACAAGTTTTTTAGCAATTCCCTTGGAACCCTGAATTCTATCCCATGTTCTGAAAAAACGAATTCAAGAGGCATTTCATTGATCTTTGTTATCCTCATTTTCTGGATTTCAATGAAATAGGTCTTGTACTGGTCTAAATCATTCATATGTTTTTTATCAAAAAACAGAACGCCATCGCTCATAAAGTCAAATTCGTCAAATTCCTTGACTTCAAGACCATGCTTTTTTTCGGTGATCACAAGGCCGGTCATTTTTTTTTCCTTGATATCTTTTAAGATGGTCCTCCACTGGGAGGACCGCCTGAAATCCCCTATATCCGAGAGTATATTGATCGAGTCAAAAACAACACGTTTGGGCTTAAAGATATCAAATATCTCGATAATCTCTTCTGTAGATAACAGGGTGAACCCGAATATCTCCAGATATCCTTTATCTATATACTCGCCGATGTCCCATCCAAAACGAATGGCTGATTTTATTATCTGGTCTGCTTTTTCCTCGAAAGAGAATAAAACGCATCTTTCATTATTCTTTAATCCTTCAAGTAAAAACTGCATTGAAAACGTGGTTTTGCCTGTTCCGGGAGGTCCTGTCACTGCAACAACAAAACCCTCGGGTATGCCACCTTCAAGAAGCTCATCAAAGCCTTTTATTCCTGTCTTTACACGTTTAATTATTCTGCCAATGCTTTGCGGATCTATCTTATCCTTAAAGCGTAGTTTATCCATCCCCAGGAGAGCGCGTTCAAGGACGATATTCTTTGTACCAAGCTCCTGCTCATACCGTTCAAGTATTCTAATAGCCTCTGAGCTGAGGGTAGTATGGATCGGGTGTTTATCGTTCATTTTTCAATAAGATGTACCAAATAAATTATAATAATCATTATTATTAACAAGATACTTTAATTTTGCGGTACTTTTTACTGATAAATGCCGCCGGGTTTATCCGGTAAAAAACTTCACAAATTTATATAGTTAAGAAATATGGTAAAAAAAGAACATTTAAATATAGTTTAAAATGAAAATTTAAAATTAGAGGACGGTTTGTGGTGGGAACCTTCCTCTTTATATGCATCCATGCATCCAAGTGTACAGAACATTTTCTCCCGTTTATAATTTTCCTGGATGTAAATCTTTTTACTGCATTTTTCACATTTGACTTCTACTATTTTCAAGATCTCTCCTCCAATGGATTTCCCATATCCCTGACTTTGTACAAACATTGTCTCATTTCTATATATATTTATCGGCTATAAAAAATAATAATGATGGTTATAATCATTATCATATAAATTTGTCTTTAATTGTGCATAGCTGTGAATTGCAAAAATGAGCGATTTGAACTTGTATTTGTACGGGCTGGGAGGGATTTGAACCCACGGCCGTCGGATTAAGAGTCCGACGCTCTGCCTGTCTAAGCTACCAGCCCATTAAAAGGCTTTCTCCTAATAATACTCTCCCGATATATACATTTCGAATCCCTACCTTTTTGGCTCATGATCAAAAGTCTAAAACTCAGAAAGTTTGAGCTGTCTCTTGCCGCATCGCTCACCCGGTATCTCAACCGGATAAATCCCAGTTAAACATCCCAGGCACAGGTCATCCTCAGGGATGCCTATTGATTTCACAAGCCCGTCAATACTTATATACCCCAGCGAATCGGCATTGATCAGGGCCTCAACCCCTTTTATCGATTTATGCGCTGCTATAAGCTCTTCCCGTGTTGCCATATCAATACCCAGGTAGCAGGGCGACATGATCGGAGGACTGCCGACCCTCATGTGCACCTCCTTTGTCCCGGATTTGCGCATCAGGTCGATTATGCGTCGTGATGTTGTCCCCCTTACAATGCTGTCTTCCACAAGCACGATACTTTTGCCTTCGATGTTGGGTTTTATCGTATTGAGCTTGAGCCTGACGGCGGTTTCTCTCATATCCTGCCCCGGCATTATAAAAGTCCTGCCGATATACCTGTTTTTCATAAGCCCCTCCATATAATCTATCCCCGACTTCTTTGAAAAACCTATTGCATACGTGATCCCGGAATCCGGGACAGGGGAAACGATGTTTGCTTTTACCGGATGTTCTTCAAAAAGGGTTGAACCGATGCGCATCCTTGTATTATATACAAGCTCGCCGTCGATGATAGAGTCCGGCCGTGCAAAATAAATATATTCAAAAACGCAATGAGCTGCATTTCTGGACTTGACCAGTTGATGGCTCTCGTAAGACCCGTTGCTGAATATTATCATCTCGCCAGGGACAACATCGCGGATAAGTTGCCCGTTCAATATATCGATGGCTGCGCTTTCCGAAGCCACTACGAAACCGTTATCAATCTTCCCCATGCATAGCGGCTTGATGCCAAGGGGATCCCGGACGGCTACAAGCCTGTTATCCACAAGGAAGACAAGCGAGTAGGAGCCGATGAGCCTTCTCATCAATTCCTTAACGGAATCCTCAAGGGAGTTGTGCATGAGTTCCTTCACAAGCAGGTGAGCTATGACTTCGGTATCTGAATCAGATAAAAAAATCCTGCCTTCTTTTTCAAGTTCTGTTCTCAAATCTTTTGAATTGACAAGATTTCCGTTATGGGCTATAGCAATTGTCCCGCTCTTGAAACTGACAAGAAGAGGCTGGCAATTTTCAATTCTTGACCCGCCGGTAGTGGAATAGCGGACATGCCCTATACCCACATGACCTTTCAGTTTCTGTATATCTCCCCTGTTAAAAACATCGGGCACAAGGCCCATACCTTTTAAAGTCCGAACCTGTACGCCGTCATGTACTGTAATCCCTGCGGATTCCTGTCCCCTGTGCTGAAGAGCATAAAGCGCATAATAGATAGACAGTGCAGCAGGCGATTCCTTTTTAAAAGAAACGCCCACAACGCCGCATTCTTCATGCAACAGTGGTCACCTTATAATTTAATATCCGCACTTCTCTTGCCATTTGTAGCTTCGCATATGTGCGGTCTTACCAAATCCGCACGACGCACACATCTTTGTATGGGTATTGAATGAAACGCTTCCACACCTTCTACATTTTATGTGTGTCTTGTGCTGGCGTTTACCCATTGAGGGTGTACCTTTTGACATTTGTTATCACCTTTTTTTCTATGGGGAAATGAATACTATGTTATCCCCGCGGACTACTACTGTTCCAAGTTTCTTTGTTTCGTTCTCTTTTATTTCCTCGGCATTTGCCAAGACGAGGTTCATATGCATGTCGTATCCCTGCAATTCACCTCTGAATTCCCTAGCACCTTTTAGCCGTATCAGCACCGATTTATTTAATGCATTGTTTAAAATGTCGAGGGGTCTGTTTCCCATAAAACGCTCCTTAATAAAGTTTATTAAACCATTAACGCAATAGTGCTCTTGAGTTGTCAGAAGAATACTTAAAACTATTGGTGGCAAATGAAGATAAAATCGAGGAATATACTCAGAAAGACAGATGAAAAGGCCCTCATCAACGACATTGTTGAAGCTTTCGGGGATGCGACCGCTTTTGCAGATAAGAAACTTGAAGATGTCCTGACTGATGAATGTGAATTCATATTCGTGGAAGGGCAACCGCTTTTGTTCAAAATAGAAGGAAAAATTTTTCCCACGGTCAGGGGTGCGCTCAAATTGAACCCAAAGCGAAGAAGGGTCGTTGTGGACCCCGGGGCAGTGAAGTTCATTATAAACGGCGCGGACGTAATGGGTCCGGGAATAGTAGCAGCAGATCCGGATATAAATGAAGGCGACCTTGTAATAGTGGTGGAGAAGGCACATGGAAAGGCCCTTGCAATCGGAAGGGCGCTTGTGCCAGGCAAGGACATGGCCGGGAAAAAAGGCAAAACCGTCAAGTCGATCCATTATGTGGGGGATGAACTCTGGAAGCTTGAACAGAAATAGATAGCTTGGACAGAAATAGATAAATAGAAATATCAAGTAAGAAGTAGAGGTGATGATTTAATGGTCAAATTTTTAGATAAGCTCATAGGAAGCGGAAAAAAACCAAAATCCGAGGCTGAGGAATATCAGGAACTTAATCTTTCGGAATTCGAGGAAGGTTTCAAAGATGAGCCGGCTAATATGTTCTTACGCATAGCCGAACTCGGAGGGCTTGAGTTGCTTCCTGAACTGAAGAAACAGGTTTACGAAGGAAATGTACTTATCATTGATGTATCACCTGCAAAACATGACAAACTGCTTTTTGACAGGGCGATCAAGGACTTAAAACAGGTAGTCAACGACGTTCATGGCGATATTGCACTTGTTAAAGAAGACCAGGTCGTCGTAACGCCGCGCGGGATGCGGATTGACAGACAGAAATTAAAGTGAATAAAGAAATACCTTTAACTGTTACCAGAAGTACCTGCCCGCTGTGTAATAAGGAGCTTGTGACAAACTGGGTCGAGCAAGACATCCCTTTTTTCGGCGAAGTGATGCATATTACTTCTGTGTGTGAATGCGGATTCAGGTATTCTGATACATTAATAATGTCCCAGCATGAGCCGGTGCATTTTGAATTTACAGTAAAGTCCCAGGACGACCTGGATGCCCGCGTGGTTCGCTCCACGTCCGGAACGATAAAGATACCTGAGCTCGGAGTAGATATCGAACCCGGACCTGCTTCTGAATCCTTTGTCTCGAATATCGAAGGTGTACTTGACAGGGTGGAAGAGATACTTGATATGGTGGTACGGTGGGGGGAAGAGGGAAAGACAGAGCGGGCACAGGAGCTTAAATGCATCATCGACAAAATAAAAGCCGGAGAATCCGAAGTTACGGTCGTGATCGAGGATCCGATGGGCAACAGTGCCATAATAGCAGAAAATGCGATTCGCAGGAAACTAACTGATGAAGAGGCTTCACTCCTTAAAACAGGGATTGTAGTATTTGAGAAAATTTAAAATCCCCACTCTTATTTAATGGACAAAATCCGGCGGTATTTTCCCGTTATGCAAAGCTGTTGCGACGAGTGCGCCGCTGATGCCTATTTTTATGAGCATATTGATGTCATCCATGTCCCTGATCCCCCCGCCGGCAAGGACATTATGAATAGAGTATCCCGCAACTGCCTTAAGGAAATCCATTTCAATCCCGGTTCCAGTTCCGACTTTATCCAAATCCAGGATGATAATGTCTTTGATTTCATGTTCATTTAACATTTTTACAAGTTCTTCAGGTTTGGTTTCCATTTTCCTGTCTCTTGTCAATACCCTGCCGTTTTTTATATCGATACTCACATTGATCCTGCCGGGAAAGCGTCTTGCTGCGGTTTCTATAAGTTCTAATGAAGCCGTTTCAGTGCCCAGTATTACAGTATCGGCAATGGCGGCGCATTTTTCTATATCGTCCATATTTTCCACTCCCGTATCTGCCATGGTCCTTGAGCTTGATGAGATTTTGCTGATCAGCTCAAAATTATCTCCCTTATGTTGGAGACGGTCCAGGTCAGCGATGTAAACTTCTTTCGGCCTGAGTGCTGAAATTATTTCAAGCGGGGCTGATGAACTGGATATCATACTCTGTACGGGCCTGTATTTTGACCTCTCTCCCCTGATTGCATGGACAGCAATACCATTAAGTATGTCAAGTACAAAGACAATTCGAAACATTCTTTCTACCGGTTTTCGACTATCTACCATAGATACTTTTCCTGTGTCCAACTTTTAAAATTAATATTCTAAGTATTTTATTATCGATATCCATTATAACCCTATAATCATCTACTCGCAGCTTGTAGCACGGATCCCCAACAAGTTTAGTCACATAAGCTTCAGGTCTTACCCTAATCCTTTCTAATACAGCAATTATTCTCTCCTGGACATTTTTTTCCATTTTCTTAAGCTGATTGAGAGCTTTGTCTGAAAAAATGATCTCGTAAGTCATAGTCCCAGCTGTTTCTTAACCTCGGCTAAGGAATGGAATCTGCCTTCTTTTATTTCAGCACGAGCAAGGGCTATTTCTTTTTTTGTCTCCTCACTAAGTTCCTGGGAATCCTCTACCAAATCCCAGATTACTTCCTCATAGGTTTCTTTGTCAGAGAATTTCCTCTTAATAAGCTCTTTTTGTAGATCTTCACTTATCTGAATAGAAGTTGCCATTAATATCACTATAATATACTATAATTCACTATAGTATTAAGTTTTTCCCTCAATAATGTGGATTTAGTGAAATAATATTACGCAGATAGAAGGACTCTAAAACTGATCACATGCATGGCTCTAAGGGAAGCAGGGGAACGTCACCACGATAATGCCGGTGGACGCAAGAAACTATCGCTGTCACCATCGGCATGACCATTAGCCATCTATGGTTTAATTCTTTTCTTCAGGCGGTTTTAAATTTCGGAAGTCGAAGTAAAGGATCACATCATAGATTATTTTGAGCGAACCTCCGATAACGAACGGAGAGAAAGCTGTCAGGAAAAGTACCCTTCCAGCGACCGCAGGGCCAATTGAAGAGGCCAGTATTTTTGCCAGATTTGTTGTGGACGTAGCTATTGATTTTTCTTCAGGGTTTACCATTGCTACAACGTAGGATTGCCTGGGAGGAACATCCATTTCAGATAGCAACTGTCGTAGCAAAAGCAGGGCAACCGCAAGATAAAAATTAGGTGCGAACGGAATGAGTATTAAGAATATACTGGAGGGGATGTGAGTAAAAACCATGGTGTTTACCAGTCCAATTTTTTTTGCCAGTTTCTCTGAGAGGTAATATGACAGCGCTTCCAGAAGGCCCGCAGCAAAGAAAATCGCTGATATAGTGGTAAGTGGCGTATTGAATTTTGAGTAGAACCAGAGAGACAGGATACTCGTTATTACAAAGCCGCCGCCGAGGGAATCTATCGCAAAAAGGAAGGATAGCTTTGTGATGATCTTCTTGCTTTTTTCGGTCAATTTGATTTTTTCCCTGGTAAATTTGACCTCGGAAATGCTGGCATAGAGGAGTAAGGCAATCATATTCAAGATGAGATAAAAAGCAAACATAAGTTTAAAGGACAGTATTTTCTCAATACCAAAATATCCCTGCAAAAAAAGTGGCAATGAACCGAGAAGTGTACCGACTGACGCTGAGAACGTTGCTATTATATTCCAGAAAGAGAATGCTTTTGTGCGGTTGTCATCTGAAACTGTAAAAGGAAGATATGCCTGTTCCAGTGACAGGAACGGTCCAAGCTCACGCCCGCTCGGGCTTAGAAAACTTATCATTGCGCCTAAAATCAGAAATATGAAATTTTCCGTTATGAGAAAAATTGCTATGCCGAGAAGGCTTAAAATAATTGAAGAAAGCAGCATCTTTTTGAGTCCGTAAATAACAGCATAGCGACCTGTGATTATGGTAAAAAGAGCACCTCCTGCAATGGCTGCGCTGAGTAAAATCCCGACAAGGAAAGGCTTAAACCCCAGTTCTGTCAGGTAAATCCCCAGAAGAACGCTAATGAATCCATAACCAAATGAACGAATCCCTCTGGTTATCAGTATTAACTTCCCATCTTTTGAAATCCAGCCCATTCAGCGATCCTCTTTTTTAAAATATCCATATAAAGCATCATAAACTGCAAATTGTTTTCGCATATTTTCGTGGTCATCTCTGGAAATTAATCGAAAACCGTCGGCAATGGCTCTCAAACCTGCCGATTCTGGGACAATCTGAATATCTTCTGGCACATCCGCGCCATGAACAACTTTAGCTAAATTTTGAATTGCTTTATCTTTTATTCTGTAATGGTCAACCAGAACTTCAAATGTACATTTCCCATCACTGGAATGGTTAAATTTAGCGCCCGGTGCATCAAAAGAAATCGCATTTTCTGTTTTAGCTACACTAAGAACCTGTTCGTGAGGCGCAAATATAAATTCTGCCTCTTCATCAATAAAATTCTTAATCAGCCATGGACACGCAATCCTGTCGACTTTTGCTTTTTCTCTTGTTACCCATTTCATGTTAAATCACCTTATGCTTATGCAATAGGTCTCTTTCACTCAAGGTATTAGTAAAAATACATATCCAAACAAGATATAGATACCTAAAAATACGACACCTTCAAACCATTCAAATTTCCCGTTCGTAGCTATGATGTTGTAAATCAGCACTGAGGCGAAAATTGCTTTCCGCTCCATGGATAAAAATACCTGAGTCATCGGATTCCCAAGAGGGAAGCTCAGGAACAGCAGGGGGCACATGCTTTTGAGTGCTCCCTTTAAGGGTAAGGAGGCGTCCTCATAATGATTGCTCCATCTTGGGTCATGTATCAAAGACTTTATAGATATCAAGATTCTTATGGATGTAAGCAACAAGGCTTTAGAGAAAATATAAACATATTGAAATAATATAAATTTTAAAGAAATGAATTGATAGTATCTGGAAAAAGATCGCCGTTCCGCAAAAAAAATTGTTAACTCAGAGAAGATCAGATGTGTTGGGTCTCTGATTTGAGGTTACAATACTTCGGATAGGCTCTCAGACTTCTAAAATCACATATGTAACATAAATTTAGTGTAGCGTAACAAATTCGAAACATAAATGTATAAGAGCATCTAATAGATTTAATGATATGAAACTACTCGTAAGCCCTATCAATGTTGAAGAAGCAAAAATCTCAAGGCTTGGCGGCGCGGACATTATTGATGTGAAGAACCCGAAAGAAGGCTCACTCGGCGCGAATTTTCCCTGGATGATAAAAGCCGTGAAACAGGTGGCGGAGAACGTGCCTGTAAGCGCTACCATAGGCGATTTTAATTATAAGCCCGGTACTGCCTCACTTGCTGCATTAGGTGCGGCTGTGGCAGGGGCCGAATACATCAAGGTGGGATTATACGATATCCGGACAAAGGAACAGGCTTTTGATATGCTGGTAAATATCGTCCGCGCGGTAAAAGACTACGACAAGAATAAAAAGGTCGTGGCCTCAGGTTATTCGGACTACCGGCGGATCAACTCCATATCGCCGTTTGAACTCCCCGAAGTTGGTGAAAAAGCCGGTGTGGATGTAGTTATGATGGATACGGGTATCAAGGACGGACGTTCAACGTTTGAGTTCCTGAAGGAACAAGAACTTACCGATTTTGTCAAAGACGCAAGAAAACATGGACTTATGACGGCCCTGGCGGGAACGATAAAATTTGAAGATGTTGCAGCCCTGAAGCGCATCTCCCCGGATATCATAGGGGTCAGGGGCTGTGTTTGTGGCGGGGATCGGAATTCATCCATCAAACTGGAACTTGTAAAGAAGTTAAAAACAGAGATTAACCGGGCATAGCCGCAAAGTTTTTTATATATGTTTGCCAGTGATATTGGCGTGGTATTATGATGGAAAAGTTTTCAAGAAGCTTCCAGTTGGTAAAAGAAAGTTTTGAAGTTCTCAAAAAAGATAAAGAGATCATGCTTTTTCCGGTAATCTCTGCGATTTTCACTGTTTTGCTGTTTATTTCTTTCTTAGTTCCTATCTTTTTCCTTAACTTTAAACCCATGCCTAACGAGTTTAATTTTTCCTTATCAGGCAACTTATATTATATCATATTCTTCATTTATTACCTCTTAAGTTATTTTATCGTCATATTTTTCAATACCGGATTGATCACATGCGCAAATATACGGTTAAATGGAGGGGACCCTACATTCAGTGATGGTTTTAATAATGCCAGGAAGCATATCGGGAAAATTTTCGTATGGGCCCTGGTATCAGCGACCGTCGGGCTTATTTTGAGAGCCATATCTGAGAGATCAGGTACCCTGGGCAGGATAGTTATCGCAGTTATTGGCATGGCATGGAGTCTGCTAACGTTCTTTGTAGTGCCGGTAATGGTACTTGAAAACACAGGCGTTCTTGAATCAATCAAGAAATCGGGATCTTTATTCAGGAAGACCTGGGGAGAAAATGTGATTGGCCAGTTCTCGATGGGATTTGTTTTTGCCATTCTGGGTATTATCGGCATTATACCTTTAGTGGTTTCATTCTTTACAGGCTCTGTTATGATAATTTTTCCAGTAATTGCTCTTACGATCATTTACTGGGTTATCCTGGGAATAGTAAGCGCAAGCCTGGACGGGATTTTTGTTGCTGCTTTATATAATTATGCAAACACCGGAAAAATCCCTTCCGCTTATAGCCCCGAAGTCATAAGGGGTGCATTCCAATCCAAAAATGCCCCGGGCAATTTCTGAAATTGCGAGCATTGATGATTGAGAATTTTAGATGATCATGCACTTTCCACTTTTTTTTCAGGTGCATGTATTTGGGTCAAGTTTGGGAAAAAGCATTTAAATAGAAAAGAAAAGAAGGAAACCTTTGCAGAAAAGAAAAAAGTAGGTGGGTTGGGGAGTGGTGGATCTTTTCCTGCAAAGGTAATGTCTTTCTTACGATTTATGATATAAAAACTTTTTGATTAACAGCCTGATAAAATATCTCTTGCAGGCTCCTAAACCTTTGCAAGAAGTACTGTGTAGTTCTTGCCGTAATACTCGGCGCATTTCGGGCATGTGGTATAGAAAAAATATATATTTTTGAGCTCCCTGCCTTTTGATCTGACGTAACCCATCATTTCCTTTGCCCATTTTCCCGCGTCTTTATAAGGACCTTCAAAGACCTTGCTCAAGAAAGTCCCGGACATTCTCTCTATCACAGCACCAGGTACTTCCCTTCCCACTGCAATGAAAACATCCGCCCCCCACAGGGAATTCTCATCCGTGAACATAAGAGGCGAAGGTGCAAGGGCATCTGCTGCTTTTATCTTCTCCATGTTCTTTATCATGACCTTATCGAAGTTCAGGGGGATATGGAAGATGCTCCTGACCCTGTCTTTTAGGAACAGTTTGTCCTGCCATGTGATCTCTTTTTCATCCCAGGGCCCGGGATCAAACCTTGGGCAGCAGCCGGTTTCGGATTGTTCGTAGAGTTTGTCCATTTTATAAACCTCCTCTTGTTTTTAATGACTTGGAAGGGAATGTTTAAATGTTTTTCTCTTCTTCTTCCTTTTCGATCCGGTTTACGCGCACTGCCATCCATATCAGAGGCTGACCGACAATTACTGTTAGTAATAAAAATTATTGGAAATTTTCCTCCTTTTCCGATTTGAAGCTCTAAGACGCTTTCTTTTTTTTGACGTTTTGAATTACCAGACAGCCTCATCAAAAACAGGGCTGCAGCAATGCCTGCAAGAGTCATCCCTCCTGCATTATCAGGCCGGGTTTTATCCAATTCCTGAAGTGGTGCAAGCAGGATAAAGAAACCAAGAGCCCCTGACGCCAGTGCCAGTTGATGTCTTTTTGACCATGCTGCACCATTGCCTGACATCCTCAATACCTTCCGGCTTACCAGAATAACAAGTCCTATCACCAGGAATATGGTCCACAAAGGATGAAGTCCGGTATTAGGCATAGCCAAGTTAATAAAAAAGAAAGAAAAAGTCGAAAGGAAACCTGCAACTACAAACCAGCGGGGGCGGGGAACGCGTATGCTTTTGGGAACAAATAACTGTTCCGGCAGCCGCTGCGCCAGCTTGATCAGCCCTGATACGGTTATAATTGCCAGGAGATAGGGAACTAACGACGGCCTGTACGGGGTAATAAAGAGGAAGCCAATTATCACAACAGCGACCAGCGATATACATAGTTTTTTGAATGTGCGCGGGCTGACCCATGATTCCGATTGTCGCATCGGGAACATCAAACCTGCCAGAAGGACAGGAATTCCAATACTGAAAACAGCGTGGTATATGGTAAGTTGCAGGCTCCATACCCAGTTGATGTCGGCCCACCTGCCGTAACTGCCCAGGATACCGATGTCAACCCAGCCCGGGTCAAAAAAGCTTTTAACCATCAATCCCTCCTCAATGATCCCGTACGCTGCACCCAGTACCAGTAGCGTGGCCCAGCCCTTCCCCCACCGAAAAGTCAGCTCACGGGCTATTATGGCACCGCTTCCATACAGCGCCGCCAGTAATAAAAAGACAATTGGATTGAAGAACTCAGCAGGCGGCGATGAACCGGACAGCAATTCGCCGACCATTGGTGACAGGAAGAATAGTACCAGCGCAGGAGATAATATTTTTTGTTTCATCATTTGTTCATCAACGTGCGGGATTTATAGGAAATATGCCAGATAATATATATATGTTTGACATTGATTCTAACTTAGAATAGAGTCAGATTATACTTCAAAATACCGCCCAACCAAGAACCATGAACCTCACAGAAATAATCCCACTTCTTGAATCCATCACGCCGCCGGAATTAGCCGAGGATTTCGATACAGGCAGGATCGGTCTCGTCCTCGACCGCGCCGCCGATGTCAACAAAATCGCCGTGGCGCTTGACCCCACAGACCACGTCTTAAAGGAGGCGGCACTTCTTGGCGCAAACCTGCTTATCACCCATCATACTTTGTTATTTGATCCTGTAAATCTGATATCAAAACGCCTGTCTGATACGTTGAAGATCGCCATCGATAACGATATATCCATCTACACAATGCATACGAATTATGATAAAGCAGAAGGCGGAGTGAATGATGCGCTTGCTGATATCCTGGGATTGCATGCTATCGAACCCCTTACCCTGGGGAGAATGGGTAAAACAAAGCCGCGCAGCGCCTCAGAATTCGCATCTTTTGTAGCCCAGAAGCTGGATACCCATGTGCAATATGCGGGCGAGGGTGAAATAAAAAAGGTCATGGTGGTCGGAGGAAGCGGGTTCAGAAGGGAATATCTCGAAACTGCGATTGCTCATGGCGCCGATGCCCTCGTATCAGGAGAACTCAGGCATGATGCCATACGCTATGCCGGGGAGCTATGCCTTTTTGATGCCACCCATTATGCCACTGAAGCACCTGCCATGAAAAGACTGTGCGAGCGGCTGCCGATTGAATCGGTTTTTATTGAGGATAAGCCGCTTGTCAGGATCCTATAATTTTTTCATCATGTAAGGGCCTTCCAGCTCATACCCGAATTTCCTGTAATAATCCCGAACCCCAATTCCGCTTGTTACAGCTATTTTTTCATATCCACCAGACCTCGCGGTTTCTTCGGCCTGCATGAGGAGTTCTTCCCCGTATCCCCTGTGCTGCCATTGTTTTTCCTCTGCGTTTATTCCCGGCGGCACCATCGAACCATAGACGTGCAATTCACGCACAACAGCCGTGCCAGTAAGCTCCGGCCTGTGGGGGACATGAGGGAAACGGAGCCTTATAAACCCTATCAATAGATCCTTTTCTACGTCCTCAAAGGAAATGAAATGTTCCAGGCCTTTGCATGCCTTATATTCTTCCATTGTCAGCTCGATATTTTCAGGCTCTATACCAGAAAGCGAGCCGTGACCCACTTCGCGGCACCTGATGCAGCGGCATTTCCCGCCCATTTCCACAAGCCGCTGTTTTGCAAGCTGCCTGATATTGCTTTTCGTTATGCCTGCAAGTACCTGGTAAGCCGGGATGTCGCGCTGGATCCTCTGGAGCCTGACCCATTTCGGCAGGATCGACTTGACCCTTGCCAGTAGTTCCACAGCATTCTCAACTTCAAGAGGGGCGTAGTTCCCGATTTCCCACATCCCGTGAAGCCGCGTTCCTTCTGTTACCAGCGTGGGGTATATCTTGAGATAATCAGGTTTGAAGCGCTCATCTTCAAACAATGTTCTGAACATGCGAAAATCCGATTCCACTGTCGAGCCGGGAAGCCCGGGCATCATATGGAACCCGACTTTGAGTCCACTGTCGCGAAGCCTCATATTTGCATCAGCGCTCTCCTTCACAGAATGACCCCGCTGTATTCCCGCAAGGATGAAATCATAAGTGCTCTGGACACCTATCTCCACTTTTGTAGCGCCAAGGCCAAGGATAGTATCGATATGTTCATTTTCTGTCCAGTCCGGTCTTGTTTCGATAGTGATCCCGACGTTCCTTATCCGGGCCCGTTCATTTGCGGATTGGACTTCTTCTATCGAACTGTATGTGCTTTTCCTCCATTCCGTACCATAAAAATCATTCATGGCTTCGATGGCGCGCCTGACGAACCACTCCTGGTAGCATAGCGTGCGGGATGTAAAAGTCCCGCCCATAACGATAAGTTCAGCCTTCTCTACCGGATGCCCTATTTGCGAAAGCTGGTTTAAGCGCGATGTGACCTGCCTGTACGGGTCAAAATCATTCTCAAAAGCCCTTCTTGCTGCGGGTTCTGCCCCCATATAGCTTTGCGGAGAGTGGTATTTTGATCCCGGCCCTCCCGGGCAGGGCAGGCAAAGTCCATGCGGGCATGGCGCAGGCGAAGTCATGGCTGCTATGACTGCAACACCCGATATAGTCCTTACAGGTTTTAGCTGGAGAAGTTCAAGGACTTCCTGTTTTTCCTCCTCCTTTGCTGCTGCAAGTATCCGGGAATTGCCTGGGAGAGAGGATAGTTTGCAGCGTATGCTGATATCTTTTTTGGCTGCATTAAGTTCCTGCTTTGTTGTTATTTCTTTTCGCAGGAGCTTTTCTATAAGTTCCCTGAATGCGAAATCTATTTCGTCCATTGCGTTAGCATATAGGTCTGGTGGATAATTAAGATTGGGAAAGAAAAAGGGCGCTATTCCATGCCTATCCAAAACTATATATAGTCAGACCTTTCTATTAAAAGAAAGGTGGTAAATATGAAAAGAATGTTAACTATCCTATTGATAATTGCGGCCATCCTGATCTCAGGATGCGTATCGACAGTGAATCCGGTCAATCCTGAAGACGTCATCGTAAAGGTTTCACCTGTAACGGCGAAGGAGTTCCAGGAAATTGAATTTTCATTAAGTGTGCTGAATAATGCAACTGAACCGATTGATAATGTCAAAGTTGCATCGTTTGATCCATTTACCGTACTGGCAGGCGGGAATGTGAATATCCCTGCAAGAGCAAAAGAAGAACCATCTTTTGTCACCCTGAATGCAAAATTCCAGGCAGCGGGTTTCAAGGACACAAAGGATACGACAACAATGACATTGTCCTATGCCTCAGGAAAGGACAAGGACGGGAAACCGATAATAAAGACAAAGACCGTCCCTGTACAGACAACTGTACTCCCTGATGCAAAGCTGCAATTCGTGGGCTTTGTTAAAGATCCGGGAAGTAGATCGGAAGCAGAGCTTACCACATGGACAATAGAAAAAGGCGGAAATGCCACAATAACCTTCTCAGTTAAAAATGAAGGAAAGACAACGATCGATGAAAAAACCCTTAAAGTATTTGTGGACATAGATAATAAGAGAATCGGCTCCAATGCCACATTTGAGATAGGGGAAGCAATGGCAAAAGGCGGGACATCCTATACAGAAGCCGTCGTGCTGCCAGTATTCAAGAATGCACCCAATGGCGAAACCGATGTTATCGTTACGCTGTTCATGGGCGATAAAGTCATAGATACAAAGACATTGCAGCTTAAGGTAAAACTCTAAGATCAAAATGAGAAACAAAGGGTTTTTATTTTTTCTCTTAATCCTTGCCAGCCTTCTTATTAGCGGCTGCCTCAGGGAATATGCTAATGTGGAAATTACATCGATCGATGTAATGCCTTCACGGCAGGATGAAGGCACAAAACTGGCGATAACCCCTTATATCCAGAATAACCAGGAAAGGGATACAGGCATATTGACAGTAAAAGCCAAGATAAGGGAGTTTTCAACCAACCTGATTGTTGCCGAGAAGGATGCCGATATCGGATATATTAAAAGTAAATCCACATCTGCCAGCAGTATTACCCTTGTAGTTGCCAACCCCGGCGATTATATGGTGGAGGTCCAGCTTTATGAAAACGGGAAATTACTGACCCAGAATAATGTTCCCGTAACAGTAAAACCAAAACCGGACTCCACACAGCCGGCAGAAATCAAGCTGACAGACATGAACCTTAAGATCACAAAGCTTTATAATGATGCAACAGTTGCCGTTGTTGAAGTTTCCCCGGGAATATACAATGAGGGGGGCGATTCTAAACCCCTGACCATGGAAGTGACAGCGCGGACGGACCAGTACACTGCTGATATAAAGCTTGATGAATTCGGTTCAGTGAAAAGTATGAATTATGCAAGGGGCAAGGTGACCTTTGATATACCAAGGAATAAGGAATACAGTTTTACTGTAACTGTTAAAGAAAACGGGAAGACGATGGTCACTGGAAGAGTAAGTGAGAAAATAAAACTCAATGAGATAAAATATAATGAACCCAGGACGTATGTTTTCGTCGAGGAAGGAAAACCGATAGAAAAGGCCCCGGCGGCCGGAAAGAAGACAGAGCCGGGTTTTGAGTCAGCGGTCGCCATGATAGGTCTGCTGCTGGTGTATTTCGTTCTGGTAAGAGTAAGAAGGTGATAATATGAACGATGAACAGAAAAGTATTGATGAGAAAAAAACCAGCGAATCGGATTCATTCCGAAAACTGTTCAATATTGCTATGGTGATCATGCTTGTATTATTGATATTCATCGCACTGTTCACCTTCTTTATCAGCATGGAGAACGCTATAGGAGCCCTTTTCACCCCTCAATATGCGGACCTTATCAGGGCGATATTCAGCCTTGTGGTGGTTGGTGTCGGGGTTTATCTTGTAAAAATGTTTTTGTCAAAAAAATGATAAAATTTTGACAGTTTGGACTTTTTTTTCTTTATTTATTCTTTTTTTCTCTATTTATTTTTTGATCAGTCCCAACAAGATATAAATCCCAATTATCATTGCCAGGGCCGGCCAGATCGAAACATCCAGTGAATAATATCTGGCAATCCCCAGAAGCAGTCCCATGACCCCAAGGCCTGTTGAGAACCTGCCGATTTCTATATGCCAGAAAATCCTGAGAACATTTAACAAAAGCAATACTGAGCCGCTGCCTGCATATAAAATAATCTCTTTCTGGGTATTATTTATAGTACCGGCACTTTCGAGAATGAAGCTTCCTCCAAGGATTATGAAAAATAATGCCCATGATAATTTCATGAGCCTGTAGTTAAGCATATGTTTGGCAATGAGTGTTTTTTCATCCATTACGACTTCTACTTTTACCATGATGTTCCTGAATAGCAGCTTAGAGTTTAAGCGTTACGACAAAAAACAATATAATTCAGATCTGCGCATAAAAAAAATAAATAGGGAAGCCGGCACGGATGACCCCCAAGATCCTGCCGGCTTTAAAGGTGGATTCAGGAATTCAGAATCCCTTCAACCTCGTCACTGTCCACATCCATTATATAAGGAATACCCGAAACTTCAGCCGCTTCTTTTGTTATGGCAGCGATATCGTTCCTTTCTATATATTGCATTGCGAACTTCCTGTTACCGGTCATCAACTGGCGCACGCCCTGGGCAAGGCGCTGGAAGTATGTATATACGCCAATGGCTCCCGGCGGGATGTCGCTGAAGCTGCCGTTGTATTTCTTCCTGAGTTCAGGCGCGGTTATGAATATCTCATCGATGCTGCTCCCGAACCTGCTTATATAAACCGGCACCTTCCCTTCATTTACCTTCTTTCCGATGGTCTTTCCCACCATGGCTGCGGCAAGCGGCGCGCGTGCCATTCCCACGATCTTGAAGTACGGCGCGCCAAGAGCCAGCGCTTTAACGGCCTGGTCTTCAAGCGTGATACCGCCAGCTATGGCGACATCGGGTATGAATTCACCACGCTCATCCAGTTTCTTAAGATAATTGTACAAAAGCGAGTATATCTCGACCTGCGGCACACCCCATTCGTTCATCATCCTCCAGGGGCTCATTCCAGTACCGCCGCCTGCGCCGTCAACTGTCAGGAGGTCAAGTTCAGCCTTGCTTGCGAATTTCACGGCCCTGGCAAGGTCTGCCGGCCTGTAAGCGCCTGTCTTCAGGAATACATGTTTGGCGCCAGCATCCCGCAGTTCCTCCACCCGCTTCATGAATCCCTCTTCAGTCACCATGCCAACACGACTGTGCCTCTCGAATTCATGGAAACTGCCGGCATTAAAGGCCGCGATCACATCGGGGTCCATCGGGTCGGGCAGCACCACATACCCGCGGCTTCGAAGTAGCTGTGCCTTCTTCAGGGAATTGAGCTTGACCTCGCCCCCGATGTTCTTTGCTCCCTGTCCCCATTTGAGTTCAACGGTATTAACGCAAAGTTTTTCAAGGGCATATTCATGCACGCCAAGATAAGTATCTTCCACATTCGCCTGGACGATAATGTCGCCGTAACCATCTCTCTGCCACTTCCTGTACAATTTGACCCTGCTTGAAAGGTCCGGGGAATCAATTACTTTACCGTCCTCTATCGTAGAATCCGGGTCCATGCCGCACACGTTCTCACCTATTGTAAGGGGTACGCCTGAGATCGCGGAGCCTATTGCAAGCCCGTCCCAGTTGCTCTTCGCCACAGCCGTACTCCCGAGCCCGGGAATAATGAAGGGCAGCTTCAGTTTGATATCTTTCTCCTTACCGATACTTACCTCAAGGTCAACATTGGGAAAGAGCGCCACATCGCTGTTCGCTTCTATCCCGTGTGCTCCAACCGCTGTTCCAAGGATCGTGAAATGGCTCAGGTCAAGCGGGTATTCTTTCTCTGAAGCCGAAGTGATGATCCCGAAGGGCTGGGGGTATATGACCTCTGGACCCCTGTAAGCGGACTTTCCGATCTCGCACATGCCGATGCACCCGTCCACGCAGGTGACGCACATCCCGCTCAATGGGCTTACAGACCCTTCTGTCCTGTTCTTTGTCAGCGTTGCCGCCGTTGCATTTACTTTTGTCAATGACATTTTAAATCCTCCTGATATTTGGGCTTATTATTTTTTTAATCAATTTAATTCAAATTCCATTCATTATTTCACATCTTCTGGTCTTTTCACGCACGAAAGGCACGGCACCATGAAGCACATGGCATCGTCGTACTTTGTCGCGCATACCGGTTCTGTGTTCAGGCACCCGCTGCACAGCGTGGTTTTTGCCTCAGGTCCCTGGCATCGCAGTTCGCACGCAGGGCAGATGTACATACACGCACCGCATTTCCTGCACTCTTCCGAAGTCATGTCAAAAGGCGTGGTAATGTACCTGTCCGTGCCCCTGCCTGCATACCCGATGGCTTTTGCTCCCATCTGTTCCTCGCACATCCGCACGCAGAGCCCGCAGAGTATGCAATCCTCGTTCAATGGCTTGAACCTGACTTCCTTGAGTTCAAGCATCGAGGCCATATCCTGCAGTTTCTTTGAACTTGGGCAGCGGGCAATGAGGAGTTCAAGTATCATCTTCCGTGTCTTTATCACCCGGTTGCTGTGGGTTCGAACTTCCATCCCTTCCATGACAGGATGCATGCAGGATGCTACAAGTTTTGTCCTG
>CABMIH010000007.1 GCA_902386205.1 uncultured archaeon | reverse complement strand
TCCTTGTTTTATAGCGGCTATTATATTTCGAGGTATGAGCGTGGCTGGAATTGTAATGCCCATCAATGGAAGCCATTCCCTCACTGATAATGGCTTTTTTACCTGAAATAATTGATATTTCTCTGGTTCAACAAAAGTTATCCTTTTATACTCTGCAAGGTGATATATCTGTGGGGTTCTACCCACCCCTCCTCTGTTGTCATAAATTAGAGTGAGGGGTTTAATATTATGATTTATTGGATGGGCTCCAGTGTTCCGTAAATTTTAAGTATCCATAATCATCTTTGTGATTATGCCAATCGAGGGATTTGTAGAATATAAAAGAAGAGAATATTGTAATGATATTGAATGTCCTGTGCAGATGATAATGAATAAGAAGGCGCAGGACTCGGCAGATTACAATGACTTAAGAGAGATATGCCAGAAGAATTGTTTGCACACCACTTATGAATTCCATCATTGGCTGATCGAAAAAGGTTATTTGCTTGTCAGAGCTGAAAGAAAAGGAGGAAATTAAATGAACTGGGGAATGAAAAACAGGATTTCAAGGATAATAAAGCCCAAAACAGGGCGTTGCGTCATGTTAGCTGTTGATCATGGTTATTTCCAGGGCCCGACCACGGGTTTGGCGAATCTTGGTAAAACGGTTGAACCGCTATTGCCGTATGCCGACGCATTGATGATTACAAGAGGCGCTATCAGGAACTGGGTGGATCCGGCTGTAGATATACCTGTCATTTTGCGTGTCTCAGGCGGCCAGAGTATTTTGAAAGAATTATCCAATGAGATAATAACCACGAATATTGAAGATGCGATAAGGATTAACGCTTCAGCCATCACATGCTCAGTATATGTCGGCGGGGAATACGAAAGGGAAACAATAGGCAATCTCTCAAAGCTTGTGGATGAGGGAGAAAAATACGGCATTCCTGTCCTGGCTGTGACCGCCGTCGGGAAAGAGATGGCCCGTGATGCAAGATACCTCGGTCTTGCCTCCAGAATATGCGTTGAGATCGGGGCGCACATGATCAAGACATATTATACCGAAGAATTTGATAAAGTTGTTGAAGCGTGCGGTAATGTCCCTGTTGTTATTGCAGGCGGCAAAAAGCTGCCTGAACTGGAAGCCCTGCAAATGAGCTATGATGCGGTAACGGCAGGGGCGATTGGTGTCGATATGGGCAGGAATATCTTCCAGAGCGATAGCGCCATCGGCATGATACAGGCTGTAAGGGCGATCGTTCACGATAGTAAGGACGTGGAAGAGGCCTACGAGATATACGAACAATCGAAATAAACCATATCCATGAAAACCGCCGTCTATTATAACAATTACGAGATCAGGATAGAGGACAGGCCCATGCCTGAAATAAAAGATGGCGAGATCCTTGTCAGGGTCAAGGCTTCAGGCATCTGCGGAACCGACCTGATGGAATGGTACAGGATTAAAAAAGCGCCCCGGGTACTGGGCCATGAGATGACAGGGGAGATAGTCAGATCAAGGTCGGATAGATTCAGGATCGGACAGAGGGTTTTTGTGAGCCATCATGTTCCATGCAACGAATGCAAATACTGCCTTGCGGGTAATCATACTGCCTGCGAAACGTTGCATAAAGGCAATTATGATCCCGGCGGGTTTTCTGAGTTTGTCAGGGTCCCAAAAATCAATGTTGAGGAGGGGACCTATGTCCTGCCTGGAAACGTTTCTTATGAAGAAGGGACGATGATCGAGCCCCTGGCATGCGTTGTGAGGGCGCAGAGAATAATCGGAGTTGGCGAAGGGCAAACCGTTCTTGTCATGGGTTCAGGGATTTCGGGCCTGTTGAACATACGGCTGGCGAAATTGAAGAAAGCAAAAGTCATTGCAACCGATGTTGTAGAGTATAGATTGAAGAGGGCAAAGGACTACGGAGCTGACGAAGTATATAATGCCGGTGAAGAATTGAAGATAAAAGCGGACAGGATCATAATGTGCACAGGGGCGATGCCTGCTTTTGAATCTGCGTTCAGGTACATAGACCGTAAAGGTATGATAATGCTATTTGCCATCCCGAATAAGAATATTCCAATTCCTGTTGAAGATTTCTGGAGGAATGAGTTGAGCATTGTTTCAAGCTACGGCGCTGCTCCTGTTGATCTGGAGGAAGCCCTGGACTTAATTAAAGACGGGAAGATAAATGTTAAAGACATGATAACGCATAAGGTCGGACTGGAGGACATACAGAGGGGTTTTAAGATAGCAGGGGAAGCGAAGGACTCATTGAAGGTTGTGGTTGTTCCGTAGTCATGTTCAGAGAACAGGGATGGTTAAACTCTTTTTATCCCCACCCTTCCAATGTTGCGGGCAAATCCAAGACCGAGCTTTTCAAGGTAACGTGACGCATGACCTTTCCCATGAAGGAGGACCTCTGCAAGGTCGGCGACCTCATCGATATCAGTGCTGAGATTAAAAGAGTCAAAGACTTCTATTTTAAGGCCGTTCCTGGATGCGATATCATTGTGTTTTAAGAAACTTGCGCCGTAATAATCCACGCGGAAACTTGAAGGGTCGCGGATGAACAGGGCATTTGTCCCGCCCATCCTCCCCGGCGCTATCACAATATCAGCAGGAGAGGATGTGATATCCCTGATGTTCCCTGTTGAAACGAGCGGGATGTCTGCCATGATTATCAAAACGGGTTCATTTATTGAATGAGATGTCATTTTCTGGAGATACTCGTTCAGGGCTTCGTTCAACCCTTTATCCGTCAGAACGATATTGACACCTCTGACTTCAATGATCGAAGTGGACAGGACATCTATCACTTCAAAGCAGCCTGAACCCAGCAATGCCTCTGTAACGTCATTGAGCATTGCCATTGCAAGCTCTTCGCGTTCTTTCCCGGATAGAAGCGGGGATAATCTTGATTTTGCATTTGTCCTTTTAAATGGGATAACCGCCCTCATATTCCTTAAAAACAGGGTTTACCAATAAAAAGCTTTGGAAAATAATAAAGCCTATTAACTCCTATAACATTAGAACGGCGAGGCATTACAATGAATGAAATACTCGAAATACTTGAGAACAACCCGAAAATCAAACCCGAAGAGATCTCAAAGATGACCGGACTAACAGAAGCCGCTGTAGCCTCAAAGATCAAAGAGATGGAGAAAAAGGGGATAATCAGGAAATACAAGACAGTGATCGACTGGGAAAAAGCAGGCGAAGAGTATGTATATGCTATTATCGAGGTCAAGGTCGCGCTGCGCGACAGGAAAGGTTATGATTCAATCGCAGAGCGGGTCGCAAAGTTTCCCGAGGTCAGGTCAGTACGCCTTATTTCAGGCGACCATGACCTGTCGTTGACTGTCCGTGGAAAATCAATGAAAGAGGTTGCTTTTTTCGTGGCCGAAAAAATTGCCCCCCTTGACCAGGTACAGGGAACAGTAACGCATTTTGTGCTGCGCACATATAAAGAAGACGGAGAGATACTATTTGAAAAAGAACGTTCAGAACGCCTTGCTGTATCGCCGTGAAGGTATGGCGGGAAACTTCGTAGCTGAAAAAGTCAGGAGCATCCCCCCCTCAGGGATAAGGAAGTTCTTTGATCTCGTACTTGAAATGGAGGGCGTTATATCCCTCGGTGTAGGAGAACCTGATTTTGTCACTCCCTGGCACATAAGGGAAGCGTGCATATACTCGCTTGAGAAAGGTTTCACTTCATATACCTCAAACCTCGGCCTGCTTGAATTGAGGGAACTGATATCCAGATGTTTCAGGAAAGATTATGGTGTGGAATATGATCCTAAAAACGAGATACTTATTACCACAGGTGTAAGTGAGGCCGCAGATCTTGCGTTCAGGGCCATAATAAATCCGGGCGACGAGGTGATAATCCCTGAGCCCTCTTATGTTTCATATAAGCCGAGTGTTTTCCTGGCAGGGGGAAAACCAGTCCCGCTTGCCACCACTCTTGAGAACGAGTTCAGGGTGACAGCGGATGAAATTGAAAAGAGCATCACAGATAAGACAAAAGCGCTGGTGCTGAGCTATCCCAATAATCCTACGGGTGCGGTAATGGGGAAAAATGATCTTGAGGAGATCGCAGATGTTGTCAATGAAAACGACCTTGCGGTAATATCGGACGAGGTATATTGCAAATTAACGTATAACGGGACCCATACCTGTTTTTCATCAATATCAGGAATGAGAGAGAGGACCATCGTCTTGAACGGTTTTTCCAAATCGCATGCAATGACGGGATTGCGCATCGGCTACGCAGCCGGAAGCGAGGAGATAATAGGCGCAATGACCAAAGTCCACCAGTACGCCATGCTCTGCGCCCCTATCACGGCCCAGATGGGGGCGGTAGAGGCCCTGAAGAACGGGGACGGGGAGATGAAAAAGATGGTACGGGAGTATGACCGGAGGCGCCGCCTTATCGTGGACGGCCTGAACAGGCTTGGGCTTGATTGTTTTGAGCCAAAAGGGGCTTTCTATGCATTCCCGAGCGTTAAATCAACGGGCATGACCTCGGAAGAGTTTGCGGGCAGGCTTTTGAAAGAGCAAAAAGTGGCTGCCGTCCCGGGCGATGTGTTCGGGGATTGCGGCGCCGGGCATCTGCGGTGTTCTTATGCGACATCGCGAGAGGAACTGGTTGAAGCGCTGGGACGCATTGAAGCATTCCTTGATACGCTCTAAGGATTCCCAAGGTCGTTGGGGTGAGCCAGCAGGTCGTTAATATAGATATTTTTGCCTGTCCTTGTCATATAGAAGCGAACCCACCACACTGTCATGAGCGGCTGCAAAACAACAAAATTGATGATAAGGCTTATGAAAGGCCATATAATGTTTATGATCGGAATAAATCCCATAATCATGTCAACAAAGCCAAAACCTATGCCAATGGCAATCATAACCAGGAAGAACAAGATTACATCAACCCAATTCTTTTTGAAAAACCCATAGCCAGTGGTTATGCTCTCGATCGGTCCGAGATTATCCACAACAAGAGCGAACCTGACAACGGCCAGCACAAGACCAAGGATCAATAGATATATCATCCATACTATGAACCCGCCTATCAGCAAAAAAAAAGCCCCTGTATTTTGAGAGGGAGAGAGATGGCTGAAATCAATCTGCATAGCCCCGGGAACCATGAACACCAGGCCCGCAAGGGAAAGCAATCCAAGCAGGATCTCGGCAAGGAACAGGTTTACAACATTATTTTTTCCAGCCTCCATCATATTTGAGATACTGGTTTTTCCTGTTTCAGTTGCCTGCTTTGCCATCCCGATGGCCCCGGCCATGAAAAACGTGCCGACGAACAGGGTTATCAGAATAATTATTAATATCATAAAACTGATTTCCAATATATGCTGGGTTATAAATGGGATAACTGTGGAAACAAAATCTTCAGGTCTTGTGATTTTTGAAAATGAGCTCATGGATGAACCGACGATCAGGAAAAAACCGAACACGACCATTATAACAAACACCAAGCCGGTAACGAACAGATTTAGAATAAAAGGAATGCTGAGGTTGAGGTTCTTTGTATAGGTTTCAAATCCATTGCTAATTATTTTTCCGATATCTTCCACCATTTTGATCACCCTGTTTCGATTATCTTATTTACCTGATTATATTTTAATGTAATCCTTCAAAATTCACTTGCGTAAAAATATAAGATTCTACCGACAGGTTTAATATTCATGGGAAACTAACATTTCTTTAAGTGGGTGAACCTTAGGTTTGTTCTACATTGTGGCTTTATGTTATTCCATAAAGTCAAAAACGATTTATCTCTAATTAAATTAGGATAAATTTAAAAATTAATAGGGGGTAATTATGAAAAGAGAAGCTATAGCTATCGGAATAGGAATTTTTGTAATACTGCTGGCGCTGGCAGTAACCGGAAGCGCGCATAGCGCGTATAGCAGTGCAGGTGCGAATTGCTCGTACTGCCATGGACCGAATTTTAATCCTTTTTTAACCGAAAAGGGATTGTACTTTAAAAATATTCACAAATTCAATGGCTTAGCAGAGCCAGCTGTGGCTGCCAGTTGTACTGAATGTCATACTAACTTGAATCTGTTTCTTCCATTGAATTCAACAGGGGAGTTTTACAACGGTACGCACAGGTATAATGATACTACGCTGGCATCCACAAGGCTTGCACCACCAGCATGTTACAACTGCCATGTGGATGTCAATGCAAGTGATTTTACTTTCCTTACGGGCACTCCAACTTACCTGACATCTGCTATGTGCGAAAACTGCCACAAGGCGAAATATGATAACTGGACGAACACATTGCACCGAGTTATGTTGACCGAAAAGAGTAAAGCTCAGGCAATGGGTCTTCCAGAACCGGAGGTTGGCTGGGCGGACATATCCTACGTAATTGTAACCAAATTTGAATTTGCATATATCAACACAACTGGATATTTCCCTGCTCAGAATGATGCATATGAAACTGAAACTAAGGAATTTGTAAATAGTAGTCACGCTGGCGGCGCATATGGCACCTGTGGAAGATGCCATACCACTAACTGGAATGCAAGCGCCAGGAATAGCTCATTACCAGGCTTTAATGGAACCTTTAGCGAGCCAGGAATTGCATGTGAGAGATGTCATAAACCAGCAGGCAACGGGCATAAGGTAGCTGTTAATTATTCTGGAAATTTATGTCGTGAATGCCATACCGGTGGTAATCATGGAACCGGCTGGGAAAACGGTGAACATGCGCCGCCTCCATATGAAAACGGCAGTTGCATGTTCTGTCATTCGTCGTTTGATCAATATAAGAATCCGAATGTTACTATTGCCAATGCAACAGGTGTATCGTGTGGAGTATGCCACAATATCCACGATATGACGGATGACAAATACGCAGAAACATTCTCAAAAGGTATTTTCGATGCAACAAATTGGTCTGAGGTCGCAGATTCGAAATTAAGTTTCTTCAATGCCACTGCATCAATTGCAGCAGGTACTGATATCTTCGATGACCTTTCAAATAGATTGTTATATCCTGGAACGGATACCAGTAGAAAAGATGCAAGCTATGGTACTGCACCAATAAATGTCACAGGTCGTCCTGTATCAGAAGTATTATGTTCAATGTGCCATTATAGACATGGGTTAGCCCATACGGCAGGGGTTAATCTGACACATTCCAGGATGAACTATCCAGAAAGTAAATGGGCAACCTGTACGGACTGTCACATGGGTGGTACAAATGCAACCGTAGGTAAAGATATGATGAGGCTTCACGCGAATGACCCGTTGACTCCAAACTCCTGCGGCGGCACCACAAAATGCCATACTACAAGCGCTCAGAACCTTAGCGCGAGTTCACATTCGGTGATTCCGGTAATTAATGAATGGAAAGCAAGCGCACACAATGACAAAGAAGTTGGGGTAGGAGGCGACGATTATAATCACTTCTATTGGAACAATACTGCAGGCGTCCCTAATTCGCGACCAAATTCTTGCCTCAAATGCCATTCGCCGATGAACTGGAATCCCGCTATCTTAGAGTCTATCACTACCAATATACCACTGGATGAAGGCTTCAAGGGTATTACATGTGCGGTTTGCCATAATCTCCACGACATGGGTGACTGGCTCAAAAAGACCCAGGCTCAGTTCGGGGAGGCAAAAGCATATGCATGGTATAATAAGGATGCAATTGTAGCAGCAACGGACCCAATAACAGGTCTGCCAAGCCGGTATAAAGCTAACTACACCATGATGGCAAATACGACAGAGCTATGCGGCAACTGCCATTCGAATATCAGATATGGCAATACAGGTCCAGGCTGGGCGAGTGCTACTGCTTCTAACCCAATAAGCCCACATGGTTACCCCGCAAAGGATATCTTTGTTGGCTCGGTGAAGCAGACAGACCCACTGTTTACCAAGATGAATTTCTCGTGCATTTCTTGCCACATGGCAACAATGATAAAAGACTCGAGCGGAAGCATACTGCCTGACAGCCAGAAAGTGAAAGGTCATTCCTTCGAGGTGAACACTACTATACTGATGGGCACAAACTGTTCAAACTGCCATATAACTGGAAGTTCATTGGGCAACCTGAGCACCACGATCGAGAAGATACAGGCAGAAATCCATGATAATTGGAATGCCACCAACATAACGGTAATGAACGCATTGGCACAAATTAAAGCCTACAGCGGTGAGAAGAACGTGAGCCGTGATTTGATCGCTAAAGCATACTGGAACCTGAGATTGGTGTCATCAGACGGAAGCTGGGGAGTGCATAATCCCATGAAAGCAAGGGAACTGCTCAATGATTCTTCACGACTTGCAAATGAAGCAGTTTTGGCCCTTGGGTCGGCAGGAGCTGGAAAACCGAATATAACAAGCTTTAATCCCTCTGCCCCGACAGTGACTGACAATATCGGAGCCTCACGGACATTCTCCATTGCAGCCAACCAGACAGTGAATGTAACATGGTACATCAATGGTACGATAGTTCAGGACACGAATAAGAGTGTGACAGAAGCAAGCTATACGAACACAAGCGCAGCCCCCGGGACATGGAATGTAACCGCTGTTGCTCAAAATACGAACGGCAGCGACATGCACAAATGGGACTGGATCGTGAAAGAGGAGATTACAGCGGCCAGCATATCAGGATTCAAGATCAAAGACTCCAACAGGAACGGGAAATGGGATGCGGGTGAGGTCGGTTTGCCTGGCTGGAACATCCAGATGAGGGGCATTGACCCAGAAACATGGCGCATCAGGAACGAAACTACCACAGATGACACTGGTTTCTACAAGTTCGAAGACCTTCCGGCTGGCAGGTATCTGGTATGGGAAAATAACATGAACGGATATGTACCTTCCAGTGGGCCTGTTGTGGTTATAACCCTGGCAAAAGGTGAAAAATCAGCGAATAATAACTTCACCAACTGGCTGGCGAAGGATATGATAGATGAACTATTGAAAAGATGAACAAAAAGAAGGGCAGCGACCTGTCAAAAAATTGTGACGGAATGTTCCGAAGAAAACAGGGACAAATAACAATTTGTCCCTATTTATTTTTTATATCCAATAGGAATATACAGGTGATATTACGATCTTTGGGAATTTCTTCGGCTTGACGGCTCAGGTATTAAACTCAATAAAGAAAGATGAGTGTAAAATCAATCCTGCTGAATTCTTTGATATTGCAGCACAGCAGGGTTTTTATGGACTGGAAAGAAGCGATCTTAGAGGGAAAAAGGACAATGTCAGGAAATACTGGGAAGATATTGCAATCAAATTAACGGTTCGTAACCCGGTTTACAAGATTTTAGCGAAGAAAGATGGTATCCGCGTAGTTGACCTTGGCTGCGGCAGCGGGGAAGGTTTTGAATTGCTAACACACATACCTGTGAGCCAACCTCTTAGTTCAGGCAAAAAGTGTTTTGTTTTATCTCCTGATCACATTTCATCTTACATAGGAATTGATATCAGTGGTTCCATGGTTTCGCAGGGAAGAAAAAATTATGAAAACCAAAATAATGTTCGGTTCGAACAGGCCGACCTGAACAAAGGTTTTCCACTTAAGGATGAGAAGACATTTGACATTTACTTTTCATCATACTCTTCTCTTTCACACCTGACACCGGATAAACTCCAGGTACTTGTCGAAGAGATATTTGATCATGCCCGACCCGGGGCTTTTATTGTATTTGATTTATTTGGGAAATATTCACTTGAATGGCCAAAATATTGGAATGAGAATAAAACGATGCTTCCCTACAATATGGCATACCTGATGCCTCCTGAGTTACGCGAAAAAGAACCAATCCAATGGTACGATGCCTGTTACTGGACACCTCAATTGCTATTTCAAATGCTCAATGCTGCGGCAAAAAACACAGATACATGTTTCCAAATAGGAGGGTGTATTGATCGCTCCATATTTGTAGGCAGGCATATGGAAACAGGCCTCTTCGGCGCGCCATGCTTGAATTATCGAAACCAGGTCAACCGCTTATTTGATCACGACCGCAGGGAAGAAATCGAGCATCTGCTTATTGATCTTGACTGGGCCAATGAACTTGAAAAAATACAGCCCAGCGTATGGGCGCGTTTATATGATTATAAAGAAAAATGGAATTGCATCATATACCTTGTTGGGGCGCTGTTTCATGGGAACGACAGCATGGTATCGAAATTGATCGAGACTACGCCGCAGGATATTTCAAATGAGCTAAAGTTCCTCACATGGCTTTACAGGAATGCACATCGGTTCCCTGTTGAGGATTTCTGGGCAAGTATAATGGGTCCGCAAATTGCCGTAATACTGCGGAATATTGAGATGTCACTTGGACAGGCATTGGGCTGCGGTCACGGTTTATTGTGCGTGGTCGAGATCCCAGACGCGCTCAATACACTGTAACGCTTTTTACGCCTTCTATCCTGGTGAGCGTATTTACAAGTTCTCCCCTCACCCTGCCTTCTGTTATTATTGTAAGCTTTGGATTTTCAGTGAGGTAAGGGTCGTCAGAAACTGCCTGCCTGATGATTATGCCATGTTCTGCTACTGTCGTTGCAACAGCGCCAAGGAGTCCCTTGCGGGCCGCATCGTCGGGCGTTATGATGATGACCCCGAGGCCAAGATATAAAGCCACATCCCTGAGGAATGGTATGGTCCGGACGTTCCTGAATATCTGCATAAGCTTTGCATCCTTCAGGATGGTTTCACATGTGGCATCGATTACTCTCCTGTCCACACCTATTTCATTTGCTATCTGGGTATGTGCGATCTCGATGTTACCCGAAACTACCCTGCCCATGTCATTTATCTGGAATCCTCTTTCTAAGAGCAGCCTGATTACTTTTTCCTGCGCCGGATGGTTCCTGAATTTTTCCTGGATTACACTCCACATTAATTCATATTATTGTTGCATTTAATACAAATGTTTTATTGTACTTTTTGTCTTGCTCTCAGGAACTTCCTCTTCCATATCTTTCCACGGCGGCAGGATACGGGTTACGACTACAAGGATCACGAACGGAATCACCAGTATTATGATCGCTGGCAGGACGCCTTCCTGGCTGAAGAAAACAGGTACATATGTAAGAGTGCCGCTTAAGCTCTTGGATATTTCCTGCCCTCCGATCACCACATTCCAGCGCATGGCGAATACGCCTATGACTACAAAAATGGAAGATACCGAGATCATGATCATCTTGAGGGTCTCACGGTTTTTCATGATACCGACCAGAAGGAGAAGTATGAACGGGATGAAGATGCCCAGTGTCAGTTGCACGCCATAAAAAGTAAATGCGATTTTTTCTGAAAGCAGCCTGTTGATTATCTCTATATCTTCCAGTGATGCATATTTCATGCTGACTATCTCAAGAAGTTCAAGTGTCACGTCCAGAATAAGGAAAATCCACAGATAATGGGCCAGTGAATGGAGGCATTTGTGGTCGATAGCATGTTTCCGGAGTTTCATTGATGCGATATATAACAAGATCAAAAGCGCTATGCCTGATACGATGGCAGACATCAGGAATATGAGAGGCATAAGAGGTGTGGACCACCAGGGATTGGCTTTGATCCCGCCGAATATGAAGCCAACATAACCATGCAGGAAAGCCGCTGACGGGATACCTATAATAGCGAGTTTTTTTGCAAGTTTCTCATCCTCATGAAGAGCTTTTTCGGAAACATCATAAGAAAAGAGGGCCAGCCCTGAATATAAGAGCTTTTTCCATCCCTGTGAACCAAGGGCCGTTTTGACGATATCTTCCCTGAACGACAGCCATATCTCAAGCACCACTACGATCAGGTAAAATGAATAGATATAGCCGAATCCTGACATTGCAGATGTAAGGTGCGGCGTGAACATAATCTCAATACCCCTCTCGGGATGGCCAAGATGCGTAAGTAGCGGCATGGTAGCAACAAGCAGGAAGGATAAAGCGGTAAGAAGAGCGAATCTTGCTACAGGTTTGATCTCTTTTTTGCCGAAAACGTGGTATAAAGAGGAAGCTATGAAAGCCCCTGCAACAAGTCCGGTTATATACGGATACAAAACGATCAGGACACTCCACTGTATTTCAACTTCGTTGGGATACACATATCCCCAGATTAAATTCTCTACCATCATTTCACTTCCCTGTCCAAACCCACATAATATACCTTGGGTTTCGTTCCCAGGTCTGGCTTGAGAACATTGATCCTCTCTTTGTCCAGTATTTTATTGACATCGCTATCAGGGTCTTTCATATCCCCGAATACCCTTGCTCCAACCGGGCATGCCTGGACGCATGCCGGTAAAAGGCCTTTTGTTATCCTGTGGTAACACCAGGTACATTTATCTGCTGTCCCCTTTTTTGAATTGAAATACCTCGCGCCGTAAGGGCAGCCCTGGATACAATATCTGCAACCGATGCAGTAATCATAATCCACAAGAACTACTCCGTCATTTGTGGCATACGTGGCCCCTACGGGGCAAACCTGGACGCACGGGGGATTTTCACAATGGTTGCATATTTTAGGTACATAAAATGCTTTTTTGAGTTCTTCAGCCGGGATGTCGTCAGTAAACCCGTCGATGCTTCCGTTGGGTGAATCTATTTTCACTTCCCCTTCCTTCAATACCCTGTATCTCTCAACCCATGTCCTGTAAACCGGCTCATCAAAAGGAACATCATTTTCAAGCTTGCATGCATTCGCGCACCTGCCGCATCCGATACATTTGCGGGTATCAATGACGTATCCCCAGTAATGTTCGTTCCAGTCATAATCTCCTGTGGAGGAGGGCTCTGCTGCAATACCGTTTGAAACGATGGATTCGACAATAGCAGTACCCGCGGCAGCCCCGATAATGACCCTGCATCCGATTTTCGTGAATTCTCGCCTTGAAATGTTCATTTTTCCTCCGGCCTATACAAACCACGGTTTATGCGGGTTATGGCAATACGCGCATTTCAGGTTTTCACCATGGGATTCCGGGTCTATCTGCGGAAAACTTGAAGGCCTGGCCACCCTTTCAAAGTGACATTTGCCGCAGAATTCTCTTGAATCGTTCGCCGGTGACGGCATAACTCTTACATTATTGACATGATTTCCAGATGGGCCATGGCAGGTTTCACAATTAACTGTTTTATGTCTTGAATCTGCCCATATCGAATAAAGGGTTTTATGACAGTTTTCGTCTCCGCAACTCTTTGAACCTGCATATTCAACAGTAAAATTCCTGAGTTCGTTAACAGAATCGGCCCTGTACGCGCCATATTGCCCGTAAGAGGCTGGTACGACCATGGATCTTATAAAAATAAAACCAACTATCACGACTCCTAACAAGAAGATTACTCTTTTCAAATGCGGCTGCATGATTTCTCACGTAATCCTATTTCTTTCTCACTACATACAATGCTGCCAGCAATGATATTATCCCTGCTATGGCGACAAATCCGGGCGTTGTTGGAACTTGTGTTTTAGTCGGGGAAGGGGTTGGTTTTACGATATCTTCGGCTTTTTGCACATCCTTGTTGGCGCTATCCAATTCATCCTCGAAATGGGTAAGATTGAATTCATGCCACAGGACAGCCAGGTTGCTCACTGTGTTCAGTGCATTATCCGTATACTCCTGCGCCTGCGTCACATCAGTTCCGTTCTTTTTTGCCCAGAAAATATCCTGCCTCGTATTGTCAATATCAAATTTCAATTTATTTACTTTTCCAAGCAAATACTCGGCCTGGAGCGGTATATCGTATGGTGCAACCTTTTTATAGACTGAATGGCAGTTTCCGCAGAAATTCCTGAACTCTTCGGGATCAAGTACAGCGAACCCGTGAGGGGCATGGCAGGTCGTACATGTCGGGGCAAGTTTCAATGCTTCCAGCTTCTTGTAATGTTTGCTGTTCTCAAAACTTGTAAGCTCATTCGGATGGCATGCACCGCATGTTTTCGGGACATTGGTATAATAAACAGGGCTTGAAGGGTCATTATTATTTATTATGCTTGCATGGGCTTTTTCCTTGGTCGTCTGGTTTGGGTTGCCGCCATGACATTTATCGCATGTTATTCCATTGATCCCATGACCTGATTCAGACCACTGCTGGTAATTCGATGTTGCAAGCTGTCTTACCCTGTCCTCGTGGCATTCAAGTGAACAGCTTACATTTATTTCAAGATGCCTCATTCTTATCTGGTTGAACTGCTTCTGGACTTCAAGAAAAGGAGATAATGTTTTATGACAGTCGATACATGAATTTTCAGCTACTGCCTGCGGGATAAAAAATAAAATAAACCCAATTAAAGCAAAAAATATAATACTACTGGATGATTTCAATTTCATTTTTTCCTTCCGTTTTTAAGTATGCATTATACGTTTTTAAACTTATTCGTTTTTTGAGTCTCACAATCTATTTTTTATATATATACCTTTCCTTTTGGTTTTTCCTATCGGTCACATTAATACTCAAAAAAAGCAAAAAGGCAAAAAAAGTCAGGGAAAATAATTATATTATGGATTTTTAAAATAGCATGCCAGGAAAGACCTAAGGTGAGGTCTCACCCTTTTTTTCGATCAAATTTCCCTGGGCTGGTTCAGTTTTTACGGCAGGCGCTTCTTGCACTGGTGCTATGGTCTCTTTTGCCTCAATTTTCATGGCAGGAGTTCCTTGAACCGGCACTATGGTTCCTTTGGCATCTAATTTCACGGTTGCTGCCTCAATCAGTTCTTTTGTGGCTTCTTCTGGTGAGGGTTCCGTTTTAACCGTCTTTTTCTTTCTCCTGGTTTTTTTCTCAGGCGCTATTTCACTCAGTTCTTTTATAACTCCCTGCGCTACGATCTCAGGTTCGACTTTAACTGCCTTCTTTTTTCTGCTGGCTTTTTTCACAGGTGCTGCTTCCTTCATGACCCCTTCAGCGGTGATCTCAGGTAATTTTTTAGCCGTATTCTTCTTCCTGCTTGTTTTTTTCACAGGTACAACGCTTCTGATTTCCTGGATATCATCTTCAAACTTAAGATCCTGTGTTTCTATTTTTGGTACTGCGCCAAGGCCGAGTGTTTTTGCCGGTACGGCATCATGGGGCTTCAAATCAAACCGTTCAGGTTTGAATTCTTCGGGCGCAAGGTCAGCGATCCCTTTAAGGTCGGAATGTTCCACCTTTTTCGATTCGCTTTTTTTTCCGGTTTTCCTTAACTGCAGGAATAAGAAAACTGCAATTACAATTAAAATAAAGTTGGCAATTACAAGTAATAATTCTCTTTGTGTCAGGTCCATAAAATCTCCTTCTATAACTGAATGATTATGATAATGATATCATAATACTTAATGTTTTTGATGTATTCAAGGTTAAAACAAGTGAAAAATCCAGGACATCTCAAAATATATTCATACTTTTACCTTTCGGCCGCACTCATCCCTTCGATAAACCCCAAAATCCCTTATCTTTAAGACATCCCCGGAAAACACCGGGCCGTCCTTGCATACGCGCAGGCCGTCGATACAACATGCGCCACATATCCCCAGGCCGCATTTGATATAACGATGAAGACTGAATTGGGCATTTGCAGGGACAGCCATGTCAAGAACTTTTTTCATCATGACTTCAGGCCCGCAGCAGTATACTTGGCTGTAATTTTTTGCCCCGGCGAGAAGTTGTGTCACATATCCATGTTTTCCTTTTGAGCCGTCGTCAGTGGCAGTCATTAACTTCCCCGCGGCTTCAAACCGCTCACTGAAAAGCAATTCTTCCTTTGTTTTTGCACCCAGCAGCGTTGTGACCCCAAAACCCGAAAGACTGGCTTTTTCTGCAAGCGGCGCCAGGGGGGCAGCGCCGACCCCGCCTGCGACCAGCAAGATATGTCCCTCCCTCAATTCAAATCCATTCCCAAAAGGCCCCCTGATGCCAAATGAATCGCATACCTCGAGTTCAAATAATGCCGTAGTAGCGGGCCCGACTTTCTGGACAGTAATAGCATTCTCGTACGAAAGTGCCATCGGGATCTCATCCACCCCGCGTACCCATACCATAACGAACTGTCCGGGGATCGATTCAAAAGAAGTGTCAAAAAAGAAAGTCCTGATAGTAGGAGTCTCATCCACGATCTTTGTTATCACTGCATTAACAGGTTTCATACTTCGTGCGCCATCCCGTATATTTCCTGAAGTGTCCATTCTTTTTCTTCCAGGAAGGCTTCCATACATGAGGAAATATCATTGAAAATATTAATGTTGTTCCCCACAGCAGAGCCTATCTCCACTGCCCTGGCGCCTGCCATAATAAACTCGATGACGTCCCCCCAGTCTGAAATACCGCCCACGCCGATCACCGGTATGTCCAGTGCATCATACAGGTCAAAGACGCATTTTACAGCAACAGGCTTTATG
>CABMIH010000006.1 GCA_902386205.1 uncultured archaeon | reverse complement strand
TTAGTTTGTGAGAGGTGTTTTGGAGACCCTCTCACGTACTTATTACGGATTCATGTTCAAAAGTGTGGGTATCAATTCATCTCCGCCTTCGAAAGGCGGAGGGTTCTTGATACCCCCGAACTAAACAAAGATTAAAGCGAGGATTACTGCAAGTATGAATTCGCCGTCCACAAGTAAATCCAGCGACTTACCTATTTTTTTTCCATCCCTGCAAAAATAAAGAATGTACCAGTATCCATAGATAATGATGAAAAACAGAACAAAAAAATATTTTGAGAAAAAATAATATGCAAAAATTAACCATGGTATAAGGGTTGAGTTCATGATTAATAGAATTTTTTTTGTTTTATTAATGCCTATTAGTACAGGTATTGTTTTAATCAAATTAATTCTGTCGCCTTCAATATCGCGTACATCAAATAAAATGGAATTGATAAAACTTTTTACAAAAGAGATGTAACCCACAAGAATAATTGGTTTAGGTTCTATTATTGACAATCCAATAACCGGAAGGAGAGTCAAAGAAACGCTCCAGCTAAGTGCTATAATAAGATTTTTCACGCCCGTCACATCTTTTAAACGGGGTACATGAGGTAATATTCTTACGCTATAAACAACACCCATTAAAAGAGGAAAAAGAAGAGCGGGTAAAGTAAGGATATTTGTAGAAAAACCAATAACCAGCGAAAGTATGAAAGATAAAACCAATGAAATTTCGAAAATTTTGCTTATTTTTTTAATAGTCTTTTCTCTTTCCGGATTATTTATAATATCCTCTTCAAAATCAGTCAATTTATTCAGGCCGTAAACACTATATGTGGCAAAAAAAAAGCTTGCCAGCACATTCGGATTGAGTGGGGCATTAAATAATAAAAATGTAAAATAAAGTTCGAAAAAGCCGGTTAATGCTATAAAGATCGAAGTTGATAGAAAAAACTGAACACTACCTTGAGATCAAGATAAATCCAGGATTTATAGATAAAATTTTTTTGATTTGTAGAAGTAATGTTCATATAATAATCTCCCCCAGGAAATGGCTTTATCATCATAACTTATGATATCCTTGTTATAATCGTATGTTCCTTTATTGTCAAATAAACCGATGTGTAATGCACTATCTGTAAGGGTTAATGCTATTTTTGTATCTTCATTTAACACATATAAACTAAAGTTTGGTTCAGAAATTATTTTTTTTAGTATTTTTTCTGCAACTTCTAATATCCTGTCGAATACTTTATGAGTTACTATAATTTCTACAGGAATCTTTCTATTCACCAATTCTTCGATTAATATTGGATATTCAGGATGAAATATCGAAGACACTCCTTTTATTTCCTTTGCCTCACTAAGTAATTCAACAAAGAATATATGCGATTTGAAAATATCGGTAGGCGCGTCTTCTATGATGGTGGATTCCCTCAACCACCCAACTTTCTCAAGCAGATGGTCAGGAATCCCACTCAAATCATGCTCAAGCCAGAACCTTTCATACTTATATAAAACTTCAGCCGCATTGCCGAAATCCAGAAGTTTAAGGGTTGTAATCCTCCCGATATTGGTAAGCGCATAGTTTTTATCCCTATCCTTAAAAATTAGATTGCTCTTTTCAAGCTCTTTTAATGCATGCAAAGCTGTCGTAGAACTTATGTTCAACCCGTCACGGAGACTGCCGAGCGATTTTGCCCCTTCGTTCAGAGTTATAAGCAAATTCTTTCGCAGGTCGGAGCAGATTGCAAGACGGAGTATGTCCTGCGTATTGATTTTCCGGTCTATATCTGCATCATTTCCGGTTACCATTGTCCGCTCCGTCACAACCAGTACATTTTACTGCAATAAAGACATATCTTACATATATAGTTAAATATTTGTATCATTGCTTAAATTAAGCAATCTTGCTGGCAAAAAGACAAGATTCATATAATTCCTGAACGAATATATCAATGAGTTTACAAATAAATAATAGCTCTAATAAAAAGGGGAAAGCATGACAACTGTAGAAATTCTTGAAAAGATAATGGCCGACCTCAAGAACATCGGGGGTATCGAAGCGTCGGCAATAGCAAGCAGGGACGGCTTACTAATATATTCAAATGTACCCCAAAAAAATAAAACAGAGACATTTTGCGCAATGTCGGCTACAATGCTTGGAGCAGCTGAAACTGCAACGTCCGAGCTTGGAAAAGGCATTCCGGACAGGGTGATAGTGGAATCAAAGCATGCAAAGATCATTGCAACAGGGGCAGGGCCGAAGGCGATACTCATAGTTATGACAAGACCTGATGCAGGTCTTGGATTAGTATTGGTCGAGGTCGCAAAAGCATCCGAAAAAATAAATCAGGTCCTTGGCACATACTGAATAAATATTGTTAAAAACCTGATAATAAATAGAAAGATTGTTATAATTTGAAAATTATTACCACGAAAAGTGAGATATCATGAAACAGGTTGCCACAGGCATAAACGGTCTTGACAAAGTATTGGAAGGAGGTTTCCTGCGACCGTCGATTCTATTAATTGCAGGGACCGCAGGGACAGGAAAGACCACATTTGCAATGCAATCGCTTTTCAAAGCTGCAAAAAATGAAGAGGTCTGCATGTACATTACATCGCTTTCCGAGCCTATAGCCATGATCAACAATTTCATGTCAAGATTCTCATTTTATAATTTCTCATTCCTTGGAAAAGGTAATGTAAAGTATGTGCCTATTGATATTGAAGTCCTCCATAAGGGCCCGAAAGCCATTATCAACGAAATGGAAAAGAACGTGGAAACTATCAAGCCCGACAGGATAGTTATCGACCCCGTGAATGTGTTCACAATGGGAATGGATGAAGAATCCCAGCGCCAGTTCTATTATGAGTTTTTCACAAGCATGAAAAGCTGGAACTCCCTTGTCCTGTTGACAGGCGAGTTTACCCAGAAGGAGCTTGTCAAAAGCACTATAAGTTACCTGGTCGACGGGGTTATTTATATTGATTATGAGCCTTTTTACGATCGCAATATCCGCTATATCAATATTCTCAAGATGAGAGGGCAGGATTTCCAGGGGGGTAAACATTCATGCAAAATAACAAAGGATGGATTTGCAGTATTTCCCAGGTTATCCCCCGGTGAGAGGAAAACAATATCGATAGAACGGCTTTCATGCGGAATAAAGGGAATGGACCTGATGACAGGCGGAGGTTTTATAAGAGGTTCTTCCATATTGCTTTCCGGCCCAAGCGGAATGGGTAAGACTATAATCGGAACACAATTCATTTTTGATGGTTTATTAAAAAAAGAACCCGGCATTATAATATCATTTGAAGAGGATGCTGTCCAGATACGTGAAAATTCAAAGCAGTTCGGATGGAATTTAGAAGATTTTGAAAATAAAAACTTGCTAAAATTTATAAATCCACTTGAATTTGACGCCCATGAACTTGCGATGCAAATAGACGAAACGATTGAAAAAATCAAAGCCAGGCGTTTGCTGGTTGATGGTATGGCAAGGCTTAAAAGAATGATGCCCCAGTTTATATCATTCCATGAGTATCTGGGAGCTATTATCAATAATTTAAAAAATAAAAATCTAACCGCTATATATACAAATGAGAGCTCGAACCTGACAGGTACGGACCAGGTGACATGCGCAGGCATTTCACCAAAAATGGATGTCATCATATTGCTGAGGTATGTGGAAATAAAGAGCGAGATGCGAAAAGCCATATCCGTACTCAAGATGAAAAGCAGCGATCACGACAAGGAGATCAGGGAATTCGTTGTAAGCAGAAAAGGTGTTGAAATAAGGCTTCCATTCACGGAATACTCAGGATTGATGTCAGGTAGTCCCATCAGGGTATTTTCTGAAGCTTTTGTGGAAGCATTTAAAAAGTAAAGGATATGACAGAAATATTATTCAGTGCGTTTATTAGAATATACTCATGGATTGCTGCCAGTTTCATAATGATTTTTATTGCAGCAATAGCAGCATTTTATCAGAAGAAATTCGGAAAAAAAACATTTTATTATATGTATATAATTCCTATTTTTATTCTTTTTGTGGCTGGTGTTCATCTTTTTTCATATAATGCGCTTGTAGACGAATTGTTGGAATTTACCGGGTCTGTCGCTTCTTTTGCGGCAAGTTATTATCTTTACAGGATAATGGTCGGAGTAAAAAATGAGTATTAAATTAGAAATGATTGATTCTTTATCTATTTTTTTATTTACATTAATACTTTATTTTTTAAGTGTTTTCAGTAAGCGGCTTGGTGAAGTTATGGGGATGAAAAAATATTATTATATATATTATGCAGGTATATTTTTCACGTTTTCCGGCTCTATCATAATGGCCATGGTCGATTTAAAAAATACTAATTTAATAGGATATACTTTTTTTTCAATCGGTTTGACTTTAGGTCTGGTCGCATCAATAAAATACTGGGGATGGGTAATAAAAGAACTTATTAAGGGATAACATCGATGAATAATAGATATTTAATTGTTTTTATATTACTATTAATAGCCTCAGGTTGCGTCGAAAAGCAGGAAAAAAAAGTCAACCTGAGCATAGTCCAGGAACCTGATATCAGGGGAGGTGACCCTGCGGTCAAAGTCGCCATTGGATCGGTCATTTCTCCTAAAGAATCATATGTTTATTATGAAGAAATGATCCAGTATATCTCAATAAAAATCAACGGGCCGGTCAAAATCATACAAAGACGCACATACCAGGAAATAAACGATCTTATCAAGAACAAAGAAATCGATTTTGCTTTCGTTTGCAGCGGCCCATATGTTGAGGGCAATTCAGAGTTCGGGATGAAACTTCTCGTAGTGCCGGAAATGTATGGCAGGACAACGTATAATTCATACATAATCGTTGCGAATAACAGCAGTTATTCTAATTTTTCACAGCTACGCGGTAAAAAATTTGCTTTTACCGATCCCTTATCAAGCTCAGGAAAGATTTATCCTGAATATCTGCTTGCTCTAATCAATGAAACACCCGATTCTTTCTTTGGAAAGGACGAAAAAGGCATGAATAATTATTTTTTTACCTACAGCCATGATTATTCCATTATCGCAGTAGCTGAAGGATTGGCAGATGGCGCAGCGGTAAACAGCCTTGTATATGAATATATGAAAACCACAAAACCTGAAATAATATCAAAAACACGCATAATCGAAATATCACCTGCTTTAGGGAATCCTCCTATTGTAGTTCCGAAGGAAATTGATCCTTTTTTAGAGCAAAGGCTTAAAGATATTTTCATGAATATGGACAGGGATGACAAAGGCAGGAAAATCCTTTCCAGTATAATGATCGACAGATTTGTTACTATAAATGACAGCTCTTATGATACTATAAGGGAAATGAGGAAACTGGTCAAATGATAAGCCTGCGCTTCCGGATAATTGCTTCGACACTTTTTATAATGTTCCTGATAATAACGGGTTCATATTTAGTCATCCAGGATATCCAGGCCGGTATCATTGAAGGTGAGTTCCGCGATAAAGGATTTTTATTGGCCAATAACCTTGCGTCGGAAATTACAAATCCGGTGCTTGTAAATGATATAATGGGGATCAGGAATTCGGTCGATGCTTTAAGGAAGAATTACCCCGATATAGAATATATTTATGTTGCAGATTCCCAGGGAATAATTCTGGTGAATACGTTTGAAGGAGGTTTCCCGAAAGCGCTTCAAAATATGAGCAAACCTTCAAATGAAACGAAAGAGTATGTATTTGATACTGAAAAAGGGATTATACATGAATTCAGTGTTCCTGTTTTTAAAAACATTGGCTATGTTCATATCGGGGTATCTGAGAACAGGGTAAGATCCCAGATTCTTGACGCATCACGGAAATTGCTTTTACTTTCCCTTTCGGCAATGTTTTTGGGGGGCCTGTTTATTTATTTCATCGGAAGATGGCTGACCGGGCCCATCCTGGAGCTTACAGAAGGGGCGAACAGGATAAATAACGGGATTCTTGACCAGAAAATCCAGATTAGCTCAAGAGATGAGCTTGGCGACCTTGCCAGGACCTTCAATGAAATGGCTTCGAGGTTGAACCAGAAAATCACGGATTTAGTCGCATCAAAAGAACAGGTAGAGACTGCACAGAAATACCTTGAAACTTTGTTTGACAGTATTGAAGACGGGATCATAGTCATAAACATGGATCATGAAATCATCAGAACGAACAAGTCTTTTCTGAAAATGATCGGTATGAGTGAAGGTGAGGTACTGGGAAAAACCTGCCATGATCTGATTTTTAAAAATGTGGCAACATGGCAAGAAAAAAAGGAATGCCCGGTAAACAGGTTACTTGAAACGAGAACTCCTATCAGGATAGTACATGAAACATATTCAGACGGTACTAAAAAAATACTGGAGTTGAACGCTTCTTTTTTTTCCGATAAAAAAGATCTCATAAATATAATTCTTGTTTCAAGAGACATAACACAACAAAAAATGCTTGAAGAAGAGCTTGTGGCACGAAACAGGGAGCTCACAATAATTAATGAAATATCCAAAAATATAAGTGATACATTTGATCTGGATAAACTACTGTCGCAGACACTTGAAAATCTGTTAAGTCTCACAGGGATGCAAAGCGCAGGGGCATATATTCTTGATGAGAGCAACGGAAGCTTCGATCTGAGAATTCATACCGGAAGAAGGGGAGATACTGATGAAAAAATTTTCCCACATATTATAAACAGCAATGAAAAGGATGCGGGTTTTTTATCTGTGCACATACCTCTTAAATCAAAAGATAAGGTTCTTGGTATAATAAGGTTATGCAATTCGGAACCTCGTATATTTTCATCTAAATATCATGAACTTTTTTCTGCGATCGGAAACCAGATCGGCGTAGCAATAGAAAATATCTCTTTTTATAATAATATAAAATACTTAAAAGAATTTAACGAAGAAATATTGAATAATGTTAACCTGGCAATCCATGTGATCGATAAGGATATGAAAATCCTGACTATTAATAACGAATTGCTTAACCTGAGCAGGGGTATGTTTAAAAAAGAACAGATACAGAATATGAACCTTTTTGAAGCTTTCCCGGTATTGAAAGCGAAACGTGTAGATATGGAATACGAACATGTATTCAAAACCGGAGAAATTTTCATGAGCGAAGAAAAGATGGAATATTATGGCGAATTCATTTTTACCAGTACGGCCAAAATACCTCTCAAAGACAAAAATGGCAATGTTGAAAGGATCATTACAGTTATAAAAGACGTTTCAAGCCAGAAAAAACTTGAAGAAGAACTTAAAGATTCTTACGACGAACTGAAGCTAACATATATGAAACTCAAGGAACTTTTTCAAATGAAAGACAGTTTCCTTTCAAACATATCACATGAACTCAGGACGCCACTAACATCGATCATGGGGTATACAGAGCTTATGCTTGATGAAAATATCACTGAAGGACAGAGACAGAAACTTGAGACAATTCTTCGGAACTCAAAACGTTTATCCATGTTAATAAACAGGCTGCTTGATTCAACGCTTATCGAATCCAGTAATCTTCAACTCGACATGCAAATGTTATCGATATATGATATAGCGGTACTGGCTGCAGAAGATATGAGGAGTATGTCGTCGATCAAGGATATCCCGGTATCTATCGAAATACCTCCTTCACTGACAGTTGAAGGCGACAGGGACAGGCTGACACAGGTTTTCTCTTATATCCTGGATAATGCCATCAAATTTACGATAAAAGGCGAGATAAAAATAACAGCCGAAGAAGAAAAAAATTACGCACATATAAAAATAAGCGATACCGGAATTGGTATTCCGGCAGATAAACTTGAATCCATATTTGATAAATTCTATCACCTGGAGTCGTCAGGTGCACGAAAATATGGAGGTACAGGCTTGAGTTTATGGGTTTCAAAAAATATAGTTGAAGCCCACGGCGGTAAGATATGGGCGGAAAGTAAAAATACAGGGAGTACCTTTCATATTTTATTACCAGAACGGAGAATGAATGAAAGAGGACGCTCCAAATAAAAAAGTGCTGATAGTTGATGATGAACCCGATACTCTTGAACTTGTCAAATTGGTGCTGGAAAGCGAAGGTTTTAGAACCTTGCAGGCTTCAAGTGGGAAGGATGCATTGGTGCAGATCGGCACTTCAAGACCTGATCTGGTGCTTCTTGACATTATGATGCCAGACATGGACGGATGGGATGTATTCAGGAAAATCAAGGAAAAGGACCCAAAAGTTCCTATCGCTATCCTATCCGCGAAAGCGCAAAACATAGATAAGTTCCTGGGACTGCACGTATTAAAAGCTGATGATTATATAACAAAACCTTTCGGGAAAAATGAATTAATAGACAGGGTAAGAAAATTAACAGGTTTAAAAAACAGACATGTGACCAAAAATTAAAAATCATTTCAGGACAAAGGAGAAATTATGCAAGAGGCAAAATTTACAATCCCGTTCTATACTGAAGAACGGTGGCAAAACTGGATAAACAAAGTAAAAGAAAGCGGTTTCAAGCTTGACGACGAAGAAAAAGGCGCTGTTTTTGTGTATATGGAAGATGACGTTGTTCTTGCATGCCTGAAAATAATAGCAAAATTTGATAAAAACCTGTTATCAAGGGAAGATGCGCTGAAAAATATCGCCGAAATAAAAGATATCGTCCTGAAAAAGATAGAACCGATAAACGAGGATATCGATGTAATGCTTGAATCAACGCAATTATCCCTAATGGGGGTCTTTGCATCCTGCGAATGTTATGTGGAGAAGGCTTTTGAAAAAATAAAATCGCTTGACAAATTGATAAAAAGCGCGGTCAAGGCTGAAAAAGAAGATAATATGGGCGCAGCACTGGGTAATATCGCTGAAATCGGCGCAAATATCCTTGCTGGCGGGAAAATCAAAGAAAAGGACCTTGACGACATACCTGAAGGGCTTGTGGCCGAATGGCTCGATGGCATAGATTCTATCAGCGCCGCCATGGTAGGGGATAACAGTTACCGTGATGATGAACCTGATGAAGGCGATTAAGAACAGTAATGCTCATCCACGATATTTTTAGACTTACGGCAGAAGAGAACGTATATTTTGTTGAGGAAAGCTATGCTTCTCTAAAAAATAATGCATTATCCCTGCATTATCTGGAAAAAATCCCCAGGGGCGCTCAAGAAGAAATTATTGGCCTGAGGGATGAAAACGGGGACGTAACGGGAGTGGCTGTATATAATCAGGAAACTGAGGATTCCCCGGCGTTCTGGGCCATCTTTACATGCCTGATATCTTCAAAACCCGCCCAAAATGAAAACTGCAGGAAGTTTTTAAAAATCGCAGGGAATTTGAACATCAAGACGTTTCGCCAAACGTCATCCAGGGAACTTAACGACGCGGTAATCGAATATTATTCCCATGCACTTCTGGACAGGCAGTTATGCGAGAATTGCCGCATATCAAAAGAACCATACGAAATGGTATATATCGAAAGCCGCAATGCCAGGTTAAAGGATCTGGTAAATAAATACAAACTCAGGGGAGATATTCTTGAAATATGCTGCGGCAACGGCATGTCAACCCTGCCGCTCCATGAACTGGGATATGCGCCACTGGCTGTGGATAATGACAAATGCCAGATCTGCCAGGGGCTTGAACATAACGTTCTTGACCTAAAGAGGACGATAGTTCTTGATGCCACGAGGCTTTCCCAGTTTTTTACTGAAAAATCGTTTGACACGATTGTTGGTTTTATGCTTGGTATGATATACTCTTATAACCGGGAACTATGGGAAAGGATAATGGAAGAATCAGCTAAAATCCTGAAGCCGGGGGGGATGATACTTTTGACAGTGTATAAGAAAGAAGAGATAGAGATCCTGGGGAAGGCGCTTGAAAAGTGCGGGGTCAAAGGAAATATAATTGATAATACCGACAGCAAAGGGATCTATGACCAGTGGGTATACATAGGGAACAAATAAAATGCCGCGAGACCGCAGGGATTATTTTTACAGGAAAGCCAAGAAGGAGGGTTACCGTTCGCGGGCAGCTTTTAAGCTCAAGCAGATCAACGAAAAGTTCAACCTGATAAGGAAAGGAGATACTGTGGTTGACCTCGGCGCTGCTCCCGGCGGATGGCTCCAGGTCGCGCTGGAACTCTCAGGCGGCACTGTTGTGGGCGTGGACATACTTCCTATCGGGGAAATTGAAGGCGTGGATACCATAAAAGGGGATATCCGGCTTGATACCACAATTGAAAAGATCAGGGAAAAGATCAAGAAAGAAGGCGCTGACGTTGTGATATGTGACGCTGCCCCGAATCTTTCGGGGAACTGGAGCTACGACCACGCGCGTTCCATCGACCTTGCAACCTCGGCCCTTGAGTGTGCAAGGAAGATCTTAAAACCCAGGGGAAGATTTGCTGTGAAAGTCTTCCAGGGGGATATGTTCCCTGGTTTTATAAACAAAGCGCGCCAGTCTTTTGTGAAGGCGCAGGCTTTCTCCCCCGAAGCATCGCGAAAGCAAAGCGCGGAGATATATGTGATAGGCAGGCAATTGCTGCCGAAGATAGTGAAAATGAACGAAGAATATACCGTGGTCATTGAAGATACGGGGGCAGACGGGGATGGTATTGCCAGGGTAAACGATTTTGTGGTATTCGTGAAAGGCGCGAAACAGGGTGAGACTGTTACCATAAGAATAAGAGATGTCAAGCCCAATTTTGCTTTTGGGGAAGTGGTCGTGTAAGTTACTTTATATTTGATGACTCATATGTTCGATAACAGCACAAGCCCCCTGTCAGTCAGCCTGAAAGTGTCCTCTTCTATCTTAATATAATTCCCCTTTATCAGGAAATCCGTCTGGAAATTGAATATTGCATCATTCATCCCGACTTCTTTTTGAAGTTCCATTTTTTTCTTGCCAAAAACCCCGATGGCCTTTATCATTTTTCGCCTTGTCGGGTGTTCCAGCGCCTTGACCATGAGTTCATGGTCAGCGACTTTTGCCTCCCTCACCGAAGGACGGCGCTCAAGCATGGCTTCAAGCTCATCGTCGCTTATTTCAGGCATGCTACTTCCTATTCAAGGAACATCTCTACCCTGCAAAGGTAGGCAACGATCTTATTATCCTCGATTTTGATATCAAAGTCCTTTATAGTGGCTTTTGTTATCTTTCCTTTCTGCTTGAAAATCGGAAGCCTGGATGCATCTTCTATCGCGTTTTTGGCAGCCTGCTCCCAGCTCTCGGCTGATGATCCCACTGTATCGATTATTTTGACGAACGGCATTTTTTCACCCTGTTCAAATTTGTATTGTATAAGTAATAAAGGTCACTATCAAAAAAATATTTTAAAAGCTCTCAACTCCACAGTTCTCCCCTGAGGGTTGATTCTGTTTTGTCGTTCGTACTCATGTATATTTTTTTAATCCGCACCAGGTATTCATCACCGATCATTTCAGGTTCTTCAAAAACAGCATCCACACCAAGGAGCCTTAAATGCTCTTCGAATTCCCTTGCGGTTTTCAGGTTCTTGACCCTTATCTGCACAGTTTCGGAAATCCGCTCGCCCTGCTTTTTATGGTTGATCGTATTGATCATAGGCAGCAGGATGCTCTCCCCCAGCCTCAGGCATCTTTTCCTCCTGTCCTCTTCATCCTCATCCCATTCCACGGACTGGAAAGCTTCCCTGCATACCCTCGGGAAGAAAAAGTCCCTTCCAAGATCATTGTAAAATTCAAAAGCGTACCTGAGATCCGCACAGTTGCTCTGCGTACTTGTGTACTTTACCGGGGGCAATCGCATTTGCGGGTCCTTGATGACCACCCCTTCATGCAACGAGTCGCCGAATTCCTTTATTATTCTTGTTATCTGGTGATGCGCTTCATCGACATCGTATTCCCCGAAAAGCCGCACTGATCTGAGCCCGTACGTATCGGCGAGCGCTTGCCGTTCCATAACAGGCAAAGGTTTTCCGGTGATCTTCTCTCTTATATCAAATAAATAAAACTCAAGGGATTCGATATCGTAAAAGGATTTGGGAATATAGGGATTGTCCGGGCCGACCATCTCGCCGCAAAGCACAAGATCAGGATGGTCTAAAAAAAAATCACGCCCTATCAACTCCGTTGCTTTCTCGGTGGTATAAGGACACACAAAACCGCCGCGGGTAAGCCCCACGATCGCATCACCGACAAGGGCGACCCTGACATTGTAGCCGTTCATCTTCTCTTCAACAACAACGCTCCTACAGGAAGTGAAATGCCGCTCCAGCGCTGGATAGAGTACCAGGGTACGTGATATCTTGGGAAAACCCCGTATGATATCGAACGGTTCAATAAAAACAGAAGTACCGCCCTCGACCGTGGATATTGGTTTATCGAACCTGAAAAATTCAGGTATTCCGTGAACATACTGCAACGTCTTCCTTTGTATTGCGCCTGTGATCCTGTATCCGGGTATCTCAAGCAACCCTGAAGCTTTGTCTATATCAAGTTTATTTATGAGTTCTGAGACATCACGTCTCATCCTTTCTCCGTTTGATGAACCAATAAATACCAAACCTTTCAAGACGGGTTCAAAGCCAGATGTCTGATGATCGCTCTCCTGCTGATAACTCCTACCATCTCGTCCCTGAGATTCAGTACCGGCACCCCACCTATATTTTCATTCAGGATCAACGATATGACCTCGGATATGGGTGTATTCGTCCTGACAGACTTCACATTTTGGGTCATGATATCGGCGGCAATGAGATTGCGGATCCTTTCATCTTGCTGGTTGTCAGGTACAAGGGTCCTGAAATTCATCAGGCTTTTTGCAACATCCCTTTCTGTTATGATACCGACAAGATCGCCGTTTTCGACCACCGGAAGCCTCCCAATATCATTATCCAGCATTAAGCGCCTTGCGTGCGACACCCGGTCGTTCACGCTTACAGATATCGGTTCTTTCATGATCTCCGCTGCATAACCTTTTATCGCGTGTGCATTTTTCAGGATTTCATTAGGCGTTACCCATCCAAGGATCTTGCTGTTATCTGTAACCACAAGGATCCCGCCTTTCCTGTCCATTAATGTAACCGCATCTTCGATGCCTGTATCAGGAAGGACCTTTGCGAATAGATCCGTTGTTGCGGTTGCAACATGCAGCGATGAGGCAGGCAGGTTTGATGTTTTCCACGTCCCGAGTTTCCGGGCGATGCTCCTCATTGTAATAACACCAAGGATATCGCCCCCATTGATAACGAGAAGCCTGCGTGTATCATGTTTGTCCATCAGTTCCATTGCGTGCGAAATCTTATCTGCCTTATGCACAAGAATCGGGTCTGTCATTATGTTTTTTACGATCATGTTCTCACCTTAAAGTGTCAATATTGATTTTACTATGTTATCCCCGGTCAAAATCCCCATTACGCCATTATCGATCACCGGAAGTCCGTTGATCCTCTCGGTTACCATTATTCCAGCAGCGGATGTTGCAAGATCATCGCCCTTAACAGTAATAAGAGGGCTTGACATTATATCTTCGGCGACCAGGGGCATATCCTTTACATACCTGTATTGCTTCCTCCCGCCAGCGCTTTCCTTTCGCGTCATTTTTATCTCTTTCTGTGGAAGGCCACCGGTCTTGCTTTTCATCTCAGTAAAAGTGAGATTTGAACTCGTGATGATACCGACAGGTTTATCATTGTCCTCAAGTACGACCGCCCTGTCGGTTGAATTTGCATCAAGCTCGTAAAGGATATGGCTGATAGTGTGATGCCTGTGTACAGTAATCGCAGGAATGATTTTCATATCCCGGACTTTAAGCTCCAGGGTTTGTTCTGAAAAATACCTTATAAGATCCCACTTTGTGACGATTCCTATAACTTCATTCCTGCTGTTTACAACCGGCAGCCCGCTTATATTGTTCTCAGCCATCAATACAGCAAGTTGTTTCGGGGTTGCGTCCGGGTATATCGTGATAAGGCTCTCGGTCATTACCTTCCTGATCGGGATATGGTCTATCGGACGCCGCCGCCATTGCGGCTCTGCCTGGTCAAGCCTCCTGCTGATATCCTTTTTAGTAACTATGCCGATGGGCTTGTTATCTTCTATGATCACAAGTTTCCCGATCTTATGGCGCAGCATCAGGTTCCTTGCCCTTGATACATTCTCTTCCGGCGATACAACGTAAACAGGTGAACTCATTATTTCTTTAACTTTCATAAACATGCCTTCTATTCCGCGATTGCTCGGACAAAGTCGCGTTCTGTTATGATCCCTTTGATTTCTCCATTCTCGAATACGGGGAGCGAACCTACATTTTTCTCAAGCATAATGCCTGCGGCTTCTCCTATATCTACATCCGATCCTGTGAAAATGACATCCCTTTTTATGAGGGTGCGGATTGGTACATCGAAAACTTCCCTGGCATTTCCAGTAACAAGACGCTCGAACATATCCCCGCTGCCAAGGAAACGCAGGATATCCGAAGCCGTAATTATACCGATAAGGACATTGTCCCTGATGACAGGAAGTCTCCTGAAGCCGTTATTTATCATGGATTTTGTGGCCATCCCCACGGTCATATCAGGTGAAGCCGTCACAATATTTTTACTCATGTATTCAACCACCTTTTTGCCCGTGATAACATTGGCTATGAGAAAGACAAAATCTTTCTCAGTGATCACTGCTTTCACAGTGGCATTCTCATCGATAATGGGAATTCCACCCACATTCTGTTTCAGCATGATATCAAGGGCGTCTTTCAGTGAATCTTTCTCATAAAGGGATACAACGTTCTCTTCCATGATCTCGCTAATGCTTCCATTCACTGCTGCAAGAAGGTTCCCTTTGAACCTGTTCTTTACTATCAAATATCTTGATCCGCCGCCCAGGAAATCCACTATATCCTGTGAGGTTACTATCCCCATGAGGCGTTTTGTACCTGCGTCTGCTATTGGCAGTCTCCTGAAGCCGTTATTCAACATGGTCCTGGCAGCCTCTATTATAGGCATTGTAGGAGGAATAGTCACAACATCGCTTGATGCGATAGTCATAATATCCCCATGCCGCTCGGAAATCCTGGTTTTAAAATCAAGAGGTCCTACGTTCCTTATATATGCATCCCGAACTTCTTTTATCCCGGATTTGGCTTTTTGGTTCTTCATAAAGCACCCATATCAAGCATTTTTAATGCAAGCTTTAATTATGTCATTCCTGTCAATTATACCCACAAGCTTCCCATCCTCGACCACTGAAAGCCTGCCCACGTCCAGTTTCAGGAATGCCTGGATAGCTTCCTTCAAAGTGGCCTCAGGCGATAAGATATATGCGGGAGCGCTCATGATCTTTTCAACCGGCGGGGACATCGTGGATTTTGTCCCGTGTTCATCTTCTCGTTCGATCCTCGCATAGCCGGCATTGATTATATTCCGCCTTGTAACCATCCCGAGTATTTTGCCATCTTTTACAACGGGATAACCTGAGAATCCTGTGGATTTCATGTTAATCCAGACTTTGGCGACGCTGTCTTTCGGCGAACATGTTTTTACATCTGTCGTCATGATTTCTTTGATTTTCTTTGGAGGGATCTTATCCGGATCCAGGTTCCTGAAAATATCCACCATGCTCAAAATGCCTGCCAGTGTCTTATCCTGCCCTGAATTTAATATCGGGACGCGACCCATGCCTGCATCCAGCATCAATTTTGCAGCGTGCATTATTTCCATATCCCGATATACCGGGGGGAACTCGGAAGCAAACCCCTCTACTGTTACGTTGGATTTTGTGGAATAAATGTTTAAAATATCTTTTTCAGTTAATACCCCGATTACCCTGTTCTTGCTATCCACGACAGGTATGGTCCTTTTATGCTGGTCCCTCATCACCTGGCGCGCATGTGTCATAAAATCAACACCATGAAGAAAAACAGGATTGCTTGTCATTATTTCGACCACTTTCATAACAACATACTCCTTTTGCCGTGTATATAAATGTTAGTTTCTGCCTTATGTTTCCCTGCAACTCTCGCAAAGAAGTTTTCCATTTACGAGCAGGAGATCGTCAACATTATCACCGCATTCTTCGCATATACCCCGGGAGATCTTCAGCGGAGCCTCAAGGGCAAAGATCTTTTCCCTGTGCATTTTGATGAGATCTGAAAAGATGTTTCCCATCTCAGCAGAGACCGCGATTAAATCAATATCCGTCACAATGCCAACAAGTTTCGCATTTTCTACTACGGGTAACCTCCGGATCTGCATTTTCACCATTTTTTGCATTGCATCCGTGACGTTTTCTCCTGCAGGTATGGTTATCAGCGGGGATGTCATCAATTTTTTGATAGGTATGTCATTCGGTTTCAGGTTCTTTGATATTATTTTCCTGACGATATCCCGTTCTGTAACAATGCCAACAGGCTCATTTTTGTCAGTTATGATGACGCTGCCGACGTTACGCTCTATCATTTTTTTTGCAAGTTGTGGAACATCGCTTTTAATGTCAACTGTTGCTACTTCTCTTGTCATTATTTCTTTTACCGGCATTCTGACTTCCATGCATTTTCCTCCCTTGTATGTAGTTATGTGTTTTGATGTGTTTATATGTTATGCTCAAAGCGCGCGGGAGCTTTTGAATGTCTGTATATTTAAGAATAATATCATAAGCTGCTGGAAATGTATCTGGTTAGTTTCAGTCTCCAACTTTTATATACTATGCATTACATATTTATAAAGTCTACCTAACCAAACCTTATTTCGCTTTTTTCCTTATGATGGCCACATCCCCAAGTGTGGTTCCCCTTATAAAGCCGCCTCCGCGCTGGTCCTGGGAGGATATCCTCTCTGTGAGTTTTATTTCCAGTTCGGTTTCAAGCTTCTTCCTTACTGCGTCCTCGGGTATAAGTTCCTCACGCTCGATCTTTTTTAGCAGTGCGGACTTTTCCATTATCTTTGAAGCAAGCTCTTCTATGGTAAATCCCTTTGATTCCCTGGCTTTCCTTATCATTTGGGCGTAATCCGGATTGATCTCACCCTCCATCTTATCAAAAATATCCCTTCTCGGCCTGCGGGAAATAACCAGTTTTTCAGTCGGGGACATTTTCCTGGATACAGGGGTCCATTTATCTGAAGGCTTCCCGTAGCGTGCGCACTTTCCACACACATCCAGAACAGTTCCTTCCACGGTCACCCGGATGGGACTTCCCTTTATATCAATACCGCATATTTCGCATTGCATTTTTATCGCTACGAAAACTCTATATATCGTTCACGCTTAAATATCATTCGATACCAAATGTCTGAAGCTCAGGAAACCCGGGATGTTCCTATCGGAATGGGAAGCGACGATTTTTCCCGTTATCTGATGGACAGGATCAAGATGCTTGAAGAAAGGAATAACCTTCTGAGGGAACAGGCTAACAAGATAGAATTGGAGAAGCGTTTTACAGAGGGCCAGAAGCTTAAATACGAAAGAGAATTGAGACAAATAAAAAGCGAGCTTGAGCGGTTGAAATCACCCCCTCTTGTCGTTGGCACCGTCGTGGATGTCCTGGAGAATGGAAAGGTGATTATCCGAAGCAGTACAGGCCCGCAGTTCGTGGTAGGTTCATCGCAGATCATAAACAGTTCAGAACTCGTGCCGGGAGTGCGGGTTTCTTTGAATTACCAGAGTCTTGCCGTAATAGGCGTTCTTCCGTCTTCACGCGATCCTTACGTGAACGCCATGGAAGTGATCGATTCCCCGAATATATCATATTCCGATATTGGCGGCCTTGAGGAGCAAATCCGGGAGATCCGTGAGACTGTTGAGCTGCCCCTTACCAGGCCTGAAGTGTTTGAACGCATCGGGATAGAACCTCCAAAAGGAGTATTATTGTACGGGCCTCCGGGAACTGGAAAGACGCTTCTTGCAAAAGCCGTGGCAAGCCAGACAAAAGCAGCCTTTATAAGGATCGTGGGATCTGAACTCGTACAAAAGTATATCGGAGAAGGCGCAAGGCTTGTCAGGGACCTCTTTAAAATGGCAAAAGATAAAGCCCCGAGCATTATATTTATCGATGAACTGGATTCGATCGGGGCAAAGCGTCTCGATACCGCAACCTCAGGGGACAGGGAAGTCCAGAGAACACTGATGCAGCTTCTCTCAGAGATGGACGGCTTCAATGCGCGCGGTGATGTCAGGATCATCGCGGCAACGAACAGGCCCGATATCCTTGATCCTGCACTCCTGCGACCCGGAAGGTTTGACAGGTTCATATCGATCCCGATGCCAGGCAAAGAAGCACGGGCAATGATCCTGAAAATACATTCAAGAAGGATGAAGCTTGAAGAAGACATTGATTTTGATGAACTTGCCGCGCTTACGGAAAGCGCTAATGGTTCCGATCTCAGGGCCGTTACAATGGAAGCAGGGATGCTTGCAGTAAGAGAGGAGCGTTACAGCATTGTAATGGATGATTTCTTAAAAGCGATTAAAAAACTAACGATCGCAAGCACAAAACCCAGTCTCCATTCTGAAGGTATGTTTGCCTGACAGGTCTTACAAATTAGCATCATAAGCATAATCTATTTCTAAAGGTTTGTGTATAAAGCAGTAAAAAAGCGGTGCAAATGGAAACAATAGCTCAATCCCTTGGGAAAATCCTTTCAGACCTGGAGGCAGTGGGTGGAATCGAAGTGTCAGCGATCGTTTCAAGGCAGGGGTTGCTGATGGTTTCCAATGATACGGGGGGAGGGCTCAACAGTGAAGCTTTTGCAGCATTGACCGCAACTTTATATATGTCGGCAGATTCAACAACAATGCGCCTGTCCCAGCAAAAACCAAAATCCATTATTGTTGAAACCGAGAACAAACATTTGATAACATTTGCCGCGGGCCCGGATGCGCTGATCGTGGTCCTTGTGGGGAATGATGTCCCTGTCGGCCTGGTCCTGAATGAGCTAAAAAAATCAGCGGAAAAAGTCAAGATGTTCATTTGATTTTTTAGAGTTAAGAATGAAACCGCAAGGTCAATGAAACCTTAATAATCTAAAAGCCTGTATTAGGCAAAAAAGCGAGGATAATACATGGCTGATAAATACGAACAGGTGATAGAGCTGGCAAAGCGCCGCGGTTTCTTATGGAACTCGTTTGAACTGTACGGCGGCACAGCAGGTTTTTATGATTACGGCCCCCTCGGCGCCATGCTCAAGCGAAGAGTTGAGAACATCTGGCGCGATATATTCGTGATCAACGAGGGATATTATGAGATCGAGGCCCCAACTATCGGAATTGAGGATATCTTTATCGCATCCGGACATGTGGGTGGTTTCTCTGATCCGCTCACAGAATGCCAGAAATGCAACGAAGCTTTCAGGGCAGATCATCTTGTCAAAGACGTTGTGGATAATCCCGATACCCTGAGCGCTGATGAACTTACAGGCGTCATAAGCAAAAATAATGTAAAATGTCCCGAATGCGGGGGAAAGCTTGGCAAGGTCTACGAGTTCAATCTCATGTTCAAGACAAGCATCGGCCCCGGCGGTAAACGCGCGGGTTATCTCCGCCCCGAAACTGCGCAGGGGATGTTCGTGGACTTTCCGCGCCTTACGAAGTTCTACCGCGACCGCCTGCCCTTTGGCGCCACGCAGATAGGTAAGGCATACCGCAATGAGATATCTCCAAGGCAGGGTGTCATACGCCTCCGCGAGTTCACGCAGGCCGAGGCCGAGATATTCATAGATCCCAGGGATAAGACGCATCCGGGTTTCAGGGAAATCGGGGATATCGTCCTGAACCTGTATTCCAGGGAAGGGCAGGAGGCCGGGGAATCCACGGAGATGCCGATAAAAGAGGCTGTTGAAAAAGGCATTATAGCCCATGAATTCTTGGGATATTGCCTTGCCCGGACATATCAATTTCTTACCCGCGTAGGGGTATCGCCGGATAAACTGCGATTCAGGCAGCACATGAAAGACGAAATGGCGCATTATGCCGCCGATTGCTGGGACGCTGAGATACAAAGTGAAAGATTCGGGTGGGTCGAGGTCGTTGGTATCGCAGACAGGACGGACTATGATCTAAAAGCCCATGCAAAGCAAAGCGAGACCGAGCTTGCAGTATATATCCCATACGATAAACCGAAAAAAGTCGAGCGTTTTTCGGTCAGGCCCAATATGGGAATCCTGGGGCCAAAGTTCAAGGGAAAAGCCGGAAAAATAGCAACTGCCCTGAAAGCATTGAAACCGCAAGATCTGACCGGGGGTGTTATCCGGTTGGAAATCGACGGCGAAAAAATAACTATCGAAAAGGATATCGTTGCATATGAAAGCGTGAGCGAGGAAGTGCACGGTGAAACTATCATACCTCATGTTATCGAACCCTCCTTCGGGATTGATAGGATAACATATTCCCTTCTTGAACACTCATATCATGAAGAAGAAGCAAAAGAAGAGGGAGAAGAGGAAGAAACGCGTATAGTACTGCGCCTCCCGCCTGAAGTAGCGCCTGTGCAGGCCGCCGTGCTGCCTCTTCTTACCCGCGAGGAATTGATCAGGCCTGCAAACGAGATCGTAAAAAACCTTCGAAAAGCAGGGATACTTGTAAGCTTTGACGATTCAGGAACAATAGGACGCAGATACCGCAGGAACGATGAGATAGGCACTCCCTACTCAATAACCGTTGATTATGATACACTAAAAGACGGTACTGTCACTATCAGGGACAGGGACACCATGAGACAGGTGCGCGCCGGTATGGGGGATATCGCTGAAAAGATACATGATCTTATTTACAGGGGCAAATCCTTCGAAGATGCAGGTAAAAAGGTCACTTAGCTTTTAACCTTTCAACTATCTTTTTCTTTTTCTCCACTGCCTGCGTTGCAGCTTTATCCACTGCCTCTCTCATTACATCAAAATTCTGAGGGGTCTTTTCCCCGACAAGCTTCTTTATAGGTGTATAAGCAGATTCCCTGAAGCGGGGCGTAAATTCATGTTTTTCCCCGTTGATCATTAATTCAGCACCCTCACCTTCTTCAACTTTTCCAACAATATCAATGGCCACGTTCTTATCCCTGATGCATCCCAGTATCTCATCCGCATGTCCGGGCGGGGCGATTATCAATAAGGCATCCAGTGAAACACCCAGGTAATCAATTTCAAGCCGGTCAAGCATCGAAAGCACTTTTTTATTCACAAGTGCGCGCATTTTCTCTTCCTCAAAGACCAATTTGACGTGAGCGGTCCTTGCTATCTCTTTTGCATCACCCCGTACCCCGCCGTTTGTCACATCGGTCATTGCATGGATCTTTCCTATCAACCCGGCTTCAAATAGCGCCTCGCAGGCATCGATGAATTTTAGGTTAATCGTCTCATCCACTATCTCGTGCATCCCATAATAGAGCGCGGTCGTCGAGACAGTCCCGCCGCCTGCTCCTTCTGTCATGAGGATAACATCCTCCGGCTTTGCCTGTATGCGCGCCGTGAGATTATCTGCTATGCCGACAGCACCAACGCCGCCGGTCATTCGCTCCCCGATGACCATGTCCCCACCGATCCTGAGCGTGCTGCCTGTAATAAGGGGTATCCCTGTAAGCTCCGATACTGTAGTGATGCCTGCGATATGGTCGAAGATCTTTCCTACATCCCCATCATCGGCTACATGGATGTCAGAGAGCATCGCGGCAGGCCGCGCTCCCATGACATAGACATCCCGCAGGGCGGCACGGGCCACATGAAAACCCGCAAGGAACGGAAAATCCGAGAGGCGCGAATGCATCCCGTCGATGGTGACAACGAGATACTGCCCCCCGGCGCGCACCACGCCCGAATCGTCAAGATGAGAGGAATCAACAACCGCGGAAGTTTTGCCGATCACTTCGGCGATCTTTTCATGAGTGTAGAAATCCCCCATGCCGCGCGAGCCAACGCCGAAATCACCCATCGTTACGCCAGAATGTATCGGTTTCAGTATATTACCCTGCGGGTCTATGGTGGCTTTTGCTTCCACGATAACCGCACTGGCGATCTCTTCGGCATGTTTCCTGGAGATCTTTTTTATCTCAAGTATCCTGTCTGCAAGCTTTTCTTTAAGATTCCTGTCATTGCACAGGAGGCCGCGCCTGGCATAACCTTCAATGTCCATAACACTCCACAAAGTTCCGAAGCATTTTTAATCCTGCGAGGCCGCTTTTTTCAGGGTGGAACTGCGTGCCGACAACATTCCCGCCTTCGTTGGTGATAATTGCAGGGAATTTTATGCCATAATCACAGAGCGCAGCCTCATATTTATCTTCGGTGCTGACATGATAGGAATGAACAAAATACATGTATGAGCCATTTTCTATGTTTCTCAGGAGGGGTATGTCCCTCTTGATAATAAGGGAGTTCCACCCCATGTGAGGGACTTTTAATTCAGATGCAGGGAACCTTATAACCCTTCCGGGGATTATATCAATGCCCGTATGCCTTCCGCCTTCTTCGCTCTCAGATGCAAGCATCTGCATTCCAAGGCATATTCCAAGAAGGGGTTTGCCTTCATTTACTGCATCTTTCACCACGCGCTCAAGTGTTGAGAAATGCATCATTGCGTCCCGAAAAGCCCCGACACCCGGAAGTACAAGGGCATCGGCGCGGTCGATCGATGCGGAGTCGTTTGATATCTCAACCTGCGCGCCCACAAACTGGAGGGCTTTTTCGATGCTGCGCAGGTTTCCGAGTCCATAGTCGATTATGATGGTTTTCATTTTTTTATCCCGTAAGAAAAATTACTACATCGTATAAGTTTTCGGTCAATAATTCTCTTTCTCTTGATATTACTATTATTATAACCTTTACTAACTGTTCCGAAAAAGCCTCTTTGAAAATAGCAATCTATTAAAAACTAATTGAACTGTGCGGGAACAAACCTTTTTTTAGAACAGAAACGAAATGTTCTTTTATTTCGAACACTTATTTTATTAACATGCAGTCTGGTGATAAATTATTTTCTTGTAATCTCGATCCACTGGTACATCATCCATTCTGTAATTAACAGGGCCAGAAGCAATTCCGTGACCGCAATAAGACGCGTCGGATAACGGACTGATAGATAGCCATAATAAAAATCAGGATATCCCAATCCTAAAAATTCCATGAAATTATGATATACTATCAATAATCCCACAATGAAAATCACGAGGATATTTTTCATTAAAAACCTGTCCGAACGTGAAATCCGTGCTTTAATAATTTCATGATCCGTATTTTTCCAGACAGACAGGAATTTCAAGAAAAGATACAGTCCAAAAATGCCGAATATCACCGTAATGCCTGAAATAAAAGTTGTCAGGTTATCATACATACGTTTTCACTGCTATTGAAAGTGATTATTATTACATAAAGTTATCTTTTTTTAAAAATCCTCAAAGTATAATATTAGGTCCTCATACGTTCAGGCGTTCCAGTCTTCTTGCAGCTTCCATCAGGGTCTCGTCCTTTTTTGAAAACGTAAACCGCAATTTATGCCTGCCTTTTTTGCTCCTGTAGAAACTGCTCCCCGGCACTGCTGCAACCCCGACTTTGCTTACCATGTATCGTGCAAAATCCATGTCATCCATGTCCACACCTTCAGGTATATCTGCAAGTATATAATAAGCCCCTTCCGGCATCTGGCATCCAAATCCCGCTTTTGTCAGGGCATTGTAGAGAAGCTTTCTCTTCCCGTCATACATCCGTGCAAGCTCTTCATAATATGAATCCGGGAACCGCAGGGCTGCAACGCAGGCATGCTGGAGCGGCGCGGGAGCGCCTACTGTGAGGAAGTCATGTACCTTCCTGACAGCGGAAGTAAGGTTTTTTTCTGCAAGAGCATAACCAATTCTCCATCCTGTTACGCTGTAGGTCTTTGAGAAACCGCTTATGGTTATTGTCCTGTCACCCATCCCGTCAAGAGAAGCGATGCTGATATGCTTCCTGTCATCGTAAAGGATATGTTCGTATATCTCATCTGTCACAACAATGACGTCATTGTCAATGCACAGGTCCGCAATTAATTTCAACTCACCCTTCGTGAAAACCTTGCCGCTCGGGTTATTCGGGGTATTAAGAATCAACGCGCGGGTTTTTTTATTAAAAGCAGAGGCAAGTGCATCTTCATCGATGCCGTAGTCATCATCGAGGGGCACAAAACGGGGAACTGCTCCTGAAACTGCGGCATCGGGACCATAGTTCTCATAGAACGGTTCAAATACAACGACTTCGTCGCCTTCGTTAATAAGGGCGAGCATGGAAGCCATCATGGCTTCGGTCGAGCCGCATGTCACCGTGATCTCGCTTTCAGGGTCATATTCGATATGATTGTACTTTCGGGCCTTTTGTGAGATCTCCGCGCGGAGGTCTTTTGCGCCCCATGTAATGGAATACTGGTTGTAATCTTCCATTATTGCAGATGCTGCAGTGCGCTTCAGTTCCTCAGGGGCCGGAAAATCAGGGAATCCCTGTGCAAGGTTGATTGCATCGTATTTTAATGAGAGTCGGGTCATGTCCCTGATGACAGACTCAACAAAAAGCTCTACTCTGCGGGATAACATAGACTCTATAAAAAGACAAGGGGGTATATTTAGACTTCTGTTATACCAATGTAAACCGTTACTTTTATATTTCATTTGTTCAATGGAGAACGAAAAGGTGACCAAAATGGCAGCAAAAGTAAAAATCGAAGAATGTACAGGATGTGGAATATGTGTGGACGAATGTCCCGCAACAGCAATAGAAGTGAAAAACGAGAAAGCAAAAGTGGACGAAGATGAGTGCACAGATTGTGGCACATGTGCGGATTCATGTCCGAACAGTGCAATTTCAGTGGAATAAAACAATAAAATAACTTGTAAGGACATCTATGGCAAAAATAAGGGCTGGAGTACTGGGTGCTACAGGCAATGTAGGCCAGAGATTCATAGATATGCTGAGCAGGCACCCCTGGTTTGAGATAACATCGCTGGCGGCTTCCGACAAAAGTGCGGGAAAGAGATATGGCGATGCAGCAAACTGGAGACTTGAAAGCAAGATCCCCGATGATGCAGTTGACATGACAGTAGTGCCTGTTGACCCGAAGAAAGTCGATGCGGATATCGTTTTCTCAGCCCTTCCCACAGACCTTGCAAAGACCGTGGAACCGGAGTTCGCAAAAGCGGGTTTCGCAGTCGCAAGCAACGCCAGCGCTATGAGGATGGTAAAGGACATACCTCTTGTAATACCGGAAGTGAACCCTGAGCATCTTGGCCTTATCGATGTCCAGCAGGATAACCGGGATTGGGACGGATATATAGTCACGAATCCCAACTGCACAACTATAATGATGGTAGTCACGCTCAAGCCGCTCATGAAGTTCGGGATCGATAAAATATACCTGGCTTCAATGCAGGCAATATCGGGCGCAGGATACGATGGGGTAGCTTCAATGTCTATCCTGGACAATGTGATCCCTTACATTGAAAAAGAGGAGGAAAAAGTCGAGACAGAGACCAGGAAGCTACTCGGGGAATTTAACGGAAGCGAGATCATCGATGCCCCGTTCAAGGTGAGCGCCAGTTGCAACAGGGTCATGGTCATGGACGGCCATACTGAAGCTGTATGGGTGGAAATGGCTGATAATCCCTCACCTGAACAGGTTAAAGAGGCCTTCCTTGGATTTGACCCGGGATTATCGGACCTGCCTACTGAACCCACCCCTGTAATCGAGGTAAAGGAAGAAAAAGACCGGCCACAGCCCCGGATGGACAGGAACCTTGGCGGAGGGATGACAGTATCGGTTGGAAGGATACGTCCAGGTATCCGATACATCTGCATGGGGCATAACACTATAAGAGGGGCAGCAGGTGCAAGCGTCTTGAATGCCGAGCTTCTTAAAAAGAAAAGGAAACTTTAAAATATAAGAGTCTTCCCAATTTTTCTTTATTCTGCGACTTCATTTCCCGAAATCCTGTAGCGCATATATTCTACAATAATTGTTTCTGTAATGACAAACAATATCGGGCCAAGAAGTAATCCCTTTGCGCCAAAAATAATGGGTCCTGAAAAGAAGCCAAGAAGTATCGTAAGAGCGCTTACTCCCGCACTTTTAGCTCCCAGGTATGGCTGCAAGAAAAAGGGAATGACTATTGTCAATATGACCACTCCAAAGACCATTATGCCTGATGCTGCAAAAACATTTCCTGTATAGTACATATACGCAGCAACCGGAACATAGACCATCCACACGCCAAAAACCGGAATAAGGCCGAAGAATCCGGTAAGGATCGCAAGAAGGAATGCGTGCGGAACTCCAAAAACCGAGTATCCGATAAAAGAAACAAATGTTACTATAAGGGACATCGTTATGTAGGACAAGAAAAGTACATCAAAGCTTCTTTTGAGTCCTTTTGAAATGCTTGAAATAAAGTGTTCGTCTTCAGCTGGAAGGGTTGATGCATAAGTTTTAGTAAAGTCGATGATTTTGCTCCAGTTGCTCATAAAGTGATATGTTGCGTATAAGTAAACCACACAGCCAAGAAGAAAAAAAGGAATGCTTTGGACAAAATCCGAAACAATACCGATAGTAAATGCAGTGATTTTAGAAGTTATATCCTGAGCGCCAAGAAAATATCCTGCATAAGTTCCAAACCCCATTCCGGCAACGGTGCTTGAAACTCCCGAAATGACAGCCATGAGTTTATCCCCGAACCCTGAAATATCCTGGAAAAAAAACACAGCATTTGCCGAAAGATACAAAAGACCGGATATGATCGGAATTCCAATAATAATTACCAGAACACCGAGAGCAATACGATGGGAACGTGTATGAACTTCAAGCCTCTTAACTATTGGATTGAAGACATACGCGGTTATTACTGAAAGTATGAGAGGGGTTACGAATGGAAATATCATTATACCGGCAACGACGACTGCCGCAAGAAAAATAAATGGGTGGGGGCTGAATTTACTGGAATTTTTTTTAGATTCCTGCATAAATTGCGACCTCACAGAAGCTGTCCGCGGTGTTCTGTTTATTCCCTCAAATCAGGCGGCAGCATATTAGGTATGCCGTCATCTATCGGATAATATTCATTGCACTTTCCGCAAAAGAGTGTCCCTTTCACGATTTCTTTTTCATTTTCTTCCGTCACTTCAAGTACGAGGTCGCTTTTGCACATCGGGCAGCACAGGATTTCCATGAGGTCTCTTTTCATTATGTTTGCACCTTGAATCACTTAAATGCCGTTTTTATTATCAAGTTATCGGTATATTTAACTTATCACACGACATTTTAAGATATGAGAGAGGAAGGGCGGCTGCCGGTGGCATAAGTGCTGCTGAGGAAAGTCCCCTCACCATCTGGACCGCGGACACATTCAAGTGTGTAGGGTGAGAACCCTGGCTCTGGAACAGAAACGAAACCGCAGCGCAGAAATGCGATGAATCCGAAAGGACGAGGTCATGCGTTTTGCGGATGGAACGGCGAATCCCCGCGGGTGCAAGCCGAAATAGGACAGAAAGGGCAGTCCAGACCTGTCCGAGTACGGCGCATAGCCGAATGCCGCATAAGCGCTACAGGGGCACTCGCTCCTTGCGCCAAACATAAAGGGGCTTACTCTCCTCACTCATATTTACCCGGGGTTTTTTTGATTTAAATATACTAATTATTATTAATACGCTTCATAGCAATGTTTATATAGAATCACAAACAATCCGAAAGCCTCGTACAAGCGTGAATTTGTACAAACTATTAAAGATCGAATGATAAAATTCTAACGGAGGTTATTTATGGCAGGACAATTAGCTGGACAGCCAATCTTGATTTTAAGAGAAGGCAGTCAGAGAACAAAAGGAAGAGAAGCTCAGAACAATAATATCATGGCAGCAAAAGCAGTGGCTGCGGCAGTAAGAACAACCCTTGGTCCAAAGGGCATGGATAAAATGCTCGTGGACTCACTCGGGGATATCGTGATCACAAATGACGGTGCGACCATCCTGAAAGAGATGGACATCGAGCACCCGGCAGCAAAGATGATAGTTGAGGTCTCAAAGACCCAGGATGACGAGGTCGGGGACGGCACAACAACAGCAGCAGTTCTTGCAGGAGAATTCTTAAAGAACGCGGAAGAACTCCTTGAACAGAACGTACACCCCACAGTGATCGCAAGCGGTTACAGGCTTGCATCGATAAAAGCCAAAGAAATCCTCCAGACCCTTGCTATGAAAGTGAATGTCAAAGACAAGGATTTATTATTAAAGATCGCAGCCACGGCAATAACAGGAAAAGGCGCTGAAGCGCATAAGGATGTTTTTGCCAATCTTTCTGTTGATGCGGTACTTGCAGTTGTTGATAAAGAGAACGGCAAATATACAGTTGATGTCGAGGATATAAAAGTCGAGAAAAAGGTAGGCGGCAGCATCGAAGCCTCAGAACTCATCGAAGGCATGGTAATAGATAAAGAAAGAGTCCATACCAACATGCCAAAGAAGATCAAAAATGCAAAAATACTTCTTATCAATGAAGCCCTTGAAATCAAAAAGACTGAAGTAGATGCTGAAATATCAATAAAATCACCCGACCAGCTCCAGTTATTCCTCGACCAGGAAGAACAGATGCTCCACGACATGGTGAGCAAAGTAATTGACAGCGGCGCAAATGTACTGTTCGTGCAGAAAGGCATTGACGATATTGCCCAGCATTACCTTGCAAAAGCGGGAATTTATGCAGCCAGGCGCGTCAAGAAGAGCGACATGGAGAAGCTTGCCCGTGCCACAGGCGCAAAGATTTTGACAAGCCTCAAGGAAATCAGTGATTCGGACCTCGGAAAGGCCGGCCTTGTTGAAGAGAAAAAGATCGGTGACGAAGCAATGACATATGTGACAGAATGCCACAATCCAAAAGCAGTCTCGATAATCCTTCGCGGCGGCACAGAGCATGTGGTCGATGAGGCCGAGCGCGCGCTGCATGATGCGCTGCGCGTCGTCGGAGTTGCCATCGAGGATGAGAAACTCGTAGCAGGCGGAGGTTCACCTGAAGTTGAACTGGCCCTGCGGTTGAGGGAATATTCATCCACACTGACAGGAAGGGAACAACTGGCCGTCAGCAAGTTCGCAGAAGCGCTTGAAATCATCCCGAGAACACTGGCCGAGAATGCAGGACTTGACCCAATCGATATGCTTGTTGAAATGAGAAGCCAGCATGAACAGGGCAAAAAGACCGCAGGTCTCAATGTGTTCACTGGAAAGGTCGTGGACATGTGGGAGGAAGGAGTCGTTGAGCCCCTGAGGGTAAAGACCCAGGCCATTGATTCAGCTACAGAAGCGGCCACCATGATCCTTCGCATCGACGATGTGCTCTCAAGCAAATCCGCACCAGGCGGAGGCATGCCGCCAGGTGGAATGCCGGGTGGAATGGGAGGCATGGGCGGAATGGAAGGAATGGACTAAAGCGGCTAAAAACCGCTTATTTTTTTAGGGTGTTCCTGATGGATATTCTTGATACTTCGGCACATACAAAGGAAGAATCTGTCAGGATACTCTCAAAAAAACTTGAAAAACATCCTATTTTAATGCTCACAGGGCCGCAGGGAGGGGGAAAAACAACCCTGGCGATACAGTTGCTTTCAGAGAACGTGGGGGCTTATTTTGAAGGACGGGCGCGCTCGGCCCAGCCTGTCGTGCTTATCAGGAAAGATATCGCAGAGAAGATGAAAGGAGAGCTCTACGAGAAAAGAAAGCTGCCTATCTTTGAAGGCGATGAGCCTGTATATGTCGATGTTTCGTTATATGACCAGGTCAAGCTGCTTGTTGAGAACATCTTTGACGTTATGGAACTCGGTGAGCCTGAACTTGTCAGGCAGATATCGTTATTGACAAAAAAGATAGGTGTTGTCCCCAAGGCGGTAGAGCTTGTCGCAAGCGATGAAGAACTCGTGAAAAGAAGACTCAGCCGGCACCTTGACGCCAAAGAGCGGCTCTCGATGTTACTGGAAAAGGAGAAAAAGTACGGGATAGAATCAAATCTCTGGGGGATACAGGGGGCGAAGGTCACTGATATCATAAACCGTGATGGGGTGGCGGATTACGATGAAGACCAGATATCAAGGACCATAAAAGATTTTGACAGGGTGATCCCCACAAAAGACATGACCCTGATAGAAGGCCTGGCGACAATGATCGAGATTTCAAACAACGAGAATAAAGAAAGCGGTTTTCTCGTACTTCATACGGATGAAGGGGAAAAGATCATCAGCGACCTTGTCGTGGGAAAACATACCAATTCCCTGATAGGCGTCACGCTTCTTGAGATATATGTAGGTTTCAGGCAGAATAGATCCCTTTACCGCGCGTATAAACATGCCAGAAAAGGAAAACTTGAGGTCATCCACTCCTACACCCCAACATTGCAGGAACTTGCGATACTGGCAAATCCGTGGATACCGCCGTCTGCTGAACCGACACAGATACTGTCCTCAGCCGATGTTGCAGCCGCAGAGCGGTTTGATGTCATCGTGTCGGTGGTTGAGGATGATGGGAAAGTGGAGTCTTCCAGCAAAAAGAGGAAGTCGGAGCTGGAAGAGATTATTTCGGGGCTGGTTGAGATAGAGGAGTGATCGAGCCTGCTGGGAATAAATTTGCAGTATCGAAGCTTTTAAATACTGCTCAGGCTTAGTAGTATTTATTTAGAAAAACGGGGATTTCAAATAGAATGTGGTGATGTATATGTATAAAGCGTTCAGGTTACTTACGGTTAGCGCTGTTCTGGTGCTGGTATTGGGAATTGGAATAGCTGGTGCGGCAGTAACGAATACCGATGGCATAGAAATAAGGGGTACAGTTTCAGATGAGAATGCAAAGATGTACTTCTGGGGTGCCTCAGACTTTCCTGCATTCTGGTATGATCTTGATGACAATAAAACCAGCGAGACTCTTCAGATTAATCCAGGCGAGCCGCTCACATCTTTTGACAGGTCTATTGATGCAGAACATCTGTGGTATAACGCTACCATACAGATATCCAGCTATGGAGTTTATCGTTACAAAGGAAAGACTGTAGATTATTCGCTTGACCCCGCCTGTAACCAAGTTCCAAGCGGAGGCTATTATGCCGTGATCGGATGGCAGGGAGAAAAATTTGCAGCTATCAACTGCAAAGCAAATAAAATATCAAGGCTAATACTTGAACAGGGTCCTTTTGATAAGAAATCATTGTATATGGGGGAAAAATGGGATATGGGTGACGGCTATTCATTGACGGCTGAATCAATGAATGCCCAGGCATTCCCAAGGCAGGTCATGTTCAATCTCAGTTTAAATGGCAGAAATATCGACCAGAAGGTAATTGGGCAGGGTGAAGCCTATACCTATTATAATAACAGTCTTGCAGGGGAATATAACGTACCTATTTTTGTGACTTATCTGGATAGTGTTTTCAATAGTAGTTCCACCAATATAGTTCAGCTAAGGTATACCTGGCTCATTTCAAGTGATGTGAAGGAAATCAAAAGTGGGGATATATATGGCAATATGATTGTGGATGAGGCAGGAGGATATTATCTCAATTTAAAGAACAGGGCCAACCTGAACCTGGAACCTGGTTCTATTGTTAATATAACGGATAATTTCAAGTTCAAAATAGCTAACAACACATCTGCGCTTAGATTCTATCCATTCATATCGAAGGCCGCGCAGGACAGATATGAAGCGCGCGGAAAAGTCGAGAATTTCTGGTATGGGCCATATATGTATCCTTTAACTTATCCTGCTTCATGGAATTATGCGAATTTCGCTGGATTCTGGTATGACATGGATGATAACAAATTCACAGAGTCACTGACAATCCAGGAAATATCTGGCCGAATAATTCCAAGAGAGCGTCTGTGGTACAATACAACCAAAACCGCTATTCAGTTCAATGTCGCAAAAGAAGAGAACAGAACAGTAGAGTATGGTTTTAATGAGGAATTAACAGCGCCCAATGCTGTCGGTGATAGATACTATGCAGCAGTGGGCTGGATGGGTGAAAAATTTGTGGGGGTCAATGGTAAGAATAACAAACTTGCCAAACTGATTTTAGAGCAGAGAGCTACAGATAATATGACTCTGGCTGCTGGTGAAACATGGGATATGGGAGGTGGGTACAAGCTCAAAATCCTGGAAATTAATACAAGTACCTTACCAAAGGAGGTACATCTGGAACTGAGCAAGGGCGGCGACAAACTTGATGATAGAATTGTCGAGGAAGCTTCACTTGGCGGTACAGGAAGCCAGGGAGTATATACATATTACTCTAATATTGAAAGCGAATCCAACGTACCTGTATTAGTTACATATGTTGACAGCGTTTTTTCCTGGGCTACTTCAAATATGGTGCGACTTAAGTACACATGGTTGATTTCGCAGAATGCAACTGTGATCAGGAGCGGAGACAAGATAGGCATATTTAAGGTTGATGCCACAGAGGATATGGCATACGGACTTACCTTAAAAAGCGATAGCGCAATTTTGTTCCAGGCAGGCGAAACCATTGACCTCACAGGTAAAATGAAATTCAGGGTTGCAGGTAACATTACTGATTCTGTGAGGTTTTATCCTTTCATGATGAAAACCTTGAAGTTAATGCCGCCCGAAGTTGGTATTACAAATCCAGTTGACAATTCGTCTTTCCTGCATGGCGATATGATAATGCTTTCAGGCTCTGCAAGCGGCATGCCCCCGTATAACTATAGCTGGACTTCGAATATTGATGGGTTTATTGGCAATACTTCAAAGATATCCACTTTTTCATTGAGCCCGGGAGTTCATAAGTTAACATTTGAAGTAATTGATATGAATGGTTTCTCAAATAGCACATCAGTAAATATTACTATATACCCTGTTAATGAGACCAACATCTCCGGCCAGGCCACTTCAGGTTTAATGGAATGGAATGTCACGAATTTCCCGGCATTCTGGCGTGATTCAAATAAATCGACTGAGTCGCTGAAAATTATATCTATGTCTTTCAGGGTTATTCCAAATGGGTACCTGTGGTACAACACTACCGTGGCGAACTTAGAATATGCCGCATCCAGAGAAAAAGGAAGAAATGTGGAATATGGATTGGATAATTCTAATATCCCCATAAGTGTAGGTGGTAAATACTATGGCGTGAAAGGTTGGTTTGGCAGGAAATATGTGGCTATCAATGGTAGAAGTAGTAAGCTCTCAAAACTTATACTTGAACAGGCTGCCGGAGATGAAAAGATCCTGTCAGTCGGAGAAACATGGGATATTGGAGATGGATTCAGCCTGAAATTACAGGGAATTGATGCAAAGGCATTTCCAAAGCAGGCCTGGATGACACTTAGCAAAGGGGAAAGCAAACTCGACGATAAAATAATTGAGGAAGGATTACCCAGCTTCACAGGTACTACTCAGGGAGTTTACACATACTATGCCAGGAGAATTGGCGGCGAAAACAATGTCCCCGTTTTCGTAACTTATCTTGACAATGTATCTTCAAGCTCTGTAAGGTTAAAGTACACATGGCTGATTTCAGATAACATTATGGAAATCAGGTCAGGGGACAAGATAGGTATATTCAAGGTTGATGCAATAGAAGACTCAATATATGGACTTACTTTAAAAAGCGATAGCTCTGTCATACTTGAGCAAGGCGCCACAATAAACATAGCTGATGGATTGCGCTTTAAAGTGAATGACACGCCAGAACTACAATACTATCCTGAGATGTCGGTAATCTCACAAATACCCACAGGCACGCCAGTCCAATCCAGCACGGGAAAAGGTATAGTGTACTTTGTTACGGATAAAGGCGCAATTGAAGATCTTACAGCTATTAATGTAAGCGATATACCGCAGGCGCCTCCTGAAGGTGCGAATCTTTATTATGGTCTTTTCAGGTTCAACATTACAGGTGTTGGACTGGGTGGCAGTGTGACTCTTACGCTTACATTCCCTGATAACCTGCCTGTCGACACAACCTACTGGAAATATGGCGCGAATGCCACAAATGCCGCACCACACTGGTACATAATTCCCTCAACAATAAATGGCAACACACTGACATTAACCCTTACTGATGGGGTAGATGGCGATGATGACCTTGCAGCCAACGGAAGAATCAGGGATGATAGCGGGCCGTCAATACCTCAACCTCTACCGCCTTTGCCAGAGATAATAAGCTGGGGCAATGACAAAACTAAAGATGGTTCTCTCAGTATAACTATAAATAAGTCTGAGACCGTGAGATTCAACGCCGCAGCAAACCAGGCAATTGATACATGGAACTGGTTCCTGGATGATGTTAACCAGAATAATAATGCTGACTACTTCGTGGGGAGCTTTGCTTCAACAGGCACTTACAAAGTAAAAGTGAATGCAACAAATAATAATGGAACTTCGGATACAATTACTTGGAACGTTGATGTTGTTACGCCCACTGTGCCGCTTTCCATCACTTTCGTACCTCCGACGCCAGACAACAACTCGGAGGTGAATGTTAATTACGTCAATGTGAGCATAATGTTGAACAAGCCAGGCGGCACTGTGCAGCTTAACTGGAATGGCGCTGTGGAAAATATGGACGGTTCCGGCGCTGTGTTCTACAAGAACAAGACAGGACTCGCCAACGGCATATATGAATATTATGTGAACGCAAGCGATGCTGCCGGAAATTTCAACATAAGCGAAACAAGGAGAGTTACTGTAAATGTCACTGCGCCAACGGGAGGCGTAATCCGCGGGAAAAAATTCAATGACTCAAACAGAAATAAGATAAAAGACATAAGTGAGAACGGCCTTGCGAACTGGACAATACAGCTCAGAGGTTATGATACAGTTAAACGAATTCGAGTTAACATGCAGGTTCTCACAGATGCTAATGGGGACTACAGCTTTACTGGCCTGAACCCGGGAATATATGTTGTAAATGAAAAAATGGAGCGAAGGTGGGTGCCGACAACCCCGCCTGCCCGCCCAATACGCCTGGGTAAGGGTGAAATTGCAGTAGCGGACTTTGGCAACAGGAGGATATAAATCCTCCTTTTTTTCACTTTTTTCTATGAAGAAACCAGATGATCTGGTAACAATATCCTTTCAATAAACTTCAATAATCAAGTTAAAAACAGGGAGCATCCAGGAAAATTAAGTGCTCCGATGGGGATTTGAACCCCAGTCGTCAGAGTGAGAGTCTGACATGATTGGCCGTGCTACACTATCGGAGCGCGGTTATCTGAAAGTCCTTACCTGATTATTAAAGTTTCGTTTGAAAGCGGAAATTCGTCCAGATGATATTTTTCGTACCATTAATTTATTATCATGATTAAATATGATAAAACTTAAGTACTATGCCGTTTATTAGATTCTTGTGAGGCTTTATGAGCGAAATAGTAAACGTAGTTTCCCGTGAGAACGGGAAAGTTAACAGGAAAAAAGTGAAGGCATCGCCATATGAATTTACAATAGCCACAAGAGCAAAATGGGAGATGGTAATAGCAGATGAGGATGTAACCATCGGGGCGGGGAAACTTGAGCGAATAAAAGTAAAAGAGATAAAAGTGCAGAAGGACATGCTTGCAATGCCGTGCGCTTTCAGCCATCACCCTCTCGTATCAGTTGTGAAAGTGGGGGCAAAAAAAGGCCCTGCACCTGTTGAAACTGATCGCATCATCAATACGGCATATGTACTCGGGCAAGAATCTGGCGAGATCAAAAAAGGAGACCTTCTCTCTGTATTGAACCTGTATCCGATAATGTTCACACGAGAGGCGACTCAACCTGTGGTTGTCGGGTGAGAAGAATGGAAACCTGCAAGATATGCAAGGGTGACCAGGACTCAAAACATTACAAAGGATTCAATATCTGCACCGAATGCGCCGACCTGATGGAAGACCTGATGAGTGAATATTTCCTGAGGACGCTCAGACATGAGGGTTCTGATACAAAAACAGGATACCTCAAATATCTTGAAAATGGGAAACAGTTCTTAAGCGACTACCAGCGGATACGAAAGCATAGCAAGCGTCACCTCAAGCACATGGAAGAACATGTGCATGAAGAGATGCAAAAAGGCGCGGAAGGCGGGAAACAGAGATATCTTGAAAGGCTACTTCAGGCGATCAACTGGCTTGAACGGTGTCCTGAATTCTACAACTACTATTTCAAGGAATACTATGTCTGTCCCGGTTGCGGCGCATCCATATTCGACCACTACGATAAACAGGATGTAGGCGATTGGCTCATGATCACATGCGGGAAATGCGATACTGTTATCAAGAAGTATTTTTCCCCCAAGTTCGTGAGCTGATCTTTTTTTCTTTTGAGAATCCGGGTTTTTACAGCCCAGAAAGAAGTTCCTGAGTTTCTTTTTTCAAATCCGGGAGCTTGTTCTTTGTTACATCCCATACGATTTCGAAATTTATTCCAAAATATTCATGTGTAAGAATATCTCTTAACCCGGCAATCTTTTTCCACTCAATTTCCGGTTTTTTATTCTTGATCTCAGACGGGATTCTCTTGACCGCTTCTCCAATAATTTCCAGATTTTTCACTACCCCATCCTGTCTTAATTCATCTTTCAGGAATTCCTCATAGGTCAATTTTTCAGTATATTTTTCAATTTTACGGATGGCCTCAAGAATATCTTTAAGATAAGCCTCATGCGCTCGCTGCATATTTTACACTCCCAAGGATATACGGCTTTAAATCCGGTTTAATCGCATCTTCCATTACGAGGTCAACTTTAATTTTGAACAGGTCTTCTAAAAAGAATTTGAGCTCCATGTAGTTATCGAATGTTATTTTGCCTTTTTCGAATTCAACCAGTATATCGATATCACTTGTGGGTTTTTGTTCATTCCTGAGATATGAACCGAATAGGCCGATTCTTTTGACGCCGAATTTTTTTATAGCGGCTTTATTTTCTTCGAGTTTGGTTAATATGGTTTTATAAGTCAGCATTTTCCTCCCTCTTATTGAAATTAATAATTTCTGCGACTTCCCTAAAAATCCATGTATTATGAAATCCTCTTCTTTTATTTCGATTTGTTCCCCTGAATATAATCACATGTATTCCTATTTTTTTACAAACATTACAACTGCAAGATTTCCAGGGCCTATCTAACAGCGTACGCTCATATTTTTCTTTTAGGTTCTCTCCATCATTTGAATCGCGGAGAAGAAGATTATCATATTTTAAAATAATATCCAGTGTATCGTCTACATTAATTTTTCCTTTATCATACTTAATTAATGCTCGCAATGCATCCTGCTCCATCTTTATCAGATCGTCTATTGAAAAGCCATTTAAATTGGCATGTTTTAAAAGCCGCGGATTTGTGGCCTGCGGCACTCTTATCGCAGCGTACCATTTCCCATTTGGGGCTAAATAGTTCTGCCCTGATCTGAGCCATGCTTTGCGTAAAAATGATGCACTATCAAAGCTTGTAACTCCAAAACTTTCAAAATCATTTAGATGACCTGGTCTTAAAACACCAAATAAGTGAACATTTATACCTTTTATAAATGGTTGTATTTCCGTTAAAATCCCTATTATAAAATCTGATTTGTACTGAACAAGCCCACCAAGAGCGATATATTTATACCCCATTTCAATTAATGATTTAACAGATTCCCTATAAGTATCTGTATCATAACCCTGTGCTACGCCAATAGGAATAAAATTATATTTTTTTTTATTATGTAATTTTAGAAACTTTTTAGCATTTTTTAGTGTAATTTCTATCCTTTCATCCTTCTCATCTCTGGAAAGAATATTTTTTAACTTCTTTCCTGTTATTTCATCTCTAACCATTACATAGTCAACAACCAGATGATCCACAGAAACTCCATAGTCAAATCCTAATTTATCGTAAATATTTGAAACATTCTCAACACTATAAAACGGCAGTGGTGGCGCTTTCTCTTTAACGTAACCAAAGGCGCCGCAATCGCCCATAACTTTCAAAGAAGAATCTTTTGGGATTTTTAAATAATCCCTGATATTTGTATGGTTTCTAATTGTGTATGTTTCATTATCCCCATTTTTTAATGTTATTTTTGATTGAAATACACTCAAACTAAATAATATCCCATCATAAGGTGGTTTATCAAATAATTGATGGGCATAAAAATCATAGTTATAGGGGTCTGCATCATGTTTTTTGGAATATTTATCAGTAGCAAAATTAAAATCAGGGTCTAATCGGTCTTCCCAATCCGGCAGAAAATATTTCAATTTCATGTCATATTCCATATTTATGGTACTGTAGGTGCACCACGTTGAGCAGAGCTTCGACAAAATGTTTTAAAATCGCATGCAGTGCATGTTTCTCTATGAGCCATAGCTCTCCAGCATGAATTAATTAGTTGACCAGAGGTTTCTGAAAGTATTGAGCTTTCGATCTCATCTACGACATTATCAAAATTTTGAAAACCATTTTGTATATTACTGGGAAGAATTGGTATAACTCGGATTGATCGTGATTCTCTAAATGGAAGAGTAAGTACAGGTGCATCTGTTCTCGGTCTAGGTATCCAATTTATGATATTTCGTAAATCGAGCCCAGAAGGCATAATATCTGTTTCATTGTTTACAACTTCAGGTTTCAATAGTTTTATGTCTGTTTTAGAAGGGATCAATTCATTGAGATAAAAGAGTATTCCTGCAACTATAGGCTTAGATTGTGGCTGTTGTTTTCTAAGCCCCGCATAGGTTAGAATTTGCCATTCATGATAATTCCATTTATCAGCTAAGTTAGATGGTCTTCTCATCCCCTTATAATCGATAATAATTTCATACTCTGGTGATGTCAAATTATCTATTACTTGCTGTATCTGTGAATTTTGGTGTATTTCATGAAGAATTAAATTTCCCGATGGCGCATTAGCAAGATGTACTGAACTTATTACATCGATAATCCCAGTAATACCGTAATAATTCGATCTACTAACTCTTGGATTATAGCTTGGCATATCTCTTATACCCTTAAGTTTGACTTCTGCTTCATTAATTAAAGGAAATAAGTGTTTTCCCCATGTGTTAATTGCCGCTTCAGTTCTTTTACTAGCTAGAAGTTTATGAGGGTGCTTAGCATCGGGACATAATCTTTGAGTATTTGAAGGTGAATCATATCTGCAAAATTGCCCTGGTGGAGGATTTAAACCCCTCGCACTCAATCTTCGATGGATTCTGAGTTCAATATCGCGTATTTCTGAATTCCAATTCCATGGAAACCTTCTTTTTTGTGGGTTTTGTTGCCATTCACGATAGGCTTCTTCCATAACACCATGAATAAATTCTCCAAACCATAATTGAACTGGTTTAGATGGGGGAAGAGAACCTTTATTTTGATATCTATATTGTAATCCACAGGTAAGATACGATAATAAATCTCCAGTAAGACTATATTCTGGGATTATATAAGGTTTAGATCTAACAGATAACGACATGTTTATTCCTTCTATATATGATATAAATTAGGCAATCCTCGACCCCAGTCCCAGTTTCTATTTCTATTCCAACCTGTTGCGATATTTGGAATTTCTTTTCTTCCAGAACGGCTATTATAACCATTTCTAACTGAATTCAAACCAACTAATAATAATACATCTTGAGCCCTGCTAAAGGATACAAAATATTGTCTTGTTAAATCATCAAATGCTCTATCCAAACTTGTTCTTTGTAATTGCCTTAATTGAGGGTCAATGCAATGAGGTCTTAGTTCATTTTCCAAATTTACACTTTTTCCATCCTCTACGTTCCCGTTATTATTCAGTTGCGGAAAACGTCTAAATCTTTGTTTCCAGTGATCTGTTTTGAAGTCGCTTCCTACATCGACGACAACCAATGGAAACTCAAGCCCTTTTGCTTGATGAACAGACATTACATTTATTCTATCATTTGGCAGAGTTTCAAGAAGGTCTTCGTTTATTTTGATTGCACCTGTGGCAATAGGTATAAAAATATTCCATAGAGCTTCATTAACAGAGTCGAATTCTAAATTTGTATTATTTGTATCAATAATTATTTTAGATTCATAATTACCAAATAAACCCGCTTGATTGATAGTTCTTGATATCGCTTCAAGATAAACTAATCCCTCTATATCGTTTTGCATATTGGGAATCCATGTAACTAGTTTATAAACTAAATCTAGTAGTGGAACTTCCCACTTTCTACTACGAACTTGCCTTCCAAGAGGTCTTCTATTTCTCCAAGCATCTACAAAATCTCCTAGATTTCTTGGAGTTTGATGTAAAGGATTACTGTTTATAAAATTAACCGCCTCTCTTCTCCACTCGTTAAGTCTATCTCTGGCATCTTGCGGCAATCTCTGTATATCATTTTGTATTCTACTATTAGGGTCTATACATTCCAGAATCAAACCACATAATCTTTGAACATCTTGTATTAGTTCTAAATCCTGCCCGCGCGGATTAAAAATCTGAATTTGTGGTGATAGGTTCCTTAATTCATTGCGTAACAGCAAAGGAAGTCTTGAATTTCCATTTGAACTAAATTCTTTTGGTGAACTAAATAATAACGCGATATCAGCAGGAGAGCCATTTTGTTGATCAGTATGTATCGTAAATATATTACCCTGATATTGAATTTGAACACCTCTGCCGTGAATTACTCTATGAATAAATAATCCTAAGTCATGAGCAAGCGTATCAACATCATCTCTAAACATTCCCAAGACAGGATAGTTATGAGATTGAGGATTCATTTGTCGTGCTGGTATTATTGGAGGTTTACCTAAAACACGAGCATTTTGAAATTGACTATCCAAACTAATATATCTATTACAAAAACTAACTATCATCGGGGTAGATCTATAGTTTTGAGAGAGATATATTAGTCGAGGAACAAGATTTAATTGACTGTTCGTTCTATTTAGGAACTCTTGGAACAAATCTACAGTGGCACCGCGAAAACGATAAAGTGATTGGTCATCATCACCCACAACTGTTATACTACCCATATTTTGTAATGCTGCCCTTGATAACTCAAAATATATTTGTTCTTGTAGATAATTTGTATCTTGGTATTCATCGATAAGGATAAAATTAATATCTTCCAGAAATGTTTTTAATGTTCCTGCTCGAAGTTGAAACAAAAATTCATGCTCTAATCTAGTAAAATCGAAAAGTAATCTATCCTGTAATTCTTGATTATAATCGTCTATCGCATCACATGCCACTGGAATACCCTGATGATGGGATTGAGACCTATATTGGTTAATATTTATTTGGTCATGATATATTCTATCTTTAATTTCTCTTAAAGTAGAACTCATTTCTGAAGGATTGGGGGGAAGTGACGAGCATTTTAAATTCAGTATATAATCTTTAAGATTGCTATTATTATGCCTATTATGCAAAAAAAGACCAAATTTAATCATCAAAGCATTGGATACAAAGTCCTCGATGACCACCGGATTAGGCGCACCTGCTGGGCGATAATATCCTAATTTTTCTTCTACTATACTATCCAAAGTTCCGATTGTAATGTTATTAAAATTTATAATCTCAAGTTGATTTTTAATAGAAATGTAAGATGGATGAGACAAGAAAATCCTTTTAAGTTGGTCTCCCCATCCAAGTATTCTTGAGCTTAATTCTGCGGCAGCTTTTCGTGTGAATGTTGTAACTAAAATACTTGATGTATCAACATTATCTACAAAAATGAGTTTTAAGATCCTTAGTGTTATAACAGTTGTTTTTCCGCTACCTGGCCCTGCTGCTAAGAATAAAGATTGGTTCTGAGGAGCATGAATGGCATTATTTTGTTCTGGATTATACTGATTATTAATATTTCTAGGTGGATTAAGTTGATTTATTACAGCATGCTCAAAATCATTCCAGCTAATCATGAGACCAATCTCTCTGTTGCTCTAATTGTATTGAGCCATGTTTTAAGTTGATGCAGTCTCTCGCCAATTTGTCCATTTGCCCAATTTACATTATGTTCATCAAGTATTTTTTTTGATCCATCTAATGCAGGCAAGTAGTTTTTTCCAAGATTTATGAATACTTCATTATAATCTTCATTTGTAAATATCCTTTCCAGTTTCATCATAATCTTACTGGCAAGTTCTTCAGCTCTTTTAGGGGTCATTATTTGGTCATAATAAGAAATAAGATTGTCAGAACTGATTAATCCATATTTAGCAGAAAGAATTAAAATGTCTAAATTTTTTGGTTGATTTTTTCGGACTACACGATAAAAGGGGCCGTCGTATAATTCCAGGGCAGATGTACTGTACAGTTCTTTTTTCTGTTTCGAACAAGGTAATATAAGTAAATATTTATTATTTTTTTTCTTACGATTGATTTTTTCCATCATCAAATAAATATCACTACCGTTTCATATATACTCTTTTATCAATTATTTATAGATATTTATTTGATTAAAAACATATCACCACATTTGGATTCGCCATCATACAGGTTTCAAAGAACATTTTTGCTACATGATTCCTCAGATGCTTCATGATTAATCGTCTTCATCTGCCTTTTATCTCAGGCCGTCTTGCCCTCTCGAACTTCCACCTCTTGCTCAAATCCATCGTAGCATCAATGCCCACTTTCGTCCCTATCCCGTTCTCAGAGCGTGGGTCAAGCGTGCTGCCCCTGACATTTGGATAAATGTATATGTCCTCGTCGCCCTTAACACGGGTCGCAATAGCGAATTCGATATCATTCGGGTCGAAAATATTTATGTCGTCATCCACTATCACTACGTGTTTCAGGCTCTTGTGCGCCAAAAACGCAGCCTCGATAGCTTTCTTTGCCTCTTCATCGTTATTTTTATGTATCTGGACAGCTGCATGGAAATACCAGCAGCCTCCCGGAGTAAGGACCACGTTCCTGACATCAGCCATCTTTTTCACTTCGTTGAAGATCAGCGGCTCGTAAGGTACTCCCATCAGGATATTATGCTCATTCCCCGCAGGAATGAGAGCATGGTATATCGGATCTCTCCTGTGCATGATTTTTGTTATATATATGACAGGTTGTTTCCTCACAATATCATAGGTGCCGCTGATATCCACGAACGGCCCCTCATCCACAAGTTCCGTGGGATGGATGTATCCCTCAAGCACGATCTCAGCATGCGGGACTTTGATACCATTCCCGCATTCGAAAACCTCTATCGGCTCACCGCGGAGGGACGATGCATATTCGAACTCTTTTCCTTCCGGCACCCGTGTTGAAATGGCAAACAGTGTTACGGGGTCAATGCCAATAACGATAGCGATGGGCAGTGCCTTCCCATGTTCGGCAGCTTTTTTATGAAGATTATAAGTATGCCTGAATTCCACAAGCCGCGCTGCAAGCTTATCCTTCCCTATCACGCGGAGCCTGTGAATCGAGGCGTTCATGACCCCTTCGTATTCCGACACCACTACACCTGAGGTAATATACGGGGCACCGTCCCCTTCAAAGTGCGTAAGTATTGGAAGTTTCGAGAGGTCGGGTTTTTCAACGACTTCTTTCGTGGGTGAATCCGCGACAAGTTTAATTTTTCCTTCAGGCGGGTGTGAAGATAAATGGGATATGATCATCTCAGGCTGTACGCCAAGTGCTTCTGCAAGCAGTTCCCTTGAACCAATAACGTTCATTGCAACCATTGAACCATTTACATTGGTAAAAAGCGTGGGTTCTCTCCCCGCGATCGCGGAAACTTCATACACAGGCGAGATTGGTGTTCCAATTTCCTTGAGTTTCCCCTCTGATCTTAGTTGTTCTATGAATCCCCTGAAACTCATTCACGCCACCTTCGGTACAGCTTATGTTCGATTCCAAGGAGGTCAAGGGAACGCCCTGCCATGAAATCGATTATTTCATCAATAGTTTTGGGTTTTGGATAAAAAGCCGGACATGCCGGAAGAATGGAAGCTCCTGCTTTTATTGCACGTTCCATATTCTCGACATGTATCAAATTCAGGGGCGTTTCGCGCACCATCAGGACAAGAGGACGTTTTTCTTTCAGGCAAACATCGGCCGCTCTTGATATCAGCGTATCGGACATCCCGGTCGCTATCGATGCAAGCGTCTTCATGCTGCACGGGGCGATTATCATGCCCTTTGTCCTGTGCGAACCGCTTGCCACAGGTGCTGTGAAGTCGTCATCCGCATAAACATGATTTCCCAGTTGTTCCACATCCTGCACAGAGAAGCCAGTCTCGATTTTGATAAGCTTTTCTGCTGAACCGGAGATTATTAAATGAGTTTCAAAATTCCCCATGTTTTTTAATGCTTCAAGCAGTCTTATCCCGTACTGCACTCCTGAAGCCCCGCTGATTCCTATAATAATTTCATCAGTCATATATTATAGTAGGTTTACCTCTTTGAATAGTTTATGGAATAGAATTAAATAATACCATTTCAATTATCAGACATGCTTGCGGTATTGAAAGATGTTGCCTTGCGCCTCGGTCTTGGTCTTATCATAGGTGTTTTGCTCCTGGTTTTGATCACTATAACCGAAACTGCATTTTATAAACAAAGCAAAGGAATTCATTTAGTTATCATCTTCTTTCTTATAACGCTTATAATCTATGCCCTCGGGGATATCGCTATTGATGTATTAGGCATCTGATTTTATTCTTCTCAATTTCCCGAATAATTTTTTTATCCTGTTTTTCTTGGCGCGCTTTATCTTGATGTTGATTGAACCCCGCTTTGAATTAATCACCATTTTAAAAATTGTATCTTCAGTACAGGATTTGAGAAAATTATCTATCTCTCCAGCTACCGTTTCTTTATTGATCCCCGTATATTCTATACTCATAGATACCAAATTACAATTGGAATAAATATATATTCTTCTATAAACGGCAAACCTGCCAGAAGAAAATTTTAAATCCAAATAAGTATATTTAATAACATTATATGAATAAAATTCTAAAAAGAATTTTTCAGGTTGGATAATATATAAGACTTACAATCCAGTCAGGTAAAGTTTTAAAAATGCTTTTAATAGTAATCGTCTTTCTTATTATTGCAAGTACTGCGGGGTAATTTTCTACGTATTTATTCGGTCATAACAAGGCCTTTGGGCTTGTACGACTATTTTATCTTGGCGCAGAGGCAAATGTGCCGACATGGTATGAATCGATAGCATTATTAGTTTGCGCAATCCTTCTTGCGGTAATTGCTTTTGCAAAAAAAAGAGGCAATGATAAATATCAATTTCATTGGAGTGTACTTTCGATTTTTTTTCTATATTTATCGATTGATGAAGCTGCCCAAATCCATGAATTATTTAATGTCTTCCTGTTTTCATTTTCCAGCTACCGCATTTTCCATTTCCCCTGGGTAATAATTGGAATACCAATCGTTATTATCTTTATAATCACCTATATGAAATTTCTAATTAATCTTCCAAAAAACATACGGTTTTTATTTATTCTGGCTGGTATTTTTTTTGTTGGTGGTTCTCTTGGTATGGAACTTGTGGGTGGCTGGTATGAATTTGCAAATGGCAAAGAAAACCTGATCTATGCGATGATTTCCACGATAGAAGAATCGCTTGAGATGATAGGGACAGCTTTCTTTGTTTATGCATTGACCTATATAAGCCTATATTTCAAAGAAGAAGTGGTATTCTCTTTTCAGGAAAGGGATTTTGATCTGATAAAAACGTAATTATCAGCCAGTCTCCACAAGATTAATTAACCCAGAAAATATATAATGGTTGCACTATGCAGGTGCATAATGGTCGAAAAGCAGGAGATAATTGACATTCTGGAGGGCTACGATAAGGAGAATATAGCTATTGCTACGGTCTGCTCGCACAGCAGCCTCCAGATTTTTGACGGTGCAAGGAAAGAAGGTTTCAGGACAATCGGTATTTGTATGGGCGCGCCGCCAAAGTTCTACGATGCATTTCCGAAAGCAAAACCTGATGAATTTTTCATAGTGAAAAACTATAAGGACATACTCACAAAATCCCGTGAACTTGCAGAAAAAAACGCCATAATAATCCCCCATGGTTCTTTCGTGGAATACCTCGGAGCTGAAAATTTCCAGAAACTGCGCCTGCCCACTTATGGCAACCGCCGCGTGCTTGAATGGGAATCAGACAGGGATATGAGCCGCAAATGGCTTGAATCCGCTGGAATAAAGATGCCCCGCCAGATAAAAAATCCTGAAGATATCGATTCGCCAATGATGGTAAAATATTACGGGGCAAAAGGCGGGATGGGCTTCTTTGTTGTGAAGAATTATTCCGATTTCCAGAAGCGGATTAACCCAAACGAAAAATACACCATACAGGAATTCGTTCTCGGGACACGTTACTACATGCATTATTTTTATTCACCGATCAAGAGTGACGGATACGCATTAAGTAAAGGAACGCTTGAACTCCTGGGGATTGACAGGCGCGTGGAATCAAACGCCGACGAGATATTCAGGATCGGATCGCCTACCGAGCTTGCAGAAGCCGGAATTTATCCTACTTTTGTCGTGACAGGGAATATACCGCTAATGGTAAGGGAATCACTTCTTCCCAGGATATTTGAGATGGGAGAACAGGTCGTTGAAAAGTCGCTTGATCTGTTCGGGGGCATGATCGGGCCATTCTGCCTTGAAGCCGTAGTGACGGATTCACTTGAGTTGAAAGTCTTCGAGATCTCAGCGCGTATCGTTGCAGGCACCAACCTTTTCATTTCAGGTTCGCCGTATTCAGACCTGGTAGATGAAAAACTATCAATGGGGCGGCGTATCGCACGGGAGATCAGGATGGCGCGGGAATTGGATATGCTTTCCGAGGTTATCTCATGAATCAAAAAAAGGAATACGATGTTGTCATAGTAGGTGCAGGGCCTGCGGGTATGTTCGCGGCAGATGAGCTTGCAGAAAAAATGAAAGTGCTGATAATAGACCAGGGGCGGGATATCGATGAACGCAACTGCAAAATGAACCTGCGTAGCATCTGCATGCACTGCGACCCGTGCGACATCATGTGCGGTGTGGGCGGTGCAGGCACATTTTCTGACGGGACGCTGAACCTGCGGCCCGATATCGGGGGAGACCTTGTTGAGCAGACAGGTGACAGGGATTATGCCTGGCAGCTTGTCGACCATGTGGATGAAGTGTTCCTTAAATATGGCGCGCCGGACCATCTTTATGTCCCGAAAGGCGACAAAGTGGAAGAGCTAAAAAGGCGTGCCGCATCCGTTGGCGCAAGGTTCATTGAAATCATACAGCGGCACATAGGGTCTGATAACGCCCCTGTGGTTATCAGGAACTTCGAGAAAGACCTTAAGGAAAGGGGAGTTGAATTCCTGCTCGATACAAGGGTGGAAGACCTCATCATCGAGGACGGGGAATGCAGGGGTGTTGTTTTAAAAGACGGGACAGAATTGCACTCGCGTTTTACGATCATCGCGCCCGGAAGGGTTGGTGCGAAATGGACAGATGAGATAATAAACAAGCATAAGATAGGGGCAAAGTATGCTCCCATCGATGTGGGAGTCAGGGTGGAAGTGCCTGCAATCGTGATGGACCCGGTAACAAAGATCAACCGCGACCCGAAGTTCCACATCCAGACAAAGACATACGACGATTTCGTAAGGACATTCTGCACCAACGAGCACGGTTTTGTTGTCAAGGAAGAATATGAGGATTTCATAGCCACGAACGGGCATTCCATGACGAACATGCGCTCAGAGAACACTAATTTTGCATTTATCGTGAGGGTGGAACTCACGGAGCCTATTGAGAACACGGTGCGATACGGCAGGTCGATCGCCAAGCTGGCAACAACTATCGGCGGTGGGAAACCCGTGTTGCAGAGGATGGGCGACCTCAGGAGGGGCAGGCGCAGTACCGAAAACAGGCTGAAGAAGAATCCCGTAGTAAATACGTTAAAGGACATAACGCCGGGGGATATTTCGATGGCGCTGCCGCACCGCATAGTCACTGATATTATTGAAGGGCTTGAGGTTCTAAACGAGATAATTCCTGGTGTGGCTTCGGACTCGACCCTGCTTTATGCTCCGGAGATAAAGTTCTATTCGATGCAGGTTCTTGTTGACAGGAACATGGAAAGCTCTGTCCGGAACCTTTTCGCGGCAGGGGACGGCGCGGGCCTGTCGAGGGATATAGTGAACGCGGCTGCGACGGGAGTGATTGCGGGAAGGGGCATTTTGAAGAAGGTGGGTGATTGAGGTCGAGAAAATTCGATGTATATGCTTTTGCTGATTATAGCGGTTCAGAGTCTGCCAATGATCAAAAGAAATCAATAGCTTTATCTATTATTTGTAATGAAAATGAAAAACCGCAAACAACAAAATGTTATACACGGAAATCCCTGAGATATGAAATCCAATCATTATTGGTTAAAGCGATGCAAAATGATCAGAGAGTTATTTTTGGATTCGACCATTCTTATAGTTTCCCCGAAGGTTTTTATGAAATCGTAACTGGAAACAGATGGAAAACATGGGAACAACTTTTAGACTTATTATGCAATGGGACGAAAGAATTACCGCCTGTTAATGATAAACCCAGAGAATGGGCAAAAGATACGAATGATTGTATCTGTAAACGATTGAATATAATAACTGGAGGTCCTTTTTGGGGACCTCTTTTCAAATATCAAGAGACTAATCCAAAATTCTTTGAGAAAACCACGCGTCTAAAAGAAAAAAGGATTACAGAAGATAGATGCCCTAAAACTAAACCAATTTATAAAATCGGTGGAAAAGGAACCGTTGGCCTGCAATCCCTATATGGCATTCAACATCTGGCTAAGTTACGTTCTGATTTGAAAGATGTGGGCATTGAATTATTCTGCTGGCCTTTTGATGGTTGGGATTTTCCTTCCAGTGGTCATGTGCTGGTTGAAATGTATCCGGGACTGGTGAATGAAAAAGAAAAAACTAATGAAAACGACGCTGAAGCATGCTCTACTTGGCTATACGAACAAGACAAAGGAAATACATTAATCCAGTGGTTTAATCCAAACCTTGAAGATGATAAACTAAAATTAGCAAGATTGGAAGGTTGGATATTGGGTGTTCTATAAGAGTTGATTAAAATGATTTCTTCCAAGCTTTCCGAAAAAGTAGTATCAGAATTAAAAGCCAAATTTCAAGACAAACTTTGCAGTATAATTTTATATGGTTCCTATGCGAAAGGCTACGCTCAAAAATATTCTGACATTGACATTCTTATCATCTTAAACAAGAAATTCGCAAACTGGATGGAACGCAGAGACCTTGAAATAGAGTTAAGGAAAAGGCTTTACCGCACAGTAGGCCAGGTATCTCCAAAGGTTGCGTCAATCGAAGAACTGGAAACCTCACTGGAAACACTTAATCCGCTTATTCTCAATATTCTCAACTATGGGATTCCATTATATGATGACGGCACATTTGATAAATTATTAAAACATTTTAAACAGATAGTCCCGAGCAGGGTTGTTAACCATGAGGATTACTGGGAAGTGGTGGCATGATAAAGAAACTGGATGTCGCAAAAGCGTATCTTATAGAGGCAAATAATGACTATGATGTTGTTTCCATGCTTATCGAAAAAGAAAAATTCAACCTTGCGGTTTATCATGCCCAGCAGGCAGTGGAAAAATTGCTAAAAGCTTGCCTTGCAGCAGAAGGCAAAATTGGCATCTATAAACATGAAATCTTCTCCTTTTTCTTGAAAGAATTTGAAGATAAAATGGACGCACAAATAATGGTGACGCTCGAAGAAGGGGTTGTCCCTCTTGAAGAAAACTGGGCAATTTCAAGGTATCCTGACTGGAGCGATGAGGGAATAAGGATTCCATCTCAAATATACACTCTTGATGATGCGAAAATGAATGAAACGAGAATGCAAATGGTTTTTAAGATTTTGTTGCCATTTCTAAAGAAAAATTATAAAATTCAGATTGCATAACAAAAATGTTATATAACAATTTTGTTTTTTTTATATATTCCATGTATCACTTCTCAACCTTTTCCTTAGCCGCTTCCACAAGCTCCCCAGCCAGGCGGGGTAATCTGCTGCCATACCTCTTAAGTTTCCTTGGCTTGCAGTTCTCAAGTGCATAAGCGAAAATTATCGGGATCCCGACTGTTGCATCAAGGTACGGTACAACATTTCCCTCTCCTGCTTTCGGGATCTTTCCCCATGATTTGCCTTCATTGATCGTAGCGCCTGAAAGCCCTCCTGTATCCGGGCGGTCAACAGTTACCTGGACAACATAATTCTCACCTGGGCACTCCATTCCAAGAATCTGGGAAATCGTAGGCCCTGTCTGCTGAAGGAAGTTCTTAGGAACTCCTCCGCCGACTTCAAGAGCACCGCGCGGTATATCTTCCTTCATGCTGCTAAAAACGATGGCAGCGCTTTCAAGAACATCCATGGTAGGGCTCGGGTCAACAAAATCCCCGGAGTTCAGTTCTTTTGAACCCGATATCGCGCTTGCCACGATGGGAATGTAACTTGTGTTCATCCCGACTGAAGAGTCGGCAAAAGATGGCACGAAAACCGGGACATTGTTCCTTGAGGCTGAGGCTATGAATGAACGCTCCGGGTGCTTTGCAGTCTCCACTATCCCTTCACCAAGGGTTTTATAATAATACGCGGATGAGAATTTTTCAGGGAACAGGTTCCTTTCAACCGCTTTCCTGGTAAGCTCCTGGATGATCTTATCCTGGGCCATAAGCGTTCGCTCCATGTCAATATAAACATCATAGATCCTGACGACATCATTATCCGCCAGTTCGTTATCATCGGCCGTGTAGTCCCCCTGGTGCACAGGCAGCCCGTATGCAAAATGCATATCGTGATATGTATTCGCCCCGGTTGTAACTATCCAGTCGATAAAACCGTTCTCTATCATCTTGATAATTCCCCCGCCCATACCTACTGGTGTCATCGCGCCTGCCAGTGTCAGGCATAAAGTTGAGTTCTCATCGATCATTGCCTTGAAAAGATGGCAGGCCTCAGCCAGTCTTTTCGCGTTATATCCCATACCGTCGAAGATGTTGTCAACGAGTTCCGTTATGGTCAGATTCCCCGTCAGTGATAGTGGAGATATTGATTTTCCTTCCCAGTAATTATGGCTCATGAAAATACTTCCCTGGATTTCAATTCCACTTTAAAATACTCAGTGAGATATTTAAGAATTTGCCACAAATGCTTTTTTTCAGGATTCTATAAATAAAAAAGAGGAGGAAGAAATCAATCAGGCACCTTTTCGCTTCTTTCCCGCATCTGTCTCATAATCTCTTCATATTCAAGGGGATGTTCATGTTTCATCTGTTCCTCTGAAAGGTTACCAGTCAGCCATGCTTTCGACATTGGGAATACTTCCGGACTGTAATGAACATTCCACCAGTGGACTATGAAAATGAACAGGGTCGCCAGCAGCGCTTCATCGGTATGGATAATCGTTGCAAGATGGACATATGCATAAGGTATGTATTCCATTGCAATGAACGGGAACATCATTATGAGACCTGTTACGCAAAGCATCACCATACCCCAGAAGGCTCCCCAGTAATCGAATTTTTCTTTCCAGCTATACCTGCCGTATTTCGGGTTTTCTGCTTTCCCGAAGTAAAAAAGTACCGTTTGCCAGAAGTCCTTTGCATCTTTCAATGTCGGCCAAACTTTCCTGTCAAGCAGGGACTCCTTATCCACAAAAACATGGAAGGTGACATGGTATATACCAAGGACGACCATAGAAATGCCGGCCGCATGGTGTATCAATGTTCTCATTTCAAATCCCCCGACCATGTTGATGATCACAGGAGACCACCATGCATCAGGGAATTTGACAGGCATCCCGGTTACTACCAAAGCCATGAACGTGCCAATCATTATCCAGTGCTGTACAAGCTGATTGAATGTAAAACGTTTAAAAAAAACTTCACCCATCGTATTATCTCCTTTCAATTCCTTAGAATATGAAACCTCAATTAATGATTGCTTTCGCATGATCACCATCTCCTGTGGATCTTGAATCTTGATGCGAAATCCAGAACTACCATGGCTGCAAAGAGACCTATAACGCCTGTTGTCAATATCTTGAAAAATATGGCTATCCAGTAAGCAAGGTCAAATGGGCCAAGGAAATACGCCTTCATCTGCGGTTCCAGGCGTGACTGGTTGAAGACAAGTTCTCCTGTATGCAATGATTCCTTGTCATGTACAAGCCCTGCTGCTACCTTGGCGTCAAATCTTGTCCCTGGATGGCAGCCTTCCTTACCACATGTTTTGGGGAGGTTGTCGGGGTATGTGCTTGATGAAGGATCTTCATGGGATTTTGTGATGTGATTATTATGACAATCCGAGCAGGTTGCGACTACGTTGTATCCATTTCGCAGTGCCTTCCAGTGGAAGGATTCTTTATATGTGTCGATCCTGTCAGCTTTGATTCCATAATACCATGCACTCATTAATTCCTTGTTCGAGTGGCACTTTGCGCATGTTGCAGGACTGTTCTGGTGGTTCGATGAAGATTTGTTATCCGCTATTGCACGTATTTCATGGACTCCATGACAGTCCGTGCATGTTGCTGCTTCAGGATGGCCTTTCTGAATAGCATACCAGTGGATGCTCTGTTTGTAGTCGCTTGCTTCCTGACTATGGCATTTTGAGCATATGTCGGTTATATGGTCTCTTGAAGGTTTTCCAATAAAATTTCCCGACATCGCATTGGCTGATATCACCGTGGCGTTAGACTCCGAAACGCCTCCATGGCAATCTGCGCAGGAGAAACCCCCTTGGTAATGGATGTTATTCCTGAACTGGGTGACTACCTCTGTGTGACAGTGGTAACAGGATACGTCCTGCTGGGCAGAGACGACCGGGATTAATAAAATTAATGCTGCAATTAAGATCATTGCGTATTTCTTTTTCAATAATGAGCATACGCTCGCACCAATAAGTAACATTATTCTTTACCTCTCTGAATCATTTTAATACGTTTTCCTATCCGTAGTGGATTTTGTACCCGTTTTTATCCCGTTTTTTAGATTATTGTTATCTTGATGCCTTAAATAATTTGTGATTTATACTCTTGGATTTTTTGAAAAATATAAGTTAATTTATCTTTCTTAAGTAGTTATAACCACGTAACTAGCAGTATGGCTATTCCACTGCTATAATTTATCCATAAATCTCAGGGGATTTTTATAGGATCTACGCTTTTTATAGACTCTATTATTTTAAACTCATCCACGTCCACCAGCCCTTTATCAGTTATTTTGAGTGAGGGTATGACTGGAAGCGAAAGGAATGACATCTGAACAAAAGGCGCATCGAGCTTACATCCCATCTTCCTGACCTTGCTATGCAGTTCTTTTAGTTTTGTATCCACATTATATAAGCTATCAGTGCTAAGAATTCCTGCAAAAGGCAGGCTGAGGTAATCTATTACCCTGCCCTTGGCGATCACTATCCCGCCCTGCAGTTCCCTGAGCTTGTTCGCGCAGAGCGCCATATCCTCAAAGTTCGTGCCCGCAAGGATAACGTTATGCGAATCATGGGCAATGCTCTGGCCGATGGCGCCTTCTTTCAGGCCAAGGCCCCGGACAAAACCCAGGCCAATGTTTCCAGATTTTCCGTGGCGTTCTATAACTGCAATGGCAAGTATATCGCGTTCCACGTCTGGCTGAACGACTTTATTCCGGGTATTCAACTCTTCGATGGTCCTGTTTGTAATTATCCGGCCTGGTACGATTTCTATGACATGCGCAAATACCGTCTTATCAGGGGATTTGATCTTCAGGTCATCAGGTACTATTCTTTTATATTTCAATGTCCTGAAAACGTATCGGGGATATTCTATTCTTTCAACCTTTGGATTTAACATGCCCCGTATTACCACGTTCCTGATCTTGAAATCCTTCAGGTGATCAAGTATTATCAAATTCGCCCTTCGGCCTATGCTTATCGATCCAACAAGCTGGTCCACCCTGTAATGGCGCGCCGTGTTGATTGTGGCCATTGAGACAGCCTGGATAGGGTCTATCCCGAGCCTGATTGCAGCCCTTACCAGCACATCCATGTGTCCATTTATCAGGCCTTCGGAATTCTTATCGTCCGTCGCAAAGAAAAAATTTTCAAGCGATATCCCTTCGCGAATAAGCTTGGGGATGAATTCATCGAGACATTTTGCAGCCGATCCTTCCCGAAGCATGATCTTCATGCCAAGGCGTGCTTTTTCAAGCGCTTCTTCGTAGGTTACGGACTCGTGGTCGCTTGATATCCCGGCGCTCAGATAGCCGAAAAGCTCTTTTCCATGTAAACCCGGGCAGTGACCGTCAACAACGAGTTTTCTATCAAGAATTTCTGAGATCATCCTGAGCTTTTCAGGAGCACCGCTAAGAACGGCTGGATAATCCATCATCTCACCAAGCCCAACAACGAATTTTGTATCAAGAAACTTTCTCGTCTCCTTTAATCCGATATTGGCGCCTGATGTCTCAAGCGGGCTTGAGGGCACACATGACGGGATTGTTACAAAAATATCTATTGGGAGCACTTTCGCCTCACGCAGCACAAGCCTTATGCCCCTGGGACCGAGGACATTGGCTATTTCGTGCGGATCAATGACTATGCCAGTTGTCCCGTGCCGGATGGATTGTTCTGCAAATTGCGTGAGTGTTACCATACTCGATTCAAAATGCACATGGCCATCTATCAATCCTGGGCACACATGCGCGTTCTTCAGATCTATCACGTCTGTTTTCGCATTTTTCAATTCGGCAACATCGCCAATACCTGCTATGAACCCTGACCTCAGGGCTATATCACCTTTTGTGATCTCTTTAGTATTTACATTGACTATCCTGCAATTTTTTAACACAAGGTCTGCTTTAATCAATCCTTCCCCTGCGAATATCTTCTCCTTCAAAAACATAATACAGAGTTGCTCTACATCAGTAAAAAGCTTATGATTATTTCGTAAATAATATAATTTATCGTCGACCATAAAGTATATATCACAAAAATCCTCATATAAATGATGAGACCAGTGGACAGAGTGGGCTCTCGGGAAAAAGGTTTTTGATCGGGCGTGTGATTAATCGTATCAGGGGACATTTGCGCGATTTAAAATGATTCGCAGCTATAGCTGCCGGATTCCCGACATAAAAACGCAATAAAGGGAGGAATTAACTATGTTGGGTAAAAGAATATGGATTTTGGCGGTGGTTCTGCTGCTGACCGCCGCTACCGGAACTGCGGCAGCATTATCGGATAAGGAAAAGCTCGGAAGATATGTATTTTTCGATGAAAAGATGTCGGTCAACCAAAATCAGGCATGTGCGGCCTGTCATGGGCCGCAGGTCGGGTATACCGGGCCTGAATCTATAATAAACGTATTAGGATCGGTCTATGAAGGTTCTATCGCGGGCAGGTTCGGGAACCGTAAACCGCCGGCAGCTGCTTATGCAGGCGATAGTCCTGTTCTGCATTATAATACCAGCCTGGGTTCATGGGTAGGCGGCATGTTCTGGGATGGAAGGGCGACGGGCCTGATAATGCAAGATCCGCTCGCTGAGCAGGCCAAGGGACCGTTTCTGAATCCTCTGGAACAGGCCTTGCCGGATGCTGCATGTGTTGTTTATCGGATTGCAACTTCAAATTACAAAAATCTTTATAAAAAGGCCTGGGACGGCAATATATTTACCATCGAGTGGCCGGAAGATATTAATGTGGTTTGTTCGCAAGAAAATGTAATGGTCAAGCTGTCACCCGAAGACCGCACTAAAGTTGTCACGGCATACGATAACACTGCGAGATCAATCGCAGCCTATGAGAGATCAAAAGAAGTGAGTTCATTCACATCCAGATACGATGACTATTTGAAAGGAAATACCGAGCTTACCCCGCAGGAAATGATGGGACTGGATTTATTTAAGGGTAAAGCAAAATGTGGTAATTGCCATGTACCGCCGTTGTTCACAGACTATACTTATGATAACATCGGAATCCCAAAGAATCCCCTGAATCCATTCTACTATGAATCACTATGGAATGAAAAGTGGGAAAATTTCAACAAGGATGGGCTCAACTGGGTAGATTATGGACTTGGCGGATACCTCAAGAGCACCGGTTCTTCTCAGGATGTGTACCAGAAAGAGATGGGCAAGTTCAAGGTTCCGACCCTGCGCAATGTGGACAAGAGACCAGATCCATCTTTTATAAAAGCATACGGGCACAATGGTTACTTCAAGTCTTTGGAGCTGATCGTGCACTTCTATAACACAAGAGATACGCTGCCAATGTGTGATCCCCAATTGACTTTGCCGCCGCAGCCGGGTGTAAATTGCTGGCCGGCACCGGAAGTTTCTGAGAATATGAATACAAATGAAGTTGGCGACCTTAAACTAACAAGTAATGAAGAGGATGCCATTGTCGCGTTCTTGAAGACCCTCTCAGACAGAGACGATTGTAAGGACGATGGGTGTCGAACAAAAGACAAGAATCATTGAAAATAAGCTAAAAAATATTGAGTGAATGCGGCTGATCCAGCCGCATCTTTTTTTTATCTGATCAGGCTGTATTTCAGTATCAGTGCCGCAAACAATATCGCCACTATATTCATTACTTTTATCAGCGGATTGATCGCAGGACCTGCCGTATCCTTCGTAGGGTCGCCCACTGTGTCGCCCACCACTGCCGCAGCGTGCGTCGGGTTCTTGCTGCCATCGGGTAATCTCTTACCTCCAAGGTTGCCAGACTCGATGTACTTCTTGGCGTTATCCCATGCCGCCCCGCCTGTCGTCATCATGAGGGCAAGAAGCAGACCTGAAATAATAACCCCGATAAGAAGGCCTCCAAGCGCCGCCGGGCCGAAAATGAAGCCCACAAGGAGAGGGGAAAGCACTGCGAGGAGTCCTGGTATGATCATTTCCTTCTGGGCTGCTATTGTCACGATATCCACGCAGCGCCCGTAGTCGGGTTTTGCCTTTCCTTCCATGATTCCGGCTATCTCCCTGAACTGCCGCCTGATCTCAGAAACTATAGTTGATGCCGCCCTTCCCACAGCTCTCATGAGGAAGCTAGCGAAGAGGAAAGGGATCATTCCTCCGATGAGCAGACCTATTAAGACCATTGGATCAGACAGTTTAAGCACCAGTTCCGGCCTCCCCTGCTCCATAAGCAGTTTGTTGATTTCACTGCTGTATGCCGCATAAAGCGCAAGCGCCCCCAGGGCTGCTGAGCCTATGGCATAACCCTTCGTAACTGCCTTTGTGGTATTGCCCACTGCATCAAGCGGATCGGTGATGTCTCTGACTTCCTTTGACATCTCCGCCATTTCTGCTATCCCGCCTGCATTATCTGTTATTGGTCCATATGAGTCGATGGAAATTATGATGCCTGTAACTGAAAGCATGGCTGCCGCAGCTATGGCTATCCCGTAAAGTCCCATTGATGGGTTGGCAACGCCGCCGTTAACAAAAAATGAGATCAATATCCCGGCGCATATGACCATTACAGGCAAAGCAGTACTCTGAAGGCCAACAGCAAGCCCGGTTATGATATTTGTCCCGGGGCCTGTTACTGATGCATTGGCTATATCCTTTACCGGGCCATGGGTCGTGGCTGTGTAATATTCGGTGATAATGATCATTGCCGCTGTTACGCCAAGACCTACAAGCGCGCTGATGAAAAGACCTGTATTGCCCCCCATCAACTTCTGTGTTATCAGGTAAAACAGCACTACAGATATCAATCCTGCCACTATCGCGCCTTTATACATAGCCCCCATTATGTCGCCGGACTTTCCTAACTTTACAAAGAAGGTACCGATTATGGAGGCGATTATGGCTGCCGCGCCGAGCACAAGCGGATAAAGGATCGCATTCGGGTATTTATCAATGACAGTAACTCCAATGAGCATCGCTCCGAGCGCCGTCACTGCATAGGTTTCGAAAAGGTCGGCTGCCATCCCGGCGCAGTCGCCCACGTTATCTCCTACATTGTCAGCAATAACACCCGGGTTGCGTGGGTCGTCCTCGGGAATACCTGCTTCCACTTTCCCCACAAGGTCAGTTCCCACATCGGCCGCCTTGGTGTATATCCCCCCGCCAATCCTTGCGAAAAGGCTTATGAGCGAAGCGCCAAAGCCGAACCCGACTACTTTCTCAACAGCTTTTATATCTCCGCCGAAAGCGATGTAGAGTCCGCTTACGCCCAGGAGCGCAAGGCTTGCCACTGATATTCCTGTAACAGCACCACCCTTGAACGCAACGGTCAGTGCTTTCTGCATGCCTTCTTTTGCGGCATTCGCGCAGCGCACGTTGCTCCTTACGGATATGTTCATGCCGAGATAACCGGCCGCGGCTGACATGACCGCGCCCAGGATAAACCCTGCGGCGGTCTCAATATTTATGGCAACTGCGATCAAGATGGCAAGTATCACGGCAATGATCGCCACTGTCCTGTACTGCCTGTTCAGGTAAGCCATTGCACCTTCCTGTATGGCAGATGCGATGGCTTTCATTCTTTCTGTCCCTGCATCCAGTTTGAGTATATACAAAGCAAGATACACTGCGAATAATAAACCGACCAAGCCCGCAAGAGGGGCCGAATATAACAAAGAATCCATAATATCCTCCAGAATATCTTCGCCCACTTGGTGCTATTTATATATATTGTTTACCTCTGAAAGATATCTTTTCCCAAAAAAATTTCCTCATTCTAAGTATCTCGGTATTACACCAAGACGGTTCAGGCAGATCCATAAAATATACAGATTAACAGGTCATATACCTGCAATTGGCGTCAACCCGGGAGACCAAAAAAGGAAGTTTCTGAAGCTCGAATTCGGATTTGCCAAAGAGCAGGAGAGCAAGCAGAAGCGAAGAAAGCCCTGGATACGATATGAACGGAAACATTCGCTATCAGCGGTTCATATCGATTGGCACGAAAGTAAGGTCAATGGAAAGCAGTTGTGCACTATTCTGGATGACGCATCGAGAAAAGTGCTGGCAGCAGAAGAATTTGACAACGCTACTGAAGAGAACTCTCTGAAGGTATTGACAGATGCAATTGAAAAATATAGCTACTGGTATCCGATCAGGTCCGTAATATCTGATCATGGGACGCAATTCTATGCCAATAAACGGGATAAAAATGGTAAAGCAGATCATGCAATCGACCTCACGGATCATTGAATCTGAGACGAGCCGAAACCCCAAATCAGGCTTTCATAAGAAAGATGCACCCAGAGGTCTGGTTGGGCTTTGCTTTCAAGATGTTTGGATGGTGAATTTTATGAAAACAGTACAAAAGGTAAAAGAAGTTAAGAAATAGAAAATTATTTCGGGAAATGATAAGAAATGAATGATTTGCATGGGGTAGCCGCTTTTCGGCTCATTCCAACCATACCTCGGCACTTTTCATAACATCTTACTTCTATCAAACTATAGCCTGTTGGAGGTCTCTCATTGTCGCAATCCAAAGTGTCCAGAGATACAATGATGAGGCGTGGCGAAAGAATCAGACTTGATGATGCCCTTGCCGAATTGAATGTTTGAAATTTATCTGAGCAACGACGCCATGAAGGCTTTAATAATGGCTTAAGCAAGTCCGGTCCGGTCGTTCTTTTTTTCCTCGATTTCTTTCACCAATACTTTTATCCTGTCTTAATCCAACTCTAACAGTGAAGGGAGGTTTATGGCAGAGCTTAGAAAAAGAAAAACGTTTTTTGAAAAATGTCCTGTATGCGGCGGTGATATCCACCCGCTGGGTGAGGAAACGATTTACTTTGATGAACTTGCGCCCAATGTTCCTGTTCTTGCTGAGGTCAGTCCGGGCCATTGGATGAAAGTGGTAGAAAGGAAACCGCCAAAGACATAATTATCCGGAAAAATAAAAACATTAATGAGTCAGGATGATTACTTTGGGGTATGGTCAGAGTAATCGGAATAGACCCGGGAACCAAAAGTTTTGATTTCTGCGGCCTGGAAGACGATAATGTAATTCTTAATACTTCCATATCTACACATGATATAATTAATGATCCGGGGAAGATTTCTGATATCATTGTGGACACAAAGGCCGACCTGGTAGTTGGACCATCAGGCTTTGGCATTCCTCTTTCAAATATCAAAGATATAGGTGAGCGTGAGCTCTTCCTTATGTCACTTATTAAAAAAGGGAATGATAAAAGTATTCTTGGAATGCGAAGGTCAATAAACCACCTGAAACAAAAAGGGCTCCCCATCATGTTCATTCCGGGGGTTATCCATCTACCCACGGTTCCAGCATACAGGAAATTTAATAAAGTCGATATGGGTACTGCCGATAAGCTCTGCTGTGCAGCCCTTGGCATCAGGGACCAGGCATTGAGGAATAATAAAAATTATAATGAAACATCATTCATAATGCTTGAGATGGGTTTTGGATATACTGCTGCCGTAGCTGTTAAAGATGGGAAAATCGTAGATGGGATCGGGGGAAGCTCGGGGAATATTGGTTTTCTTTCAATGGGAGGTATGGATGCTGAGCTTGCGTATCTTTTAGGCGGCATCAGTAAAGAACTTATTTTTAAAGGCGGGGTCGGGACAATCGCAGGAACCCCCGAAAAATTGATGGAAAATGATGAAGCCCTGAATGCATACCTGGAAAGCGGGATCAAAGATATCCTTTCGCTCACGGCTTCTGTAAAACCGCAGGAAATCCTGGTCTCTGGAAGAATCTCAAGGACAAAGGGATTATTTGAGGAATTTAAAAAACATATCGACATAGCGCCTGTGAGAAGACTTGAGGGTTTTCATGTGAAGAACGTAAAAGAAGCCGCAGAGGGTGCGGCCCTTGTTGCCAACGGACTTGCCGGCGGGAAGTACAGGGAAATTGTTGACCTGATGGAAATTAAAGGGGCAAAAGGCACGTCGCTGGACTATATACTCCTGCCTGAGATTGAAGCTCTCAGAAAAGAGTATGGGATTTGAGTCCCATTTCCACAAAAGGTTTTTAAATCATCAGGACATCTTGAGGTTTCGCGCTGGGCTCGTGGCTTAGCTTGGATATAGCGCCGGGCTTCTAACCCGGATGTCGAGGGTTCGAATCCCTCCGGGCCCGCTTCAATTGAAAAAACGATCATATGTGCCTCGGTGGCTTAGGGGTATAGCGCGTCCTTGGTAAGGACGAGGTCGAGGGTTCAAATCCCTCCCGTGGCTTCCTTTAACCATAACAAAAGCCTACTTTGGAGTTTATAAGCAGGCAAATAAAGTGAGGTTTAACATGGTTGAGGACATACATAATTTGAAAGCTGTACTGGAAAGAGATACTGATCGCTATCTATCAAAGTTACCATTAGAGGATAGAGTTGGCTATGAACTGCGTTCATAGATAACCATGAAGAAGCATCGTTAGATTACTTTTTCATATCAGAAAGCATGAAACGAATTGAGATTATGGGCAACATACGATGCAAGAAAAGAGAAATTATATAGAACTGAAAACTGCAGCAGCTGTGAATTCAGACCAAAATGTACCTCCTATAAAGGAGGAAGAATTCTGATTCGAATGGAGTTTGAGGAGGCCCATGGAAGAAAATAGAAAAAGAGTGAAAGAAAATATAGACGAGGTAAAGAAAAGGCAGGATGTAGTTGAACATCCTTTTAGGACTATAAAGAGGTCTTTTAATCAAGGTTATCTGCTATTGAAAAAATTGCATAAAGTTGGTACTGAAATTAGCCTTACCATGCTTGCTTATGACATTACAAGAGTCATTAATATTGTGGGAGTAGACAAATTGATGGGGGAAATGGCTACATTTAAAGTTGACTCTCTTTATTGATTCCGAGATTACTCGGTAGTTTTTCTATATGAGAATTTTTGGATAAATCTGCCAGATTTATTATGAAATTGGGAGATGAACTCAGGTTTTCGAATTTACTTTCCGCACAGTCTGAGCATACGAGAAGGTATCCGCTACCGAAAGGTATATTGGATATAAAAAAGATAGTATTTGAGTAAAGGTTATAAAAAGGGGCTAGTATGAAATCTCTTACAGAGAGGTGGGTAAATATTTGGAATAGTATCCGTCAAAGCAAGGCACAAATGCCAACCCGGGTGGCCATTCCTACTGACCATATTGATGAGGGTGAAAGGTTACGGAAGGCTTTCAAACCAAATGAGAACTACTTTGAAGTGCGAGTTAACGAAATGTATCTCGCTTATAGCAGAGAGTGGTTCAATAAATTTGATCCTATGGTATTTGTAGTCTCTGAATTCGTATATGGCAAAGATGTGGAAACCGTGCCATTCGTTGTTGGCCCAATTATGATGGAGAAGTACGGGATCAAGATACCAAAAGAGGGTATGATCTTCTCTGATACCAAAGTGGCGGGATTACATCCATATAAAGGAGGTCAATTAGCTCTGTCTGTAATACTATATCGTGTGCAACGTGAGAACTATGGAAGAAAACTGCTGCAGATGGTTGAGAGTGCAGCGAACGTTTTTGATTTTGGCACCTCCCTCACTGCCTATGTGAAGGTCGCAGGTGTTGTGCTGGATGGTGTTCAAGCACTGCTGGAACTTGATGGTACAGTACCCATCATTGGATTCCGCAAGGAGGTCTCCCCAGCAGTAGAAGTTTTTGAACCGAGTTATTATGCGTTGATCCATATGCCTGAAGCACAGTTGAACATCAACGGACTTTGGGTACGCGAACACAAACTCGTCTATGGCAGAAGTCTTGCAGATGCTAAACCTTTCCGAGATGCTGATTATGTGCTATATAGTATCAATCAAACATCAGAAAGAAGCGATATAACGACATTACCTTTTTATCCGCTTTGGGAACGAGTGACTGAAGAGGCTCAAGTTGCCAAAGCGAATAATTGGGATAGCGCCAAAACCAACATGGCAAGCCTGTGCCAGACCATGAGTCTCAGCCCTGATTTGACCAGCAGGCATGCAGAAAAATTAGCAGATGAGTACATTATAAAAATGAAGGCCTTGCATGAGAGAGCACAGATGCTTGCTGGACTTGGTGAACCAGAGGCAAAGCCTTCAGAGTTGGATGGCATAAGGGCAAAATCTCTCTCGATTCTTAGATTGTGATTTAATGACTAATGATAGAAACGTGTATATGTTAGAACTGAGGCAGCAAGATGAAAAAATATATCGATTGCAGACTAACGATATGGGACGAAGAAAAAATCGAATATGAAGATGACTACCATAAAGGGAAGACCGAGGGCAAAATACAAACAGATGATCTTACGCTCCGAACAATCAAAAGTTTTAATAAATGGGTTGATAGTGATAAACCCTCCCTTAACCCCTGCTGTAATCGAGAAGATCTGGAGGTTCTGGGTGAGCATCTTTACAAGCTGCTTTTCACCGCCGACCTCGCAAAAATGTTCGAGGAATCATACATTAATTTTGAAAGAGAGAAATTTGAGAATCCGGAAAAACGCCTAAGATTGATTCTTATCTTCTATCCTGAAGCTGAAAACTGGGCTTTATATCCCTGGGAGTTTTTATTCATGCCATATAAACCTGCAGGCTTTTTCCTGGCAAGTAAGACAACTGATCTTATTCTTACACGGTTCGTTCCTGAAGCAGGCGTATTGCATAAAGAGCGTGAGGAGGGCCCTCTAAAGATTTTAATCGCATTTTCCCATCCGCGAGAATTGCAAACAATTACTGCAGATGACATTATTGAACAAATTAAAAATCTAAAGACAGAAGGTATTATTGAAGTGGATGAACCCCTTGATAATCCTTCCTTTACTGTGCTCAAAGAAAAGATCAACAGTTTCAAGCCAGATATTCTGCACTTTATCGGCCATGGAAAACCAGGAAAAATTGCGTTTATAAAAGAGGAGGAAGACCTAAGATATGAAAAGACTATGAAAGGCCCAGAAAACGCAGAGGAAGCAGAATGGATTGAAAGTAAAATGATGAATGTACTTTTCGATGCGCATCAACCACATTTTGTTTTTTTGCATGCTTGTTGGGGAGCTATAAAAGAATCGTTTGAAGGCTTCAAGAGCACTGCACGAGAGCTTGTCTATTCCAAGATACCGGTGGTTGTTGCGATGCAGTACGAAATCTCCAACGCAGATGCAGTTACTTTTGCAGCAAAGTTTTATCAACAGATTGGTGAAGGCAAGCAGATTGACGAAGCAGTGAGCGAAGCTCGCTATGCACTGGCTACCCGCAGTGTTGGAACAGGCAGAGTAAGGGCTGCCTGGAACGATCGTGCTTTTGGTACTCCTGTCGTCTATCTGCAAACTGAGACCCCGCTTAATGTTCCCAAAAGACCAAAAAAGATTGAATTGACTCCTGTAAAACCTACAAAAGTTCCGTGTCCTAATCCCAACTGCTCGGGATGGATCATTTCCGGTCGTAAAATATGTCTTGCATGTGGATCTGATTTAATACTATGCCCACAATGTAAAAACTTAATAACTTTAGACTACGGTTGTGACTCTTGTGGATATGGAGTGAAACAAAAACAGATTCGCTCCAAGGCTGGGGAAATTAAGCCCCAGGCTAAGGTGCTGGAGCCGGCGTCAGAGCCGCCTATCAGAGCCAGAAGGTGAGAGTCTATGACAATTTCCGATGAATTTATTCAATTAATTGCAAAGGCATATTATGAAGCTGCACTGGCAAATATCGACATGAGGAGTACCACTGAAGCGCTCGAGAATATTCGCACTGCTATTGCAGAAGAGAAGAATTACTTTAGATGTTTGTATGCGGTTGATGAGCAAATTGGACTTACTGAAAACAATAGCTTTCAGTCAGTACTGAATGCACTTAGCAACCACTATGAGATGCAAATCACAAAGAGCGAGATTGCACGATTGCATGACGCATTTAGAAATAATCAAGAGAATGGATGGACCGAATGGCTTAAAACCTATGCTGAGGCTCTAACCTACTCTAGAATAAAGTTCTGCCTGGCGCTATCTGAGGAACATTTCCCGTTTCCGTCTAGCGCTATGCAGAAATTGGAAAAAATCCGAGAATCAACAAGGTATGCATTGATCGACAGATGGCCAGAGGCATATGATTTGATTGAATACGTTGCCAAGCAAGAGTGCATTCCCAATGAGCTTCGAGCAGAGATGTATGTCATGGCAGCCAGTATCCAGCTATACAACCTCCTAAAGCCTGATGCCGCAAAGAATTTATTGCAGAATGGAGAGCAGCTGGCTCCAGATAATAGCTGGGTGCTTTGCGGCCAAGGAGAGTATTGGTTGCTGAAGTATGAATTTGAAAAAGCTAAGAAGTATTTTCAGGAAGTAATCCAAAAAGATCCACACCTGACAAGAGGTTATACCTGCATGGGGGACTGGTACGAACGGCAGAGTAAATTTGACGAAGCTGAAGAGTGGTATCGCGAAGCTATCAGGAAAAGGAGTGGTAGCCCAAGAGGTTATATCTGCCTGTTGAACCTGTACGGGCGCCCTGAAAAGTTTGCAGAGCATGAGAGTAACTTATTGCCCCTTCTCAATCGTGCCATTGCTGTGGATCCAGAGAGAGAATACCTCAATTACCTTCATATGGGCTACATCTACCAGCAAAACTGGCAGTATGAAAAAGCTCACAGGTGGTATGATAAGGCTATTGAGCTTGATAATACGCGCCTTCACGGCTATATTTCAAAAGGGTATGCTTATATCGAAGAAGAAAATTATGAGCATGCTCAGACCTCTTTTCAGAAAGCCATTGAAGTTGCGCCTGAAGCATTCGAAGGCTACTGGGGAATGGCCTTGCTCTATGAGCAGCAAGAAAGATTTGAAGATACTCTGCAGTGGTATGAGCAGAGCTTGCAGCGTAGACCAAGCTGGGAAGGGTTGATTCGGGGCAAGATTGGAAAAATACGATCACAGCTTGGGCAATATAAGGAAGCTGAGAATGAACTTCTGAGAGCGCTACGCCTTGAGCCAGATGATCCAGCTGTAATCGCTGCTATCATCGGTCTTGGCAATGATTACCAGGCCCGTGGGGAAATGCAAGAAACAATTGAATATTATGAAAATGCTCTTAATATTGCTCAGGAGATAGGAAATAAGCAAAATGAAAGCATATGGTATGGTAACATAGGCAATGTTTTTAGTAGTCTTGTCGAACTGAATAAAGCCATTGAGTATTATGAAAAAGCTCTGAAAATAGCACAGGAAATCGGAGATAAGCAAAATGAAGGTTTATGGCTGGGTAATCTAGGCATTACTTACAGCGATCTTGGCGAATTGAACATGGCCATTGAGTATTATGAAAAAGCTTTGGGAATAGCTCAGGAGATGGGGGACAAACGAAATGAAAGCATATGGCTAAGTAATCTCGGTGATGTTCATATCAATCTTGGTGAAATAAGAAAAGCCATTGAGTTTTATGACAACGCTCTGAAAATAGCTCAGGAAATTGGAGATAGACAGGCTGAAGGGGTGAATTATAGTAACCTCGGAAAAGCTCAAATCAATCTTGGTGAACCCGGAAAAGCTATTGAATATTATGAAAAAGCA
>CABMIH010000005.1 GCA_902386205.1 uncultured archaeon | reverse complement strand
CGGGAAAGTGCAGGGAGTATCCTCTATAAGGATTATTTCAAAGCATTTTTTCCCTATCAGGACTTTTTTCTACATTTTCAGCCTGTCAACAACGACCTGGTTGACGTCAATTAACATGAAATCACTAACAACGATGATTGAGATCTCATGATTCATACTGTTAAGTATGGTTTCTCTTAATTCCTTTGAACGTTTGAGTTCCTCCACTGCCCGCTTGCGTTCCGTGATGTCGCGCTCCACGCTTATGATGAGTCGCCTGCCCCCGATCTGCACCATCTGGGTGTTCGCCTCGACATCAAACATTGTTCCGTCCTTTCTCCTGTGACGCACATTCAATAACAGGGAACCTCCTTGCCCTGCCCGGGACCCTCTCTCCTTATTTTTTTCAGGGGAAGAGTCGGGATCTATGACAGAGAGAGGCCGCCACAGGATATCTTCACGCGAATAACCATGCGCCCGGAGAGCCGCTTCGTTCATGTCCTGGATGAACAGCATATCGTCCTTGCCCATCTCCAACAAAATGACGTAATCGCCGGCTCGCTCAAAGAGGGTACGATAGCGCGTTTCGCTCTCCCGCATGGCCAAATCTACCCGCTTTCGCTCCGTGATGTCATGTGCAAAACCGCAGTTGTACTCCTTACCGCCAAATTGCACGTATGTTGACATGATATCGACCGGGAATTCGCTGCCGTCCTTGCGGTGGTGCATGGATTCTGTGGAAAAGAAGCCCTCTTTCCGAAGCCTCTCCCACACAGACTTCATGCGTTCGGGCGTAGCCCTGGGATTAACCTCCCCTATCGACTTCCCTATCAGCTCTTCACGCCCATATCCAAGTGCCTTGCAGCCGGCATCATTGACATAGACGAACCTGTTGCCGGTATCCATCCAGTAGGCGCCATCATAATGAATATCTATGGAATGTTTCAGTAATTCTATCTGTTCCTGCGCCCGCTTGCTCTCGGTGATATCCCTCGCAGCGGCAAACACTCCCTGCACCTCTCCAGCTTCGTTCTTATATACAGAAGCATTGAACAGGACTTCCGTAACTTTACCCGAAGTGTGCCGGATGGTCAGCGGATAACCTCTGACAAATCCCTGCGATAATACACGATGGAATCCTTTTTTTGCTTTTTCCGGTTCTGTGAGGTAACCTGAATAATCGCTTCCTATAAGCTTTTCACGGGGTATTCCGGTCACCAGTTCAGCAGCTTTGTTCACATCCGTGATCTTACCTTCAAGGTTGATGGTGACAAGCGGATCAAGGTTTACCTCAATAAGACTTCTGGTGTACAACGAAGCCTCGCGTAACTCTTCCTCAGCACGCCTGCGCTTTTCCTCAACTGCGATCGCAGAAGCTATGATACCCATAAGTTTTTTATCTTCATCATCTGGATAAAAATCATTTTGATATACCATGCACAGTGAACCTACATAATCCTCACCGAATCTGACAGCCTGCCCGACATAGGTTTTTAAATTATAAGCCATCACATTGGGGTCTGTCCTGGCATATTCAGTTCCAGGAAGGTCATGCACTACTAAAATCTCATCGCTGTCACGAATTATTGTGTCATAGCAGATGTGCCCTTCAGGCCAGTCCACAGGATTATAGCCCGGCGGTGCGTTCCACTGCCCCCATGAACAAAGCATGCCCTTATCAAGGCGATTATAGAGCGCACAGGCCGCTCTCATCAGTTCCCCGCAAAGAGCGGTGAGACGGTTGATGTTCTCAAAAGGGTTCGGGCCAAAACCCAGCATGCAATTATTAAGCTTCGTAAGCCTTTCTTCTGCCCGCTTGCGCCCGGTAATATCAATAAAACTGCCGCGGATCAGTCTGCAATCCCTCGAAGGCAGCCTGATGAGCCACACCTGGCATATGATTTCCCTGCCAGCAGTGTTTCGGACTGTTCGCTCAAAGGTAACGGTTTCACCTGTAAGAGCCCGCGCAGTGTATTCCTGCATGCTCTCCCTAACCGGCCGGTTATCGGGCTGGGATTGTGGATAGAACCTTTCAGGCCCGGACTTCAGTAGTTCTTCGCGGCCGCATCCGAACAACTTCTCTGCGTTCCTGTTTGCATCTACGAACAAGCCAGTATCCACGTCACGAACAAGGATCGCTTCGGGTGCCTGCTCAACCAGTGCGCGGAAGCGTTCTTCGCTCTCGCGCAGCGAGGTCAGGTTTTCCTTGAGCCTGACAGTCATTGTGTTAAAGGCATCCGCAAGTTCGCCTACCTCGTCCCCGCGCTTCATCTCAAGCTTTTGATCCCAATCGCCCTGCGCAATTGCTGTTGCGGATTGGGACAGGCGTGAAAGCGGCCGCGTCACACGGCGAGCTACCAGAGTCGCTGCGATGGTGGACAAAAGTATTGAAGCTGCGATGAGAAAAAGGGTGTTGCGGTAATTGGCCGTGGCATGCGCCATAAAGTCCGACTCAGGGACAATCAGCACAACAAACCAATCCAATCCTCGCGAATCGTGGTAAGGAGTCACATGCAAAAAATGGCGTTCTCCCTGGATATTGAACGTAGATTGGTAGGGGCCTGATATTTTGCCCAGATCGGTAAACTGTCCCCCAATGTGCCTGGCAGCTAAACCGATCAACGGTTCGGAACTGGCAGAGGCATTGAGTCGTTTTATTTCATCATCTTTGATGACGTAAGGCTGCTCTGATGTGGATGAAGCGACGATGAGGCCGTTGGGCTCCATGATGAATATCTGTCCTCTGCGGCTGATATTTATGTCCCGCAGGAACTGGTTTATCTGCGCGAGGGAAACATCAAGATAAAAAACACCTTGCAGCCTTCCTTCCCCGTCATAATAGGGCGTAACTGCCGTTACATCAAGTCTTCGACTGGTGAGTGCGGGGTTAATGCCGGTCCATACTGGTTTTTTTGCCTTTACTGCCGTTTGATACCATCCCCTGGCATGAACGTCAAAATTTTGCACCTCGTGCAATATGTTGCCAGTTCTTCGGCCATCATCCACGACAGCATAGCGGCGCAGGACTATCCCTGATGGCGACGGGCTGGTAATAATCATGTAATTCTCAGGCTCATTTGCAGCGGCGAGTTCACCTTTGTCACTTGCATAACCCATAGACCCGAACCCCCGAAAAAATTGTCCCTGCTGCCAGAAATATTGGGCCGCCTTCTCCGTGTCACTGATGTTTAATTGTCCCTCCCGCAACGCATTGAGGTTGATCTGGTTAATAGTGAAAGGTGCGTCCAGATAATTGTCCAGGTGTTGGTCCACGCGGGCATCGATCTCAGAAAAAAGCTGGGTCACAAGGTCATTCACTGTTTCCTGCTCGTTTTTAAAAGCGAGATAATCCGTGACCCCCACGGTCACAAGAATGATGAACACGAAGGAGAGTGTCAAAACCAGACGGAGTGGTAGCCTGATCGTAAACCGGTTTGACCAAGGCCTACTATTAATGGATGACTCCCCTTTATCAGGGTTCATTTATGACCTCCGGGCAGAGATTGACTATTTATTATCGCAACAATCCTATCCTTTTCCAAAAACTATTTTTTTATTCCGTTTCGTATTTATAAATTTATCTGAAAAATCTAAGTCCATTCGATCCAGACATTCATTTTTATGGGATTAAGAGTCCGACGCTCTGCCTGTCTAAAGGCATTAAAAATAAGCTTATTGATGCTGGTTTTTTGTTCCTTTACCTTTGCCTTTAAAAGATTGTAAGTATCGATACTCACCAGAATTTGTTTGTATCCTTCTTTAGTCATAGTTTAGTATTCGTCCTTAAACACCAAATGCTTTTCTCTTGCTTATTTTCAAAATTAAAGAAAATAGATTCATTATGGAATAAAATGGAAATAAATGGATGCTTTTATAACCATATGGAAGCTGCTAGAACCGGATTTCGCCTTTTGTTCTCTAAATCAGGTGGACTTCCTTTTTTATCCTCTGAGGCGCAATATTTTCAAAGGGGGCGGGAAGTCCATCGATTTCTTTAAAAGTTTTATGTATTTATACAAAGTTGTGCAATGTGTGTGAAGGATCAGCCTATGATAAAGGTGCTCATAAAGGTAAGCATAGTAATTATAATAATTGATAATATATATCTCGATAACTTTATATGATGGAAAAGCATTTGAATAAATCCGCAGGTTGGAGAATTGGAGTAAGATTGGCAGGTTGGGGAGTGGGGTTAGTGTATTGGAAAAAAAGAGTTAAACCCGCCATCTTACATCGGCAATCCAGAGCCGAGCAAGATATTTAAGGTTTGTGAAATTATCATGGGTTATACGAGGATCATAGCACTCGCATCTCTCAAGACCTACCCAATTATCTCTGAAATAATAATGAGCGGGTTGGTTGGGGGAAAGGGGGTTGGTGGTGGGTTTAAAAAATGGTTTACCTTCCCGCTCACCTTTAATATATATCTTGAGACTATTTAATACTTTCCAATAATATTTATAACTATCCTGATTATTATCTGCATGTCGATGACAAATAAAGGCTTGAACTGCCGGTATATCCTTAATCTTTATATTTTTCCATATAACATACCAATCCTCAACCGACTTCCGATTCTTTGCGCTCCTCCCGGCCAAAAAAAGCTCAGGAATTTGAGATACTTTCTGTTCCAACACCGGCTGGAAGCAGTATCTCAGGATTCAAGATCAAAGACCTGAATAAGAACGGAGAATGGGATGCAGGCGAGGTTGGTCTTCCGGACTGGGAGATCGAACTCCGGGGCATTGGAGTAGAAACCAGGCATATCAAAATGGTGACTTTCACTGATGCAACGGGCGCTTACAGGTTCGATGATCTACCGGCCGGCAAATATCTTATAAAGGAAAACCTTAAGAAAGGCTTTATTCCCACCAGCAAACCGGTCATAATTATAAAACTGGTAAAAGGGGAAGATTCCGGGAACAACAATTTCACGAACAGACCAATACCCAGTCTAATTAAATAGCAACCGACCGCACCAGAAAGATTTCGGAGAGGGAGGATGCAAGAATTCTCCCATATTTTTTCTTTGTGTCAGGAAGGCTAGTCGAAGCTATCGTATTTGTACGATGAGAAATAAACCGAGGATACAATGAAACGAAGACAAAAAGTCTGGTTTTTCCGCCCAGAAAAACCTCCCAAGCCAAAAGTGCCGGAGAACATCAAGATAGAAGTAGAAACGAAAGCAAAGGAGCTTGTTGAATCACTCCTAAAGCCAACCTACATCAAGTCTCCGCCTGAAGATTATCAATTCAACTATATCGTGGACATTTACGCAAGCTGGTACCGCAGCTATTTTCATTTCATTGCGAAATACCGCTGCTCCGCTCCGAATTAAAAAATAAAGGGGAATAGGAATCCCTTTAATGTTTCAACGCTTTTCTTCGACCAATTAGGAATATTATTCCAATTGCTGAAGCCACTGGAGGAACTATTGATAGAAATTCAGGAATGCTTGAGGTGCATCCAGTAGAACCTGGAGGATTGCCTGAGAATGGATTTCCAGTAAAAGTTCCACAATTGTTGAAGAAGCCGAATAAGGCTCCCTCGAAGGTGCCACCGTTGCTAATGGTGCCGCCAGCGTAATTGTTGACTGTGCCGCCGTCGCGTATGATAATGTCGCCGCCAATGTAATTGTTAAGGGTGCCGTAATTGTTGAGGGTGCCGCCGATGGTTATGACGCCGCCAGCGTAATTGTTGATGGTGCCATAGTTGTTGATTGTGACGCCAGCGATGATATTGATTCCGCCAGCGCCAGTATTAATCAGTGTTGTCGCGGCAGGAATGTTTAGCATGGAGCTGATTATAACTGCGCCAGAAACAGTACATGTACTTGTACCAGCGTTCCAACTATAACCTGAACCACTGCATGTTGTTGCATCCAAATCCACCGCGCTCGCAGGCGCTACGAATACAAAGAGAGGTAGCACTGCGAATAAGATGTAGAATATTTTCATTCTATTCATTTCTTCCTCCTTTTTTATATTATTATTATTTTCACTTTTGACGAAATCAACCAAAAGTTGAGAAAAGCCAGATAAAGATTTGTTGAAAAAAATCGCCAATTATTTCTTCACCGCCTCTGCCAGCTTTTTCCCCATCTCCATAGCTTTAGCTTTATCAGCATCTCCCGGCGCTCCTTCAACCGCCACACCGGGCTTAACCCAGCGGGGATTGAATACGCCCACCACTTTATCTATAGAGGCAAGCGCTGCCACTTGGCCGCCCTTTCCCGTCGTAAAAAGCAATACCGGTTTGCCGCTCAGCTTATCCCTTACATGGTATAGCTCCTCAAGAAGCGTTTTGAGTTCACCAGCCATGTATTCAAAAGCAGAGTGCGAACCAAAGGCATAACCGTCTGCTGAAGCTGCCTCATCAGGCGTAACCTCTCTTGCTCTCTTCACTTCAACTGTAATATCCTTCACTTTCCTGACACCTTCGGCGATCGCCTGGGCAAGCTTTTCAGTGTTGCCTGTTCTCGATGCATAAGCTATCAGTATTTTCTTTTCATTGCTCATCTAACCAACTCCTGTCAAAGTAATTGGCAAGATATGCAATATAGTTTGTGCTATTCCACAGGCCAAAAGGTGGCGGATGCCAGCAACTGAAACTATTCTGTCCTAATTTTACGCCCTTCACAAATATTTCACAACTTCGTATATATACATCGTTGGAATAATTATTATACAAGACAGGTGATGTAAAAATGTACTCACTATATCATTCAATACTTTCAAGCGGCTCGGTCATACTCGCACTAATAGGACTCTATTTTGTGATCAGAATCTGGATGAAATGGAAAAATTTAGATAGAGATCTCCTTAAAGCACGGGTTTTTCTGAATATAAATTTCTTGGAAAAGAACTGGCTGTTGGTTTTTCTATCCGGGGCTTCTCTGACAATCCACCAATCCTTGGAATTCCTGAATTCATCAAATTATTTCATAAGCGATTGGTTAGAGACGTTATCTGAAATATTGGAATTCATGGCACTGGTATTCCTTATTATACTCGCTTACGAATGGTTCAAATTTATTATGCCCAATAAAAAAAACTGTTTAAGTAATAATTACCATCACTGCTGCGAGAACTTCCGGTTGGCAGAATAAAGCACAGAATCAAATCACAACATTTATTTACTCAGCATTTAAACGCAATATCAACGGAAAAACGGGTTAGTATAAGGGATTGGTAAATGTCAGAAACCCGTGCTAAAATTCTAATTGGAAAGAAAAACCCTATAATCGCAGCCGTTGCCTCATTTTTTATTCCAGGTCTTGGGCACATTTACGGTGGGGATGCAAGGAAAGGCATAGGTTTCTTGATGATCGCTATTATATTTGCTTTGATATGGTTGTCTTTATTACAGATACAGCAACCGCATATGGCAGGAGCCATTCTGGTAGCAGGCGGAGCCTGTGTTCTATTGTGGATAGGAACCATATATGATGCCTATAAGACTGCTAAAGAGATTAATTCCAAAATACAATAGGAATTTCTCGTCCTTCGTCATTCCGGGACTGACAAGGAGATGGTAAAATTGCCGACAGGAAAAGCCCTAATCTGCGCTGGGTGTGAGCGGCAAATAGTCGGTGAGTATGTCGTGCTAAAAAAGCACGGCAAAGAGGAGTATTACCATCCGCAATGTGCCAAGAGCGCCGGAGTATTGCAGTTGCCCGTGCAAATAAGATTTACACAAGGGAATAATGAACTAAAGAATGATTCTATTTCAAGACCTGGTTCTGACCTGAATCAGGAGGCGTAACACCCACTATATTCATAAACTTATCAAAAATAAAAACAAAAAGGAGTGTAAAAATATGGAAGAAAAAAATAAGAAAACCACAACTTTGGGACTGGATGAAAACATAGAAGGAGCGCTCTGCTATTCCTTAGGCTTGATCACCGGCATACTGCTCTTATTCATAGAAAAACAGAGCCAATTTGTGAAATTCCACGCCATTCAATCAACATCTGTATTCTTGCCACTATTCCTGATACAGCTATTTACCTTCTTCTCTTTCACATTTGCATCATTGATACTGTCGCCGGTTATAGTGCTTCTTGAAGCGATTCTCTGGGTATTTCTGATGTACAAGGCATTTAAAGGCGAAAGATACAAACTGCCGGTGTTCGGAGATTTCTCTGAGAGACTGCTGAGTAATTTGAGTGTTTAACCGTAAAAATATGGTTGGGTGCCAACCGTCAACGAGCTAAACAGAAAAATTTCAAAGAGTGGTTCTAGGCGGGGAGTAGGTAAGAATCCCTCATAAAGACGTAGTGGCAGATCTAAGCTTAAATTGGATAGATTTTAAAAAAGAGAAACCTATATAATAGATGATTGGTAGTATATTTTATTTCAAAGCCAGCCACTAAAGATTGAAATATTGCCTTACTATCAATATACATGAATTAGGCAATTAAGTTTAAGGTGACAAAATGGTTATAAGCGTATCAGATATTCCAACCGTACTTGTTATAGCTGGAATAATATTCATTTTTGTAGCACTAGCCAGGATTAGCGGCAAGATCACAATAGATACAGATGAAATAAAAGCTAAAATTCTCGGAGTAGCTGGTGTTATTCTCCTTGGTCTTGGATTAATCGCGACTTCAACAGGGATATTTCTGCCTCCTGAGATCAAACCTCCGCCAATAACAGGATCCGTTTCAACACCTACACCTACTTCAACTTCAATACCTCCAGACATAAAAATCACTAATCCTAAAGAAAGAGAAGAAGTTCCAGATTCTATTAATGTTAGCGGCACAATTTCCGGAGAGTTGCCAGAAGGACAGTTTATGTGGGTGTTCGTAAACCCTCAAGAAATTCCTAGTCTATGGTGGCCACAGGGAGTACGAATTGAACCCCGGCAAGGGCAATGGAATATGCATGTGTGGGTGGGAAATACAACATCCAATATAGATATTGTCATTGCTGTCGTTTTAGTTGATAAAAAAGACGACCAATATCTTTGGGATTATGGAAGATCGGGAGATCTAACGAAGAATTATCCTGGTATACGGTTACCTGATAGTGCAAAAGTGATAGATAAAGTTACAGTAACCAAGATCTAAATATAAACCTTTGAGGTTATGATCCAGGTTGCTTTAAAGACAATGTTTCGATTAAGAAAAGATAGGCCGGACAAGGATTTAATAGTTAAGATAGCTACTATTGATGAATTGAAGAAAAACGGTTTTTAAGGATTGGTTTATTGAAGCACGGTATTTTCGAGAATTTGTTCGAGGCCGAGAGTAACTAAAAATTCACAAAGAAAAATAGATATGTTATTCTTCCTCCTTTACTTCTTGCTTTTCCTTTTCTTTAACATCAAATTCTATTTTCAAAAGTATACGTTTGGCACGAATAGTTCCAAACGCAACCGCCAGACCAATTAAATAAATTAATGCAAGCGTATAGATGATAGCGGTTATAACTGGTATTATTATTGTAGCATAAGGGTTAAAATAAGCTGCTGAAATAATAACGAGTGCAATTAGTGCGATAGCAATATAGAATATTATCGCATAAATATCGCTGAGTATCTCTCTTTCTGATTTCTTCAACTTTCTAATTCTTTCGAGTAATTCCATTCAAATCACCTTTTTATAAAATGCTTGATTATATCTAAATCTGAGCTATCTTTATAAAACTAACCTAGGGATTCACTAAACTCGAGGTTACGGGATCAGCCGAAAATTTATCGGAGCCAGTATTTTGGGTTAAAGAAGAACAGGACAAAGATCTGGTGGCAAAAAATAGCTACCATAGACCATCAAAAGCAGAGCAGTTTCAAAGAGCGTTATGAAATAAGAAATAAGTGAACACACCTTATAACAAAAAACTGTTTAATTCCTTCTTAGAAGTATATCCTAAAATAGGTTTTTTTCATTACTCTGAATCAGCAAAACCATGGCACGTTTTATAAAATTCGCATGTAGTTATTTTGCAGGATCTTACTTTTACATCAAAGATACGGCAATAGATAACATGAACTCCCAAGGATTCTCTAAGCTGCGCTATAATTAGACTTAATTTTGGAGCTAACAAACACTCCACTCTCATATATTATTTCTCCTTCTCCGAATTTAAACTTGCTGGATACGACAATAGTCATGAACATAATAGGTCTTGCTCGGCACAGGGGAAAAGCTCGAAGTTAATTTGTAATTCGATAGCTCGCAAGAGATGGGGGTAGATGCGAATGCCTGTCTTTTTTGAGACTTTCTTAAAAACGTGGTTTAGCCCGTCAACTGTTATTTCAGGAAAACCATTTTCCAGCAAAGCGGCTGTCTCCTCATTATAGAAACTAACCCAGGAGTTTTTTGTCTGGCTGTTATGATTAGGAATTATCATTCTGTTTGCTTTGTCAATTTCGGCCTTCAAAAGTTCACCGACTCTTAATCCCGATGAAGCAAGCATTAGAAATACAACTTTATATTTGTCAGGCAGAGCGTAGTAAAAGGTTTTTAGGTGAACTTTTGAAGGCAGTATCTTAGGTTTTACAGTTGCTCTCGGAAATCCGATGTCCCTGACAAGGTCAGGGTATAACACCTTTAACATCGCCAGATTATTGCGCCTATTTCTTGACCCAAGCAAATAATCCTCCAAAAGGCGTTTTGTCACCTCTCTTTTTCCAGCAAAGCGGGTAAAGGTGTTATAGCAACTGAGATAGGTCTTTATTGTCTTATCGGTGAGACTTTTCAGTCTCAGCAATCTCTCAAGAGTATCGATACTCACCTTTGTTTTATTTGAATAGTTGTTTGAAAAATCGCAAACGGGCTGGGAGGGATTTGAACCCACGGCCGTCGGATTAAGAGTTCAATCCCCCATTCTTGATGACGCCTAAAATATATTCTTCTATGCTTATAAACTCATCAATCCTTTTCTCGATCACCTTTCTCCCTTCGGCAGTGGCAATGTATATTTTTGTCCTCATGTCCCCTCTTGGGAACTGGATATTCACTATTCCTTCTTTTTTAAGTGAATATAAAAAAGGATAAACAGTTCCCAGGCTTAACAACACATTGTATTTTGAATGGATCTCCTTGATGATCTCATACCCGCACATCGGCCTTTCGTATAATAATTTAAGGATAAGCACCTCAAGATGATTTTTGACTATATCTTCCATAACCCGGCATGTATCCTTCCTCCCCGGCGCAGGCTGGAATGAATCCTGGTAACTGAAAACATAATATTTCTGTTTTATCGTGAGAAGAGACTTCACCCTGGCATTTAATATATCAATGTCAATGGGCTTGATAATAAAATCATCCGCTCCTGCCGTTATTGCCTCGATCTTATTTTCTTTCTCTTTCAGGACTGTTACTATTATGATCGGGATCGACATGGTTTCATGATTGTTTTTCATCTGTTTGCATATCTCGTAACCATTCATATCAGGCATCACAATGTCCAGGAGTACCAGGTCGGGGAAAGTGTTTTTAACTGTTTCCAGCGCTTCAATCCCGTTATATGCTTTCATTATATCGTAATTTTTTGAAAGGATCCCCTCTAATAGTTCAATGTTTATTGGTTCATCATCCACTATGAGTATTTTGGGTTTTTCCATTTTTTTCACGTTATTTTTTACAGAAATTTTTATTCAAAGCCGCTTTAACCCGTTTTTCCCTGTATTACTAAAAAGGAATTATGCAAATATTTAAAGGTAGTTGTGATAACAGTGTGAACTATTTCTTATGGAATAATTTGAACCCGTAAAGGAATTTGGGGATTTCGATCATGCTTATTTTTTCAATCATGTCAGGAATGCCGCTGAGCGAGGGCTTTTTCAGAAAGTGCTCTCCAGGGGCCTCATCAGGGAGGTCGCTTAGATCTATTTTTGTATCAGATGAATAGCTGGCGGCTGCTTCGACGCGCCTGCTTTCAGGTGACACGCCTACACCCTTGTCCCTGCCTGATTTTCCTTTTGTTTTTCCCTCGTTATAGTGGGTTTCCGGCGATTCGATTCCCATTTTCCGGGCTTCTTCGATAAGCTTTGTGTATTCTCTTATGACCCAGCCTACTTCAGAGTGGTTATTATATCCCACCTCAAACCCGAACTCATATATTTTTTTTATGAGCTGTTCCTTATCTGACGTCTCGCCTGTAATAACTTCCAGACCCCTTTTTATTTTTTCACTGTTTTCTGTACTTTCAGGCCCTTTTCCGTGAATTCAATGCCATGCATATCGCAGTCATGTTTTGTCCCGCGCATTTTGATTATCTGCATAGCTCTTACCATGTTCCCCTTATCCATGAAATTATGGAGAAAGATAACCCCGTGTGAAGCGAATTGTTCTATCGTATAAGCGTCGGGTTTGGTAAGTTCTGAGAGCAGGATGGTGGTGCAGCCAAGGTTCTTCAGGTTGCGGATGAACCTTCCTATGGAGCGTTCTTCTTTAGGCGGCTCCTGTGTCGTGAACCTGATGGCTGAAAGCGAATCTATCACAAGTCTCTTGATGCCATACTGCTTCACAAGGGTTTCTACATTCTTGAACACGGTGTATGGCGAGGGGGGTGTATTCTCAGCAGACTCTCCAGGTAACTGTTCATGGCTGGGCGTGATAAAAGTTGATATCTCATCATATTCCCCGTAATTCATAGTGGGCCCGATGTCAAGGAAAAACAATTTTTTCTTCTTGATCAAGTCATCGATGTGCATGCTGTACCGCGACATATCTTCAATGATGGTCCCTATGCTCTCTGATAACGCCACATACGCCCCCGGTTCCCCTTCCAGTGCCCCTGATGCAAGAAATTGCACACCAAAGGTCGTTTTTCCACTACCCGGTGACCCGCTGATAAGATACTGCCTTCCCTGGAGAAGACCACCTTCAACAAGTCCATCAAATCCTTCGATTCCTGTTTTTATTCTCATATGAACCTCATGTTATTTAAGATGGAATATATTGCTTGAATATGGGATAATGGTGTACTCTATTTAAACAGAGTTGTGAAAGGTGTGTGAATTATATTTAATAATAGGTAAATTCAACACAGGAAAAGGTACAAAAATATAATTACTTTAAATACAATAACTTAATATAATGCTCATTATAGTGATAATGCAAGGAAACATATATGTTTGAGGACTTATCGGAGAAATTTAAGAAATTAAAGATGCCTGAAGAGTCCCTCATAAAAAAAATCGAAAAGATAAAAAGAACTTCTGAAACCAGTTCTCCAGAAGCGCCTGCTGCTGCAGTTGCTACTCCCGATATCGCTGAACAGCTTAAAAAAGGCCAGGAAGAAACGGCCAAGAAAATCGAGGAGATGATAAATTCAAAATCCGAGCAGATAAACGCAAATACCGAATCGGTGAAGGATTTTGATGTCAAATTAAATAAAATGGAAAGCACGGTCTCGGCGTCCAAGGCGCGGATAGATGAATTTAAAGACCGGCTTGATAAAATAGATGAAAGTCTCCTTGAATTGTTATCCTTATATGAAGTGGTTTCAAGCACCGTAAACCCTTTTGTGGGGGATAAGGGAAGTGTTGCCCCTGAAAAAATAGAACAGATAGAGAAAAAAATCGAAGCCTTGAGCCAGAAAGCCCCGGAAATCCCAACAGGACTGAAAGATGAATTCGATAACAAATTCAAAACCATCGAGAACCGGCTTGAGGCAATGACACAAATAATACAATCGAGTTCGCCCAACCAGGATGAACTTATACAGAAAGTCATGGAACAGGTTTTCGAGAACCTTAAACCCATGATGGAAGAACAGATGCAAAAAAACGCATCTGCTACTGCAAAACCGTCCCAGCAAGCCCCGGGGGCCCAAAATCCATTATCCGCAGTACCTGTAACTCAATATCCCGATAATGGCAACGGGGCGAAGTTGTCTTACCTCGATAACAGGGCCGAGACCTCGATCATCATGCTGAACTGGATAGAATTCCTGCTTGAAAAAGTGGGGAGGAACAACCTTAACGATATACTTGAGTATTATATTGAAATTGGCTGGATAAGCGAGGACGTTTCTATAAAAATGATGAACTATGCCAACGGGATAGATTACTATGTGGAGAGGCCGACATGGAAACTGCTCCCCGAAGACCATGCCAAGTCCCTCATGTTCATCGAGCAGCTCACAGGAAAGAAAATTGATAAGAATATGTATTCAAAACTGGAAAGGGATGTGGAAAAGGTAATCCGCGGGAATGAAATTTACACGGCTTAACGTTTATCGGGATAGCTTGTAATGGCATCTCAAAGCTGTTTTTAGGGGAATGGTGCCCACGCATGGCGGAGCCATATGTGTGCGCGGAGTCGAGGGAACCCAGAGTTGCGCCTCTGGAGGGCGCCTCCACGTATGCCCCCGCAGGGGCATACGTGTTGTTTGGGAGTCGAGAACCGTTAGGTTTCGCTCAGAACAACTTGGTTATTATTATATCATACGATTTCGGGTCAAGGAGCATGATCAAACGCCCGGTTTTCCCATTCCCGAAAGCAAGGTCTGTCGCAAGGACAAATTCGACTTTTCCTGCAATGTCCTTCATAAGGGATTCAGCCACCTGCGCCGACCCGCCAGTCTTGAACGCCGGGGCTTCAAGGTATATCGGGATCTCGATATATTCGGATATTGCACTTACATACTGCCCCCCGAAAATATTGGCAGTCTCTTTAAGGGTTGAAATTATATCCTCAGTGAAATCCTTTACCACGGCATCCGGCCCGTTGCAAAGGAGTTCATTTGCGATATCCAGGGCAACATTTTTCGGGAAATACATATGCATCTCGCCTTTCATTTCGCCGGCTTCGCCCTTGCCCTTGAGCTTGACTTCAACTGACGCTATATATTCTCCAAGATTTGTAAGTTCATCAGGTATCTGGTCCACAGGAAGCGTGCGGAGCCTGGACTGGAGCGAGTCGGCCTCCTGGCCGCCAAGCTGGGTGACCGCGGATGCGGCTTCAGTCATCCCCGACATTCCGATATCTGATAATAACCTAACCGCCGAATCCACACCAGCCTGGGCAGCCTGTGGTTTTTCTGCTGCCTGTGCCTGCGGTACTTCAGGTTTTGCTTCCTGTTTGGGTGGGGCAACTGCCTGCGGTATCTCTATTGCCTGTGGTGGCGGGACAGCTTCAGGTTTTGCCTCCTGTTTCACAACAGCCTGTGGTTTATCTACTGCCTGAGGCTGCTGTGTAACTTCGGGTTTTCTTTCCTGTATTGGTGGAGCAACAACATGAGGTTTTGCTCGCACGAGGGGCGGGGGGGGAACGTG
>CABMIH010000004.1 GCA_902386205.1 uncultured archaeon | reverse complement strand
AGTTTTCAGATTATTCTCCCTAAGCCATGTCCTTATTTGCTGTTTTGTTAATAGTTGTGCCATTTTTGCGAAACTCCTATAGTGTCTCTTGTATTTGAAGTTTCAGCAAAAACGGTTACACTCCCTATTTATCATCCTACTTATTTCTCTAAAAATGAAAGGTCTATCCATGGCAAGACCCTGAGCTTCCAAATAGACATTAAGTGCACGCTCATTCTCGCCTTTCTCCAAAAAAATAACTCCCATTTCCATCAAAGTTTGAGCTTCGTGATCATTTTGGGATTCTTGTTCATCGATTCCCATCTCCCTAAATATTGCTATTGTTTTTTCAAAATACCAAAGGGCTTTATCAAAATCTCCTTTCATTCTGTAGGATTGACCTATGGATCCATAATTTAAAAACATTCCATTCCTATTTCCTAAATTTTCATATAAATTCAACGATTTTTCAAAAAATCCTATGGCTTTATCGAATTCTCTATTATTAAAATAAATCTCCCCTGTAAATCCATAATTTTCCGCCAATTCTTCTTTTTTTCCTAGCTCCTCATTCAATTTTGAGGCTTTTTCGTAACATTCTATGGCTTTATCGAGTTCTCCTTTTATCTTGTAGATAAGACCTATTTTTCCGTAATTTCCCGCTATGCTGACTTTTCTATCCAATTCCTCATTCAATTTTAATGCTTTCTCATAACTTTCTATAGCTTTTTCAAGTTCTACTTTGTGCAGGTAAGCATTTCCGATTCTGCAGTAGTTTCTAGCCACCCCTTTTTTCCTACCCAACTCCTCATTTAATTTCAATGCTTTTTCGTAATATTCTATAGCTTTATTAAATTCCCCTTTTTTCTCATAGATACTACCCATGATTACGTATCCAGGTATCATCCCTTCTTTACCCTTCACATCCTCATATAATTTCACTCCCTTTTCGCAATATTCTATAGCTTTATCAAATTCGCCTTTTTCTCGATAGATATTGGCCATATCCCCATAATCCGATCCTATCCCCAGCTTATTCTCTAATTTTTCATTCAATTTTAGTGACTTTTCATAATATCCCAAAGCTTTATCAAGTTCTCCTTTATTCTTGTAGATATTCCCCAGATTTCCATAATTTTGACTCAACCCTTCTTTGAATCCTAACTCCTCACTCAATTTTAATGATTTTTCACAATATTCAAGAGCTTTATCAAGTTTTCTCTTGATAATAAAGATATTACCCATATTTCCATAAGTTATTGACATTCCTTCTTTTCTGCCTAACTCCTCATCCAATTTCAATGATTTTTCGTAAAATTCTATAGCTTTATCATGTTCCTCTTTGATTTGATAAACGGTAGCTATAGCATTACAGTCTATTGCGATTCCTTCCTTATTCCCAAGCTCCTCGTTTAATTCCAATGCTTTTTCGCAATACTTAAGAGCTTTATCAAGTTCTCCTTTAACCCTATAGATGTTACTCATGGCTGAATAATTTCCAGCTATTCCTTCTTTTCTTCCCAACTCTTCATTCAATTCCAATGCTCTCTTATAATATTCTATAGATCTATCAAGATCTCCTTTAGTCTTATAGATCATACCAATTTGTCCCATCGCAATTGATTCCCACCTTTTGTTTTTTGATTCTTTTGATATTTCAATAATACGAGACCAAGCAAAATTCGATTTATCTAATTCTCCCCATATGTAACTTTGAATTCCAATCTCATAAATAGCATCATAATTCTCCGCGATTTCTATCAGTGCTTCAGAGATATTCGGGTCGTTAAGCGTTTCAAAAAGTATATAAAACGAATCAACTTCTGATTTTACCCTTTCCATGGCTTCGGAATATATTCTTCCTTTATTTGTCAATGCAACTCGTTGTTCATGTCTTAAATAATCCCTAAAAAGAGGATGATAAATCCAGTAGAATTTCTTTTTATTTTTTAAAATTCCTCTCTCAATAATATCATTTAAAGGGGCATCTATTCCTTTATCATAAAAAGCTTCCATTAATTTTAAGGTTAAAATTGGAGGGGCTATTGCCAGCTTCCTTATAAGTTCTTGTGAATCTTCTTTCAATATCTTTAAAATTTCTTTATGAATCTGATTTATATTATATCTCAGACTATCGTCTCTCAAAGTATTTAGAAATCCAAGCATACTGTTTTCTTCGTTTTTTTCATTGCAGATATACGCAAGTGACCTTGCAACATAGGGATTACCTTTTGAAAGAGAAATCATCTTCCTAACAACGGGTTCAGAAAAATTTGAAAATTCTTTTTTTACTATTTTTTCAATATCATTATTATTCAATTCTTTTAATTCAATCACTTGGTCAGAATTGATTTTCAGATTGATATCGGGCATATAAGGGGTGGCAATTTCAAGAACAAATTTCAAATGCTCATTCCTACGAATAGCTACAAGAATAATTTCAATTTCTGTTTTCATCAGTTCTTGCGCGTTTTCTATAAAAATTATCTTTTCTTTTGATTGTTCCATATATTCCAAAATAGAACGTTCTCTTGGCTTCCAACTTTTCCCGGCACCGCTGCCAACACCAAGAAGACTAATTGATGATGAAAAACCTGTTGTTATCTGCTCAGGCAAGAAAATTCGACTCATCTCCTCAGAGAACAATGATCCATATTCAATAGAGTAACACTCCTTTTCTCTCTCAAAAAAGTTATTTAAGATTATCATCAGACTTGTCTTTCCAATTCCCCTATCTCCCGTTACAACAACAAGTCCATTATTTCTGATTTTTGTTTTAAGTTCCTGAATCTCGTAGTCTCTACCTACAAAATTATCTCCATATCGCAGCTCTGAAATCTTCATTTCATCCCTCAGAGTAAGAAGCTTAAAGAATTAATAAACATATCGAATAACGCTACTCTCAGTTTCAATTATTAAGATATGCGCCTGAAGTAAAATATAAAAAGACCAAACCGATAGAAATGCTAAACCATGAGCATCCTCAAGGATGCTTCGCACCTTGGTGCGGAGTCCGTGACTGCTCTCCGCGCTCATTATCATGTTCTCTTAAAGTAATAGAAGCCCAAAACTCCCCTGAAATACTAAACCTCTGGCGCGTCATCTGTATTTATAATAAATTTTTGAAAAATAAGAATATGGATAAACATAAATATGTGTAAGCACATATAATCAAACATGCCAACCATGACTTTATCCGTTCCAGATGATCTTTACGCCGTTATCAAACATCATAATGAAATAAAATGGAGCGTCATCGCAAGAAATGCCATGTGGGAGTATGCCCGAAAGATCCAGTTAGTTGATAGCATACTGGAAAGAAGTAAATTGACAGAGAAGGATGCCGCAGAGATAGGGAAACTTATAAAAAAGTCCATACGAGAACAACACGACATCGAGTGAGATGGGAAAATGAGACTGGTGATAGACACCAATATTATAATATCCTCTCTCATATCTAACTCTACACGGCGTTATATTCTAATGAATTCAAATATAGAATTCATAGCTCCAGAATACACTTTTACTGAAATTTTAAAGCATGCCGATATTATTAAAAAGAAGTCAAAACTCGCAACAGAGGATCTGCAATATGTAATGGATATGCTATTCTCCCGAATCGCCATTTATCCAAAAGATGAATATGCCGATTGCTATGTTCAGGCTAAAGATATCATGAAAGATACCGATCCTGATGATGCGCCTTTCCTGGCGCTTGCTATGAAAACCAAAGTTGATGGGATATGGAGCGAGGATAAAGGATTCCAAGAACAAAATCACGTAAAAGTATACACTACAAAACAACTTTTAGAGCTAATATAAAATCCATGAACATCGGGGATGCCTACGGATTTCTCATCCGATTCTGAACATTCCATTGATTCAATACACATACAAATTCCCATACGGCCGGTGCGACAGCGGCACCAGCTTCGTGAACTTCCCGCCCACCACTTCGTTGAAATCGAACCCGAAATGCTCACAGTACTCCTTAAGATAAGACCCTAAAAGCTTCATATCCTCTTCACCCAACTCAAGGCAGCTAACCTCTTTCCCGAGATGATACGGGTCAACCTTCCCGCGGATGTATATGACCCCGCCGTGCATGCCCGTCCCCACATAGTCGCCCACAAGCGGGCTTTTCCCGTTCAATCCAAGCAGTATCATTATCCCGCCTGCCATGTATTCGCCGAAAAAGTCGCCTGCCGTGCCCCCTGCTATGATGATGGGCACCTGTTTCTTGTACTCCTTCATGTGGATACCCACCCGGTAGCCGGCATCTCCCTTGATGTACAGTTTGCCGCCACGCATGCCGTAACCAATGATATCGCCCACGCTGCCGTGAACTATGATCTCCCCCGCGTTCATGGTGTTTGCTATGCCGTCCTGCGCGTTCGCATTGACGATGATTTTCGGCCCGTTCATGAAGGCGCCCAGGTCGTTTCCCGGTGTGCCGTTGATGGTTATCTTTATGCTGTCATTCAATCCCGTACCTATATACCTCTGACCGCCAACGTTATCAAGCTCGAATTCCTTCTCGCCGGATGCGGCAGCTATCCGGATTATCTTGTTCAACGGCCTGTAATGAATGCCTTTTGCATCGATTCTCATCAGTATCACTGTCCTATTCCCGCATGTTTGATTCCCAGGATGTCAAGCGTCTCCTGGCCAAGCCCGACACCGCGTAATCGTTCGCGGCTTCCGCGCAACGATTCTATGGCGTTTATGCCAAGCGATCCGAGCACTTCCTGTATTTCATGCCCCCATGCCGAAAGGAGGTTGCATAACCTGTCAGCCCCTACCTCGGGGTTCAGGCGGCGCACAAGCTCTGGCTTCTGTGTCGCGATGCCCCAGGCGCAATTGCCGGTGTAGCATTTCTGGCACACCCTGCATCCCATGGCTATGAGAGACGCCGTACCTATGATGCAGGCATCCGCGCCCAGCGCTATTGCCTTCACTACATCCGCGCTCTGCCTGATGCTCCCTCCGACAAGGATGGAGGCCCTGTTGCGTATGCCTTCCTGCCTCAGCCTGTCGTCCACCGCCGCAAGTGCCAGTTCAACCGGTATCCCTACGTGGTCCCTAATAATCATAGGGGCCGCTCCTGTCCCTCCGCGGAAGCCGTCTATCACTACAATGTCTGCACCCGCCCGCACTATCCCGCTTGCGATGGCAGCAACGTTGTGCACGGCGGCTATCTTGACTGATACGGGTTTCTTGTAATCTGTCGCCTCCTTTATGGCGTATATCAACTGGGAGAGGTCTTCTATGGAATAAATATCGTGGTGCGGGGCCGGGGACAAGGCATCCGTGCCCACGGGGATCATCCGTGTCTTTGAAATATCCTCGCCTACCTTCTCTCCGGGCAGATGCCCCCCTATTCCGGGTTTTGCACCCTGCCCGATCTTGATCTCAACTATGGCGCTGTTATTCAGGTATTTGCTGGTTACACCGAATCTCCCGGATGCCACCTGCACTATTATATTATCAGTATAGCCTGCAAGGTCTTCATGGAGGCCCCCCTCACCCGTATTCATCAGGGTTCCCATGCGCTTTGCAGCCATTGCAAGGGCTTTGTGGGCATTCAGGCTTATAGCGCCGTATGACATTGCCGCAAATACCACGGGTATGTCGATTTTCACCTGCGGTGCAAGTTCTGTTTTCAGGCTGGAATCGCTATTGAACTCCAGGCATTCGGGTTTCGCTCCGAGATACGTGCGAAGTTCCATGGGCTCACGAAGCGGGTCTATGGACGGGTTCGTCACCTGGCAGGCGTCAATCAGCATATGGTCCCAGTAGATAGGGTAAGGCTTCGGGTTCCCCATGCCAGTAAGTATGATGCCGCCGCTCTCTGCCTGCTTTAATATGTTTTTCCTGATCTCCGGCGTCCAGTTATAACCGTACCTGTAGGCAAGAGGATTTTCGGTGATAGTGATCGCGCTCTCAGGACAGAATGTTGCGCACCTGTGGCAGGCAACGCACTGCCTGTGGTTTGGGGTGACCTTGTCTTTGAATTCGATCGCCGAAAAACTGCAGTTCATCACACACCGTTTGCACCTTCGGCACTTCTCATAGTCCACGTTCACGACGAATTCGGCGGGTAGTTGCGATTCCATTATTCCACATCCCTGAGAGTTCCGATCACTGCCGTCCCGGCTCTTGGGCTCCACACTTCGTCAAGGTCGGGGGCTATCTCCCTTATTGCAGACTCCTCTGAAGCCATGTAAAGCATGTCGTCCTTTCGGGCAGCGGTCATGGGCCGCAGTTTTATCCTGTCGTTCAATCCTATCATGCCGTTGCTATGCCCTATGATAATGCTGAAAGGGCCGTTCAAAAGAGTGCTCCCGTACACCTGCCTTATCGCAATGGCGATTTTCTTTTGTTCCGGCTCCATGCGGTCAATATCCTTCCAGAAAGGCGTTGCAAGAGCCATAATGGCCCTGTCTGTCCGGAATTTATGCCTCCTGACCAGCAGGTCAAAAAGATAAGCTATCACCTCAGTGTCAGTCCTCAGTTCAAGCCTGTACCCGAACATCTCAAGGTAGCGCTTGTTTATCCCGTATGAGGAGATCTCCCCATTGTGCACCACTGACCAGTCAAGGAGCGTGAACGGATGTGCGCCTCCCCACCAGCCCGGCGTGTTTGTGGGGAACCTACCGTGGGCGGTCCAGATGTACGCGCTGTAATCCTCAAGTTTATAGAACTTGCCGATATCCTCTGGATACCCGACACCCTTGAATGCGCCCATGTTTTTGCCGCTTGATGCCACAAAAGCACCTTCAATGTCGGAATTGACCTTCATTACGGTCTTCATGACGTAATCCCGCTCTGATATGAACTCAAGCTTATTCTCTGGCACCTCAAGGAAATACCTCCAGAGTATTGGGGGGTTCGAGATGCCGTTCTCCCTGAAAGTCGGGATCGGTTCATCCTTGTCCACGTTGAAGGCATCCTTGAAGAATTCTTCAGTAGCTTCTTTTGATTCGATATTATCATACATCATATGGAAAGCATACTGGTCTTTCCGTTTCGGATAAATACCATAGGCTGCAAAACCTCCTCCAAGCCCGTTTGAGCGGTCGTGCATGCAGGCGATTGATTTTATTATAACCCTGCCATCAATACGTCTTCCATCTTCGCTCATCATTCCGGATATCGCACACCCGGATGGTATTCCGTCAACTTTCATTTTCTTCACCTTTTTGAATCGTAAGTAGTAATTTTTTTAACTCATCGGCCCCGCACCTGGGCGGTTCTCCCAGTTTCAGCTTTTTCCTGACAGAAGTAGGTTCTCCCAGTCTCCCTTCTTTCCGAAACATCTCGATGCTTGCACAAAAACCTTTCGGGCCCTTTCCTTTTTCAAGAGCGATGTGTTTTAGCTTATCAAATATCTTATTCATGCCCAGTTTCTGCGGGCAGAGTTCGTAGCATGTGTAACAGTCCACGCACCGCCATATATCATGGGATCCTATCACAGCATCAAGTTCCCCGGACAGCAGCCTGCTTATGATATCGCTGGGATTGAATTCAGGTGTTATTTTCACCACCGGACAATCGTTAACGCATGCGGCGCACTCGTAACATTTGCGGACAGAGTTCAAATCAAATATCGTTTTAAGGGTGTTGAAATAATCATATTTTGAATCCCATTTTGAAAGGAATTCTGCCACATCTATCCTGTGCATATCCATTCCCAGTTCTTCTGCCGTGAAACCCATGGCAAGTCCCAGTAATTCCGGATAGTAAAGAATGGGCACGTTCAATTTTTCACCGCTTTTTTGCATGAGATATTGGCGTGAATCGTATTGCATGAAACATGACGGGCAGGTAAGGGCGATCGCATCTGCTTTTTTTGAGACCTCAAGGAGTTTCATTCTTGCCATGGCCGTGGCATCATCAGGTTCATCTGCTGAATTCAGGTTGCCGCCGCAGCATAACATCTTGGTTTCATATTCAATGCTCTTTGCCCCGAGGGCCTCTATCAACGCATCGAATTTTTTGGGTTTGTTCGGGTCGTCAAAGAATATGGATGAGCTGGGGCGCAGCATGTGGCAGCCATAATGCGATGCTATTTTCATGCCGTCAAATGGTTTGATGATTTGCTCTTTTATTTTCGGGATGCCGATATCATCATGCAGCGCTTCAACAAGGTGCTTTACCGCTATGCTTCCCCTGTATTCCAGCCCCGCAGATGAAAGGATGGAATTGACTTTCGTCCTGAGATTGGGATTTACCAGGAGTTCCGCCTCGACAGATTTCAAAGTGCTGTAACATCCGTTGCAGGGTACTATCAGGTCAAGACCTGTTTTTTCTGCCAGGGCGAGGTTCCTTGCCGCTGTCACATACCATTCCATATCTCCCATCGGTTTGATTATGCTTTTCGTTGGGCAGCATGTGGCTTCGGGCAGGTCGTGGAGAACGCATCCAAGCTTTGACAGAACAAGCCTTGTGGATTTTTCCATGAAGGGAAAACGCGCCGGGATTATACAGCCTAAGAATAAAGTATATTCAGACATTTTTTTTCTCCCTCATCAGGGAAGTACGCTATAGCTATGATACTATTTAAACATTGCCCAGAAATAGGCAATTGGCTGGTGATTGGACATATATAATTATTTCTACATCCGGGCCAACCGCGCGAGGCGAATTTAAAAAAACAATAAATAATATATTATAAATAAAATAATGATTTTGACAATATGACAATATAACCCAAACATTTATTAGCGAATAATATTAATAAAGAAAAAAATGTTATGAGCGGGAGGGTGATCAATGTTAGAGACACCTCAAGAAAGAGTGAAATTATTAAAAGCAGGCATCAATAACACAACAATAGAAAAACTTTATTTAATATACAATAATTTCAGGTTCATACAGATACCTGTACTTTTCAAGCCCGATGAAATGTACTACACTTGTACATACAATGAATCGCAAGACATGGATTTTAATGTTGAAGCATCAACAAAAGAAGAAATTCATTGTATAAAACCTATCACAGATTAATATAAGTAAAATTAAAACACTTAAGGGTATTCATTCGAAAATATGACCCCTAAAGTACTGATCCTCACGGGCTACGGTATAAACTGCGATATTGAAACCCAGCATGCCTTCAAACTTGCAGGGGCCGATGCAGAGCGTGTCCATCTCACGGACCTGATAAATGGCACAAGGAAACTCGAGGATTTCCAGGTTCTTGCGCTTCCCGGCGGTTTCTCGTTCGGGGATGATATCGCCTCAGGCAAGGTGCTTGCGAACATGATAAAATATAACCTGGGTGAAGGAATGCAGAAGTTTATCGATGCAGGCAAATTGGTCATCGGCATCTGCAACGGTTTCCAGGCGATGGTAAAAATGGGGCTATTGCCGGCCTTTAATGGCAATTATGCCACCCAGGATGTTACCCTGACTTTTAATGATTCCGGGAGGTTCGAGGACAGGTGGGTTTGCCTGAAATCAAACCAGAGATCAAAATGTGTATTTACAAAGGGAATAGACAGCATATACCTGCCTGTGCGCCACGGGGAAGGGAAGTTCGTGACCAGGAACCCGCAAGTGCTTGCAGGATTGAGGAAAGGTAACCATATCGTATTCCGGTATGTGGACAGGGAAGGAAAAAGTGCAGGATACCCTTATAACCCCAACGGTTCGGTTGATAACATCGCAGGGATATGCGATGAGACAGGCAGGGTTTTCGGAATGATGCCACACCCCGAAGCTTTCCAGCACAGGACGAACCATCCGAGGTGGACGAGGGAAGAGCTGCCTGAGGAAGGGGCCGGGGTCGCGATATTCAGAAATGCGGTCGAGTATGCGAAGGAAAGATTGTGAATTTAATGAAAATTATCTTCCTTGGCACTAACGGATGGTATGATACGCAAATTGGGAATACGACATGCACACTTATTGAGACAGAAAAGTATTTTATTATTCTTGATGCCGGCAATGGAATTTATAAACTGGATCAGTATGTTGCGGACACAAGCAGGAAACCGATTTATCTCTTTATCAGTCATTTCCATCTTGACCACATCGCAGGGCTGCATATCCTCAGCAAATTCAGGTTCAGCCAGGCAATGGGTATTTACGGACAAACGGGTACAAAAGGGATACTGGACAGGATAATTAATACCCCTTTCACAGTCCCGGTTACCAGATTGCCTTTTAAAGTTGATATTCATGAACTATCAGAAGGACTTCATACCATTCCATTTCCGGTAGAATGCAGGTTCCTGCTTCACTCGTCGCCCTGTATGGGCTACCGGTTTGAAATGGATGATAAGATAATTGCTTATTGTCCCGATACCGGGATATGTGATAATGCAAAGAAACTTGGCAGGGATGCCGATTTATTAATTACAGAATGTTCATTCAATAGCGGACAATTTAATAAAGAATGGCCTCATTTAAATCCTGAAGGCGCTGCACAGATCGCAAAAGAAGCAAACGCTAAAAAACTGGCCCTGATCCACTTCGATGCTAACAGATACAGGACTTTACAGAACAGAAAACAAGCTGAGGAAAAAGCAAGGAAAATTTTTAATAACACGTTTGCAGCAATTGATAATATGTGCATGGAAATATGAAAAATATCTAAACTTGATCCATCATATTTTTAAAAACATTTTATACCAGTCAATAGTTTCTTTCAAACCTTCATCCAAGGTAAAATAGGGGCGCCAGTTCAGCATTGATTTAGCTTTCCCTGCAGAAAGGTACTGGTGTTTTATTTCATTCGTGGCTTTTCCAAGGATTACCGGCTCAAGATCGACTTCCATAATATCAATTATCTTTCTCACAAGTTCCAGGACGGTAATATGCATTTCATTACTGAAATTGAAGCTCTCCCCAAAGATTTCACTCGCGGTCATTCTTTCTGCCAGCGTCTTATATGCCATCGCCCCGTCCCTTACATAAAAATAATCCCGGATATAACTTCCATCGCTTCTGATTATTGGATTTTCTCCTTTGAGCAGGGATCGTATAGTCCCGGGAATAATCCTGTTGAAATTCAGGTCACCGGGCCCATACAGGTTACCGCATCTTGTTATGCACACAGGGAGCCTGTATGTATTGAAATACGTATGCGAGATCAGGTCTGCACAGCTTTTAGACACATCATATGGGTGGGTGCCACGCAGCGGGGTTTTTTCATCATAAGGCAATTTTTCCTGGACTCCGTAAGCCTTGTCGCTTGACGCTACTATTATCGCTTTTATTAATTCCCTGTTCCTCCTGCATGCCTCAAGGAGATTATACGTTCCCCTGATGTTTGATTCGAACGTGGATAAGGGGTTCCGGTTGGCGGTTCCTACTATGGTCTGCGCACCAAGATGGAAAACGACTTCTATTTCGTATTCATTAAGCACTCTTTCAAGAAAGCTGTAATCTTCCAGGCAGCCATGGACAACTGTCAGTTCATCTTTAATATAACCAAATTCTTTGGAACTGCTCCATAATATGGACCTGGGCACAATATCACGATTTAAAGCGATGACATTAGCCCCTTCATCAACCACGAGCCTTGTGAGCCATGATCCGAGCAGGCCTGTTGCGCCTGTTATAAAAACGTTCTTATTTTTCCAATCCGGATTAATCATATTAAATTATTCCCATATCTTCCAGAATGCCTGATTTGATGACCAGAGATTGTTTAGATATTCAACATCCCTCATTGTGTCCATACACATCCATTCATTAGAATGCCTGAACATCATTAATTCGCCTTTCTCTGCAAGTTTATCCAGGACCCCTATTTCAAAATCACACGAATCCTCAAATGTCATATGATCAAATATTTCCCGTTCCAGGACGAAAAAACCCCCGTTGACGTAATTTCCTGCAGTATGGGGCTTTTCAGTAAATTTCTCGATTACGTTATCCTTCAAAGAAAAAGTGCCAAAGCGGGAAGGTGGCAGGATACCGGTGAGAGTGGCGATTTTGCCGTGCTGTTTGTGAAAATTTACGAGATTTTTGATATTTATATTGGCAAGCCCGTCACCATAAGTTACCATGAATGTGTCGGTATCGATGTATTTTTCTATCTTTTTTAACCTCGCGCCCTTTAAAGCCTTCTCCCCGGTGTCGGCTAATGTTATTCTCCATCCATCTTCATCGTGTGAGTTATGGATTTTTATTTCACTGCGTCGGCCTAATTCTATTGTGAAATCACTGTTCAATACTTCGTAGTTATAAAAATACTCTTTTATGATATTGCCTTTATATCCCAGGCACAACACAAAATCATTATAGCCAAAATGACTATATAATTTCATTATGTGCCACAGAATCGGCCTGGTTCCGATATTCACCATAGGCTTTGGACGGTATTCTGTTTCTTCACGCAGACGGGTTCCAAGACCGCCGCATAATATTACTACCTTCATTTTAATCATTCTCCTTACATCACTCTGGATTCTTATTTATTCCTATTCATAGCCGAGCATATCAATTTTTTCATGAGTTATTGGTCGGGGTATGATGTTGTAATGTTTTATATCGGGATACAACCGTCTTAATCGAAAGGTTCCTGTTATCCTGTGCATATTTAATACTCTGGTAAAATATATAGGGTTGCCTGATCAAAACCTTTGGAACAATGAGTGCAAAAGCCAAAAGAATAGTTTTCATGTTGAGATGATGACCAAGGTCAGCCAGTACAGACCAGCGATCTTTATCTGCGTATTCGATATTGGCAATTCCTCCGCGATGGCTCAACATGCACAGCAACATTTCCTTATATCCATTATCCATTAGCGTAGCCACATCAATACCATATCTTTTTAAAAACAAAAATACATCAATTTTGTAACGATACATCAAAGCGAGTCTCCAATCCCCATCCGAAGAATCCGAAATAAATTCTATGACACAATCATCCAAAAAATGCAGTTTTGATTCCATTTTTAGCATGCTAAAAAAAAACGGAATCTGTATAAGAAAATTACCAGAAAATTCTTTTGCTATCTGATTCAGGTTTTTTTTATCCAACCGAACGACCACACTCGAAAAAAGCACGAATGGGAGCTGACGCAATGGAGTCACAAAAGTTGCAATATCTACATCTCTCCCTTTACCCCAGGAATTACTATCATTATAAATCTTAACCTCACCAGAATTATTCTTAGTAAAATATGGCAACATGATACAATCTATACCTTGCTCTGCAGCATATGGCAAATAATCGATCAGGCGCCTGAACCCATTCCAATCAACCAGATCATCATCCGAAATAAACCATATAAATTGCCCTGTGGCTTCTTCGGCACAACGCACCAGATTCCCGCTGAAACCAAGATTTATCTCATTTTTAGAATAATGTACTGAATTTCCAAGTGTGGTTTGATTCAACTGCGCATTCTTGTTATCTGAATTATCACAAACCACTATCTCTATTTGATTAGAATATTCGTTTAGAGCACGCCTTAAAAAAAAATCATAAAGCCTTTTTAATTTATTTGGCCGGTTATATGTTGGAATACATATACTCAATAGTTTCTTTTGCGTTTGATTTTCTTCACTCATGCATTACTACCTCCTATTCCTTTTCATCTCTTCCAGTCCATCTTTCACTCCCATTAATTTTGTTGAAATTTCCTTTTGAACTTTATCGTTTTTCATCCCGGCGTGCAGGGGTCGTCTTGCTTTCTGTCTAAGTTCAGAGGTTGAAACAGGTATCAAAAAACATTCATCGAGTTCGAATACTTCTGCCACATTCCTGGCAAAAGTATAACGATCCATCAGGTCGCTTCCTACTACATGATAAATCCCCCTTTTATCCGTTTCAACAAGATCCTTAACAGCTTGAACCATATTTAGTGCATAGGTAGGTGAGCCGATCTGGTCGAATGGTACTTTCATGGATTTATTTTCTTTTAAATTTTTAATAAGTCGAATGCAAAAATTTTTTCCGGCGATTTCCCATCCATAAACAACAGTAGTACGTATTATTAAATGATCGCTCAAATAATCGTTAATAATATTTTCCACAGCAAGTTTCTGCTTACCGTATTCGTTTATCGGATTTGGTGCATCTTCTTCGGAATACGGGCCATTGGATCCGTCAAATACATAATCCGATGAGAAAAATACAAACTTTGATCCGATATCTCGCGCAGCCTCGATAACATTTTTGCTACCTTCAACATTCATATGCCAGGTTTCTTTGGGATTTTCTTCGCAATATTCAACATTAGAATTGAAGGCAGGATGAATGATTACGTCCGGCTTTAATCGAGTTATGGTTTTTTTCACATTTTCTCTGTCTGCCATGTCAAAATAAGTCAATCCGGGTGCGGGATTGGCATAAAAACTACCGTGGGTTTCGTGTTCTTTGGAGAAATAATCTAACAATATATTTCCAATAAAACCTGATCCACCAGCAATAAAAATACGCATTTCCTACCTGTGTTTTAAATTCCAGTCATAAGGAATATCTTTTGTAAAGGGGTCAACCCTGATAATTTCTTCGGGATCATGAGGAATAGTAGAACAATTCGCAAGAATGGCAGGTTTTACTCCAATCCCCTTAAACCCATTATAGATTCCGGGTGCGATTTTTACCAGCACATAATTGTCTTCACCAATGAACAATTCCTGAAGTTCTCCTTTTGTAGGAGAGCCTTCTCTTGCATCAAAAAGGACTAATTTTACCATACCTGAGACAACCGCATAGTTGAGCATCATTTTGGTATGCAGATGCCATCCCTTGATTACGTCGGGATAAACGATTGAGAAATAAATCTCGCCAAACTGTTCAAAATACGGATCATCTGACCGCAGCATATGCATAATTTTACCGCGTTCGTCTGGAATCTGTTTAAGAGGTATAATATAAACATCTTTGATCATTTTAAGGGACCCGGTTAATCTAATTTTTTATTTCACTAATAAATAAGCGTTGATTTAAATGTTTCGTACCGAAGGTATTCCTCAAAATCCGTAACACATAGGATTTTTGAATGCATCATCTACAGATAGAGTCGGAAAAGGCCATGCTAACGGAGAATTAGATAAAGATATGAGATTTAACAACCTATTGTTATCAAGAGGCATCTTTAATCCAGCCTCATCTGCAGGTGTTTTGCCAAGTCCCATATGTGTTCTGACAAAGTTGTAAACAATTCTTCTCAGTTCTGTAAAGGCACTTCCAGAATTTTTACTTTTGAAACCTCTCATGACATTACTTCTTTGTTTGAAGTCCTCATTATGTCTCTCAATAGCGTTATTGTTATAATTTAGCCCGTGCTTCTTACATGCTATTGGAACCCCAAAGGTCAATTTTGCAGTTCTATAAAAATGATAATTGAAACCGATCTTATAGCCTTCAAAACCGTCAGAGATAAAGGTTATCAATTTTCTCTCATTTACTGGCTTATCTTTCTCATTTTCCCATATCTCTTTAACCTGGCTTCCTATTTTATTCTTCAATTTCTTGAAATGTGCTCTGCATTTTTGTTTGCTTCTGTGCTTTGTGAAAGTAGTGGCGAGATTATATTTGGTTTTACTGTCAATTGAATTGATTGAGTAGTAACCTTTGCCTTTCACTTTTACATAAACCTCATCTGTGTGTATTCTGCCCTTTACTTTTGGTTTCAAGTTATATTCAAACTTTGAAAGTAAATTTGCATACTTTTTCACCCAGTACAGTATTGTACCATCATAAAGATAGTATCCCTCATGCTGATTTATGTAATCCCTGATTTTGCTGAGCGATAAACCTTCCACATACAAATGGAGGGTTTTTGCTATGATCTCTTTGGGATAGGTCATGCCCTCAAAACCATCATGCTCTACAAAATATTTATTACATTTATTGCACCAGTATTGCTGCTTTTTGACAAATTTATTCTTACGAATTCCACGCTTTATTACATTATTTTCTTCTTTACAGTACGGACAAATCATTTTTGACTCTACTAAAATTATAGTGGCATATAGTATAATAAACCCTACTTATAAACGTTACGAAATCAAAGGAATACCCGTACCGAATAGTCTCATCTTCATAGCCAGCTAGGCCATGATAAATTCATCTGTGTAAAAATGCCTCTTAATTCATCGCATGTTTCCCTATCAAATTTCAATATAAGAATTGCATATACCAATCCGCCCAGAATAACCGGTACCACTGTCAACCATACACTGGATAGCGGTATAAACAGGCGATACGCCCCCACAAATATGGACATCGCCATTAGCGCTTTTAATATATTAAATAAACTATTATATTCTATTTGTATATTTATTATATTAGATAATACATGTCGCGCCAGGATGGCGTTCAATAGCATAGTTGCCAGAGTTGCAGATGCAGCTCCTGCAATCCCATATACAGGAATCAGCATTAAATTCAATATAACGTTTGCAGCAACTGAAACAATAGTTACTTTAAAGGCTTTTTTCTGGTGGTTCAATGCACCAAGATACATCGTGAAAAAATACTGGAAAACATTTACAACCTGTACGATTAATAATATTATGAGTGTGGTATAGCCGGATACGAATTCCTGGCCATAGAGGAAATACAATAGTCTGTCACCTAACAGAACTCCACCGGCTAATATAGGCAGAGCCAGTAGCAAGGAATAGCTACATGCACGTGAAAGCGACTTCTCGATTGATCCGGTCTCACCAGTCTTGCCCCATCGGCTAACCCTTGGCCATAATGTTGCTTGTAATGCAATAGCTGTAAAAGCCGCTATGGAAGTAAACTGCAACACTACCCGATACACTCCTACATTCACATTATCAAGATAATAACCTATCATGACAGTATCCGCATATGAAAACACCAGTGACCCGCTTGAGGTCAAAAACAGCCAGAAAGAAAATGTTGAGAGACTCTTTATATGCCTCCAGCTAAAACGTACAAAATGAATATCGAAAAAATGTAACCCTGCTATTGCGGCAATGAGTAATCCTGCGATATACCCTCCAACAAGACCACCAATACCGAAACCCAGAAAAATTGCAATAATCTGGACAATAATACGTACAACATCGTTAAGGAGACCGCATATCGCATGTATCCCCAGTTTTCCACTACCCATGAGGCCGATATGAATTCCTCCAAGAAAAAGCGAGACAATTAATGCAATCAATAGCCAGTTGAAAATACCAGCATTGTTCAGATCTACAAAATAGTTACGGAAAAAAACCAAAGCAATTAAAACTATAGCCACAAATAAAGAACGTAGCGCAAAGAATGCGCTAAAATAGGCATCAGGCTCTTCTCCCTCGCTAATGCGTTTGACTGCAGCTCCGCCAAATCCACCATCAGTCACCATTCCAATGATACCGTAATATGCTATAAACAGGAAATATTCACCCAGAACCCCTGCACCTACGGCATGAGCAAAATACACAGTACTTAAAGAACCAATAAGAGTAAGCCCGATTTGTGAGAAGAAATTAACGATGCTCTGTCGCTTAACTGCCTCAATTCCCATTATTCGCGAAAAAAAAGTATTCATCTGTAATATCCTGGGCATAATGATATCATATCAATCCGGCATCAATGGTGAGTTGGGAATGTCATATATTCTCCAGATCACCGTCTATCATAATCTTTACCATCTCCTCAAACCTTACCTTAGCCTCCCAGCCCAGCTTATCCCTGGCTTTAGAAGGGTCTCCTACCAGTATATCAACTTCAGTCGGCCTGAAATAACGCGGATCGATCTCTATCAAAATATCGCCGTTCGCCGGGTTTACACCTACCTCGTCCACACCTGTTCCTCTCCACTTAATCTCAATCCCCGCTTCCTTAAACGCAAGTTCTGCGAACTCTCTCACGGAATGCGTTTCCCCGGTCGCGATCACATAATCTTCAGGTTCGTCCTGCTGAAGCATCAGCCACATAGCTTCCACATAATCCCCTGCATAACCCCAGTCCCTCTTGGCGTCCAGATTGCCAAGATATAGTTTTCTCTGCAACCCTTTCTTTATCTTTGCCGCAGCCATACTTATCTTTCTCGTTACGAACGTTTCGCCCCGGATAGGGGATTCGTGGTTGAACAGGATCCCATTGCATGCGAACATATCATAGGCTTCGCGGTAGTTTATGGTAATCCAGTAGGCGTACAACTTTGCCGCGCCGTACGGGCTTCTCGGGTAGAAAGGCGTGGTCTCCTTCTGGGGGATCTCCTGAGCTTTTCCATATAATTCGCTGGTAGATGCCTGGTAGAACCTGGTTTTTTTCTCAAGACCAAGTATCCGTATGGCCTCAAGGAGTCTCAAAGTACCGAGTGCATCTGAATTAGCAGTATATTCAGGAGTTTCAAAAGAAACCTGTACATGGCTCTGGGCAGCAAGATTGTATATTTCATCAGGCTGCGTTTCCTGGATTATCCTGATAAGATTTGTTGAATCAGTCAGGTCCCCATAATGTAAAAAGAAATTCACGTTCCTGTCGTGCGGGTCTTTATATAAATGGTCGATGCGTTCTGTATTGAAGGAGGAAGATCGGCGCTTTATCCCGTGTACGATATATCCTTTGTCCAGGAGGAACTCTGCAAGATATGCGCCGTCCTGTCCTGTAATTCCTGTTATCAGGGCTGTTTTAGTCATATGTATCTCACATTGGATTCGGGTTTATTGGAACCAATACTCATATATAGCTTAAAAAAGTTTTGATGGATTCTGTTTTTTTCTCATTCGCCGCAAATATCTTTTCCCAAATCAGGCTTTCATAAGAAAGATGCACCCAGAGGTCTGGTTGGGTTTTGCTTTCAAGATGTTTGGATGGTGAATTTTATGAAAACAGTACAAAAGGTAAAAGAAGTTAAGAAAGAGAAAATTATTTCGGGAAATGATTAGGGTTATACCACCATATCTTTCAAATATCCGGCGATCTTCATGGCAACATCAACCCCGCTGGCTTCAAAAATACCTTTCCCTGATGGCGTCCCGTTAATCTCTATAACATAGTCCCTGTCGCCCTCGATAATGTCCACCCCGGCATAAACCGTACCTGTTGCCCGCGCAGCTCTCAGGGCCAGATCTTCCTGCTCGCCTGTCAATATGCAGGGTTTGGCGCTGCCGCCCTGACTCAGGTTATTTATCCAAGATCCGGGCGGCGCTATCCTGTATATGGAACCTGCCACATTATTATCCACCACAAATACCCTTATGTCCCTTCCGGGGTTAGGTATGAATTCCTGAAGGTAGAGCAGGTTATTTTTTTCAAGCAGCTCCTTGAGCTTCTTTACTCCCTCCTCGTTGTTTTCAATGCGCTCCACGCCAATCCCTTTATATCCAAAAACAGGCTTCACCACAGCACATCCGAAGGTGGATAGCGCTTTTATGGCTTCATCCGGGTTGTTGGTCACCACTGTTCCGGGCGTATTGATGCCATTTTTCCTGAACAGATAGCTTGAGACGTACTTATTTGCGGCCCGCGCGATGGATTCAGGTGAATTGATCACCTCTATCCCGAGCTCTTTGAGCTGGCAGAGTATGTCGAACCTGAAGGATATGTCCTTTTTTGTGCTTGGCCCCATGTCTCTCACAATGACAGCATCAAGCGCTGACAGGTCGATGTTGCCTGCGTATAACTTGCCTGACGGGATATCCGAAGTTGCGTTGCTGAAGCTGAATTTAATGGGCTGCATACCGATGCGCCGGATAGCGTTCCTCAGGGCAACCCCAGTCCAGTCGCCAGGGTCTGTTACTGCGATTCCGATTTTTTTGTTTTTTGCCATGAATTATCGTAATGCTCGGTGATTTCGTACAAGTTTGTATAGTTCGTTGTCAAATAAATCTATTGATAATAGCAATAACCTTAATATAAGAATATACAAATTTAAGATTATCTTAAACTAAGGTGATCAAATTGAGCGAACAGGTTCTATTTGGAAAGGTAACAAAAGCCGGAACAATAACCCTGCCTAAAAAATTAAGAACGAAATACCATATTAATGTCGGTGATATAGTGAAATATACTGATACGAATAAAGGGATAGAGATTGTTCCTGCCGAACTTACGAGCATCCCCCCGGGAATAAAAGAGATATGGGACGAAGCCGGCAGGAAAAAAATCAGCGTTAAAGAAATAGTGGAAAAAGTACGAAAAGTACGGTCAAAAGTATATAATGAAGAATACGATACTTAGATTTTTTGTAGATACGACTGTTGCTGTTTCTGCGTTAACAGGAAGAAACGACGAGGCATGGGTGTTGCTTGAGAGCGAAAGGCGTGGACTTGTTTTGCTTTTTGTAAATGACTTTGTCATAAAAGAGATACGAAGGACATTAAAGGAATTTCGTATTTCACAAGAAAGAATAAATTATGGAATTGTTTATGTTATGGAATGCTGCAAAGTCCGGAAGAATGCTCCAAAATCAGAGCTTTTGAAATACAACATCCAGGATAAAAACGATAGACCTATCATAGCAGGCGCGGCGAATGAATCGGCTTTTCTTGTAACTGAAGATGCTTTGCTTGTGGAAGATGCCAGGAAATATATCGAGTGCGGAACACCCGGAGATGCTTTGAAAAAATTGAGTTAATGAGGATTTGTTTAGCATTTCTCATAATATGCACCGCGGCCTTTTCCCATTAGTTTAAGGAATTTTCAACTAATCTCTTTCAATTTTCTCAAACCTTCGTTTATTTTAATCTGAGAATCCTCGATAATCTTGATAAGCTCCTCTGGTTTGGGTATGACTTTTTCTTTGACATTGGGATTGACAGCTTTTATGTCATAATTCTTACTTTTTATTGTCTCTATATCGATAAACCAGCTTTTTTCACTGATCTTATCTTCTTCTTTCGGAGAATGGCGCCTGCGCAGGAAGTCATCGAATTTATTGAGCGTCAGAGGGTCTTTCTTCAGTATCTTGATATCAGACATGTCGTAATACCAGATTTTTTGCGTTGGCTTTCCTTTCGTGAAGAATAACAGGTTCGTCTTGACCCCTGCGCCGGCATTTAAGAAAGCGTTTTGCGGCAAGCTTATGATACACCACAAATTACATTCTTCCAGCAGCTTTTTCTTTGTCTGGACAAAAGCCAGTTCATTTGTCCTGAAAAGTACCCCTTCATCGATAACCATTGAACATGTTCCACCATCCGTAAGGTGGTCTATAATATGCTGGATGAACAAAATCTGGGTATTGCTTGTCTTGAATACAAAGTTTGTCCTGGCGTCTTCCCCTTCTTTGCCGCCAAAGGGGGGATTTGTAAAGATATAGTCAAATTTACTCCGGGCGCCTTCGAATAATTCCATATATGTATCCCTGCCGCTTAACGTGTTTTTCAGGCCGATATGGGGATAATCTATCCCGTGAAGGACTAAATTCGCAAGCGCGATCGGGAAAGCTGTGTCGCTGTTGTCCAGACCCCAGAAAGCATCATGCTTTAAATGTTCGATTTCGGTTGCGTTCAGTTCCCTGCCTGATAGTTCGGGGTTAGTAAAATAAGCATAACTTTCGGCGAGAAAGCCGCCTGTCCCGCAGCACGGGTCATAGATCGTTACGAGCGCGCCGTCTTTGATTATTTCAGGCATAACTCCCCTTATCATTGCCCTGATAACTTCTCTGGGAGTAAAGAACTGCCCGCCGTCATTGTTTTTTTCACCCATCTTTAACAGCAAGCCTTCGTAGATTTGCGAGAGCGGGAACTGGTGGGTTTCGTCAATATTTTCCGAGGTGAGATGGTCGATTTTGTCCAGCACGTCCAGCAGGTTCCTCTCGCTTGCAAGTTTTGTCTGGTTGATGTTCCTGAAGATTTGCGAGATGAGCTTTTGTTTTATGTTTGCTGATGGTTTGTTCTGGAATGATTTCAGATAAGGGATCAGCTCGTTATTTACAAAATCCAGGAAGTTTCCCATTTTGTTGTTTTGCAGTTCCACTCTCTTTTTACCATAGGGATTGCCCCAATCCCGCCACCTGTACGGTTCTTTGAGCGAGGGAGTGAATGACTTTCCTACTGCCTGGCATTTCAGCTCCTCTTCCTGCTCTTTTTCGTCCAGTATTCGCAGGAACATCATCCAGGTAAGTTCGGGGATGTACTCCAGGGCGCCTTTTGTCCTGTCGCGGCGCATGATGTCACAGACTGATTTGATGTATGCGTTCATGCTGGACTGACCGTTTACCATTCTTCCGTTATTGTTTTTTACCATGACAACATTCTCATTTCTCCTTCTTATTCTCAAGCTTTTTCCTGGATTGGGGTTCATTAATATAATTCTCCTTAGAAACGACTTTCTCGCCGCTTCTTTTTTCCAATTCTTCTCTTGCTATTCCCGCAACTGTCCCCCCTTCTTTCGCAGCATCCTTATTCTCATCAAATCCTATTGCATCTTTATTTCGGGCTATTTTTGTAGTTGAAGCCTCTCCAAGCATGGTAAATATCAATTCAAGGTCATTCATATGATCCCTGAGATTCTGCTGCTTCAGTCCCTTGACCTTTTTGTATTCACCAGGCGTTAATCCAAATGTGGCTTTAGAGATTTCAGCCGTTAAGATGGAGTATTCACTGTTTGTTTTGATGCCTCTTTTACCCCATTCGTCAGTCAGTTCATCCCTTATCGCTATTCCCCTTGCTCTTTTTTCAATCCAGTCATCAGAATACCCTTTCAATTTATATATCTCTTTCATGCGTTTTTGGGCGAGTTCCGGGTCTTCTATCTCCTGCACCCGTTCATAGCCGACTTTTGCGAGCCATCTTTTGAAGGGTTCGGCTTTTGGGGATGGGATGGACTGGATTATCCTGAACATTGATTCGGTATTGGCGCAGTCGGTTTCGTATTTCTTGCCGTCAGCAGATGGCAATTTCAGTTGTCGACAAAATGTCGATAACTCTATACCGCTTGACTCGGCTTCACGTTTTTTAAGTCTGTACCAGTAATCTTTTGGATCAGTGCTGTCGGTCAAAATCCTTACAACATCAACCACTGAAAAATACCACTGGTCTTCATGCCATGTTCTTCTGATTTTGGTTCCCTCGAAAACAACAAGTGCATCTTTTGAATCCATAATTATCCCCCCTCATTGGGTATTTCTTGCAGGGCGAAGAAGTCAGTTAAGTAAAAAAGGATTTGGAAAGCGGCGTGAAAGTGATTTTTTGCGTATGACTTCATGTTCTTGCCGTCTGTTGATTCTACTTTCAGTTGTACGATTTTATCGGACAACTCAAAACCTTCATCTATAAGCCTTTTTTTCAATAAGCGGAGAGAGTAATTATATTCTGATACACAAATTAGAAACGAACCGCAGATAAACGCAGATGAACGCAGATTTAATGCATGGTATCCGCGTTCAATTGAGGTTAATATGATTTTTATTACTTTTTCAAGTGGCGCTGTCATTTGATGGTCTCTTTTCATAATATCATCAGCTATTGATTTGATATTGCCCGAAGACTTCGTTGAGGATGGAGGCGGGGAGCTGGTTGATGGCGTTAAGTTGATCAACTATTTGATGAGTTAACATTTCAATTTCTTTTGATTTATTATTCAAAATTCTTGCTATCTCCTCTTGTTCTGATAGGTTATCAACAAAATTTATTGGTAAATCATATGCATCATCTCTATTCAATCCAGGCTTAACACCTCTTTGTTTGATTTTAGATAATCCAAGTGACATCAATAAATAGTATATATATTTTAAATTATATCTTGTTTTTATATAGTATGTAGTGTCAATTGGCCATGAGGGCTCGTCTACATAAGTTATTTCTCCAGCAGAACCTTTTCTACCAATTATTATTGTATTAAAATCTATTAAATGTTCAGTGTGATAGCCGACAACACCGTTCGAACCATAAACAGGAACACTCCCTTTTTTCCTGACCCATCCAGATAAACTTTTTCCATAATTAATTTCAATAACATCTTTTATTTTTTTTGCTTTTGAATTTGAGGAATACCGTGTCAATATTTCATTAATAAAAGGTAAAAAAAATATTTCAACTGCTTCTTTTTCCTTTTCTGCTTCTTTTTTCATCATCTCGATTTGAGCCATTTGATTATCCAGTTTTTCAACAATTTTTTGTTGATTTTCAAGTGAAGGTAAAAAAATCATTTGTTCAGCTAACTTATTGAATGTGTAACCAGCTTGTCCAATCCATTTTTTGCAATTTAAAGCAAAATGCTCTTTTATCCACATATGACGCAACTGGTATTGAAAATAAGCTGGTATAACTGAATTCGTATCAACTCTTAATCTGTTTATATGATTGCTGAAAGCGAATGGATATTCTTTATCAACCAAAACCGATTTGCCCACAAGTTCAATACTATTGGTATTATTAAATAGAATATCTCCTTTTCTTAGGGAATATAAATTTTTATCAACCTGGTCTATTGGAATTTGATATAATGTATCCAGTTTCAATCTCCCATTGTCCCCAAAATTGAAAGGTCTTAATTGGACATAACCATCTTTCTCGACCATTGTATCTATCGCACATGCAAAACCAGATAGCTGATCTATAATAAGTTCTGAAATCTTTTTAATTTGCCCTCCTTCCGGCAGTTCCTTGCTCTTCATACTCGCATCCCTCTCATCCCGCCAGCAGCCCCATCTTAACCTTAGATACCACATCGCCAGACATCAGGCTGATCTTAGCCAGAGCCTTAATCCCGCCAGCCCTTTTTATCTCGGCCACATCAAAAACCTCCGGGCTTTCAAGCTCCTCGATGCCGTTCTCTTCAAATTGTCTCGCCAGCGCCTTGATGACATTCACCGAATCTCCGGGTAACGATAACAGCCAGTCCTTATTCTTATAATCAAAAGCAAGAACCCTTTCCCCCCTTGTTTTTGCAGTCATGCCAAAGCCAATCTCGGCAAACAGGTCAAATAGATCGCAATCTTTCAGCTTCAATAAATCCCGAAGCAGCAGTGCGCCTTTCTCACCGCCCGGTAGCGCCATAATCAGGTGCCTCCTCTCCTCTGGATTGACCCACATTTCGCGCAGCAATTCAATGTTATCGGCATGCTCGACCAGTGAGGCTGCCAGCTTTTGCCTGTACTCTTCAACCGTGAATGGTCGCTCTTTGCCTGTATTTCGTCTTTCATTAAAATAAATGTCCCTTCGTCCCTGATCTCAACATAATATCCACGAACCCTGGCAATCTTCCTTTTTTCTCCTTCTATGGGAGGTCTTGAAGGCTCAGTCGTTGGAGTTGAAATGAACTCCTTTCCAAATAACCTTGTTGCATTCGTATAATCATAAATCCTGAACATGAACTTGCCGAAGGCTTCATCGATTCTCATCCCGCGCCCGACCATCTGGTAAAAGAGAATCGGCGATTTTACATAAGTGAAAAACACGATGTTCTGGACGCAGGGGATATCCACACCCGTTGTCAGCAAATCAACGGTTGTCGCTATGAAATGGGAATTCTTGCTCCCGCGCATGTTTGCAATCAGAACCTCCTGGCTCTCTCCTAAAGAACCGCTTGCTATTCCTTTTTGCGTGCATTTGAATGCAAACTTCTCACAATCTGGCAGTCCTTTATCCATATAAATATTGTTCAGTTCGATTTCCACATCCTCAGCGTGTTTGTCATTCGCACAAAAAATAATCGTCTTCTGTCTCAAGCCCCCTGTTTTTTCGAACTGCTCCAGCACATCCTTACACATAGCCTTTCTTCTGTCGGGAAGTATCAGCAGCTTATCAAAATCTTCTTTGCTGTACACTTCTTTAACATCGCCTGTGCCCATTTGCTCCCCCGTTTTTGAGTCATAAATCCCTTTTTTCAGCAGTTCTTCCCTGGTTAACAGGCGCTCATCGATGCTGGCGCTCCTTCTAACAATCTCACATGCAGCCAGATAACCGTCCTCCCATCCCTTGGCATAGGGATATTCATACACAGGCTCGCCAAAATACCTGAGATTGTTCCTGCTGATTTTCTCATCCTTATCTTTTTCAGGGGATTTCTCGCCAGTTATCTTCCTTGGAGTCGCAGTCAATCCTACCTGAACAGCATCAGGATTATTTGTGAGAACGACACTCCACTTATCCCATGCGCTCCTGTGGCATTCATCAATAATGATATGGCTGAAATAATTCCTGGGATAATTTTGCAGAAAGAATGATTGGTCTCCATCTTCATCAATACCCAGCGCCTGGTAAGTTGACACAATAATCCTGGCATTCTTTTTAGGGTCCTTATTCTCAACAAACGCCGCATTATCGCCGAAAACAGAGAACATTTGACCGAACCCCTGCTTCCTGAGTTCATTCCTGTCGCAAACAAATAAAGCCCTTCTCAAATGTCCAGCTTCAGCCAGTTTATGCAAAAGCTGGACTGCTATTCGCGTCTTTCCCGAACCCGTAGCCAGAGAGAGCAAAACCCTGTTCCAGCCTTCCTTCTTTCCTGCAATTTTCTCAAGCGCCGCCCTGATTGCAGCATCCTGATAATATCGTCTTTCAGATTGTCCTCCCCTGTATGGAACAAATAGTGGTTTAGCATTATCATCTGCAAGTGAAAAACCTCTCCTCTCTTCATATAACTTTTTTAATAATTCCGGTTTAGGGAAGCTGTCTATAGGAAGCTCTTCAGTGACTTTCTCGCTAAAAGAGTCATAAGCAACAAATAGATGACCATTCGTCGAGAAAACAAATGGAACATTAAGAGTCTTTGCGTATTCTTTGGCCTGTCCCAATCCGAGAGTTGCATGCTCTCCTTCATTCTTAGCTTCCAATATGCCTATTGATAACGGATTCTCCCTTTCTATTACGGGAAGGCACAAAAGATAGTCCGTTCTTCCCTTCTTTCTCTTTGTTTTTCCATTAATTATTTCAATAGTGCCTGCTGTAATCTCTCTTCTGATCAGGTCTTCAGTCCAGCCAATTTTATGCAATGCCGGATCAATTAATTTCGATCTTGTATCTGCTTCATTAAGTCCCATTTTAAAAGAACGTTCCCATAAAAATTACTCTATACATTGTTCATTAATTCTTAAAACATAAGTCATTTTTTCTTATACACATTCAGCCCAATTTTGACCGCTTCCTTCCCAGGAACGGACTGATTGCCTTCACTCGATGCGATAATGATCGTTTTCCCAGATGAGGAAGGTCCAAAATCTTTTGTTAAATCCACTTTAATCGTCAAAATGTTTCCATCCACCGACATTTCTACGTTCTTCATAATTTCATATCTCCTACTATATTGTTTATTTTTATGATATCAATGAAACTATCTTTATATAACACATGAAGAGCTAAAAACTTTTGTTTTTAAAAAAATCAAATGGAAACCGTTATCCTGATTGCAATTGTCAATAGCCTTCATGCAGGTTTGCAGCACATGCGAAGCATCCACCAGGTGCGGGTTAAAAGATGAAGGGCTTTTTGATTTGTGCCCAAAAATCAAAACCGTTGAAAAAACGGTAAAACCTGAAGTGAAAAAAGAAGCCACGGCTGCGGTCATTGATAAAGAAGTCCTCAGGAGATATTTCGGCTATTCCGAATTCAGACAGCTCCAGCAGGATATAATACTCGATGTCCTGAATGGGAACGATGTACTTGTGCTCATGCCCACAGGCGGTGGAAAGTCCCTGTGCTACCAGTATCCGTCCCTGCTTCTTAAGGGATTGACGATAGTCGTCTCACCCCTCATTTCCCTGATGAAAAACCAGGTGGACAGCCTCAGGTCAAATGGGATCGCCGCTGAATATATCAACAGTTCATTGAAATACGAGGAAATCGTAAAAATAAAATCTTCTCTTTTGCAGAATAAGGTCAGGCTGCTCTATATAGCGCCAGAAAGACTGACAATCCCTTCGTTCCTCTCCTTCCTGAAAGGATTAAAAATAAGCCTTTTCGCAATTGACGAAGCCCACTGCATCTCGGAATGGGGACATGATTTCAGGCCGGAATACAGGCAGTTAAAGATAATAGGCTCGTCATTTCCTGATGTTCCCATAATCGCCCTTACCGCCACCGCAACCACGAAAGTAAGGGAGGATATAATAAACCAGCTTGCCCTCAAAGACTGCAAAAAATATGTTGCCAGCTTCAACAGGGGGAACCTTGTATATCATGTCAGACCCAAGCAGGAAGCATTCAGGCAGATCGTTGAGTTCCTAAGAACAAAGCCCAGGGAATCAGGCATTATTTACTGCTACAGCAAAAAGAGCGTGGATTCTCTTGCAGAAAACTTAAAGCATGCCGGGTTCCGGGCGCTTCCATATCATGCGGGCCTGTCCGCAAGCGTAAGGTCAACGAACCAGGAAAAGTTCATAAAAGACGATGTGGAAATACTTGTCGCAACCATCGCTTTCGGAATGGGCATCGATAAACCAAACATTCGTTTTGTGATACATCATGACCTCCCCAAAAACCTTGAAGCCTATTACCAGGAAACAGGGCGCGCAGGCAGGGACGGGCTGAGGAGCGATTGCGTGCTTTTCTATAGCTACGGAGACAGGCAAAAGATAGAGTATTTTATAAACCAGATGGCAAATGAAAAAGAAAGGCAAATAGCGCATAATAAATTGATGGACATAATAAATTTTTGTGAAACGAATGTATGCCGGCGAAAGCTGCTCCTGGGTTATTTTGGCGAAGACTATACAGAGGAAAAGTGCAGCGGCTGCGATAACTGCCTCATGCCAAAGGATGAGATGGAAGCAACAGGCGAGATACTGGCCATCCTTTCCTGCATTGAAGAACTGGATGAGAAGTTCGGGATAAATTATTGCATAGATGTGCTTACTGCAAGTAAAAGCAGCCGCATCCTGGATAACGGTCATACCTCACTGAGATCATACGGCGCCGGGAAAAACCTCCCAAAGAAAATATGGCATGGGTTCATAAGAGAACTCCTCAGGCGCAGCTATCTCATGCTGGAAGGCGAATATCCCGTCCTGAAATTGTGCCAGAAGAGCAGGGATATGCTGTCAGGGAGCGGGGAGAGGGTTGAAAAAATATTCCTTGTAAAACCCGAGGTTGTCGAAAAACCGGCTATAATAGAGCACGCTTCTGATGACGAGGGATTGTTCGAAGCGCTTCGGACGTTAAGGAAAACACTGGCTGATGCTGAGAATTATCCCCCATACATGGTCTTCAATGACGCCAGCCTGAAACAGATGGCTCTGCGGCGCCCATGCACTCCCGAAGATTTCCGGAAGATAACAGGTGTGGGAGATAAGAAGCTTGAGAGATATGGCGCCATATTCATAAGCGAGATACGCAGGTTCTGCGAGAGACTTAACCCTACCGGCCAGCCTCTCAAAAAGCAGTCAAGCGAGTATGTGACCCTTGAAATGCTGAATAAGGATATGGACCTTGATGAGATCACATTAAAAAGGAATTTGTCTTTGAATACTGTCTATGGCCACATTGAAAAATTGATCCTGACAGGTGAAAATATCAATATCGAGAAGTTCATCAAGAAGGAAAAGATCGAAGTGATTTCTTGTGCCATACTTGAAATTGGCGGAGAGACCCTGAAGCCGATAAAGGAAAGACTGGGGGATAATTTTTCGTATGGGGAAATCAGGCTTGTGAGAGCTAAAATGAAGGCAACTCTCGCACAACCCCCGCCTCCAGATGCTTAAATCTTGATACAAGGCAGTACAGGAAATTCACCACTTTTGGAGCTTCATCTATTATCACGCCATCGCTTGATGCAACAATGTCTTCTGAATTCTTCAAATCAAAATCTACATGTTTTGAAGTCTTTGCATCTCCTTTAAAGCCGTAATAACTGATCGTTTCCCGCAGCATCTTTGCAAGCAGGCCGCTTTTGCTTATCTGTGAATCAAGGAGAAAAACAACATAAGCAGGATTCATCTCTTTTAAAAACAACATTATCAAACCGATCGCTTTTTCCGCGTTATTGGATATTTTAAAGCTCCTGAAAACGCCCCTCGTATCCCTTATAACGCCGTCATCGCAAAAATATGCCTTTTTTTCAAGGATGCTCTCCATCCCGATAATAATATTATAACCGTCAATGATTATATTGTTGCCTTTTATACTTTCACATGGCAGGAACTTTGCCCGCCTTTTCCCGGAAACCTCCTGTGAGAGTATGGTTCTTGAAAGAATGTGCCTTGATTCCTCATCAAGCCTGTAATGATCGCAGACAAATCCGATAACACCCTTTTGCGGATAACCCCTGTCAAGAAGATATCTTATATCGGTAGCGGCATCCTTTAAATTCATGAAGTGATCCTGAATCTCAGGAGGGCCGCGATCCCTCCCAGGGAGTCAAGCTTATTTCCAGGTTCGAATTCCGTGCTGAATACCACGATCCTTCCCTGCGAATGCTCAACATCCTTTAAAAAATCATCTATCGAGTCGCTCTCGCGCTCTGTGCGAAGCAGTTCATCCGTGATCAGCAGTGTCTCGATCGCGCCGAGGCTTTGCGCATTCCTGACATCGGCCATGCCGTAAGAGGCTTTTCCATTGATGGAAATTTCCTTCATCAATTCCTCGATGAGCTTTGCTTCCCTGCCGATCCTGGATTCCTGCATTATCCTGTCCACGGCCCCGCGGCGCAGGACTTCCTGGAAACCTGAGACCCCTATGGATGAAGTATCTTCAAGAACGACTTTTTTTGAAAGTTCGGGCTCCCTTGTCCTTATGAACTCAAGGAAATCCTCTTTCGTGAATCCCGGCCCTGCCAGTATCACAGCATCGACTTTTTCGGCTGCCCATTTCAACTGTGACGCCAGTTCCCCGAAGAACTCGTTTCGTTTATTGCCTTCGCCTTTTCCAAGAGACTGCCTGAGGCTTGAGGATTCCTCGACCCCGAATTGGCGAACGACCCCGATGCATGCCTCACCTTCCTCGATCGTGGCGATTATCACCTTCGGGCGCCTGGCTGCTATTTCTGCTTCCCTTATTCTTTCAAGCTGGTCGTTCTTCCATCTCTTGATTATTGAAATATCGGTTCCTTCTTCGATATTCAGGGTATGGTAAGCCCCGGCATCTATCCCATCGACGATAGTCCCATGCACCCGCAGGCGGTTTGAGAATTTATGGAACTCGACCTTCTCGACCTGTATTCCGAGGCGGACGGTTTTCTTATCCGCTTTTTCAGGCCTTAATTTATCAGTTGCGCCTTCTATTCTCCTTTTTGTAAATGCATACACCAAGTCCATCGGCTCAAGGATATATTTCAAATGCCAGAGATCATCCAGCGATTCGGTTATAAGTGAAATTTCACCCTCATTCAACCTAAGTTCCTTTTTCAAGACCTTCATACTTCACCATAATTTACGCAGGGTATAAAAAAGAATTAGAATAAGAGCAATACCAAGTGCCCAGATTACAGTCTCACCCTGAGACACCTCTCTTCGAAGAGAACTGTCATTTCCCAGATCCTTCGGATTCTCTTTTATTTTCGTTTGATCAGGCACCAGCTTATCAGGGTCAGAAAACTGGTAAACAGAGAGGGCTACAAGATTTTCAATAGAACCGGAATATATTTTTTCAAGTTTAATTGAAAGGATTGTCCTGTTGGATTTATTGTACATGAAATACCCGTAATCCCGTACAATTTCACTTTTTAGTATCTTATTGTTATCTATCAACTGGAGCCAGACAGAACCGTCGTTGCTCACGCTTTTGGCGATCAGTACATATCCCTGCCCAAGTTCCGTGGGCTCGCCTGTGGCAATATAAATATTAGTCCCATTCATCAACGTTTCTTCGGCGGCTGTGCCTATAATTATTGAAAATAATAGTAATACTAATAAAGGAAAAATTGATACCTTCATTCTCACCATAACAGTTTCATTGAGTTTGTGCGCATGCTTATATATTTCCATTGCATCTCAAAGAACCATGACAATTTCATCCAGGCTTTGTTCAGGCAGGACTGCATTTGAGGTGACCACCAATATCAAAATGGATCTTATAAGGGCAAGCAGGATAATTGAAACAAAAGTCGCCACAAAACATATATTGTTGATAAATTATATGGGTGTGGAAATCTCAATGTATCCAAGCGGGAGGATGATAATCAAAGCAGGGAGTCGGGAAGAATCGCTGGATATAGCAAAAAATCTATTGGCTGAGCTTGGATTTAGTGAAAAAACCATGACCAAAACAGTGATATAATAATAAAAATAATTATTAAACATGAAGAGCTATCTAATTATCTGGTTTAACAGCGAAGGCGCAAAACCTTCTGAAATCAATCAGCGCCTCCTGTCCCTGGGTTTCAAACCCATGCGCGGGACACATGATTTCGTCTATGAGTGGGGAAAGAATGTTGATGTTGAAGAGATTTTGCGTTTTGGCGATAAGGTCCAGGTGACACTTAGGGGTCTGAATGTGATGTTCAAGCTTGAAACCATTAATAATGTGTGATTTGTTATCCTGATCGGTTATCTTAGTTGGTATCTATTTTGTTATCGAAAACTATTAATCATGATAAAACAACATAGTTATTTGCTTTATCCATATAAGTGTGAATAAAGTACATGCTACGATGAGCTAGCAAGAGATCGGCAGAAAAACCACATTGGAAATATAAATCCAGGCTTCCATGGTGTAATTACTGAAAGACCAACCAAGGTCTTAAAAGGAAGGTGGTTCGACTGGGATTTCTTCCGAAAGGGTGTTATAAGAAAGCGCAAGAAGTGCAATTTACAGCGAAGACAACACAATACAAGTGTTGCGAGGGTGCTGTATGCCCCGAAGGGGTCGGCTCATCAACCCGCCCATCATTTTGATGCAGCATACTCAATATTCATCAGGGGATTAGTTTCATCCCTGATATGATATTCCCTCTGGTTGCGGTTTCCTCTCCTCTCAAGCAAATTATCCCGGTACATTCTTGCCAGGTAGGTGGACACTGTTGAGAGATTGATATTTCCATATACATCTTCGTATCTTTTTTGCACATCAAGGGATGAGAACCATATTCGAGAAAACTCAAACTTCAAGAACATCTCAAGCCGCTCTTTCAAAGTGAGCTGTGATCCATTTTCTCCGACTTGCGAGGCAAGGGAGGATTCCTGCAAGGTGAATTTGCTTTTTGCAGCTGAAAGTATGAACCTGGATGCCGACATGGCCGGGACTTCACCCTCGAATTCTGCAAAAGCCTTCGTACCGTCATCATTCACTAAATTAACCTGTATCTCTTCGGCATCTATCGAGTTAAGATAAGCAATAGCCATTTCAGCTGAATCGGGCCCTCTGTAATTTATACTGCCCGCATTTTTTCCTTCGATTTCAAGCCGTATTTTCATGATACCTCACACATCATTGGAAGGCTGTTCGCCAATACAGGCGAACAGCGAGGCATCCGGATTTCCCCTCCGATGTCTCCTTTCCGGGTGAAATGTTGTGAACAGGTAATAAATAGAAGTATTCTTATATAAACTTTTCAGTTGAAATAAAGGTTAATATAAGTTATATACAAAAAACAGTGTTTAATACAGCAAAATCAAAAAATATAGCCTTTTAAAAGGTGTTTAGTGATTAAAATGTTTTTTGATGCCCAGTTGTCATCAATAATTCATTTAATAGCCAGGATTAATTTTCCAGTAGAAACAAAGGGGTTGGTTAATTTCAGTTAAAAACAGTTATTTACAACTTCTATTTGAAATACAGGTTTTTTACTGCATACATTGAAAATACAATTTATGAAACGTCATTTCTAAAAATAAGTTATAGTAAGAAGCATAAAGCAAATTAAACTATTATTATCACAAAAAACTACCCAAAAACCCATCCGATCGTTAATCCCAGGTTTCCACTTGAAACAAAGGGGTTGTCTTTTTGGGTTAAAAACAGTTATTCACAGTTTTTAGTCAAAATAACGTCATTGTAATGTTGTATTATTCAAGTACCAAGATAGACTATCCTTTCTTTATAAGGAAATGATAATGTTCGCCTTCTTTAAAAAGCTTTAAAAACTGGTGCCCTGCCCTTTTCGCCCAGCGCGGAATATCCTGCACTGCAGCCGGGTCATCAGTGACCATCTCCAGTACCTGGCCCGGTTCCATTTTTTCCATTTCCTGCGTTGTATTGAATATAGGTATAGGACAATAGAGTCCCACGCAGTCAAGGGTTCTTTCAGGTTTAATGTTATCTTGCTCGCTCATATTGATCCGGTATTTTCCCCAAAAGTTTCATAGGATATCATATCACTGAGCTTTTTCCTGGAATTCTCATCATGTTTCATTGGTTCGGTCGCGGGATACCCGATCGGAATAACGGTCAAAATAAAGTGGGTGTCAGGTACTTTCAGGATTTCGCGGGCTTTTTCCCTTTCAATACTCACCCAGCATGTCCCGATCCCTGCGTCCCAGGCTGCAAGCATCATGTTCTGGACAGCCATTGCAGCAGCAAACCTGGGTTCGCCTATGCTTTCGATCCATGAAAATTTACTGTTTACAGGCGGCACGACTACAGCAATCGCCATCGGGGCAAACTCAAGATAACCCGAATACCTTGCAAGCCTGGAAATAGATTTAAGTGTAGCTTTATCTTTGATGATTATGAATTCCCATGGCTGGGTATTGAACGGGCTGGGGGCCCACCTGGCAGCTTCCAGTATTTTCCGAAGGACTTCGTCAGGAATGATATCCGGTTTGAACTCCCGCACACTGCATCTGTACCTTATTGCTTCCAGGACTTCCATACAATTCCCTTTGTCAGGATAAGTCCACAGCAAATTTAAGCTTTTTGGTATACCGTAAGAATTTAATATGTATTTTTACAATATATATAATTATGGAGAATTTAAGCGGCCAGCTTCAAGCAAGCATATTAAAACTTAAAGAAAAATTGAACGCAAGGGCAGTAATACTTCTTGATCCGACATATCTTAAGGGAGAAGCCTCGGAGATAGCGGGAGTCAAGACTCCTGAGGTCGTGCTTTCCCTTGAGCAATTGACAGAATATATAACTGAGTTTGCAGCCATTACGAAAGGATTCCTGAAAAATATAAGGATCGATGACAATACTGCCCCCAGGACGATATATTTATCAACCGATGACAGGAGGGTGTACCTGTTCCATTTCTTCGTTAAACCCAAACTTGCCAACAAGCCGTTTTCTGTTTATATCGGGCTTACTGTCAAAAAAGACGTTGATGCTATTAAGAAGGGCAAAGAAAATCCCTGGGAAATCCCCCAATACGTTTTTGACAATGCATGGAACTGCATCAAAGATATACAGGAAATATACAGCCGGAACTGAAAAAATAAAAAAAGCCGGGAACTTTTTTTATTTCCTTAAATCATCCTGTTAAGTCTTGCAATTCTCTCTTCTGTTGGGGGATGGGTCGAGAAGAGAGACATTAACGCGCTCCCGCGAAGCGGGTTGACTATCATCATGTGAGCAGTCGAAGGGTTAATATCCGCCGGGCGGCCATTCGCAGCTGATATGTCGGCTGAACGATGCAATTTCCCAAGAGCATTGGCAAGAGCCCAGGGTTTTCCGCACATTTTTGCGCCGCTCTCATCAGCTACGAACTCACGGGATCTTGAAATCGCAAGCTGGATAAGCGTTGCCGCAATCGGCGCAATTATTACAAGAGCAAGGAAACCTATTATGCCCCCGCCCCTATCATTATCATCACGCCCGCCGAAACCCCCGAATATGGCAGCCCACTGCGCCATCGAAGCTACCATGGTTATGACCCCGGCAATAGTTGCTGCTACCGCGCTTATCAAAGTATCGCGGTTCGAAACATGGGCCAATTCATGGGCCAGCACGCCTTCAAGTTCCTCAGGCGTCAGGATCTGCATTATTCCTGTGGTCACTGCAACTGCTGCATGCTCGGGATTCCTGCCTGTTGCAAAAGCGTTCGCCATCGGTGAATCCACAATATAGACTTTGGGCATGGGCAGGCTCGCCTTATAAGTGAGGCCGCGCACAACCCTGTAGAGATTAGGGAATTCGGATTCAGTGACCTCCCTCGCATGGTACATTGCAAGCACTATCTTATCACTGAACCAGTATGACCCGAAATTCATGATTAGCGCAAAGATCAATGCTATTGTCATGCCTCCGGGTCCCCAGAAACTGCCTATGATCACTAACAGTCCGGTCAGTGCAGCTAACAGCACCGTCGTTTTGAACATGCTTTTCATTTGTTTTCTTACCTCTTGATTATTATCTTATAACAGTCAAATCTTACTATTGTTTACCTTTTCAGGTAAATACTTTATCCAATTTATCACGCGCAGAATAAAGAGCTTCACTGCCGGCTATCTCAGCCGCAAAAACGTCTGCCAGTTTTTCAAGCTCGGATTCCTTGGGTGGCGAAAAAGTCATCAACGCAAGCTGCTTTAAATATGGCGTCCTTGAGTTATTGCGGATGTGCCATGCCTCATGCGCCAGGACTGCCTTCAGTTCATCCTCATTTAAGGCCTCAAGAAGCCCGAGCGATACGAAGATCGACCTTCCTGATGCAAAAGCACGGGGCACGGCAGAATCATAATAATATATTGTGGCTGATGTAAGCCTGTCAACAAAATCCTGCGTCCATTTCATAAGGGGCGCTATGGGCCTTGCCCCAAGGCGCCTGATCATTACCCTGTCGTAATGCCTGAGCACGCCGAATATAATGATTGTTGATACAGCCACATAACCAAAGTACAGGTAAATCGAGAGCATCTCGCTGCAATTCATCACGTAAAATGTCGCAGCTATGGCCAGGAGAACACAAATCTGGGCTGAAACGAATGTCATAATCCTTTGTTTCGGATTCCGCAGCATCAGGCTTGCTGCCAGCATAGCTATTGAAACAACTATTAGAAGGGCTATAAAAGGGGCAAACTCAGACAGTCTCAAACACTGGCCAAAACAGTTTATTTCACCCAGGAGTTTCATTTCTTACCACTGTATTTTGAGAAATTTTCAAGCGCAAGAGGGCCGAATGCGTCCACAAGGCTGTCAAGCACCCTCGTTGTTATCTCAGAAGCCGCCTCTTCCTCGGAAGAGACCGGTGCATACACATATCTTACCCTTCCATTTACAGTTTCCACACGCCGCATTGCATATCCTGCTTTTACAAGCCTGTCAAGAGTACCTGCCACGCTTGTAAGGGGTATCTTTGTCTTTTCAGTCAGCTCCGAGGTCATCATTTCGCCTTCGCTCCATAAAGTCTTCATTATCGTAGATTCGATGGGGCTGAAGAACTTCGTGAGGCCTTCATTTGAAATATTGATCTGGTCAAGCTTAACCATGTGTTTACAATTAACGTAAAAGATATTAAAGCTTGCGGAAAAGTACTTAAGTGAGCCTAAAGCTAAAACATAAGATGGGACTGCAATGAGCATGAAAATGTGTCGGGACTTAACAGCAAATCTCCCTTGCTTCATCCACCAGTTCCCTGATTTTGCGGTCTTTTAATCCGGTTTTCCTTCCTATATTCCTGAAATCCTCTTGAAGCAGGTCTTTTACCAGTATGTATCCAGCCTTTGAAAATCGTTTGATGATATCAGGTCCGGCCGACTGTAAAATAGTTATGGGGTACAGATTTTTTTCAGCTATCATTTTCTCAAGGCTTCTATCTTTGGGATGTCTCCAGCAAAGCAGCTTGATATTCATGCATTCAGCATATTTCTGTGCCTCTATCGATGCTTTCGTATTGCATGAAAGCCATACACCATCAAAAGAATTATTCCCGTTATTCAAATCCAGAAGCCTTGCATATGTATAGAGCGCTTCTTTCAAATCGATATAGGTGCCCGGATAATTATGGAACTTGCACTCGATGAGGAAGCGTTTGCCGTTGTTATCGGTAGCTATTACATCGATTTCATGTTCAGCACATTTACCCCTGAGTCTTGTGCGCAGCATAGTTTTAAACCCATTTTCTTTTAGTATCTCAGCGATAAAGGTCTCAAAAGGAAATCCCGCAGGCCCAAGACGCTTGATAGCATCTTTGAGATCGTAACACGATGCTCTTGCAGGCGAACGATTTTTCAAGAGCTCCATGACCCTCCTGAAAATCGCAGCAGTGGTTATACCATCGAATGCTTCTTTTTCTACCTGTTTTATGATCTCATCCGAAATTGTCCTGTCCACATTCGCTCTCGTAAGAGAACTTCGGATTTTTTCGGGATTGAACTCCTCTTTTTCACCGTTAGCTTTTATGACATACATAATTATTACTTCATTTATAAACAAACAGGATTCACTCCTTAAATGGTTTGTGCTTTAAAAACATTTAATATAAAAATAACCGTAAAGTACTTAAGTTTACATCGCATGTAAAGTTATTAATATGGTAGAACTGGACAATCTAGATGTCAAAATATTGACACATCTCCACAGTGACAGCAGGAAGTCGTTCCAGGAGATAGCCAGGAACTGCCTGACAAGCGTTCCCACGGTCAAGAGCCGTGTGGACAGGCTGGTCGAACTCGGTGTTATCAGGAAATTCACATTAGATATAGATAACAGCAAGCTCGGTGTATCCGAAGCTATACTCATTGTGAACGCAAAGCCCCTCGCGGTGAACAGGATAGCAGAGGAGCTCCTGGGTCTTGAAGAGGTAAAGGAACTGTACGTTACATCTGATTCTGATGCTGCCATAGTATCCAGGATCGCAGGGGACCTGCAGCACATACTTTCAATACAGGACAGGATAAACCTCACAGATATAAACAACATCCGCGTTATTTCCGTTAAAAACCTGTTTCGAAAAGACTCAACCATACCTCTTGCTTCCTCAAGCATAACCCTGACCTGCGCTTATTGTGACAAAAAGGTGGCAGGGAATGCGGTCAGAAAGAAATTCGACGAGAAAGATTATTTCTTCTGCTGCAACACATGCCAGGGAGAGTTTGAAAAGAAATACGAGAAATTGAGTGCTAAAGCCTGATTATGGATTTTAAAAAGCCAGAGTTTATTCTTGTTCTCTTTATTATTTTTATTATAGCATCCTATGTCGAGCTTACCTTCGGCGGCTTTGGGGGATCCGGCTACTTAGCCCTTATTTTCTTCATTATATCGATATTCCTCCTTTCAAAGCTTAAAGGTGCAGAGCAGACCAGGTTGAAAGCTTCAAAAAAACTCATACTGCTCGGAAGCGCTATAATAATAGTCGATATTTTATATAACCTGAAAACCAGCTCTGAGATCGAGACGCTGGACACCATGCTCCTGTTTCTTGGGATATCCATGATATCACTTAGCGTGAAAAGTAAAGGCATAAGCAGCCTGGGCGAGTTCGGCGTTTATTTTTCTTCCATTGCCCTTGCGCTATTCTTACTACTGTACGCCATACCATCCCGCCTGGGTTCGAATATATACGATTATTATGGATATTATGCAGTGACAACACCGGCTTTTTTCATACTGGAACTCCTGGGTCTTTCTCTACACCCGGATACCCTGACTACCTTCCATGCATACGGGATCGAGGATATTTATTATAAAATAGACCTCGGGTGTTTTGGCTTTTATTCAATGATCCTTATAATAAGTACTGTGGTCGCATACAGGATCACGACACCCGGGAGAAATTCCCACAGCCTCGCAAAGATAACCTTGATTCTGGTCCTGGCTTCCTATTCTGCAAATCTGCTCAGGGTCATGGGTCTGGTGTATATAGGTTACTACTACGGCCTTGAGGCGATGCAGATATTCCACACCTTCCTTGGCTGGGTACTCTTTGCAGCTTTAGTCCTGCCCGTAACGTATGTTTATCTGAAGTAGTTATATAGACAATTAAAAACGAAAGTGAAAAAGAAAATCCCGTGGCAAAAGACCTTCTGGAGTTTAATGGGGTGAAATCTTTTTTCAGGAACCGCAAAACCCAGTTCCTCTTCCAGTTGCCGGCAGTTCTGCTTATATATACTACAAAAATCGGGAGTAAGCTAAACCCCAAATGCCATAGCCAGCAAATTCCTTGCGCCCATAGAGAAACCAAGAACGATCAGCGTTAATGCCAGCATATACTTCTCATCATTATTTTTATCTGTCTTCGAATCTTTTTCAAGCAGAAGGATTATCAATACTACCAAAATCAAGGATAAAGGTATCAACACGATTCCTGTTCCAAAAATAGAAGCAAGGAAGGAGCTGAAAGGGTGTTTGTTCGTATATCCAAGCATATCCACGCCTATATATGTTGTGAACGAATCAAGTAAAAAAGAAAAGATAACAAATGAATACATCCTGCTGCGAAGATAGGTCATGCTGATAACAGGCGATACTCTTCTAATGAATTCGGTCACTACTATAGATGGAACCAAACTGTATATCAGGATATTGAAATTCCAATCATATGAATTATTATAAATAAGGATAACAATGCCAGCCAACGACAATACCACGCCGGAGATCGCATATGCGCGGATATAATTTTTTATTTTCCGGATTTTCCCAAGGTATTTCGTTAAGAGAAGAATACCGAAACATATCGCAAATATCACGAAGTAAATGAGAGGCGTAATAAAAAAATATTTGACAGGCGGGCTTAGAATGTTTGCATCCTCGATCACCCTGAATACTGAACCCATGAAAATATATGGAATGGTAGCGATGACAAATTCTTCATCAACCTTGATCTTCAATTTATTCAACAGTTTCAGAACAGCATAGACACCTGCAAATAAAATAATGACATAGGTGATCATGTCAATATGGTTGTAACTTGTATCGTTGATGATACCTTCTATATAATTCCTTTTTATGAAATCTATTAAATCCATATCAAATCATCCGCCGCAGAATCCATAGACAAATTCAATATTATCCCCATCATGTAATTCAGTTTCAAGCATATTTCCAGGCGCAAGGCCATTTATAAAGACCATGCAACCATTCAACTGGTGGTCTGTCAATGCAGTTTTATAAGTAGTATCAATGCCCTTATTTTTTCCTGCATCTATTATCCTCGTGTCTATGATCCGCAATAGCTCTCCAAGTCTGGCTCCATCCGTAATTTCAAAAATATCCGTTTTTCCAACCAGTTCCTGCTGTGTGAAATCATAATTTATTTTTATTTTCAATTTTACCTCATGGATAACTTTCGAAATTCCAATTTCATCATCTTCACAATACCATCTATCATGTCTGAAACCTCTGGAAGCAATTTAAGAACCATGTATGATATCAACATTAAAGCAAGTATCGAGCCCGCCTTGGTGATAAAGTGCTCTGAAATATGAAAACTCTCATCAGGCGTGCCAAACCACCCAAATCCATACGCTGAAGCCGTGAAAAAGACTCTCAGGAGATTCAGGACGTAAATAACAGGCACCGAGATCATAAATGCCCTTAATTTTTGTGCAGCAGGCGCGCCTGCGGCTGAAATAATGCCTGTGAATAGGGCAATGCTTTCAATGGCTGTACAGGCAAGTATTATTTCAACAAGCATACCGTTGACCGCAAGCTGGTTCCATGCTACCTGTACAACGGGAAACCCGAAAGTTTCAGTGATCCATATTGCCTGATTTGTAACGATTGATATTATTGCTGTATTCAAAGGCTCTATTTCTGCAAAGAGGAAATAAATCAGACCTCCAACGGATGCAGCTCTTGATAGAGAGATAAGAATGTCTCTCTGGCCTCCTTCGTTTCCATTTCTTGCCCGGAGGGTCATTTTCGCAATGAAAATGGATACTATGGCAGCGATAATAACTAAAAACGCGTTAAAATAATCCTGTATCCCGATATACGCTTCAGGCTGCAAAAACCAGTAAACTGACAGGAAAATCCATCCCAGCCCCCCAAAAATGAATCTTGAATTATAGGCCTTTGGGAGCGCTGATGCTATTGACAGCAGGCCGAGGGCTATCCAGAGTGCTGCGATCATGACACAGCCTGCCCTTTTTTAATTATGGAAGGAAAGAACATAGGCGTCCGGCGTTCATACTCCTGATATCTTTCGCCAAATGCCTCTCTTGCCTCCCCTTCTTCTCTTTTCGCAAGCCCGTAGTACATTATAATAAGAATAGGCCACATGGCAACCGTGATTATGGTCGGCCACTGGATGAGCAGCCCAACGGTTATTATTATAAGTCCAAGGTACTGGGGATGCCTGACATACCTGTAAATGCCTCCAGTCACAAGTTCCCCGCGGGAAGCATGTATCATGCTCCAGCCCCTTGACATCAGGAACAGTCCGAGGAATATGACAGCGTTGCTGGTCACCATCACAAATGCCCATGCATATTCCATGCTCATCACACCTGCTTTAGCAAGGAGCACTCCAAGCATGTGCCCCTGTGCATGTCCAAAAGAAAGTTCCATCCCGAACAGCGAGGAGAGCACATAGATGGTCAGCGGGAAACCGTACATTTCCGAGAACAGGGCGATTATGAACGCCTCATATATTCCCAGGGTCCGCCAGTTCTGCTTTTTAAGAGGGGTGAGGAAGCTGAACGCGAATACCGAAAAAATCCCGATGCTAAGAAGCGTAGCCCCCCATTTGCCGTAAGCGTATCCCGCCAGGTCATGATGATCCCCGCCTTCGATATTTTCAGGTTTTTCATAACCAAGAAGAACCGAAAGGCCTGAAAGAAGAACTAAAACCAGGAGCATGACGAATCCAGCCGAAATAAGGTCTCTGAAAGTTATTCTCATAATGTTAAATCCGTTTTATCGATTCTTTCACGAAGTTGATCCTGTAAGCTTCATCCGGGTTATCTACTTGTATCCAGAACACCCTTTTATCTTTGGCATAAAAGTAATGATACAGGCCAACTTCCGGTTTCCCGCTCACAAAATAAACTGTGATACCTTCTATGTTCATGGACATGGAATCGCTGAACATGCCTGTTTTTCCGACCCTGCTGTTCATGGACTCAAGAAGGGATGATGCTTCGTCCCTGGTTTTTGACTCGGATACCCAGAATTTGGCTTTGCTGGCAGGTGTACTCCTATAATTCGCTAAATAGGCAGCCTCGATTTTTACATCAGGATTATTGCCGTGCAGTCCTTCTACTTCCTTCATGGCTGCATCCTTATCCCTGTAGAGTGCCATTGTCATATCGCCCAGTTTTTCAGGAAAAATGCCGTAGGGATTCTGCGTCTGCTGATACAGGAATGCGGTGATCGCTACTACTGCGATTATAAAGATCGCGAGGTATAATTCAGATCTGTTTTTTTTCATGGTCTCACTATATGTCCATTACCGCCTGTTTCACAATTGATATCTGGTAGTCCATATCAGGTGAATCAAAAATTATCCAGTAGACTCTCCCCATCTTGTAATCCATTTTAAAATAATAGTAATTATTTGTATTGTACGCATTCATCATAAAAACTTCAGGTTTTACAAATTCCATAACATCCAGTTTAACGGGTTTTGTGAAGTTTCCATTCATCATACCCGCGTCATCGTGACTTTTATGTGAGTCTGTCTGTCCAACATCGCCTGAGTATTCATGCTCTTCGTGTCCTGTCGAACCTCCAAGCATCGAATTCATGGAATCAAAGGCATCGTTCGCAACATTATGGTCAGGAGCCTCAGCAACCCACATGCGCATAGTGCCTTTCCCGCTCTTATACACTGCTGAATAAGCTTTTGCCAGTGGTATATCCTTTAATCCGTACATGCTCGAAATCTGCTGTGCTGCCGCCTCTCCAGTTTCGTATCTGATCAGGGTCATGTCACCCACTTTCTCTGTGAAGATGCTTTTTTTTGCAGCCGGTAAGTTTAGAAAAAATACTGCAAGCACAACAGCAATAATGATTACAATATAAACTTTTTTCATATTTCACCCGTTAGACCGCAGATTTTCCCGCATTCGCAATGATTGACCTGTCTTTCAGGATCGCCCGTGCAATATAAGCGCTCCCGGCCAGGTTTGCAAGCAATCCGATTGTGATTATGGCATCTTTATACTGGATAAGGAATGAAGAAGCTGCAAGGATCAAGCCAACTGCGGGCAACAGATCACTTACATGGTGCAGGCAGCATGCCACCATCGTCAGCGAAGAAGTGGCTGAGCTTGCCATGCCCATTTTCTCTGAACCGCTTACACCATGCCCGGATATGAGATTCCTGTGGTACCTGAAAAGCCCCATCTGGACACCGACTGCCAGGGGGATGAGGTACACGAATATGCCGTTTGTCAGGAATACCTGGTATCCTTTCTGAATTGATCCTTCTGCCAGGGAGGCGATCGAGATATTGAAAATTACTACCAGTATCCCTATCCCGGCTCCGAAAACAAACGGATTTTTCAAAAAAGTTTTGATACCTGACATACACCTACCACTTAAAGACTCTCTCGTTTACTTCTCCCACGTCCTTGATCACAAGGTCAAACCTCTTGCTATCGATCTTGGGGAATCGAAGTATGCCGTCTGCATGATGCCCGCCCCCGCCCTCATATGAAAGGGGTTGATATATTTTGCCGCTGGAATCCCGCAGGTATGAGTTATTCTTAAAATCATCGTCATAGTCTTTATGGGCCGTGACTTTAATTTCAAAAGCAGTGGCATCGGTAATATCAGGAAGGTAAGTTGCGGAAATTTTAATATTTGCTTCTGAATTTTCTCTTGGCTCCAATAGGTCGGCAGGAGGGTTATCGCCTCCTGATATGCATCCGCTGATAACGACTGGGGCCAATATGGATAACGTTATTATAATCCCGGAAATTCTCATGTTACCAGAACTTCCACCAGGATTTTTTGTCACCCATACCCACAGGTCCGCTTTTGATATATTTTTCAGGCTCTGAATCAAACGCTTTCTTGCATCCGGGCGCGCAGAAATAATATGTCTTTCCTTTATATTCTGATTTGTACTGTGCTGTATTCTCATCTACCTGCATTCCACAAATAGGGTCTATTTGCATGATTTGTCCTCCGTTTTTAAATGCAACTTAAGATATATGTACTTTACGTCAGATGTAAAGTACCACTTTTTTATATGGTCTATTGCCATATTCACAATATTTTTCATAATCTTCTTTTCTTAATAGAACTGTGGTTAAAATTCTGAAAGAAATCAATACCGATTCCTTTCTTTTTATAAATTAAGACCTTCTTTTCAACATGTATATTATGATTTGTAAACCAAAAACAACATAAAAGAAAAATTACTAACATGGTTTCATGCCAATCGATCCTGTATGTTGGATGCATGTTGACAGGGACTCAAAGATAAGTACAGAGTATTCGGGCCAGACGTATTATTTTTGCTCTTTAAAATGCAAGGCCGAGTTCGAAAACGACCCTTCGAAATATCTTGGCGTGAAAAGCACGATGAAGATGCCGAAATAGGTTCCTTATGTTTTCATGAGGTGATCCATTAATTAATCCCTCCCTTCCCGTCATTATGCACCTTTACAAATAGACTGCACCAGGCTTTATTATTGAAATAAGCCGTAATGTTATGGTCACAAGCGATAAGAATAGCCCCTTTTAATTTGTTCTCTTGCTTCTTATAATAGCATTTACTTCTTCTGACTTCGATATTTCCAAATGGTCGTTCTCCAAGTTTTCGCTTTCTGTATTTTTTCTTGTCAAAGCGTAAGCGTGCTATTT
>CABMIH010000003.1 GCA_902386205.1 uncultured archaeon | reverse complement strand
CGTAGCTGAATACATCCGCGCCAGCGCCCTGCCTTGCAAGCATCCGAAGGATCGCAAGGCTTCCGTTTGCCTTGGCCGCATAGTAGATATCGGCATCTGGAAAAGCTTTTCTATAGGCTGAGAAATTGTCAATGATGCGGGATTCGTTGGTGACATAAAGCGGTGTGCCGTACTTTTCTGCAAGTTCGATCGTGTCTGTCCCGCCGATCACAAGGTGATCATTCCTTATTTCAAGATGATTCTTAATAGTGAACATAACGTTTTGATATGTAATAAGTTAACCAAAATTGGTTACACCCCCCAAACTTCTTTCTGTTTATTCTACTTTTTCGCCAAAAGCGAACTTTCTCATCACTTTATTAACTTTTATCTTGATCTTGTCGCCTACTTTTGTCTGCGGTACAAAGATGACAAATCCTTCAACTCTGGCAATACCGTCGCCCTTTTTCGCTATGTCATCTATCGATACTTCATAAGTCTCCCCTACTGCTACGGGAGCACTTTTTTCACTGTTTTCCATCACGGTTACACATCCTTAACATTTGATTACAGATCGTCATGGCAAACATGAACAGCAGGCATAATAATTTACTGCCGTATATGTTTTACCGGACAGCCTTAAATCTTTACATGACTTACATCTTTACGGTATATAAAACTGTTGATTTTTCACTGTGATATATGGCCACGCCAGAAGGTTTATATTATGACAAACCGAACATATCCATGATGATCACCGCCAGTGCCAGGAAACGGCTTGAAGCCATAGAGCGCGATGTCATACCTTCGATGTTCGTGGGTGTTCTCTCCAAAGACGATAAATGGTTAAAAAATACACTTGAAAATACCCTCCCTTCTCTTGAAGCGCGCGCACTTCGCCTGGCGCAGGAATGCAGGAAGAACGGCGAATGCGGTGAAGATGATAAGCTGTGTGATGAAACCCGGATTAAGACGGTATTTAAAGAAACGCGCTCCAAGCTTGAAAAAGAACATCTCACCAGGGAATCGCGTACGCGGTTCCACCATTGAAGTCTTGCATAGAATCTCCACTAACTATTTATTGCGGTGTCAAGATTTATTGATATGTCAAAAGAGGTTCATATGGATAACAAAGAGGCCATAAAACTATGTATTTGCAGGTCTTGCCCCACATACGTCGAATGCAAGGAAGAAATAGCATTTTGCTTTTCCACAAAAGGAAAAAGCAAATGTATTAAAAACGAAAAAGGATGTCTTTGCCCCGGCTGTCCTGTTCATGAAAAAATGGGGTTCAAACATGTCTATTATTGCCTCCGCGGAAATGAAAAAGACCAGCTTGCAAAAAAGTAAATCCTGGAAATGCAGTGTATGCGGATACATTCATACCGGGGTTGAGCCGCCTGAAGAATGCCCGCAATGCAGTAGTTCCGGAAAAGAGTATTCAGAACTATCAAATAAGCAAAAACTCAGATATGACGGGAAAAAGTTTGATGTTTTATTGATTAACGGGAGTTCTCACCGGGGCCACAATACAGGTATTTTGGTGGACCTTGCAGAAGAGGCGCTAAAAAAAAAGGGTGTTAGTTATAAACGGTTCAATTTGAATGAACTGGATATTCAGCATTGCTGGTGCTGTTACAGCATGAGGGATTCTGCCTGCACATACCCGTGCAGGAACCAGCTTGATGATGCACCTTCGCTTCATGAAATGATAACCGATTCAAAGGCGGTGATCGTGGCTTCCCCGATAAATTGGAATAATATGTCTGCGCGATTAAAGGATTTCCTGGACAGGCTGACTTGCCTTCAGAATCTTTATCTGCTGGATAAAAGCGGCTTGACTACCGGGAAAATCGTAGGGATTTTAATCAACGGCCACGAAGACGGGGGAATGAAAACGGCAATGGATATTTTTATTTACTTTCAGCAAATGGGATACATTCTTGCTCCCTTCGGTGTCGCATACAGGACCCATGGCGCCCAATATAACGCAAAAACGGATATTGGATTTTTTAAAAACGATGAAATATTAAAAAAGGAAGTGGAAGGCGTTGTTGCCAATGTCGTCGGGACAATGGAACTGGGATTGGAAATAAAGTTAAAAGATAAAATAATTCCGGTCAGTGAATGATCTGTTATGGTACAGATACGATCAAAGGAAGAGTTCGAGGAAGAATATACACTGTGGATAAGATCAGCCGCAAAAGACATCGCTTTCGCATTAGGCCAGCTGGAGCCTGAAGTGATGAGAGGTATAATTGCAGAGAATGAGCAGTATCTTAAAGAACCTGAATCAGTTTACTCCACAAATGGGCTTGAAACTGCAAGATCGCTCGTTCCGGGGAATATTCTACTGCTTTCAACTGATGCTGTAGTTTTCTCGCAAAGCATATTCGTGAGGATGTCAGGCATTTTTGATTATGCAGTGGCACTGAACAGGCGTTATTACCTGGATTCCTGGTATTCGATAATAACCCTGAACTCCGCCTATCTGGAAGAGGCCAGTGAAACCATGCTCAGGTACACGCTGGAACATGAATTGTTGCAGAAAGAAATATATGAAGAAAACCTGCTGGGTGAGAGCCGGAAATTCACACCTGAAGAGAAAAGAGGCATCAGTGACGAGACTTTGAACAGGGCGATCGAAAAGACGGGCATCACAAAGGAAGAGCTTGCAAGGGAGAGGCAGCTCATGCTGAAAATTTCCCACACATCTCCCCTTATCCCGAAACCCTTTGCAGAGACCGCACTTTTCAGGTACATCGAAAAAAACATCGGGGAACTTGAGATGTATAGCGAAGCCAGCAGGAATGAAAAAGAAGATAACATTGGAACGAAATTGAACTCTGATTTCAAGGAGTGGATCGATTTTTCCATGAATACGTACAGGACTTTTCTTGCTGATGTCAAGAAAGAACTTAACTACATGGATTATGGTTACGCATGAAGATAATCGCGATATCTGACACGCATATAAAATCCGGCTCGCTCATAAAACAGTTG
>CABMIH010000002.1 GCA_902386205.1 uncultured archaeon | reverse complement strand
TACGCAGAGCCTGCACACACCGTATGGCGCCAACCCTTCGTCATGGCAAAGTGTGGGTATGAACAGACCGTAGAATTTTGCGGCTTCAAGCAGGCTCCAGTTCGGGTCAGCCTGCACCTGTGCGCCGTTGAGCATGAACGTGACCATCTCGCCTCTTTGTCTTGTAATGTTCCTCGACATTTCAATCACTCCTTCCTCACTGCATCGAATTTACATACATCGTAGCAGATGCCGCATTTGATGCATTTTGCCGTATCAAGCACATGTGGCTTTTTCTTTTCGCCTTCGATGGCGCCTGAGGGGCAGTTCTTCAAACACTGGCCGCATCCTGTGCAGCTTCCCGCATCGATGCCGTATGTGATAAGTTCCCTGCACACACCTGCCGGGCATTTGCGGTCCCTTATATGGGCCACATACTCATCCCTGAAATATTTCATCGTGGAGATCACCGGATTTGCAGCCGTTGTTCCAAGGCCGCAAAGGGATGCGTCCTTCAGCACTCCCGAAAGGTCTTCGATAAGGGAAAGGTCTTCCATCCTGCCTCTCCCTTCAGTTATGCCTGTGAGTATCTCGCCCATCCTCAAGAGCCCCTCCCTGCAGGGCGTACATTTGCCGCAGGATTCTCCCTGAAGGAAATTTGTGAAATATCTTGCAAGGTCAACCATGCACGTATCCTCATCCATCACTATCATCCCTCCCGACCCCATCATGGAACCTGCATTTGTCAGCTGTTCGTAATCAACAGGCATGTCTATCAGGCTTTCAGGTATGCAGCCTCCGCTGGGGCCTCCGGTCTGGACGGCCTTGAAAGCCTTTCCGTCGGGGATACCGCCCCCGATATCAAAGATAATCTCCCTGAGGGTCATTCCCATTGGCACTTCAACAAGCCCGGTATTTTTGATCTTACCAACGAGGCTGAATACTTTAGTCCCCTTGCTGGATTCGGTGCCTATGCCAGCGAACCATCCCTGGCCGTTGTTTATTATTAAAGGAACATTGGCCCATGTCTCAACATTGTTCAGGTTGGACGGCCTATCCCACAATCCTTTTTCGGAAGTATGGATGTATTTTGCCCTTGGTTCACCGGGCTTTCCTTCAAGCGAGGCCATGAGCGCCGTCGATTCGCCACATACGAATGCTCCGCCGCCCCTGTTGACCTTCACATCAAATCCGAATCCTGAACCCAGGATATTTTCCCCAAGAAGGCCCGCCTCCCTTGCCTGCTTAATGGCAATGGTTACATTCTTGAGCGCGAGCGGATATTCGTTCCTTACATAGACATACCCTTCATTGGAACCCATAGCATAGGCCCCGATGATCATTCCCTCAAGGACGCTGTGAGGATTCCCTTCAAGAATGCTCCTGTCCATGAAAGCGCCGGGATCGCCTTCATCCGCATTGCATATGACATACTTGATATCTCCCTTGGCATCGCGGGTGGATTCCCATTTTCTTCCAGTTGGGAAACCGCCGCCTCCCCTGCCCCGCAGACCTGATTTTTTGACTTCTTCCAGGACTTCCGTGGGTTTCATTCCTGTCAGTACTTTTGCCAATGCAGTGTATCCGCCTATCGCGAGATAGTCTTCAAATATATGGGGATCGATTTTGCTGTTGCTGCTCAATAAGAGCCGCATTTGCTTTTTATAGAACGGGATCTCCTTTTCAATTTTGACCTGCCGGCCGGTTTCATCTGAATAAAGAAGCCTCTTTACTATCCTGTTATTGACTATAGTTTCTTCGACGATTTCCCCAACGTCTTTAACATTCAGTTTCTGATAGAAAATCCCTTCAGGAAATACAAGGGCGATCGGCCCCATTTCACAGTATCCATGACAGCCTGTGGTTCTGATATCAACTTTATCTGCCAGACCTCTGGACGATATCTCGTTCACAAATGCATCCCGGACTTCCAGGCATTGCCTGGCAAGGCATCCCGGGCCGCCGCAAACCGTAATGCAGGGTTTATCCGGGTTTTTTTTTGCCAGTATTTTTTTCCGAAAAGCTTCCAATTCCTTTCCTGATTTTAATTTCAATTAATTCACCTTCAGACTTTTTTCAGGAGGTCCTCAACCTTTATCGGCGTCATCTGGCCGTGGTATTTTTCATTATTCATGACCACAGGGCCTAAAGCGCATGCACCCACGCAGTTGACCGTCTCAAGCGTGTATTCTCCGTCCTTTGTTGTGCTGCCTGCTTCAATTCCCAGCTTGCGTTCAAATTCTTCCAGTACCTTTTTTGAACCCCTGACGTGGCAGGCCGTACCCATGCACACATGTATCTGGCGCCTGCCCTTGGGTTTTAGGCTGAAGGCTTTGAAAAAGGTCGCTACGCCGAATACCTGGACACGCGGGATATCCAGCCGTCCTGCAACATATTCCAGCGCTTCTCTTGGCAGGTACTTGTATTCTGCCTGTACGTCCTGCAAAATAGATATCAGCGAACCCTGTTCAGCATTGTATTCGTCAATTATTGAATCCAGTCTGGATTCATCGATCGTCATATGATTCCTCCTGTTCCATATTAGTTCCTCCCGGTGATTGTCCGATAATCGCGCTACCTGGCGCCTTGCCTGCTTTGCAGCTAATCACTGCCGATAGCCATCATTATCCTATATGCGCTCACCCCTCACCTACCAGATAGTATATAAATACAGATAGTTTAATCAAATAAATAGAATATATATACAAAGGAAACCGCCTTCCGCTTCCTTGGCGTAATATTTATATAGAGGAAACTCCCTTCCGCTTCCGAGCGTGAGATTACGCTACAATCTGTTTACAATGCAGAAGAAGAGCAGTTAAGGTAACTTCTTCAAACCCAACTTGGAGGAAAAATGAATCTTAGACAACCAAATGCGAACGAAGCGACGCAAACATATAATCGCTCAAAAAGTGTATCCCCGATGTCCGGGATATGCACCCGATGTCTGGACGGATGCCGTGGGAACTGTGAGATCTTCAAATCCTCATTCAGGGGACGCGAAGTAATTTACCCCGGGCCTTTCGGGAATATCACTGCCGGAGCGGACAAGAACTACCCTGTGGATTATTCGCACCTGAATATCCAGGGTTATGCGGTCGGAGCATGGGGGCTTCCTGATGGGGAAGAGCCAAATCCCGACACAGCGACATTTCCCAAGGTGGACACAAAGACGGAATACGGCTGGGATAGAAAAGTCAGGATGAAAGTGCCTATTTTCACAGGCGCCCTCGGCTCGACAGAAGTCGCGCGGAAGAACTGGGAGCACTTTGCCGCCGGCGCTGCGATCTCAGGGATAACGCTCGTATGTGGTGAGAACGTGTGCGGCATAGATCCGGGACTTGTGCTTGACAGCAACCGCAAGATAAAGAAGTCTCCTGAAATGGACCGCAGGATAGAGACATATAAAAAGTACCAGGAAGACTATGGTGAGATACTTGTCCAGATGAACGTGGAAGATACAAGGCTCGGTGTGGCCGAATATGTATCCTCAAAGCACGATCTGGATACAATTGAGCTAAAATGGGGGCAGGGAGCCAAATGTATAGGCGGCGAGATAAAAGTTAACAGCATAGAGCGCGCTGCCGAACTCAAGAAAAGAGGATATATTGTCACTCCCGACCCCGAGGATTCTGCAATAAAGGCTGCTTACAAAGATACCGCGATAAAGGAGTTCGAGCGGCATTCAAGACTCGGCTTTGTCACAAAAGAAGGTTTCTTTGATGAAGTTGACCGCCTGCGCGATCTCGGGTTCAAGCGCGTTACATTGAAGACAGGCGCTTATTCGATGGTTGAAGTTGCAATGGCGTTGAAATATTGCTCAGAGGCAAAGATCGACCTCCTGACATTTGACGGCGCGCCGGGAGGAACTGGCATGAGCCCCTGGCCCATGATGGAAGAATGGGGAATACCAACATTCTATCTCCAGTCACTGGTCTATGAATTTGCAGAGAAGCTGAGCGGAAAGGGCATGAGAATACCGGACCTTGCCATGGCAGGGGGTTTCTCAAGCGAGGACGGCGTTTATAAGGCGCTCGCGATGGGTTCCCCCTATGTGAAAGCGGTATGCATGGGACGCGCTCTCATGATACCGGGCTTTGTGGGTAAGAACATCGGCAAATGGATAAAGGAGAATGACCTCCCGAAGACCGTTTCTGAGTATGGTACGAAAGTCGAGGAGATTTTCGTATGTTATGAGGAACTCGCCCACCGCCTTGGGGACGACATTAAAAATCTCCCCCTCGGAGCTCTTGGTGTCTATACATACGCCCAGAAATTCAGGACTGGCCTGCAGCAGTTGATGGCGGGTTCTCGCAGGTTCAGGATTTCAGCGATCAATCGCCGGGATGTCATGGCACTGACAGAGGAAGCTTCAGAGATCTCAGGAATACCCTACATTATGAACGCGTATCGCGAAGAGGCTGAAGCAATACTGGATGAGTGAATAAATAATAAGGCTTTGCAGAAAGCAGGGCCTTAATTTTTTCTTTTTTCTACTTTTTTGTACGGAAAGTTTTATCTTATTTCGAATCCATAAATGAGTGGCATCTCAAAAATGAGTGGCATATGGATATACTATCTTTAAAAAAACTTGCACTTATGGGGGCCCACCAGAAGCCCCTGGAATTGTCATCCATTGAATTCGCATCGCATATAGATTCAAGCCAGCAGACGGCGGCCAGGAAGCTTAAAAACCTTGAGGAAGAAAATCTCATTTCAAGGCTGATATTGCCTGAAGGGCAAATGATTTCCATTACTGAGAAAGGGCTTTCATTGTTGCAGCAGGAATTGAATGATTACCAGGAGATATTTTCAGGTAATGGAGGTAAAAGGATCCTGAGCGGTAAGGTGATCACCGGACTGGGAGAAGGCCAGTATTACATCTCTCTTCCCGGGTACAGGATGCAGTTTCGGGAAAAACTCGGATTTGACCCATATCCTGGCACATTGAACATCAAACTTGACCAGCCAAGCATCGAGCTTCGAAAGAGAATTGGCGGAGTGATAAAGATATCGGGATTTACAGACCAGAACAGGACGTTCGGAAGGGGCTCGTGCTTTAATGTCAAAATCCGGGACATCAGGGGGGCCGTCATTATTCCGGAACGCACACATTACCCGGAAGACATTATTGAGATAATAGCGCCAGTGAATTTGAGGGATCATTTCAATATCAAAGATGGGAGCAGTGTTGATGTGGAGGTAATAAGATGAGTCTTGAAAAAGCAATAGAGGCGATCAGGCATGGAAAAATGATACTTTTATTTGATGCCGAAGACAGGGAAGGGGAGACTGATCTTGTGATCCCGGCGCTCTCTGTCACACCTTCTGACGTTGCATGCATGCGTCGCGATGGCGGGGGATTGATATGTGTGTCCATATATGGGAAGGCTGCCGACAAACTGGGATTGCCTTTTTTTTCTGATATATTAAAAAGTGTTTCTTTGAATGGCCATAAGTCCCTTTGCACCCTTATTGAAAAGAAAGGGGATATCCGGTATGACGCCCGTTCCTCGTTCTCCCTGTGGGTGAACCACAGGGACACGTTTACCGGCATAACCGACAACGACAGGGCTCTAACGATAAAAAAGATAGGTGAGACCGTGGATAGGGTCATGAAAGGGAAAAATATCGATTTCGGGGATGAATTCAGGTCTCCCGGCCATGTAGCCCTGTTACGGGCGGCATCCGGCCTTCTTGATGAGAGGCGGGGGCAGACCGAATTATCGATAGTCCTGGCGTTGATAGCAGGGATAAACCCCTCGATGGTGGTATGCGAGATGCTCGATGAGAGAACCGGGAAAGCGCTTTCAAAGGAAGATGCGAAAAAGTATTCACTGAGCCATGACATGCCTTTTGTTGAGGGGAAAGATATCCAGGGATGTTCAGGAAGTTTCCAATAATCATTTGCGAATTACCTGGATGCCAGTCCTTGCGCCTGCGCTCAATTCCACTTCCTCGTTCCTTCCTGTTTTTGCGTAAGCGTCAATAATGCATATCTCGCTTCCTATATCAAGTTCATTGACAAGGTTTGCATGTTCACCCCAGAGGGCCACCTTAATACGGCCGGTCTCATCAGAGATGTATATATTCGATACCCTGCTCTTTGTCCCGTCGGGGCGCTCAAATTCCCTTATTTCATCAATCCCTGAAACATGGCCTTTAACGCTGTAAGCAGAATTAATCTCTATATCAGCAATAGGTGTCAGGGGTTCGGAATAATCAACAGAAGCGCTGCTTTTTATAATGCTTCCGCCTGAACCAAGCTGCAGTTCGGTCTGGTTGCTGAAAGTATTTTCGCGGGAATAGGCGTTCATTATTTCTACAGTGTCCCCTGCATTAAAACCCGGAGCATCGGCTTTGCCGTCCCACAGGGTCAGCCTTATCTTGCCTGTGTCGTCCCCGACAGTGACATTCCTGACCTTTCCTGCGGTCCCGTCTTTTCGCTGGAATGTCTTTATTGTTCCTGTATCAATTACCCTGGCAACGATATTCAGGCCGTTGATCCCTGGCTTGATATCACTGATTTTTACAGGTTTAACATTCACTGCCACTTCCATATCTGCATGCTCGATACCCCCGCCCCGTCCTACGTTGACCTCAAGTCCCCTCTGACCTTCTTTGATATACCCTTTCACTTTGAGGCTCTGTCCTGCCTTTATATCTCCTATCTTCACGAGATCGCAGGCTTCGTCCCACAGTGCGGCTTTAATAGAACCCGTGTCGTCTGCAAGTGTCAGGTTGACGACGCGACCCGTAGTGTCGTTGTCACGCGAAAATTCGCGGATATCCCCGACAGAGAGCACTTTTGCGATAAAAACGACATTGCCCCTGTCCGGTGCCATATCCCTGATCTTTATCGTCTCATTTATTCCCATTTCGCTTGCCACAAGCATGGCTGCGGTCTTGGAATCGCACAGGCCGTTCATCATTGCGACTTTTTCCTCGACCATTGTCTTGAATTCAGCAGGATTGATTTTTCCTTCAAGCTTCCTGTAAACCTCTTCGATTTCTTCGAAACTCACCATGCTTTCTAAAAAGAAAAAGTCCGATAAAAGGTTTATGGTTGGTTACCCATATCCTCCATATACAGATATTCCTGCGCATACCCGCAATATTCCCCAAAATACCTGCGGGCAAAGTCGGCAATTTCCTCCCTCTTCTTACTTTTTTTTACGTTTTTCCAGTTATTACCATAAAACCTGTCCATGATCTGTTCAATATGCGTATCCACGGGAAAAGATTCAAGTTTCCCGAACGCAAAAAGCAGCACGCAATCAGCTATCTTGTTCCCGACGCCTTTTAACTTCACAAGTTCCTCGCGCCCCTGCCCATAGCACATGTCTTTAATCCCGTAAAGGTCAAATTCGCCGTTTACAATAGTGTTCGCGATGCCAAGGACATAAGGGGCGCGAAACCCGAGTTTGCACTGCTCCATGTCGCATGCATCTATTCCAGCAAGCTGCCGGGGCGAGGGGAAGGAAAAATAACCTCTTGCGATATTTTTACCAAAACACTCGCTCATGTGCCTGATGGAGTTTGTGATGTTCCTGATGGTGTTGTTGCTTGAGCAGATGTATGATACCAGGCATTCCCAGGGGTCCTGCCGGATGAGATGCATGCCTCTGTATTTTTTAATTAATGAATCCATCAATTTATCTTTATTGATTTGCGAATATATCGTTTCCATATCGTCGTCAAGCCTGAAATAATCCATAATGAATTTTTTTTCAAGGGATGAATCTATAATAAGTTCATTACCTTCCTGTTTTATCCTTATGACCGCGCCGTTGACCACGCCACTCCACCAGTTTTTTTTTTCCCACCTGAAGACCTGGCCGCAGGAGAGGGTATGGTCAAGGTTGAAATTTTTCGTATAAAAACGGTACACATCCACGAATTATCTCACAGGTTTGAAATACATTGTGGTTCCAAATTAAAAATCTCAATAATCAATAATTATATATACAAATTCGGAATTAGGAATCTTTAGGAATTGGATAAAAAACGATACAGGTGAGAATTTGGTTGAACCTTTTCTGCCGGTTCATGGAAATGAGGAATATCTCAGGATGATAATAGATTCATCCCCCGATGGAATAACGGTCGTAGATGAGCAGGGCAGATTTGAATTCGTGAACGATTCTTTCTGCAGGATAATCGGCTGGCCTGAGGAAGAAATAATCGGTCATTATTACAGAAAAATAATCCCGGAGGATGAATGCAATTTTATCATCCGGCAGTGGCGTAATGTTCGTGAAGGGGTTCCAGGTGATTTTGAAACGAAAATAATGACCAAAGGCGGTGAGATCAAATATATAAAAGTGGCCCACACTTTGAGCACGATAAACGGAAAAAAGAAAATTGTATCTGTTACCAAGGATATTACGGATTTTAAAAAGCGTGAACTGGATCTAAAAGAATCCGAGGCAAAATACAGGGAACTCTTTGAGAATGCCGATGACCCGATGTATACACATGATCTTGAGGGACGTTTTCTTTCAATAAACAAGATCGGGCTGAAATTACTGGGAGGAACGGAAGAGGAAGTGATCGGATCAAATGTCTCACAGTGGCTGACGAAGGATAGCTACAATAATTTCAGGGAACGCGTGAAAAAAATCCTTGCAGGGCAGCCATTGGAAGAACCTGTGGTCATCGAGGTCATATGCAAGAACGGGGAACACAAATGGGGAGATGTGAGAACGAGGTTGATCAGGAACGAAGACAAAATAATAGTTCATGGCATAGCAAGGGATATTACTGAAAATATGAAGCTTAAGCAGGAACTTAATAAATCAAATAAACAGCGCAAGCTTTTATGCTATCTGATCGAAGGCACACGCGGGGGAAAAAGCCGTGCATTGATATTGAGGCATCTCGTTGACAGGTCTTACAATGCGCATCAATTAGCCAAGCTTTTGAGTATGGATTATAAAACTATCAGGCATCATCTCGAAGTTCTTGTTAAGAACGGGATAATCACAAAAAGCAACGATGGATACACTGATTTGTATTTTTTATCAAAGAATGTTGCAGAAAGCCTGTATTCTTTTTCAGATGACAAAGAAAAGATACACTAAAAATACTGAATCGCAAGATTTATACTTGATGAAACTCTTAATAATTATTGTGGGCAGGTTAGAGTGATTTTTTTGAATGATACCACCAACATACCATCAACTAAGCGACATCAGGTTATAACCTGTCCACCCACCTGAAGAAAAATCTCTATAGTGGATTTTACAAAATATTTTTTATTCGAAAGTTATTTAAAAAATGGGATTATCGTGGCAGAAGATGGTACTTTTTCAGTGAAAACAAGAGTTGAGGATTAGTGAGTATCATACCAGTAGTCTGCGCAATCAAAATTGTTCCAATGACAAACGATGATTGCCAGAAGCTGGTGCAAGTTTTAGTAAATTATGTTACACTCCCCACTCCCATGAAATCAAGCAGTATCTGTTCAAGCTCTTCCTTGTCTGAATACTTTTTTGCAGTAACATTTTCATTTCCAAGCACCATAGCCGAAGCTTTTGCTCCTTTCTCATACAGGCACAGCACAGGTTTACCAAGTGTAACTGCGTGGCAAATCTCATACCCAACGCCTATTGAGGGGACTGTTATCTCCGCAATGATACAATCGGCTTCTTTTATCCAGTTAATATCCTTTTCAAAGATATCATTTTCAGACATCTTTGCCTCTGTTTTTTCAAGGTCCTTTGATGTCACATGTTCGCTCATTACAATCTGGTCATGGGATTTCAGGAAGCCAATTATATATTGATATGTCGGGATCAATTGCCTTCCTCCCCGTATCGACCCTGCAAAAAAAATCTTCATAAAATCCCCCTGAAATAATGGCCTGTGGTGTGCTCTTCTTCACATTTGGTATCAGGGCTCATGCTGTCCATAGCTTTCCTGTAAGTCCGGGTTATTTTCCCCGTCTTTTCCTTATCATATATTTTCGCTTCGATCCTGAGGCAATCAACGCCTGCCTTAACAATATCAGGCACATAATCCAGCATGCACAGCTCGCGTGAGTTCATAATAAAAGTACGATTTTCTGAATCGGTTTTGACAGGGAAAACAAATCCTTTCTCATCTTTCAGGCACACATCCTCCACTCTTCCACCAGGAAAGAGACAACTCGCAAGACCGTGCTCTGAAACCATCAGCGGGAAAAAACCGTGCACGATGCATTCAGTCTGGCCAGATGGTGCCAGGTTCCTAATTTCTTTGAGCGTGAGTTCAGGTGATAATGTTATTCTCTGGCTGTATTTAAAAAGGTGTTCCATCGACAGCCTGTTCAGGACATTGAAGGGATAATCTGTTACTATGGGCTTGAGGCCGCGAAGATAATATAAAATGCCGGGATTTGATACAAGGAAACCGTCAGGATCCAGATCAGTATTTAAATCCTTTATTTCCTTGATGATCCGGAGTGTGTTGAAAAATACGCTCACGCCCTTTTTCCTTCCAAATTCGACGGCATACCTGTAATCATCCTTATCAAGGGAATCTTCCATGTAAACTTCCCCCCCTAAATAAACAATATCAGCGCCGTTATCTGCTGCTGCCTCAAAGCATTCAACTGAGCCGGTGCTAACCGAGAGTACAGGTTTGGATCCCACCTTTTTTTTTCCATCAGGAATTGCTGGCATGTTGCATTGGCGTTTCCATTTCTGCGCGCGTGTTCTCTCAAGCCTCTCGATCCCCGACCTTCGAAGAGAGTTAAGTACCGAAACAGGGATAAAGATATTTTCCTCAATATCAAATGTTATCTCCCGCGATTCAAAAATAGTACTGCCGAGTTTTTTCAACTGGTTCTCTATAGATTCCCTGGATGAGGGGTGCCTTTCGGCATTGATGGCAATCCCTTCCCGGACCGTAACTTCGTTTTCACCGTCGCTTATGAAGAGTTCAACAGTCTCTCCAGCCCTGGCTTTAATTGACATCTTTATCGGGATTTTCCTACCATTTTTTGTCTCCAGGGAAGCCATTAGCTGGTAGTCACTTGTCTTAAAAACAATATCACCCCTTGCGACCTCCATCTCCAGGGGTACCATTACGGTGGAATAAGGACCTGCTGAAACCACGTTTTTATTATTTACATAGATATTCCTGATTATAACGCCGGTTTCCCTTCCTCCTACACCGATGCCGTCCCCTCTTCTTAAAGGAGCCTTGAGATATATGGAAACAAGTTTTCTTCGCGGTTCATAATCAATGACTTTTCCAAGCTCAGTCCCGATATTGTGAGGATATTTGCGGCTCATCAGGTCGTTTCCCGGTTTCCCGAAAAAATACCCTGTTGTAAATCCCCGGTTGAAAAGCTGGCGAAGAGTATGCTTTTCATCTTCCGTTACCATGAAGTCTGAAGGTGCATCAAGATACCTGTCGATGAGTTTCCTGTAAACCCTGACCACGCCCGCAACGTATTCTGGTCGCTTCATCCTCCCTTCGATCTTGAAGGAATCGATACCAGCCTCCACTAAATCAGGGATGTGCCCGCTCATATTGAGATCTTTTGGGCTCAGGAGATAACCCCCGGTTTCATCCATCCTGTATTTTTTCCTGCACGGTTGTGCACAGTATCCCCGGTTCCCGCTCCTTCCCCCTATCATGCTACTTAGGAGGCATTGCCCTGAATATGAGAAACATAACGCGCCGTGGATAAAGGTTTCAATCTCTATGGCAGTTTGCGATTTTATCCTTTTTATCTCATCAAGTGAGAGTTCACGGGCAGGCACAACGCGTTTTACTCCCATCTCCTGAAGGAATTTCACTCCTTCCGCGTTATGGATGGTCATCTGTGTACTTGCGTGGACCGCAATATTCGGGAGCTGCTCCCGCAATAGTTCCAGGATGCCAGGGTCCTGTACTATTACTGCATCTGCACCGCAGTTGCATAGGAACTGTAAATAGTTGCTTGCTTCTTCAAGCTCAGAATCCTTTATCAGGGTGTTCACTGTCACATAAGCCCTCACACCTCTTATATGCGCATAATCGATAGCCCATTCCAGGTCCGCCCGGGTGAAGTTCGAAGCATACTGGCGCGCGCTGAAAAAAGTTCCTCCGAAATAGACTGCGTCCGCTCCGTTCTCAATCGCTGCTATGAGGGCTTCTTTGCTGCCTGCCGGAGCCAGCAGTTCGGGTCTGCGCATATGTGGTCATAATAATTTACGGGGGTAAAAAGCTACGTGAAGGTCTGAACGTAAAATTATTATCAAGTAATTTTATTTCGATATTTTTATATAATATATAATTTATTCAGTTAAAATAAAGAAAATCGCTATGCTCTGAAGCAATAAGGTATATATGCTTTGAGAACTATTACAAGTCGAAGGTATTGAGAGATTGAAGGCGCCGAAGACGAATTTAAATTGACGTGAGCTTATAAGAGCGGTAATATATTTTTTATAAAATCACTAATATACTATAAAAAGGAAATAACATGGAAAACCATACAGGATACAATGCTGAACAGATCCAGGTCCTTGAAGGGCTTGAAGCCGTGCGCAAGCGTCCCAGCATGTACATAGGGAGTACGGATTCGCGAGGGCTTCACCACCTCGTTTATGAAGTAGTGGACAATAGCATTGATGAAGCACTCGCAGGGTACTGCACGAACATCGAAGTTATCCTCAGATCCGATAACAGCATCAGAATAGTGGATAACGGCCGCGGCATCCCGGTAGAGGTCATACCGAAATACAATAAATCAGCGCTTGAAGTGGCCCTCTCAATGCTCCATGCAGGCGGCAAGTTCGACAGCAACGCATACAAGGTTTCAGGCGGCCTGCACGGCGTGGGCGTATCGGCAGTGAACGCGCTGTCGGAATGGTTCGAGGTCGAGGTCAAACGCGACGGTAAGCTGTACAAGCAGCGATACGAACGGGGAAAACCAGTCACCGGAGTAGTCCCTGTTGGCAATGCCGAGGGCACAGGCACAACGGTCACGTTCAAGCCGGACAGAACGATTTTTGAAACGATCGAATTCAACCTTGACACCATTGCAACCCGTTTGCGGGAGCTTGCTTTCCTTAACAGGGGGATAAAGATACTCCTGAAAAACGAATTTACTGAAACCGAGCAGGTGTTCCAGTATGAAGGCGGCATAGTATCATTTGTCGAGTTCCTGAATAAGAACAAGAACCTTCTTCATGAAAAACCCATTTACTTCCAGAAGCAAAAAGACACGACCATCGTTGAGATCGCAATGCAGTACAACGATAGCTATATCGAGAATATCTACACGTTCGCAAACAACATCAACACGCATGAAGGCGGAACGCACCTTGCGGGTTTCAAGGCAGCCCTTACAAAAGTGGCCAATGATTATGCCCAGTCCAAATCCATATTCAAAGGCGATGAAAAACTCACAGGCGAGGACATAAGGGAAGGCCTTACCGGGGTAATAAGTGTAAAGCTCACGAACCCCCAGTTTGAGGGCCAGACCAAGACAAAACTCGGCAACAGCGATATAAAGGGCATTGTGGAGACCCTGGTCTCGGAGGGATTATCCGAGTTCCTTGAGGAAAATCCCGCCGCAGCTAAGCAAATCCTTTCAAAGGCGCTTGAGGCGGCTGAAGCGAGAGAGGCCGCAAGGAAGGCGCGTGAACTCACAAGGCGCAAGAACGCCCTTGAGGTAAGCTCGCTTCCGGGAAAGCTTGCGGACTGCTCGGAAAAAGACCCTAAACTCAGCGAGATATATATCGTGGAAGGCGATTCGGCAGGAGGCTGCTTTTCAGGTGATACGCTTGTTGCTTTAGCCGATGGCCGGGCGCTCAGTTTCAAGGAAATTGTAGCCGAGCATAGGATGGGAAGAAAACATTTCTGCTATACTATTCGAAATGATGGTACAGTTGGATTGGAGCAAATAGTCAATCCGCGTATGACAAAAGAAAAAGTGGAAGTTATCAAAGTTACATTAGATACGGGTGAAACTATAATCTGTACACCTGATCATCCTTTCATGTTACGCGATAGCAGTTTTAAGCCTGCCGGTTCTATTTCTACCGGGGATTCACTTATGCCGCTATATCGCAAGCTTTCAGATATTAGCGAGCCTGGAATTACCATCGGCGGTTACGAAATGATATGGGACCCTCGCTCAGATAGGTGGCTTTTTACTCACATTCTTGCTGATTGGTATAATCTCTGGCATGGCATTTATGCGCTGGACGATGGTGATCACTGCCATCATACAGATTTTAATAAACTCAATAATAATCCAATAAATATCCGGAGGATGTCATCCGAAAATCATCTGGAATTGCACAGGAAACATGTTAAGATGACATTACATCGCCAGGATGTTGTTGAAAAATGCCGCAAAATCAGACAAAGCGACAAATTCCGTGAAATGATGAGTATCCGCATGCAGCATCCCGATACAAGACAAATACTCTCGAAGAATGCCACAAAGCAATGGGAAAATGAAGAGTATAAAGCTTACATGATGAGAAGATGGCAGGAGTTTTATGACAGCAATGAAGAATATCGTCAGCAAAATCATGAACAACTGAACAAGGCACAGCGTGACTATTGGAGCAGCGATGCAAACCGGATTGCTCAGGCAAAACGCGTTCATGATTATTTCAAAGATAATCTCGAAGCGCGTGATATTCTTTCACAGCAAGCAATCCAGCAGTGGCAGGATGAAACTTTGCTTGAATGGAGACGTGAGAAAACACGGCAACAGTGGACACCTGAATTCCGTAGAAAGCGCCTTGCAGCGTATAATCGGACATATTATCAAAAAACGATTGCTGCGCTGAAGCAATTTGAAACCGAGAGAGGTAAAATAGATCTCGATGCCTATCGCGCGTATCGTCTCAAAACACGGGACAAATCCCTCCTGAAGTTCGATACTTTCTGCCAGCGTTATTTTACTGATGATCCGGCGCTTGCATTCGAGGCCGTCGCTAATTTCAACCATCGTATCATTTCTGTTGAACATATTGAAGAACGTATGGATGTTTATGATCTCGAAGTTCCACATACGCATAACTTTGCCCTGGCGTGTGGAGTATTTGTACACAATAGCGCAAAGCAGGGGCGCGACCGCAAGTTCCAAGCAATATTGCCCCTCCGCGGCAAGATATTGAACGTGGAAAAATCGCGGCTCACCAAAATCCTGAAGAACGAGGAGATACGCGCGCTCATCACGGCCATAGGCGCAGGCATCGGAGAGGGGGAAGAATTTGATATCAACAAGGCGCGGTATAATAAAATAATTATTATGAGCGTTGATCACTCCGAAATGACTTTCGTGCGTGATCCGGTAGGAGTTATACACTCCGTATGCATTGGGGACTTTATCGATAGACTTTTAGATTCCGACCTGGATGGAACAAATTATCACATTCTTTGCTTTGATATTAATACCCATAAAACAACTTTCAAACCCATTAAAAAAATCATCCGTCATGATATTAAAGAAAATCTTTACGAAATAGAAACATCTTATGGGCGGAGGGTGCGTGTCACTTCGTCCCACAGCGTTTTCGTTTTTGATGATGGGAATATAAGGCTTAAACGCGGTGATGCTATACATCCAGGTGATCTGGTCGTGGCACCAACCCTGCTTCCTCTTGACCAGCCAAACACTGCTGCACGTATCGATTTGCTGACAGAGCTATTCGCCAGGCGTGCCGAGCTTGATGTTGAGCTATATGTACGCGGCGATGCTATTGAAGCATTATACCAGGCGCGCATACGGCATGAACACAGGAACGATCTGCAATTTGTCGAACCTCGTATAAATATCCCTGCAGACGTCAGGCAATTGTTAAAGGAACAACGCAAATCCTGCGGATTCAGCCAGACTGATATTTGTCAGGCAGTGGGAATAAAGCAGCCTGCAACATTTTATGCCTGGGAAAAAGGAATGAACAAGCCAACCCTCTCTCATTTTCAGCGCTATGTTGATACACTGGGTCTGGATAGCGAAGAACTTCTAACCCAAGTGGAACCGACCGATTCACGCCTTGATCATGTGTGGGCTACCCAATATCGAAATTCTGGATCGAACCGCGTGAAATCTTATCTTCGCCTGTGTGAATTGCTTCCAGCCGAATTGGCCAGCTTCAACGGTGCAAAATTAAGCCTATCACCGGAACATTATGCTCATTGTGATATACCGCGCTTTATTCCTGTCAACCAGGAATTGCTGACCGTACTGGGATTTTTCCTTGCAGAGGGGAGCTTGAGCCAGCGTGGAGGTGTTCGGTTTGCTATTGGCAACAGTAATCAGCGTATGATGGATGAAATATCAAACGCTATGCATACAGTTTTTGGTATGGTTCCCAAATATTATCCCGGCAAAGATAGAAGAGCTGGCGATTTGAAAGTCGTTAATAATGTGGTAGCAGCGGTGTTTCGGCACATTTTCGGATTTGATGCTAGTGAATCTCATACCAAGCATATCCCTGGCATAGTGTTTAATGTTGACAGGCAGATGCAATTGGATTTCCTGCGCGGGTACTTTATGGGTGATGGCACTGTGAATGAAACAGGTATTTGCATGGTCACGGCCTCAAAAGAATTGGCAGGCCAACTCATGTACTTGCTGTCTGCCCAGGGAGTTTTAGCTTCTATTTCGATCAGGGAGCCTGATGGAAAATCATCCGGCACAATCCGGGGCAAGCCTGTAATTACACGCCATCCGGTGCATTCCATATCGATCAGTGCCAGGGAAGACCTGGAGCGGCTGCGGCCGATATGGGAGGATCATCATCTGGCGCATAAACTTAAGCGAAAGATGGAAACTAAAAACAAGGTAGGAATCAACAGGTTTTTTATTCCTATTAGCGGTGACCTCGCAGCATTTCCGGTAAAATCGGTCAAAAAAGTAAAACCAACGAAGAGCATGGTTTACGACTTCTCAGTGGAAGGAGACGAGAACTTCATCTGCGGTATGGGCGGAATATGCTGCCATAATACAGATGCTGATGTGGACGGCTCGCATATCAGGACGCTGCTGCTAACGCTTTTCTACAGGTATATGAGACAGCTTATCGATAGTGGATTTGTGTATATAGCCCAGCCTCCGCTTTTCAAGGTGAAGAAAGGAAAATCTGAGTTCTATGTTTATAATGAGGAAGAACTCAACAAGAAGCTTGCCGAGATCGGAAGGGAAGGTATCGCCATGCAGCGATACAAGGGTCTTGGCGAGATGAACCCCCAGCAATTATGGGACACCACGATGAACCCCGAGACAAGAACGATGCTTCAGGTCTCGCTTGAGGATGCCATCAAAGCAGATGAAATATTCACGATACTTATGGGCGATAAAGTGGAGCCCAGGCGCGAGTTCATCGAGAAGCACGCGAAGGATGTTAAGAACCTGGATGTGTAGGGGATTGTATGAATCTACAAATACTAAAATTAGAAGATGCAACAGTTGATGATTTTATAAAAGCCTGGAGAAAATTTTATATTTCTGATGAAAATAAAGATACGATTTATTTTACAAATCTGAATCCAATCAATAAATTAACTGAGGACAACATACAGAATTTATTCTTATGGAAAAATGGAATGCGCCTTTCCGATAAAAAACAGGAATCACTCAATAATCTCAAAAATAAATTGTCTGAGATTCAAAAAAAAATTAGTACATATGGTAATTCCAAAAATGAATTGGAAGAAATATACAATTACAGTTTTGAATTTTTTGAGAATGGGTACATCTGGAATCTTTTCTTCCTTCATATATTAAAATATGAAAAATGTCCGATAGCGGATATGTATGCATATAGAGCTTATAATTATATACACAATGGAGAGAACGAATTGCCTGTATATAATTGGGAGACCTATCAAAAATATATGGACTTTTTTAATGAGATTGCAACTATAACAAATCGAATTACAGAAAAAGAAAAAAAGGAAATTGATGATGCCCTTTGGGGATTTGGCAAATTCTTGGAGAATTATCCAAGAATTATAGCCGACAAAAATGATTGAGGGTATAGAAATAAAATAAGATTATGCAACCAATAACCGATGAACTCATCCAGAAAATTAAAAACCGCATCGTCAGCGGAGTACATCCAGAAAAGATAATCCTCTTCGGCTCTTACGCTTATGGGACCCCGACAAAAGACAGCGACCTGGATTTATTGGTGATAATGCCATCAGATGAGCCAATGCATAAAAGGATTTTACAAATAAGGAAGTTACTCCGTGATTTTCGAATTCCTAAAGATATAATTGTTTATACACCCGAAGAAGTTGAGAACTGGAAAGGCGCATCAGCGGCGTTTATTACTTCTGTTATGAGAAAGGGCAAGGTCATTTATGGATAATACAGATTTATTAAAAAAACAGCAGATAAACGCGGATGAACGCAGATTTGAAGTTTTTTCATCAGAATCAAATAAGTCACCGCAAAGAACACGGATGACACGGATTGGACGGATTTCCACGGATATGAAATCCGTGTGTATCCGTGTCATCCGTGCAATCCGTGTTCTATCTCACATCAAACCGGCTAATAATGGATTTTATATTCCTATCTATGAACTGCTGTTCTTAGCCTACTCTGCAGTGAGAAAAACTACAATAAATTCGAGCTGATACACCATGACCGACCAGGAACCCAAAAACCCCCAGCAGAAACTCGTACAGGAAAAGATCAGCCCCATCAATATCGAAGACGAGATGAAACGCTCGTATATCGACTACGCCATGAGTGTCATCGTGGGGCGCGCGCTGCCGGATGTCAGGGACGGCCTGAAACCCGTCCACAGGCGCATCCTTTATGCAATGAACGAGCAGGGGATGACCTCGGACAAACCATACAAGAAATCTGCAAGGATAGTGGGAGATGTCCTGGGTAAATACCATCCGCACGGCGACATAGCTGTCTATGATACGATCGTCAGGATGGTCCAGACTTTTTCGCTTCGCTATCCATTGATAGACGGGCAGGGGAATTTTGGAAGTATTGATGGGGACAGCGCCGCTGCGATGCGATACACTGAAGTCAGGCTTGCAAAGATAGCTGAAGAGATCCTTGTGGATATCGACAAGGAGACCGTGGACTTCGTGCCCAACTATGATGAGTCCTTAAAAGAGCCGACCGTGCTTCCCTGCAAGCTTCCCAATCTCCTGATCAACGGCTCAACAGGGATAGCGGTTGGCATGGCGACCAATATGCCGCCCCACAATCTTGGCGAGGTGATAGACGGCATAACAATGGTCATCGACAGGCCGGATGTCGGATTTGATGAACTCATAAAAGTGGTCAAGGGACCGGATTTCCCAACTGCGGGTTTCATCTACGGGCGGCAGGGGATACGCGACGCGTATGCCACAGGCCGCGGTTCGATCAAGATGCGTGCGCGCGCCGTGATAGAGGAAATAAAGAACAAGGAACAGATCATTGTTACAGAACTGCCCTACCAGGTGAACAAGGCAAAACTGATAGAGACGATCGCCGGGCTTGTAAGGGATAAAAAGATAGCAGGCATCACTGACCTGCGCGACGAATCGGACAAGGATGGCATCAGGATCGTCATGGAAGTTTCAAGGCAGGCGCAGGCCAATATCATTCTCAATCAACTGTATTCTCACACGCAGCTTGAGGATACCTTCGGCGTCATCAACCTCGCTCTCGTTGATGGCCAGCCCCGGCTTCTTCCATTAAAAGATCTCATAGTCCACTACATAGCCCACAGGAAACAGATTATCATAAGGCGCAGCCAGTTCGAACTTAAGAAAGCAGAGCAGCGCGCCCATATCCTCGAAGGCCTGAGGATCGCGCTTTCCAACATTGACGAGGTCATCAAACTCATAAAAGCCTCAAAAACGCCAGACGAAGCGCGTGCGGGTCTTGTCGCGAAGTTCAAATTGAGCGAAGAACAGGCAAAGGCGATACTTGACATGAGACTCCAGCGCCTGACAGGACTTGAACGCGAAAAGATAGACGCTGAATACAGCGAGCTCTTAAAGACCATTGCATGGCTGAAAGAACTTCTTGCAAGCGAACCCAAGATACTCAATCTGGTAAAGACCGAGCTTGCCGATATCAAAGCACGCTTTGCCGATAAGAGGCGGACGGAGATAATCGAAAGTACAGGTGAACTTGTCACAGAGGACCTGATACCCAAAGAAGACGTCGTTATCACGATAACGAACAGCGGCTATATAAAGCGCATAGCTGTGGATGCATATAAACAGCAGCGCCGCGGTGGGAAGGGAGTAATAGGTATGGAGACAAAGGAAGAGGATTTCGTGGGCGACCTTTTCATCGCCAACACTCATGACTACCTCCTTTTCTTCACGGACAGGGGCAAGGTGTACTGGCTTAAGGTGTACGAGATTCCGACAGCAGGCAGGCAGGCGCGCGGAACGGCGATAGTCAACCTGCTCCAGATAGAGCAGGGTGAAAGGATCAACGCCTATGTGCCCATCAGCAAGTTCGATGAGAAACATTTCCTCCTCATGGTCACGAAAAAAGGCACAGCCAAGAAAACCGCGCTCACCGAATACTCAAATCCCAGGAAATCAGGGATAATCGCAATATCTCTGGATGAAGGGGACAAACTTGTATCCGTGAAGCTCACGGACGGCACCAAAGAAGTTGTGGTCGGCACAAAGCATGGAAAGGCCATAAGGTTTGGCGAGGATGATGTAAGGGATATGGGACGCGGCGCCTACGGCGTCCGGGGAATGAAGCTTGTAGGAGAGGACGAAGTTGTGAGCGCGGCTATCGTTGAGGAAGGCACAAGCCTTCTGACAGTCACGGAAAACGGCTTCGGGAAGCGCACAGCATTTGAAGAGTACCGCACCAGCAACCGCGGCGGGCAGGGCGTTATCACCATTGATGTGAACGTGAGGAATGGGAACGTGGTGGATATAAGGAGCGTGCATGAAGATGACGAGATCATGGTTACGACCTCGAAGGGCATCATCATCCGCGTACCGGTCAAAGGCATCCGCTTGCAGGGAAGGAACACGCAGGGCGTGAAGATAATGAATGTTGAGGGAGGAGACAGGGTCGTGGGCGTGGCGAGGCTTGCGAAGGAAGAGGAGAATGGGGATGGGGAGCAGAAGAAGCTGGAGGGGTATAGCTCCCACCGATGCAACGCCTGCTGAAAATATCAACGATTACTGTCAGGAACACTAACTCTTTCGATAGCTGGATATCTGTAATATCAGCAACCCAGAGCTGATTGATATTTAGGTTTTTTACAGGATTCGCACTCCAGACCGAAAGTTTTAATAATGATTAATTAATTAAAAAAGCTGATTGTGGATAGGAGTTTTCCGGAGAGGTGATAAAACGAATTGCCAGAAAAACGGCTTTCAAATAGAAGCAAATATAATTTATGCAAACTTTTCGGGAAATGGAATTGGCCATGCAGCCAATATGCTAAGCATGCATTGCTTTCCTATTTAGATCGATAATATAGGAACATCTAGTATTGCTAGAAATGGTGGTCATAGAGATATATTAATTAAAATAGGTGGTAAAAATGAAAAAAGAATTTAGACTTTCTACTCATAAGATTATTTCGAACAGCTTGATTTGTAATACAAATGTGATTAAGCTACGAAATATCTTTTGAGAAAAAAACAATAGGAGGAAGTATGTATAAAAAAATGACGCTGGTGTTAATACTTGCTGCAGTATTTGCACCTTCAATAGCAACAGCAGTTAATGTTCCTGGGGACCAAAGTACCCCAGCGGCATTTGAAGTGAACTACATAATAGTTAGTAGTACTGGATTTTCAGTTAATAGTATTGCTATCGTTGAAAAAATGAATTTCACCGCAAACAGAGACCAAAAGGATGTAGAGCCGGCTGGGCAAATTGCAGCGACGGGGACCCCCTGGGCAACCATCAGTAATAACGGAGATGTAGCGCAGACATTCAGAGTGAATCTAACCACTGCAAATCCTGGCTCCATTCAGCTGAGGGTAAGTAACTTTTCAGATATGAGGAATTCGGTTGTATTAGCGGCCTCTGCTCAATCTCCGACAGGTTGGAATTCTGTACCTGCGGGAGCTAGTGTAAATTTGTACGCTAAAGCCAACTTTACACTTGCAACCAATACGACAAGAAATTTGAATATAATCGCCACCTAAACAAAAGATAAAAGATTCGAGCATAGATGAAAAAATTGATTTATGTGACAGGGATCATAATAATGATTTCTGTCATTCTTTTTTTTTCAGGTTCAAATATATTTTCATCAAATACGCCATTATGGGGGAAAGATGGGAAACCATATGATTTTGAAAAAGTTAAAGAAGATTTCCGTTCTGGTAAACTCAATATTGCAAACATATCAAAAGAATATTATATGCATCCAGAATTTATATTTGAGGATTATCATAATAAGTCAAATCAAACGAAAATAGGACAATATGGTTATGGTGCGATCCCTTCAGAGGTATCATATAATGTGTTCGGCTTTAATCAGGGTCAGTACTTAAACGTATCCACTCTTGTTATTGCTTCTGACAATATAAAAAACAAGCAGAATCTTGCATTATCACTTGAGTCGCCGGACGATGAACTATTCAATACTAATGTAGAACCATCTGAAATTGTTCTTTCACCGACGTATCCCGAAATCAATGCATCTTCAAACTGGGTATATAAAATAAAAATGACGATCGTCGCCAAATACGATATTCCAGATGGTCAATATAGATTTAGATTAAAAGCAATTAGCGCAAGTCCCGTTCAACCAAGTAAATTCTTTGATTTCGTATTGAATTCCTATTCAGATTCTGAGCGTAAGAAACATGAGCAATAAAACATGAGCAGTAATACAAGCCCCGAATAGAAAGCATAAAGTTATGAAGAAATCAGTAAATATTGGGGATACGCATGACCTTGGCGAGCACTGGGAAAGAAACAGAACCTGCAAAATTTGAATTTTGAATTAGATACCCAGTCCAAATAACAAATTATGCGGCCGATAATAAAAGGTTAAGGAGTTCATCCGACAGCACGGTGTGCCGCCTTTCACTCTTTTAAATCAGTGGTGCAAGAAAAATTACAAGAGCGGAATAATTGATAAAGCAAGGAGTCTTAATATCGGGATATATTTATATACGACTAAATAGTATTTAATTCAGAGGGTATCACAATGGAAGATAAGTGTCCAAAATGCGGTAATTTCTTAATTACGAAAACCATTAAAAAGGAATTGGGTCAGGGCAGTATTGATTATCCTGTTTCCCAGATGTGTCCGAAATGCAACTGGAGCAAGGATTTGACAGGGGCCGGGGATATAGTCCCGAAACCTCTTGCAATACCGGAAGAAGAAATAGAAAAAAATAAGGTAAAACCTGCGGCGGCGCCAGTGAAGATACGGCCAAAAGCAGAACCCTCATCATCAGGTATGAATCCAGTCATAATTGTTGTTCTTGCTATATTTGTCGTTGCAGCGCTTGCATGGGTTTTTTTGCCGCCTGCACCAAAACAATCGTCTGAAACCCCAACCCCGACCCCGGTCCCGACGATCACAGGAAGTCCTGCTGCCACTGCCGCAGTTGCTATCACCAATACGCCCGTTACTGAAGTCACACCGACCGGCGCCCAGAAATGGATTCAATTAGACAGCTACAGGATTTTTAGAAATGATGCTTCAAACATAAAGGTAGGGGACAAGGTGACATGGAAAAATATAGGAAAAGACCCGTTCACCCTTCTCAGCAATGATATACCGGATTTCGGGGAAAAACTTCTGGATAATGATAAAATAATTTCATATATATTTAAAAAACCAGGAACTTATGGTTTTTATCTAAAAAATAATGAAAACCTGAATGGAAGTATTATCGTTGAACCTTAGACCATAGTCCAGTCAAGCTGCATACCATCAAGCGTCATCAGGATTATCTTATTTTTCCTGTCAGGCAGTTCATATGGCAGATCTTCAAAACCTATAAACAGCTCGTCTCCAGGATTTATCTCTGGTTGCGGTTTTATAACCTTGCCAAAAAAATATTTCTTTTTTGTTTTTGAATCTTCAACCACTACGTTTCTCCAGCCTTTGGCCTCTGCAACGCGAACCACGGTACATTTCCTTTTAATTTTCTTTAGTGTCTTTTTAAGGCCGCCGATCTCAGTTTCAGTTGTTTGTATGACATCAATATCTTCATTGTTCATTTTATTATTCCACCGTAAGATACCTTGATATACATGTTTCATGTATTAAAGTTCCTATTACAGGTGATCAAAATGGTACTTCCCCCCACAAAACGCTATTTGATTGAATTACTTCACAAACATAAACTTACCTATGAACAGGTCGGAAAATATTCAGGCATACCCACTGAAAGGATCAAAGCCATCAAGAAAGGCGAAGCTCCTACTGACGAAGAAACAATAAGGCTTAAACAACTCTCATTTTCTTTATCCGAGCTGTTACAAAAGGATACAGGCGAAACAATGGATTAAAAATCCCGCCTGTAACTTTTTCATACGAACATTCCTGTTGCATCTTCTTTTGATTCTTTGATTATCATCTTGGTATAGGCATCCTTGAAGTCCTGCATTGTAACAGCTTTGCCTTTCCGCCTGATCACGAACATGCCAGCTTCAGTAACGATTGCCTTTAAATCTGCGCCGCTCAATCCTTCAGTCATTTCCAGGAACTCTTCAAAATCCACTTTTTCAAGTTTCATGTTTCTCGAATGGATCTTAAATATCTCCTTGCGCCCCTCGGCATCGGGTAAAGGTATTTCAATTATCCGGTCAAACCTTCCGGGCCGCAGCAACGCCGGGTCAAGAAGGTCGATGCGGTTCGTGGCTGCAACTATTTTCACATCTCCCCGCTTGTCAAAACCATCAAGTTCTGCAAGAAGCTGTACCATTGTCCGGTTGACTTCAGACGAACCTGTAGTGCCGTCGTAGGTCCTGCGGCTCCCCACAGCGTCTATCTCATCAATAAATACGATACTCGGTGCTTTTTCACGCGCGATATCAAACACGTCCCTTACAAGATGCGCTCCCTCACCAATGTATTTCTGCACAAGCTCTGTCCCGCTCATCCTGATAAAAGTCGCTTTTGCCCTGTGGGCGACGGCCTTGGCTATCAGGGTCTTGCCAGTGCCGGGAGGCCCATAAAGCAAAATGCCGTGAGGTGGTTCTATCCCGACTTCTATAAAAAGTTCCGGATTCGTAAGTGGAAGTTCAAGCGTCTCAATGACTTCGTCTATCTGTTTACGCAGGCCGCCTATCATATTGTAATCTACATCGGGGGCTTCTATCAATTCCATTACCCTTGCCCGGACATCAGCGGATTTTGATAAAACTTTTACAATGGCCAGGTTGCCTGTGACTGCGACACGCGCGCCGTTCTCAATTGCAGGTTCTATATCATCCGGTATCTTCGTGATAATCTCCTGGTTGCTCCCATGCTGCCTGAGAAGCACCATATCCCCGAGCAGCTCCACGACACTGCAAATGAAAAGTGGAGGTTTCTTAAGCTGCTCTATCTGTTTCTGGTACTCCTGTATCGTCTGGACATATTTATTGTTCAGCACGGCGGCTTCAAGAAGCCTTGAATGCATCTCTTTTATCTGGTTCTTAAGCGACTCAACCGTCTCCTGCAATTCTTCCAATTTCGCACCACTATCTTCTTTTATTGTACTTCCCGTCACAGGAGTCTTTGCTATTGCATCTTCCATGATGAATTAGAATGGATTTATACCATATAAATATTAGGTGCATATGTTTATTATCTTCCAGCGAAATTAAAACGTCCCATGAAGATCATAGCTTTTGTAGGAATGCCGGCATCAGGAAAATCCGAAGCTTCTGCCGTCATAAGGAAGATGAACATCCCGGTGGTCAATATGGGAGATGTCGTAAGGGAAGAAACTGCCAGACGGGGACTACCCCCAACGGATGAGAATATAGGGGGAACCGGAACGAATCTGCGAAGCGAAGAAGGTATGGATGCAATAGCCATACGATGTGTTCCAAGGATACGTTCGATAGATTCTCCTATCGTGGTTGTTGACGGGATAAGGAATAAAGAAGAAATAAGTTACTTTAAAAAACAATTCGGGAGTGATTTTAAATTGATAGCCATCCATACACCGCTTGAAATCAGGTTCGAACGTGTGATAAGGCGCGCCCGTTCCGATGATATGCGCAATGTGGAAGAGTTAAAAAGACGGGATGATCGTGAAAAAAGCTGGGGATTGGAAAAAGCTATCAAAACGGCTGATATAACCATAGAAAATACCGGTACTATTGAAAAATTCCAGGATGAAATAAAAAAGCTGATCCGAACATTATGAACGTAACAGTCAAAGTCTCTGCACTTGTATATCCGACCGAAATGCAGGAAAAAGTTAAAACAGCGATTATAAATATTGTTCCTTTAGAACTCGATTTCCAGGACTTTGGGGTACCACGCCTCTGCGGAGAAGGGAACATCGAAAATCTCCGGAAACTGCATTTGCTTTTAAGAGAAGAGCGGATTCTTGATACTGCGCGCCATATTCTTTTAACAGGGATTGATGGAAATACTATACAGTTTCATGTGAGCAAACAGGTGGCTTATATTGGAAAGGTGAATTTTCCGGCCTGGGATGAAACCCTTGGCCCAATACATATTGAGATTTTTGCTGAAAATAAAGTAGAACTCATGAAGATCATTGACTGGCTGGCTCCGGAGACCATCGATGGCAAGCCAGTCGTGGAGATTGAATTGTAATGGCCTTTTCGGAATATCTCGCAGCAAGGGATTTCCTGTCAATTATCGGGCAGCCTGTTATTACATATATTCTACTGGTTTCCTTCCTCCAAGGTTTTTTTTCCATAATTTATCTTCTGAAACACAAAGATAATTATTACAGCTATTTAGTAAAATGTACCTACATTATTACATATCTCTATGTGCTTGGATTTCTTTTTCTTATATGGTTCCATTTACAAATTTATAACACAGTTTTAATAGAATATCCTGAATTCCTGCGTCAATTGATCCCCGTCGAGAGCAGCCGTTTCATCATACCTCTGTGGATAGAGTCGGAAAAGCTGTATTTCTGGGCGATGGTCGCCTCGGTTTTTGTATTGACAGTGCAGCGCAGGAAAGATCTGGTATCCTTTCTTGGAGTAGTATTATCAATATTTTCAACCATTGTTTATTTCTTATCGAACCCTTTTAAAGAGCCGCTGCCGATAGTTCATAATGAGATCACTATGTGGTATTCCACCCTCTCATCAGGAGACGGGAGAATTTTCGAAATGGCCGGGAATCTCTTCGGGCGCATAACATTCTACTACGATTCCACGTACATGTGGACTCATCCCCCAATGCTTTTTATAGCGTACGCCTCTTTAATTATCACCGCTGCGGCATGTGTTTATATGCTCGTCAAGAGGGATCCGGTCTATGATGAGATTGCCTACAGGTATGCAAAGGCGGGGTATATCCTTCTTACTTTCGGAATGCTCATCGGTTACCCGTGGGCTGTTGAGGCATGGAAAGACAGTGCGTGGTGGTGGGATCCCAAGATCAGCGGCTCGATAATGATGTGGGTGCTTTATACAGCCTACCTGCATGCCCACATTTATGCAGGCAGGGGAAAAATGTGGAAAGCAACAGCATACCTGGGGATCATCTGTTTTGCATCATTATTATTTACATATTTACTTACTTATATTGTGCCAGGGATACATTCGGTGGTACAGCCATGAAATACCTGAAAAATTATGATTATGGTTTGATAATTCTTACTACGCTGGTTCTATTTGCGATAGGACTGGTATGTGTTTATGGGATCGCCTATTATAATTATCTCGCTGCAAATCCGCAGTGGCAGTATACGCCCCTATATATTCAGTACATTAATAATATGAATTCGTTTCTTTATCCTTTCCTTGTATTGCTTCTCATTTCTCTTGGTTTGTGCATACCGAAAAGGCTGCTTGAACAGGATATTCTGATAAAATTCGGGGTTCTTGCGCTTGGAGTTACAATTATATTGACGTTCCTCTCTGGAATCGAAACCGGGCTGGGTTTTATCCTTGCAATAATGACAGGTGTCCAGTGCATTGTTCTTATATTAACAATTAAAAAAAGCAAAACGGTCAGGTTTGAGAAAGAAGGTTATATTGTGAGGCTGGGTTCGGTCCTCCTGCACCTGGGGGTAGTGATCCTGATTTTTAATTTTGTGACGTTCAGGGAAAACCCGTTTCACATTTCGATATTCTGGACGGGAACACTGCTGGTCATTGCAGGGAATATTTTTTCTTTTTATCCTGGCAGGATTAATTCATTGTCGCAACTTAAATAATTTTTTTAATTAAAGAAAAGCAATAGAGGATAGATTTTATATTAATATACACAATTAGTGTTTGATGGAGGAGAATATTCTGGAATTCGGAGCAAGGAAAGTAAAGCCCACGGTGCGAATGCTGTTTGACATGAAAGATGTCATATATGACCGGGAATGGCTCTCAAGTGCAAGCAATTGCGAGTTATATTATATGTACCGTGACCTGTCGCTCAGCAGGAACGATTCGCTTCTGGTGAAAGAACATGGTTTGAGATATGATATTACTGTCATTCCTCCCCGAATGCTGGGGAGTGAATTCGTAAAAACGGCTGGGCATTACCACCCAATAGTACCTGGGACAGATACTACATATCCCGAAATATATGAAGTCCTGAGCGGGGAAGCACATTATATTATGCAAAAACCCGAAAACGATATGATAAAAGATGTCATTCTCATAAAAGCTGCGCAGGGGGACAAGGTAATTATCCCCCCCGGATATGGGCATCTTACGATCAACGCCTCCAATAAAGTACTGAAAATGGCGAATTGGGTGGCACGGGATTTTGAATCGATATATTTACCCGTAAAGGAAAAAGGCGGCGGAGCGTATTTTATCCTCCAAGACGGGATTGTAAAAAATAAAAATTATGCTGTAGTGCCTGAAATAAGGGTTTGCGAACCCAATAATTTCAAGGGATCCGGACTGCAAAAAGGCAGGGAGATGTACGGGCTTGTGAGGTGCCTGGCAAAACTTGAGTTTTTGACAAGACCTATGGAATATCTGCATTTATTTGAAGATATGCTTGAATGAAAATTTTATATAGTGATTCATGGCGAGCGTAACCATTAATATGGATAAAAACCTCATCAGGCCAAGATGAGTGAAACAGTGGCAATTGACTCAAATGGCAGTCCTTTGCATGTGGGAACATCAGTAGTATATAGTGCGACCGGGACAAAAGGGACGGTAACCGAACTCATGTCGGATGAGGAAGGAACCTGGGCTCTTGTGGATAAGACCAATCTTTATTATAAAACCGAAGCTCTTACAATAATAAACAGGGCTGAAGAGAAAGAAATTGGCGAGAAGGAATTCACGGTCGATGAAGTGGAGAAAACATTAGAAAAGCAGAAAGAATTCGTTCCAACTGAAATGGATCATTCTAATGTTGAAAGTGGCGGATAACCTGCTTTGAGTAGTACACCTTTTGACAAAGCTATAGCTGTAGCCTTGATTTTAGTTTATAATGTATTATCATGAATGATTCGCAAGATTTAAGTACTATAAGTGAGTAGGTTGGGAATACAAGGGATTGTAATGGTCGTTCGATACAATAAAAAACAATACGGGTCCGGGTTAAATAGAACGTAAATATCTTTTTTGGAGTTCTATACTCTCTCGTGTTGTTGTCGCTCGTTTGTTGTATCGATGCCAAGTGATCAATTTCTTGGAAAAGAAAACATAGGAGGTAAATAAACGTGGCTGACACAATAGACCTATATAGCGACAGAGGAGCAAAACTTCAATCAGGTGTGGACATAAGCGCCATAAGCCCGATGAAGAATGCCGCTATCAAGAAAATAGTCACCGGTATAAAGCGAACAGCAGCCGTTGACTTAGCCGGAATCGAGAAAACCTTGGCAACCGCAGCAATAGGCGGAAAAGGCAGAAAGATTCCCGGAAGAGAAATGAAGTTAGATATAGTAAAGAACTCAGATAAGATCAAGAGTGCAGTTGCCGACATGATAAAGGTAGAGAGCGGCGACGACACAAATGTAGAGTCCTTAAACGGAGGAAAGCAGTTACTCGTTCAGGTACCATCTACCAGAATCGATGTAGCAGCTGAATATGTATCCTCACTTACCTGCGCAGCATCAGCAACCACACAGGCTATAATCGATCAGTTCAAGATCGGAATGTTTGATGCACCAACCGTCAAGTCCGCAGTCTGGGGACAGTACCCACAGACCCTGGATATGGTCGGTGGAAACGTAAAGTCAATCGTCGAAATCCCACAGAAAGATGAAGGCTTTGGTTATACACTCAGGAACGTCATGGCAAACCACCTTGCAGCAACATGCAAACATAATGCTATGAACACAGGAGCACTGTGCTCTATCCTTGAGAACACCGGTGTCTTCGAAATGGGAGACGCAATCGGCATACAGGAGAGACACAGATTACTGGCATTCTCGCACCAGGGCTTGAACGCAAACAACATTGTTTATGGAACAGTGAAGGCTCAGGGCAAGACCGGAACAATCGGTACAGTTGTCCATGCATGTGTCGAGAAAGCAATCGCTGACAAAGTAATCACCGCTGATAAGAAATTCGCATCAGGCTATACAACATATAAGACCGCTGATGTAGGAAAGTGGAATGCATATTGTGCAGCAGGCACAATGATCGCAACCCTCATTAACTGCGGTGCAATGAGAGCCCCACAGTCGGTATCAGCAGTACTGCTGTACTTCAACGACCTCATTGAGAAAGAGACCTCACTCCCAGGATGCGATTTCGGAAAGGTAGAAGGAGCTGCAGTTGGCTTCTCGTTCTTCTCGCACTCCATCTATGGTGGCGGAGGACCTGGTGTCTTCAACGGCAACCACGTCGTTACCAGACACTCAAAGGGTCTTGCAGTACCATGCGTAGCAGCAGCAGTTGCTCTTGATGCAGGTGTGCAGATATACAGCCCAGCAAAGACATCCGGATTAGTAGGAGATGTCTTCAGCTCGGTCGATGAGTTCAGAGAGCCCATCAAGGCAGTAGCGGAGGCCGTATAAGGAGAATTGAATGGTAAAAACTGCTTCAGTCACGGATAAACCCATCCAGCTAAGAGTGTTTCCATACAGGATGTTACAGCCCCAGACCGCTGAGAAGATCTTGAACGAGATCGATCAGGTCAAAGGCGTGATAAGAATGCTCGTCAGCGGAAAAAATCTGCCAAGAAAGGTCACTTGCGGACCCGGTACAGGCGCAGATGTAAACCATCCCGACAGGCTAATAATCCATGTCGGAGGATGTGCATTCGAATTGCATGTTATAGTGGGAGATATATATGTCGAAGTGGATGATGAAAGTGCTATTGAAGGTGTCAGAACTGCGTGCGAGCGAGCGCTTCCCTTCCCCTTTGAATTAAAAAGAGGGCATTTCATCAAGAGAAAGCCTACTCTGACCGATTACGGCAAGTATGGGTTCAAGAGCAAGATCGATGAAAGCATCAATCTTGAAGATGAACGGATGCTTGGCCTTACTGACCCCCATGCAAAACTGGAAACAAACCTCTGTATCGTCAAATCAGAGGAAAATTCATGAGTTTATCCAGGCAAGCGGAAAGAACCAATTCAAAAATAATTAGGAGGAAAAAATATGGCTTATAAACCACAATATTATCCTGGCAATACCTCAGTTGCTAAGAATAGAAGAAAACACATGTCAGATGACGTCGAGAAACTGCGTGATATCTCAGATGAGGACTTAACCGCAATTCTCGGACACAGAGCACCCGGTTCGGACTATCCGAGCACACATCCACCGCTCACGGAAATGGGAGAACCAGACTGCCCGGTAAGAGAGGTTGTTGAACCAACCCCAGGTGCAGCAGCAGGTGACAGGGTCAGATATTCACAGTTCGCTGACTCAATGTATAATGCACCAGCAGTACCATACTGGAGATCGTACCACGCAGCTATCAACTTCAGAGGAGTTGACCCAGGTACACTGTCAGGCAGACAGGTCAATGAAATGAGAGAGAGAGATCTTGAAGAGTACACCAAGAGACAGGCAGAGACCGAGATCACAGACTGGGGTCTTGCTGGACTCAGGGGCTGTACAGTTCACGGACACTCCCTCAGATTGCAGGAAGATGGCACCATGTTCGATATGCTGGACAGGCGCAGACTGGAAGGCGGCGTAATTGTAATGGACAAAGACCAGGTCGGCGTACCAATTGACAGAAAAGTCAACCTTGGAAAGCCAATCAGCGAGTCCGAAGCAGCCAAGAGGACCACCATATATAGAGTGGACAACGTTCCCTTCAGGAGCGACAAGGAAGTAGTCGAACACGTACAGAGAGTCTGGGAGTTAAGAACCAAATATGGCTTCCAGCCAAAGGCGTGAGGTGATTCAAATGGCAGAACCAAGATTTAAGAAAGCAATGGAAATTAAATACGCAAAAGAATGGGGATCCAACAAATGCGGCTCCACAGCAAAGCCAAAGTCAATACAGGATAAGAAGACCAAATACCTCAGACTTGGATACACACAGAACCCAAGAAAGGTAGAAATGGCAAAGTGCGGAGCAGCAATCACCAAGAAGAGAGGATTACAGGCATATGATCCAAAGTTGCATCTTGCCGGTATCCCCATGGGTCAGAGACAGTTGACCCCATACGTAATATCTGGAACAGATATCGTATGCGATGGTGACGATCTCCACTTCGTCAACAATGCTGCAATGCAGCAGGAATGGGACGACATAAGGAGAACATGCGTCGTAGGACTTGACCTGGCACACGAGACACTTGAGAAGAGATTGGGCAAGGAAGTTACCCCTGAGACAATCAACTACTATCTCGAAGTCTTGAACCATGCAATGCCCGGCGCAGCAATCGTCCAGGAACACATGGTCGAAACCCATCCGGCACTGGTAGATGACTGCTATGTGAAAATATTCACAGGCGACGAGACACTGCAGGATGAAGTTGACAAACAGTTCGTTATCAACATTGACAACGAATTCCCGGCAGACCAGGCAAAGCAGATCAAGGCAGCTGTAGGCAAGACATCATGGCAGGCAGTGCACATCCCGACCATAGTCACAAGGACTGAGGACGGACCAGGCACAAGCCGCTG
>CABMIH010000001.1 GCA_902386205.1 uncultured archaeon | reverse complement strand
TTATTTTTAAACACTATATTTGTATGATATAAATGTTTTGAAATATTTTCACAAGCTATAGGCTTGATTTGAGATAATTATTTTGTGATTCTATGAAGTGATTCGATTAATTATCGGACAGCCTCTTTCAGCCCGAGGTCGTTGACTATCCGCGCTCGTTATCATGCTTCAGCCTAATGCTGCAACTTTTTTATCAATTCCCCCATCAATCCCCCGGTCGCCCCGCCTGCAGCCACCGGAATTGCATAAAGGATTATCAGATCTAATATACCTAGCAGGATACGAGGGTCAAGAGGCTCTGAATTATTCTGAGTAAAATAGAAAATCAAATTTTTTGTGATTATGAGAGTCAATGCTATTATTCCACCAATAAATCCGGCTTTCACGCCCCCCCTTATTCCGTTTCCTGATATCAATCCAACAATAATGCCAGCAGCTCCCAGATAAGTAAGAGGCTCTGCCTTGAAGAAACGGGGATTGTCAACTACAGGACTCACTTCAGGTATGAATAATATCATAACAAATACTATGCTCGCTAAAATCCCTATCCAGAACCTGATTTTTTTCTGCTTTTCATCTATTTTCATTGTAGCCATATATCTCTTTTCGGACCCTTCATACACCCCAAACCTTACGGCAGCACAAAAATCCCTTTTGCGGTCTTTATTATTTTTATCTCGCTTCCGGGTTCAGCGCCCAGGAACTCAGGCCTTTTGATAGTGACCGATTCATAGGTATCAGGGTCCATTACCTGTATGGTTTTTCCTTCGTCCGCAACAAGCACAGCCGAAACCATGTCCCTTCTGCTTCCCAGTTTTTTGACTTCCATAATGTCGTTGAAATTCTCGATGAACTTCTTACCTGTTTCAAGGTCGATACCGCTGACATGCCTGCCGCAGCTTTTTACCTCGATCACCCTGTCATCCACGTTAATTATGTCCCCTCTCACAAATTCAGGAAGCCGCATGGCATAGGTGATGCGGTAAAGGTCAACCCCGTTCTTCTGCCCTACAAGTTTGGGGGATTCCGAGAACTTGCCGCCAAAAGCATCCACCAGGACTTTGCAGACCTGTTTTCCAAGTTTTGCCGATCCAACATAAATATCAATTCCCTCAGGAAGTTCCTGTGTTTTTGCTATAAAAGCAAGCCTGTCCCCCTTTTCCCGGGAGCGGGCGGCGGTTTCTTCCGCGATGCTGCTGCATTCTTTCAATTCCTCCCGGGTCGGGATCCTTTTATCGGCTCTTATCTGGACAATACCTTCAAAATAACCCCCCGATATCCTGCTGCAGGTCTCGCATGTTTCCCAGCTTATCCTGACCTCGGTATCCTGCGCGGCATTTATATCCAGCCCATCGATTCGGGCTTTGGCTTCCACATGAATGCCATACCTTGAATAGTCAAGTTTTTTATGTGTCAATATCAGATCAAGGTTCCTTGCCTGCTTATCCAGTTCCAGCGCTTCTTTTACGCATTCAAGAATGGCTTCGATCTCATCATCCCTGGAAACCCACTTTCCTTTCCTGAATAACGAACCGCATGTGGGACATATCCTTGAATAAACAACCATCGGGCACACTATTAATTTTTTACTTCCGATGTAGCAATCCGCGCAGACACTGGCATAAAAAACATCGGTTTTTTTGCCGCATTTTGGGCAGGTTAATTCATTCATCCTTTAATAAACTCCGGGTAGTTTCAACTATGCTGTTCCTGGAATTGTAGGACGGCTCCCAGCCCAGTTTTCGCAGTTTTTCAATTGATAGCATCATTCTCGGGACATCACCTTTCCATCCGCGTTTTCCACCCGTATATCTGAATTTAACATTTTTTAAGCCCATTTCTTCGACTACGATCTTTCCAATCTCTGTTGCATTTATGGTATCGTTTGAACCGATGTTGAAGATATTGACCATGTCATTGCTTTTTTCAATTGAATATAAGATCGCATCAACGCAATCTGAAACATGTATATATGATTTGCGCTGCTCCCCGTCTCCAAGGATTTCAAGTGATGCCGGATCGTTCCTCAGTTTGTTTATAAAATCTACAATAATACCGTGAGTTCCCCTGTCCCCTACGATATTCGCGAAGCGGAAAATCCATGAATTCATCTCAAATGTTGAGCAGTATGATGTTATAAGAGCCTCGCAGGCAAGTTTGGAAGCGCCGTAAAGGGATATCGGGATCAAAGGGCCGTAATCTTCAGGCGTGGGGATTATGGTGGCTTCGCCATAAACCGTGGAAGTGGAAGTGAAAACGATGTTCCTGATCCCGCAAAGGCGCATCGCTTCAAGCACCTTATACGTAACGATGATGTTCTGTTCAAGATGGATACCTGTGTTTTGCGCACCCAGCCTGACATCGGGATTGGCTGCCAGATGAAATACGGTATTTGCCCCTTTTATTGCTTTTAAGAGTTTTTCAGAATCCAGGAGGTCGATTTTGATGAACTTGAAATTTATGTCTTCAATATGATGCCTGAGGAAATCCATCCTTCCTGAAGAAAGGTTATCGAGAACCGTCACTTCATTACCACTCAAGAGCAGTTTGTCCACTAAATGGCTTCCTATGAATCCTGCGCCCCCTGTTACTATGATCTTGTTTTTCATAGATGTTTTAGAAAAACCGGACAAAAATATTCACGCAAGCTTGCTCCTGACTTTCTCGTAAAAACCGTCTTCCATAGTCTTAACGAACCTGGCGGGTTTCTCTGCTTTTGTAATAAGTATTTTATCATCTTCTTTTATCTTTCTTGTGTACTGCCCGTCTATCGCAATAACTGCTTCTTTTTTCTGGGAGGTAAGTTCCACTCTTATTTTGCTTTTTGCCGGGACAACCCAGGGCCTGGAAGATAATTTGAACGGCGCCAGCGGCACAATGACCGTACCATCCACATGTGGGTCCACTATCGGGCCCCCCGCGCTCATGGCATATGCCGTTGAGCCCGTGGGTGTTGCAAAAACCACACCGTCAGCCCGCAGGTCTTCAATCTGGCTTTTATCGACAAATATCCTGTAAGAAAGCATCTTGGCAGGACTCGCAGTTATTATCACAACTTCATTGGTGGCAGGCGGCAGGTATTCATCGTTCAACCTTATCGAAAGCCTGGAACGCTCTTCTACCTCAAAACCGGAAAGTACCTGATCTATGACTCCCAGAGCATCTTCAGGATCTACATCCACAAGAAAACCTATGGTGCCCATATTTATACCGAGTATAGGAAGCGGGTCATCCATTTTCTGGATCCCGCGCAGCACTGTACCGTCGCCGCCTATTGAAATGATGAATTCTGCCCCTCTTTTTCTCATTTCTGTCATCGGCGTGCCTTTCCGATTTACCTTTTCAGCGGTTTTATTATCAATCAGCACCTCTGCCCCTGATCCCAGGTGGGCAATGATATCTCTGACAAGATCGATCACATCCTCCCTGTCGCATCTGGAGATCAGTCCTAATTTTTTCATGCATCACCTACACGAGTTCAAGTAATTTATCATGGACATATCCGTTACTGGCAACTATATTTACGCGCTTTTTCACATCGAGAAGTGTAAATAGAGGCTCGCCTTTGCCATCCGAGACGCGGCCCCCCGCCTCTTCGACTATCAATTTCCCAGCAGCTATATCGCTGACACGAAGCATACCGCGCATATCGATAAAAGCATCAAATATCCCTGAGGCGATATAACAGAGTTCCAGTGCTGCGCTCCCGAAAACCCTTACCCTCCTGACATTGTGATTATTGATTGCGATGGCGTGGGGACGGTGGCTGTAGGACAGTACGCTTACCCGGGAAAGTTCTGAAAGTGTGGACACATGTATTTTCCTTCTGTTCAAAAATGAGCCTTTTCCTTTTTCAGCAGTATAGATATCCCCGGTAACAAGGTTCTTCACAAACCCGTACCTGATATCTGACAGGTCAGAGCCTGCAATTGCAATCGGCGCGCAGTAAAATGGAATATTGTTTACAGCATTGAAAGTGCCGTCTATCGGGTCAAGTACAAGCGTAAATTCAGGTTTGTTCCCTATTATTTTCTCACCCAGTTCTTCACTCACTATCCTCATCGACCTGCCATCATCTTCAAGCACGGACAGGGCGGCATTTTCAGCCACTTCATCAATAACTTCTGTGGGAGTGCCGTCGGCCCCGATACGAAGGGTCACCCCGGCTTCAGGTTTTCCTATAAGATGTGAAACTGCCTTCTCTATGGCTTGTGCGACATCATTGCACAGATTATAATAGGACATCAGCTATATGACCTCGCAGCCCGCGACCAGCCTCTGTTTCGGGTTGTTGAGCTGGGCGATCAAGAAACGGTCGTTTTTGCTGAATGCGATGTCTTTTTGCGTTGTGAGAACAACAGTGCAGTCAGAACCCGGCTGGGCCTGGGTCGCATCTTTCCCGCCAATTGCCATGCTGACTATTGTCCCGGGCATTGATTGGAGCCCTGCGAACAGGTGGACAGTATCGCCGACGCCAAGCCCAGGTGTGAATTTTGTCAATTTGCATTTTAGATTGAATTTAGAGGAGACTTCTTCTTTCTGGGAGATCATATATCCGCGGTCGAACTCTTTTGACTGCACTCCTTTTAAGGCCAGTCCCACTCTTGTCCCGGCAGGTGCGGATTTCATATCCACGTCGTTGCTCTGTATAGAGCGTATCTCGGCGGGCCTGTTCGTGGGGAAAAGCGTAAGTTTATCATGTTCCCTGATAGTCCCCTGCTCCACCACGCCGAGAACCACGCAACCGATGCCTGTAACGTTAAAGAAATGATCTACCATAATGCGCTGGGGGAGGTCATTTTTTGATGCGTTCGCAGCCATCGCTTCTTCTCCGAGAGAAAATATCTTTTCCTTGAGTGTTTCCAGGCCTTCAAATGTGGTTGTCGAGACTGCGATAGATTCCCATTTCTCAAGGTTCGTGCCTTTCGTGATGGCTTTTATCTTATCGGTCAATTCAGAGATCGCAGTCGGATTTGACTTATCTGACATCGTGATAACGAACATTCCCTTTTTATTTGCAAGCAGGTCAAGGGCGATTATGCATTCGCCCACCTGTGCATTAAGTCCGCTTGATGGCACGCAGACAAGTGCGATATCGCTCAGGTTTATTGCATTTATAAGGGATTTCAACGAATCCGGGTAGCCATTCGCTTCCACAAAAGCGTAGATCCTGTCGCCTTTTACAAAATTGTAAAGTGTAATGTCAGACTCGGTCCCTTTCTTCCCGAGTTTCCCGGCAAGACTGGTCCTCCCGGATTTTTCACTTCCAATGATAGCAATGTTCGCCATAGTAGTAACTCCAACCTATGATAAGCCTGAATATATATGTAATTGGCGTTGAAGAATAAATATTTCTACAGTGTCATTAATTGAACAGGCCTGAGAAAGCTTAATCCGGAAAAAAATGAGACCAAGCCCGATTTAAATCGAGCAATTGGTACAGATATATTCTTGCAGTTCTGAAGCATCGGGGGCGAATTCAAAAGTACCCTCCCCGCATGACTCGCAGATTTTCCGCTTTAATGTTAGTTCCGGCTGGAACCTGGTCTCCATACAGATCACCCATTCTTAATGATTATTCATTCTATTTAAAGGTTATCATGATAATTATGAAAATAGTGAAAATAAAATATGTCCAATGATTATTTGTAATATCATGAAAATCATAGGCCATGCGCAAAAAGCAGAAAGACTGGGCAAGAGATATGGCAAAGCAGCGTATAACCCGGCTTTTTGAGCTTGCGGACAGTGAATTCAAAGCCCACCCCGGGCGCAGCGACAGGTACGTAAAACTTGCAAGGCGCATCGGCATGAGATACCGCCTGAGGCTCCCGCCTGAGTTGAAAAGGAAGATATGCAAACACTGCCATACTTACCTGGTACAGGGTGCGACCGCGCGCACAAGGCTTCGGGGCGCTTATGCGGCCACGACCTGCATGGCATGCGGGAAACAGATGAGGAGGCCGTATTAAATAAAACTATTCAGCACAGTTAGTATATTTTCTTCTACTTTTTCCAGTTTCTGGTTTCCATCTATTTTAATCCATTTTTTAGATAATTTTTTATTACTTATGATTTTCTCATACATATTATCTACATTTTCCAGCAGTTCAATATCTTTTTCATGCCTGTCTAAAGATTTCTTTTGTTCAAATTTTCTTTTTAAAGCTACCTGTGGTGGTAGTTGAATAAATAAGGTCAGATCGGGCCCTATGACTCCCATAATCTCAATTATTGACAATGCTTTTTGATAACTGAAACCTTTAGCACATTGAAAAGCAATAGTGGAAGAAAAATATCTATCTGTTATTACGATCTTATCACTTTCTAATAATTTACGGATGTCATCTTGGTCTTTTAATATATCAATAAAATATGTGAAAAATTGTTCATTTATATCCAGCTCGATCTTGTTATGTAAATAATCATCAATGATCTTGCCCCAGATACTGGAATAATCAGGATATGCAAATTGGATCACTTCATGACCCTGCGATTCCAGGAACTTTTTAATAAATGAGCATAAAGTTCGTTTTCCTGCCCCATCGATACCTTCAAGGGCTATTAAAAGTCCTTTTTTTCCGGCAATCATTATGCTAAAGTATTACGTACTGTATTTAGATTTATCCATATCAAACATATTGCTGGTCTCAACTATCTCATCCATCTCCACATTCCCCCATTCCCTCTCCCCCATCACAACCTCAAACTCCTGCGGCGTCAGGACAGGCGCATGGAATCTTTCTGCGTCATCGATCGTTATCCTCGGGCATGCCGTGTTCACATACGCGTCTGCCTTAAAAGCCAGCAATTGATCGGGCGTAACAAGATCCATCAAAAGAATATATCCCTTTTTCCCGTGCATATTTGCCATTTCCTTGAGCCTTAATGCAAGCTCCATCCTGTCCTGCCCGCTTTTTGAGGAAACGATAATGCCGAAAACCTCTGCATCCATTGCCTTTGCGATGTACCCGCTGCGCTTGCGAAGGAATTTTCCAGGAGCGACTTCAACTGCCTGGTTCATGTAAGGGTCAGCCGCTATCACCCTTTTCCCTGTGGCGATCGCAACACCCAGGGGATGGAAAAACCCGCCTCCGATGTAGAGATATTCATCGCAATCGATCCGCGCAGCCGAAAAATTACAGCCGAGAACCTGGCCAGGGTAGCAGGTTCTCAAATCCCCTTTCCCGATAACACTGTCTTTCCCGTTTTCCCTCAAGAATAGCGAGACTTCTTTTAATTTATGGACATGCTGTACTGTGGTAATAAGGCCGATCCTATCTTTTTTTAACAGGGCATGAGCTTTTTTAACAGCAGGCATAACGTCAATGTTCGAGCGCGCTTCAATGAACACCACATTATTATATTCTCCCATCTTTGCATGTCCGAAGTGAAAAAGTATATCCACCCTGCCTGCAAGTGTGATATCAATATCGCATGCCCCGAAACAGGGATTCCCGGAAATGATAATATTTGTTCCTGTCTTTTCCTCAAGCAAAGCTGCAACATTTATTGCCTTCCTTTTTAAACCTTCGGGAAACTGGAGCCCTGCTTTTTTACAATCCTTATCCTTTATGATTTTTATTACACGTTCCAGGTCAAAATCAAATTGTTCCATTACAATTTCCTTGCGATTATATACGCTTCTTTTTTAGGAGGTTCCAGTATCTCGATGATCTCAAGCCCAAGGGAAGACAGCTCCCTGAGTATCGGTTCCCTGTCCCTGTCTTTGGGCAGTTTCAGTACCTGCAAAAGAGAACCTCCTCTCTTTAAGGCAGAGAGAGCATTCTCAACCGCTTTAATAGAAGACAGGGGACTTACGGTGATGTCAATGATCAACACATCAAATTTTTCCTTCTCAAAAGGCATTGTGAACACATCCCCGAATTCCACTGTCACGTTCGGGTGCTCATGAGCGATTCTTCCAAGCTCGGATCTGAACTCATGGCTGAACTCGATACCGTGGACATGCGAGGCGATCCCGGAAGCGAACATGAGAAAACCCCCTGCGCTTGAACCTATGTCCAGCACTGCATCGCCTTCCCTGATAAGATTTGTTTTTTCCTGGATCTCCTTAAGTTTCCAGTAGCCAGCGGGTTTATCCAGCCCGTCTGTTGTTTCAACAGTGTCGGAGTATGCAACATCAAAAGAAGGTTTAATGATGATCCTGCCATTGACCTTTACATATCCTCCGGTAATGGCGCGTTTTGCACGACCCCGCGAACCAAGATTACCGATCTCTACAAGATAGGAGTCAAGCCTCATAAATGCTAAATTTCTTAAAATATATTGTATTATCCTGATTGATTTTCCAAAGCTTAATAGCTAACGAACTATATTAAAAGCATACCTGTGCCGAGGTGGCAGAGCGGACTAACGCGGCAGGCTCGAGACCTGTTTTACCTTCCGGTAAGCTAGGGTTCAAATCCCTACCTCGGCGCTTTTTAAAGGAATTTTAGTAAGATGGCTTTATCTAATGTAAACTTCAGGTATTTCAAAAACAACATGCAAAGTATAGCTGCCCTGAAACCCCTTGTTCCGGGTTCGGGCTTTGCGGACGGGCCGGCCAGTGGTATCGTGGTTTATAGTTTTGCATCGCCCCAGGCTAATTCAATTTTCCGTGAAGTAGGGCAAGCAAAAGGATGCTCGATATTCATAGCAGGCGGCCCCCACCCTTCGGCGCGCCCGGAGGAGACGCTTGCTTATTTCGATTATGTTGTTATCGGTGAAGGCGAGGAAACGCTTCCTGAACTGATAGGTGTGCTGCAAAACGGGGGAGATATTAATTCGGTAAAAGGCATCGCATTCAGGAAAGACGGGAAGATTATTTTCACGGGGCAAAGGGAAAATATCGCTCTTGATAATTATCCGCCTTTTGATCCTGATGCGATGCACAGCAGCATAGAAATAACCCGTGGTTGCCCTTTCAACTGTGCATACTGCCAGACTCCGCAACTGTTCGGCCACAATATGAGACACCGCAGCATCGATGAGATCTCAAAATATGCAAAATTCCTGAAAGATGTCAGGTTCACGTCCCCGAACGCTTTCGCTTATGGTTCTGACGGTATCCGTCCCAAAATTGAAAAGATCGAATCCCTTCTCAAGGCCCTTTCAGGCAACAGGTTATTTTTTGGCACTTTTCCTTCAGAGGTAAGGCCGGAATTCATAAACGACAGGCTCCTTGAACTTGTGTCCGGCTACTGTGTGAACACAACCCTCAGCATGGGCGGGCAGTCGGGAAGCCAGAGGATACTTGATATTATTCACAGGAACCATACGGTCGAAGACATAATAAAAGGGGCTGAGAAATGCCTGCAGCACGGTTTTGTACCGGTTGTGGATTTCATATTCGGCCTGCCTGGTGAAACGTACGATGACCAGCACATGACCCTGCGGCTTATCAAGTGGCTCACGGGAAAGGGAGCAAAGGTGCACTCCCATTATTTTATGCCTCTTCCGGGGACTGCTTTTGGAAATTCCATTCCCTCCCCGTTATCCGTGCAAGTGGGCAGGGTAATGGGCGAACTTGCGCTTCTTGGGAAAACAAGCGGCAAATGGTCAAAAGGCCGCCTGAAAAATTCCGAAGGAATTTAGTACAGGAATGTCAATCTGGGATTGATGAAAGAAATACTCGTTTCATTATTGCAGAAAAACAGGAAGAACAAATTCTTAAAAAATAAGATCGAATTCCGGTGCAAATGCGGTTATTCGGAAAAGCTCAGTTATTTTGATTTTTTTTCAGGCGGCGATTTCAGGATAGGACAGCCCATGCCAACGATAAGCCCTTTCATATCCGAATCCGTTTATGATGAGACAATAAATGTAACACCGCTTTACCTGTCAAGAAAATGCCCGGTCTGCGCTGAAGAAATAACCGCTGTTTTTCCGTTGTCCCTTGAAAATCTTATCCCTATATTGCAATCCCAACCGCCGGACCCGCAAATGTACGGGTGATTTTATGGAAACCATTGAGGCCATAAGGACACGCCGGAGCGTCCGGGGATTTGAAGCAGGGGACGTGAGCGATGAGACAATCGGGCAGATACTTGATGCCGGGAGGTGGGCGCCGTCGGGCCTGAATAACCAGGCATGGCGGTTTATCATAGTGCGAAGACCGGAAACGAAGATAGCCCTTTCAGAACTTACGGATTACGGCCCGACAGTAAAAAACGCCCCTGTCCTGATAGTGGTTTTTCTTGACAGGGATCATATGTACCATTATGTAAAAGACGTACAATCAATAGGTGCATGCATCCAGAATATGCTTCTTGCAATTCATTCCATTGGAATCGGGGGCGTGTGGCTGGGTGAGATATTGAAGAACAGGGAGATGGTGAACAAAGCACTTGGGGCGCCTGAATCATATGAGTTGATGGCCGTGGTCGCTTTAGGCCACCCGCTCAGTAAAACAAGGAGTTCTGAACGAAAAGAATTAAATGAACTTGTTTTTCGCGAGAAATTCGGAACAGGCTGGTAGTTTTTCAGCTTATTATGAGCATATGATTATAATGATAATAAGACTAATATAAATAAGGGTTAATATTATATACTATAGTGTGCATACTTTCTATTGTTAGCGGTTAAACAGAAAAATCGTTAATATAAGGAGGAATGAAATGATAGTATCACCTTATTGCGAGAAGCATGATATGGCAATAAGACTGTTGACTCTTTCGCACTGTGAAAGACGTCATCATGATGACTGCGAAAGCGGCCAGTGTGAACACTTCGGGATGAGGTTATATTCCAAGGACGGATTCTAAGTTCCTGGCAGGGGGTTTGTTAATATTTTTTCGTACTGAGACGTAGTCATAAAAAATGTAAACCATAATCTTTATATTTGATAATGGTTATGTGTGATTTTGTCAAAACTAAGGATAGATTTATTATGGCTAGCTTGAATTTCGTTAAGCATTATCACAGTTCTGTGATAAAAGCGCTGGGAGAAGATGCAAAGCAGGTAAATGCGAAAGTCGGTTCAATAATTGCTGACAACTGGGCAAACACAGCAGGGACATTTAAGAATAATACCGAGTTCGCAAAGAGTTTTGAGGATTTCCTGAAAAACCAGCTTGAATTCGCAGATTCCGTGAAGGTCAATTGTGATGAAAAAAATTACACGCTTGAAATAAAAGGATGTGCCATCTGCCACGGGAACGAAATATTGAGAAAAGAAGGATTATCATCTGCGTGCCCCATCGTCCAGGCCTCCAAATACGCGGTAGTAAAGAAGATCAAAAGGAATGTGATCACAAAGGGTGTGGATAAACCTGGTATCGTGGGCGAGTGCCTTATCAAATTTGAGCTGGAATGAAATAAATTTTTGAGCGAAATCTTTTTATCGAACTACAAACATGAAACATTGCATTTGATATTTTATAAGGAGGTAATTATATGGCAGGCCAGATAGGCGGGCAGCAGGTTTTGATTTTGAAAAAAGGAACGGAAAGAACACGCGGAGAAGAGGCAAAAAGATCGAACATAATGGCTGCCAGGGCGGTAGCTGAAGCCGTGAGAACCACGCTCGGACCCAGGGGAATGGACAAGATGCTTACTGACCCTGCAGGACTTGTTACTATCACGAATGACGGCGCGACCATCCTTGACGAGATGGCCATCAAGCACCCGGCTGCGAAAATGGTTGCTGCGGTAGCCAAGACACAGGATGACGAAGTGGGAGACGGCACCACAACCGCTGCGGTTCTTACCGGGGAGTTTTTAAAGAAGGCGCAGGAGTTGATGGAACAGGGAATTCATCCCACAACGATTATCAGTGGTTACACGCTGGCATCGCATAAGTCAAAAGAAATACTGATGGATATGGCCATAGATTCTAAGGATGAACATCTTCGTAAAATAGCAGCCACCGCACTCACAGGAAAAGGTGTTGAATTCTCAAAGGAGAAGCTTTCAGACCTTGTCGTCATGGCTGTAAAATCAATAGTTAAAAAAGAAAACGGGAAGAACAGGGTAAATATAAAGGACATTTCCATAGAACGAAGAGGAGAGGGAAGCGTCGAAGATAGCGAGCTTGTTGCGGGAATCATCCTTGATAAAACAAAAACCCACCAGAGCATGCCATCGCGGATAGAGAACGCAAAAATAGCGATACTTGCAACACCCATAGAAGTAAGGAAAATTGAGACAAAATCCGAGATATCAATCGAAGGGCTGGGCCAGACCCGGATGTTCCTCGAACGGGAGGAAAGCCAGGTCCGTGAAGCTGCACAGAAAGTGATAAAAAGCGGTGCAAACGTTGTATTCTGCCAGAAAGGCGTGGACGACCTTGCGCGATATTTCCTCGCCAAGGCAGGCGTTTTTGTAACGCACAGGGTCAAGAAGAACGACCTTGAGAAGTTATCAAGGGCTACTGGCGGCAAAATTATAACAAGTCTTGACGAGATAAAACCTGAGGTCCTGGGACATGCAGGATTTGTCGAAGAGAAAATGGTCGGCAACGGGGAAATGATATTCATTACCGGATGCAAGAATCCGGACACTTATTCCATATTGCTGCGGGGAGGCACCGAGCATGTTGTAACAAGCCTTGACCGGGCAGTTCATGATGCACTGCGCGTGGTGGGTGTTGCGATCGAGGACGGGAAGATACTTGCTGGCGGCGGGTCCCCGGAGGTCGAGCTGGCGATGCGGCTTCGCGAATACGCCTCCACACTTACAGGCAGGGAACAGCTTGCTGTCAATAAATTCGCCGAGGCAATGGAAATAATCCCGAAGACGCTTGCGGAAAATGCCGGTCTTGACGCCATTGATATGCTCACTGAGCTTCGAAACCAGCATGAAAAGGGCAACAAATACGTCGGTCTGGATGTATATGCAGGAAAAGCTGTAGATATGCTGGAAAATGAGGTCATCGAACCGCTTCGTGTCAAAACACAGGCTATCGCATCAGCAACGGAAGCTGCATCCATGATACTGCGTATCGATGATGTAATGGCTTCTGCAAAAGAAGGAAATCCCAAGAAAAAGGCATCCATGAGCGATATGGATTGATTTTTTCCTTTTTTCAACCAAGAATTTATATACATACAGGTTGTATTAACATTCTGTCAGTTAGCTTATTAAGTAATATAGAGTAAGGGATTATCCCGTCTGTGTGTGCTTTTTTTAGGTTGATTGATTAAATAAACAGAGGAAAGAAATTGTTTACAGAACAAGATAAAAATGCTCCTGTATCTACAGGCGGTGTCCACGATGTCACAATCGAGGGCATTGCAAGAGAGGGGGATGGAATCGCTCGTATCCAGGGTTTTGTAATTTTTGTGCCCGGTACGAAGGTCGGCGACAATGTCACGATCAAGATTGAGCGGGTTATGCGAAAATTTGCGATTGCAGCCCTTGCAGATAAGAGCTAAAAGATAAATAATACCAAGGAGATAAATATAAATGGGCGACGATAGAAGAGGCGGCTTCCGCGGCGGAAGAGGATTCAGACCAAGCGGTCCAAGAGAGATGCACAAAGCAACTTGCGCAGACTGTGGTCAGGAAACCGAAGTACCTTTCCAGCCATCCGGCGACAGACCTGTATATTGCAGGGAATGTTACCAGAAGCACAAACCAAAAAGATATTAAATTTATAATAAATTTAAGTTTAGTAGATAAATATAAAAAGGGCGTTGGTATATAAAATATCACGCCTGGACTTTTTTTAAGTGTGGAAATCTTCATGTCCGATTTCTACGGGCGTGCATTCAGCGCATTCGAACTGTAGTGTTGTATGCAGGATACGGAACCTGTCTTTTACCATATTGCTGATTTTACTTATGAGAATCTCTGTCTGCTGGACATGGATCCTGTCAACAAGAACATGCGCACTCATTGCATGAATATTGGAACAGATGCTCCAGATATGGATGTCATGTACCCCTTTTACACCTTCGATTTCCATAATGACACCTGCAAGTTTATCTGCATCAACATGCTTTGGCGCAAATTCAAGGAGGATGCGGGCGGAGCCGAAAATGAGCTTTCCGGCACCAAAGAGGAGTATCATGCCTATCAGAATGCTAAGCACGGGGTCCACAACCGTTTTACCTGTAAAAATGATAATGATCGCTCCTGCTATTACAGCTACGGATGCGAGGGCATCGCCAAGTACGTGCAGGTAAGCCCCTTTGATATTAAGGTCATGATGCCCGTGCAACTTCAGGGCTGCCCAGATATTGATCATCATGCCAATAGTGGCAATTACAAGGACTTCAAGACCTTTTACTTCAGGGGGGTTAAGGATTCTCCCATAAGCTTCATAAAAAATGAAAATACCAATTACGATGATAGTCAATCCATTGATCAGGGCTGCGAATATCTCAAACCTGTGGTAACCAAACGTCATATTCCTGTTGGAAGGACGGGAGGATATTCTTATTGCCCCGTAGGCAAGAACCAGTGCCACAACATCCATGAAGACATGCGCAGCATCAGAAAGGAGTGCAAGGCTGTTGGCTATTATCCCGCCTGCCAGTTCCAGGAAAAAGATGAGAGCTGTGAGGATTATGGCAGTTTTCAAGTTTTTATGGGTTTCTTCCATGTATACCAGTTTGTACCACAATAAAATATTTCTATCGGAAACACTACGTAGAATTCATGCTTGTTGAACAGATAATTCTTGAAAAAGGCAGTGCTCTGGGTTTGAAAATGGAAATGGAACATGCCCCGCTGCTTGTGATAAGGGCTGGTAAAGGGTTTGTAATGTGCGGCTATCTCAATATGGAAATTGCAGATAAGCTGGGAGACGTAGCGGTCAGGGTAACTGGTGTAAGAAGTTTTGATGATGTCCTGGATGCAAAAGCAGTGGACGTTTCAAAAGCTGCCGGCAAACTTGGTATAACCATAGGGATGCCGGCAAAAGAAGCGCTTAATAAGATGTTCTGACCGAAACCGCGTGCGAAACCCAGCGGGTTCTACCACGAAACCTAACGGTTCTCGACTCCCATACAACACGTATGCCCCTGCGGGGGCATACATGGAGGCGCTCTCCAGAGGCGCAACTGGGTTCCTCGACTCCGCGCACACGCATGGCTGAGGCCATGCGTGGATTTGTGTCATCACAATCAGTCATGGACAGTGTCAGGCATTTTACACACATCAAGTTTGTGGCAAATCTCACATTCATCTTTACAGGGTTCGATGTGTATCAATATTGAAAGGTTGGGGATTTTCTCTTTGATGTCTTTTTCAAGATGGTTGCAGAATTCATGGGCGTCAATAACATTCTGATTTCTGGGTACCACAAGGTGCAAATCCACAAATCTTTCAGCCCCTGACATCCTCGACCTTAGGTTGTGGTAGTTGGCATACTGGGAATAATGCTCGGCAATAATGGATTTAATGAGTTCTTCTTCAGTATCTGAAAGTTTCGTATCCATGAGTCCTGAGAGCGAGCGGTTCGTAAGGTCATAGGCGGCTTTAATAATGATGAGCGCGACAATCATCGCCATGACCGGGTCAAAGATGGGATTGCCTGTCAGCTCTATGAGAAGAAGGCCGATAAACACACCTGCCGACGTGTAAACATCCGTGGTCAGGTGATAGCCGTCGGCTTCAAGTGCTATAGACTCTGCTTTCTTTGCCACTTTCATGATCTTCCTGGAAACTATGATGTTAACGATCGCAGAAATGCCCATGATAACAATACCTGCACCCAGGAATTCAACCTTGACTTCTTCTATGTTCAATAGTTTTTTACCGGACTCAAAAAGGATGATTATCGCAGCCACAAAAATCAGGAGGGCTTCAACCGTTCCCGATACATTCTCAAATTTACCATGCCCGAATTTGTGTATATCGTCGGCAGGCTGGCCGGCTTTTCGGACAGAATAATTGGCAATAATCGCGGCAAGCAGGTCGATGCCTGAATGAAGGGCTTCTGAGAGGACGCTTATGGAACCCATGAAAAAGCCTGCTGCGAGCTTTATCACAAGAAGTAAAGTGTTAGAATAAATGGATAGCCTTGCCACTTTTGTTATTTCTTTGTGGGCGGCGAAGTATTTATTGTTCTTATTAGGCATTTTGTTCCTGATTTATTGTTAATGGTATAAAGGGATATTTATTGGAGGAGAATCCCTCTCCACTGCAAGTGAAAAAATTTGTTGCTGTGATATTTCATATTTATTAATAATTATTATAAGCATAATAATTAAAATTTTTTGTAAGCAATAAATTTAAATAGAAGTTTTTCATTAACTGTTGTATTGGATTTTAATTCCAACCTGGTATCTGTATTTAAAGGTAGTTATATATGAAAAATAAATTAAAAGTTTTTATATTAATAATATTTTTTGCTGTTTTTATCAGTGCAATAGGTATTGTCAATGCCTTAAACTCTCCTGAAGAAAAAAACAATCAAGTTTTAATCGAAGAATATCCAGGTGATGAATTTAAGGTACAGGTTAAAGAAAAACAGGTAAAAGCAATTCAATATACAAAAATTGAGCGCGATCTGGATGAAAATTTAAAGAAATTGGGTAAGAATGGCAAGGTGAGAGTGGCAATCTGGGTTAAAGCGGATGATATCAAAAGCATGAAAAGACCGGAAATTATCAGTGATGAAGATTATAAAGATTTAACTGATGATAACATTATGGAAACTCTGGAATCAGAATCCCAGCGCATTAGAAATAAAATAAATGAAAAGCAAAAACCAATCAAAGATAAGCTCAAATCAAAAAATATAAATATTATTTATGAAAGCTCATTAGCCCCGGTAATTTTTGCTGAAGTATCGAAAGATGAAATCCGTGATTTGGAGGCAGATGGTAACGTGGTGGCGCTCCAGATGGGAAGAAAATATGAACCATTAACTGATATGTCGGTGCCCACTATTCTTGCTCCACCTGTCTGGTCTTATGTCAAAAGTGGAACCAAAGTAGCAGTAATAGAAGCCAATGGGATAGCATTTGCTAATCCATATTTAAAAGATGGAATATATTGTAATCCATCTAATACTAATATTGGTTCACATCCAACAGCCGTAGCAGGAATAATAGCAAGCACACATACAACATATAAAGGAGTTGTTTATAAAGGACCTGCGGTTTTGAGCGGAAATGCCAATTCCTGGGATGACTATTCTCTCATGACATGTTCAGATTGGGCAGTCAATAATGGTGCAAGAGTATTGAGCAATAGCTGGGGGGCACAAACAGGTGGAATATTAAGTCCACTCGCATATTACTATGACTGGCTTGTTTACAATTATGGGGTGACTGTGATATTCGCTGCTGGGAACAATGGTTCAGCCCCAGTTTATGATCCTGCTGTGGCATACAATGTGATATCAGTGGGATCGTTTAATGATAAAAACACCGGCTCGATATGGTGGGATGATGAAATGTCGTCTTTCTCAAGTTATATCAATCCTCCTTTTTCAGACAGGGAAGAACCCGATGTCGTCGCACCTGGGGAGGATATAATTTCCACAACTACATTTTCTCCATGGACGGGTAACATGGGTTCAGGTACCAGTTATGCCGCACCACATGTATCCGGCGAGGTCTCACTTTTAATAAATAAGACCCCTGCTCTTGGGATGTGGCCGGAGACTATTAGAGCCATTGTGATGGCGTCTGCCGACCATAATATTGATGGGAACAGCCGTCTCAGCGATAAAGATGGTGCAGGTGGAATAAATATCCAGGAAGCATACAAAATAGGAAGCGTTTCTACAAAATGGAGAGGAGTAAACATTTCATATGATGGTGGAGCCCCGTGGTATTCACAAAACATAACAGCCAGCATGGGACAAAGAATGCGTATCGTGATCGCATGGGACTCAAGGTCGACCGGCTATGATGGAATTGATGCTCTTAATGCTGATCTTGACCTTTCCATGGAGAGGTTGTCAGGAACGAAATGGGTGCCTGAATACAGGGCTGGCATCTCACAATCCTATGATAATAATTTTGAAATCCTTGATTTCAATGTACCTGTTTCAGGGAAATATAGGGCAAAAGTAAATAAATATAATTGGATAGATAATAATTATACTGAACATCTTGGATTCGCTGTTTATATTAAATAATTATAAGGGGTTTTTATTTCCCTCCATGTTTCAAAATTATTTGTTTATATGATAATAATCATGATAATCATAATTAAAATTTTTTGATAGCGATATATTTAAATAGTTATGTTCTATTATATAAGAGGCACATCAAAATGATGATGACAAAAAAGATTGAATTGTGTCTTTCCCTATTAACTAAATCAGTTGCGAAATAATAAATAATTATTAAATTTAAACCATGCTCTAAAAAATCCGAGATACACAGGGATTTGCCAGCAAAGGTAGTGTGGTGAGTGTATCGAGTGCCGTGGTGGCTATACAAAGCTAATGTTGTTAGCTTTGTCTATGAAGAAAAAAAAAGAATATAGGAGTGAAAGAATATGAAAAATTTAAAAAAAGCAATGAGAAGAGGATGGCTAGTAACGCTATTGATTAGCGTCTCTATACTTTTGGCCTGCCTGCCTGCCCAAGCTGTCGACTCACCGGTGAATGATCCTCATTCCGGCTTAGCAGCAGAAAGAACTGCAAAGGCGTTCAGCACCTTGACTACTGGTACTGGAACTGTGGGAATTCTCTCGACTACCGTTACCGGTGGAGCAAGCAGCCCCGAAGCATTGGCAGCAATAGATCTTGGATATACTGTAGACATTATTACACCTGATGAATGGAGCGGGATGACCACTGCTCAATTCGCGGCTTACGACGCCCTTATTCTGGGTGACCCAACTTGCGGGTATCCTGGCACATCATGGGTATCAGCTGCTGAGGCAAACTCAGCGGTATGGTCTGCGGCAGTTACTGGCAACGTAATTATCATTGGCACAGATCCAACATATCACTATGGTTATGAGGCTGGAGCCCAGACCCTCATCGATAATGGTGTTGCTTTTGCGCTTGATGGTACTGGCACAGGTGCTTATATCGCGCTGAGCTGTTACTATCACTCTGCCTCTTCTGCCACTACTGTTCCAGTGCTAGCTGGCTTTGGTTCATTTAGTACAATTGGTGCCGGGTATACAGGTGGATTAGAAGATGTTCACATTACCGCCTCTCATCCTGCCCTCACAGGGTTAACCGATGATTCACTTTCATTCTGGGGTAATTCTGTACACGAGAACTTGATATCATGGCCGAGCAACTTTGATGTCCTCGCTATGGCTCTTCATCCGAGCGGTTCCTATACATCGGGGGATAATTCTGTGGGCTACCCGTACATTCTCGCTCGTGGTGTAATCCCTGATCTTTGCGGTGATGGACAGCTAAATCCAGGTGAACAGTGCGATGATGGCAACAACAATGGTGGAGATGGATGCTCTGCTACATGCAAATTGGAGACATCAGTCCCAGAATTTCCGACAATAGCATTGCCTGTTGTTTCCATATTGGGAATAATGTTCCTAATATCAAGAATGAGAAAGAATAAATAGATGTATATCTATTTATTTCTATTTTTTTATTATTTGTATATATTATTACAACTATAACGCTGAAGGCGAAAAAAAATCTGAATAAACAGAGAGAATGGGAAAAAAATGGACAATACGAAATTATTAACAATGCTGGTTAGTGTTACTTTAATCCTGACAGTGCTAAATCTATCTGCAACAATTAATATATACAATAGTATTAACAATAATAACATAAATACTCAAACTACTCCTGCAAAAACTCCATTTCCTTCGATAGTTAGGGCAAGCCCTGATGATGATCCTGTACAGGGTTTAAAAGATGCACCTGTAACAATAATAGAGTTCAGCGATTTTCAGTGCCCATACTGTGCGAAATTCTATTTTCAAACTTTGCCCCAGATAAGAGAGAATTATATAAATACAGGCAAGGTAAAACTTGTTTATCGGGATTTCCCTTTGAGTTTTCATCAATATGCACAGAAAGCCGCAGAAGCAGCAGAATGTGCACAGGAGCAGGGGAAATTTTGGGAATTCCATGATAAGATATATGAAAATCAAAGTGCTCTGAATAACGATAATCTCAAACAGTACGCTAAAGACCTCGGATTGGATATTAAGGAATTTAATACCTGTCTGGATTCAGGAAAAATGTCCCAGGAGGTCATGAAAGATTTTCAAGATGGCAGTAGTTATGGAGTTACAGGAACACCTGCATTCTTTATCAATGGAAAAAAGCTGGTAGGAGCCCAGCCTTATGAAGCGTTCCAGCGAATAATAGAACAGGAATTAAACTCCAGTAAATAGTAAAACATAGTGTGTAAAATTACCCTTCGATCAGATGAATCAATATTCATAAGACTTCCCACTTGATAAGCACCCCTTCTTCCAATCTCTCGCATGAAATAAGCGACAGACCGCATGCTTGGCCAGCTATCCCCTCTCCATCCACCAGCGTCGGTGCAGTCCCGCCCCCAATGATGATATTGCCGATAAAAGTATATATCTCATCAACGAGCCCTCTTGAAACCAGACTCCAATTCAATGTCGCCCCCCCTTCCACCATCAGGCGGTTGATTTCGCGTGCTTTCAATTCCACAAGGAGTTTTTCCAGATTCACGCTTTCCCTGCCAGCTATGATAATTTCAGCAAGCTCCGATAACTTCCTTACTTTCTCTTTTGGCGCTATCTCAGAGACCGCTATTATCCTTTTCCCCTCGCCTTTCCTGAAAATATCAGCATCCACAGGTGTTCGCGCCCTGCTATCGACAACGATCCTCGCAGGATTCTCATCCATCCCTTTTTCGCGCCGCTCTTCCCTTCGCTTCTGTGATTTCACGGTAAGGCTCGGGTTATCTGAAAGCATGGTGCCGATGCCCACCATCACCGCATCAGAGGTCGCCCTGAGTTCGTCCATGCGGTCAAAGTCGAGTTTGCCCGAAATGCGGGTCTGCTTCCTTTCGATTGTCGCAATTTTACCGTCTGCGCTCATGGCTGCATTGATGAAGACAAAGGGTTTTGTTTTATTTTGGGGACATGGCATGGATTTCTCTTTATACTTGAATACTGAAATATCTATCCGCATTCCATTAATTCCTTGACCATCCCGGCAATATTTGCGGCATTATCTCCAAGCCTGTAATATTTGTGCCTGGAGCGGTTGTAGAACTCGACCAGTCCGTATTTTTTCAGGATACCCAGATTGTACGAAACCAAATTCTGCCTTTCATTTAATACGTATATCAATTCGCAGACGCAGTGATCCCTTTTTGAAAGCAGCATCATTATTTTTAACCTTGAAGGATTGCCAAGAATTTTTAATATGTTGGTCACTTCAAGGAATTTTTTCGTTTTGAAAAGCCCCTCTTCTATTTGAAGCTCTTCCTCCCAATTGCTTTTTATCGCACAATCTGCCGGACAACATCTGACTTTTAGCATAGCAAAAAAAGCGCTTTAATGGGATAAATATTTTTGTGGTTTCAATTTATTTTGATATTCGATTCTATCGTTTATAAGAACCAAACGCTCATGAGGCTTCGCCTCATGCATGAAGCATGAAAAATCTCATTACTGTTGTTGTTTTTATTTGCTCTTGATATGGGCAGTGAAGGCTGTTTAATTTTTGGGACATGATCCCGTTAAC